>NZ_AP026867.1:1496785-2136428 GCF_026000115.1 Aureispira anguillae
GCTTTGCTTTTGTCAATGAAAATTCTGTACCTGGCTGGAATACAACAGCATCTGATAACTTGATAGAGTTGTGGAATTCTGGTTTTAATGGAGTGCCATCTTCGGATGGTGGTCATTTTGCAGAATTAAATGGAAATGAAGTATCTTCTTTGTATCAAATCATTTGTACAGAACCTGGTGCTACACTTTCTTGGTCTATTGATCATAGAGGGAGAGCAGGGGTAGATGTAGCCGATTTTAAAATAGGATCATCTGTTGCTTCTGCTGTTTCTCAGCAAATTATGTCGGATGGAACATCAGCTTGGGGAACTTATACAGGAACCTATATTGTTCCTGTTGGTCAAACGAGTACTTTTTTAGTATTTGAATCTATTTCCTCTGTAGGTGGAGCAACCCTTGGAAATTTTCTAGACAATATTCAGGTAGTTCAGACGGGGCAGTGTGATGCTGATGGAGATGGTATTCCCAATCATTTAGACCTAGATTCGGACAATGATGGTATTCCAGACCTAGTAGAAGCAGGTGGTGTTGATGTGGATGGTAATGGACAAGTAGATGGCAATATAGATGCAGATAACGATGGGCTAATTGATCTTTATGATGCTTCTGTAGTTAGTACTACGAATGTTACTAATACATCGGGTGATGATTGTCAAACGGTAGGAAGTCCAGCACACACATTGAGTTTTACTTCTGGAACAACAGATGCTTCAAGCAATGTTACCTTGACTTTTTCCGTGACAGGGGCATATGGAATTAATTCGGCTACTTTTACACTTACAGGTGAAGGAGCTACTAATTTAGGTACCTTTAGTCGACTGAATTCAGATAATGCTACTTATCCAGATTGTGGTGTGCCTGCTATGAATTTTAGTATAACAATTTCTCAAGCTAACTGGAATTTATGGAACGATGATGGAACTGTAGTGATTAATTATCAGGCAAATGCTGATGTTGCATCAGGTTTTTGTACTAATTCTTCTTGTATTTCGAATGTTGCAGCCAATTATCAAATTACCAATGTTGTATCTTCTGGAAATAATATAGCCAATAGTGACAGTGATGGCGATGGCATCTTGGATGTCTTAGATTTGGATTCGGATAACGATGGAATACCAGATGTGGTAGAAGCAGGCGGCACCGATGTAGATGGAGACGGTCTAGCAGATAACTTTGCCGATACGGATGGCGATGGCTTTAACGATGCGGTAGATGGCGATGTCGGGAACGATGGGACAGCAGAAAATAGCAGTGATGCTTTGGTCTTGACAGGAGTAGATACGGATAATGATGGCGCTCCTGATTCTTATTCCTCAGGAGATACCGATGGAGATGGGATCATGGATCAGTTGGATTTGGATGGCGATAACGATGGCATACCAGATGTGGTAGAAGCAGGCGGCACAGATGCAGATGGAGATGGTCTAGCAGATAACTTTGCCGATACCGATGGCGATGGTTTTAACGATGTGGTAGATGGCGATGTCGGGAATGATGGTACGGCAGAGAATATAGCAGATGTTTTGGTTTTAACAGGAGCCGATACCAATGGAGATGGTGCCCCAGATACTTATGCAAGAGGAGATTTGGATGGCGATGGTATTCTAAATCAATTTGATTTGGATGCGGACAACGATGGTATTTTAGATGTAGAAGAAGCAGGCGGAATAGATGCCAATAGAGATGGAATAGCGGATGGTTTTGTGGATACCGACGGAGATGGTTTTAATGATGTAGTAGATGGCGACGTCGGGAACGATGGCACGGCAGAGAATACAGCAAATGCGACCACGGTAACAGGAGCAGATGGAAATGGAGATGGAAGACCAGATACCTATCCCAATGATAATACAGATGGAGACAATAATTATAACTTCTTGGATATAGATGCGGATAACGATGGAATCGTAGACAATACAGAAGGACAGGCAACGGCTTCTTACCTTGCCCCAGCAGGGACAGATGCGGATGGAGATGGGATAGACGATGCTTATGACAATGACGATGCAAACTTTGGCGGAGCAGGTTCAGGGATCGTACCTAATAATGCCGATGGAGTAGACAATCCCGATTATTTGGACTTGGATAGTGACAATGACGGAGAGTTGGATGAACTAGAGGGGCACGATACAAATGGAGATGGCTTAGTAGATGGCACAGATAGCCCCAATGCGAATACAGGTTTATCAGGAGGAACAACAGATACAGATGGAGATGGCTTGTTGGATGGTTATGATAACAATACAGCAAGTACAGATGCCACTAATACCAATTTGAATCCCAATAGTCATCCTGACGCAGATGGTCAAAATTCTGAACGAGATTGGAGAGAGGCACTAGATACGGATCAAGATGGTGTCGCTGATATAGTAGATTTAGATGATGATAATGATGGAATTTTGGATGTGGATGAAGGGCATTGTTTTTCTGCTCCTGTAGATCTAATTAATGGAACAGTGGATGTTACTAGATCGGGTTATGCTTTATCATCTGATTTCGATTATGTAGCAGCACAGGGAGGAAGCCCTTCTCCACTTGCGCCAGAGGTTTTCTTAAATGCTTATGATTCTTTAGGAGGAGCGGGGAATTTTAATTACTCATTTCCTAACCCAACGAATATTTATGCAGATGCGAGTGGACTAGTTAGTATTTCATTTTATTACTATGATAATATAGGAGGTTCAACAGGAACCTATCTAACTAGTTTTCCATTTAATTTAATAACATCATCGGGAACAATTAATGGAACATTAGATATTTCAGGTGATGCTGCAACACTTGATGGGGGAAATTGGGTTTACAAAACAATAACTTACGCAGTGCCTCCAAACGCTGTAGTAACCTTGATTGGGTTTACTACTCAAATGGAAGGAAATTCTAGTGGTTATAATGCTGTATTTAATCCTGTAAATACAGAGGTTTATGCTATTGCATTGGAACCAATTATTGCTTGTGCGGGAGATATTGATACAGATGGAGACGGTATACCGAATCATCTAGACCTAGATTCAGACAACGACGGCATAGCAGATATAGTAGAAGCAGGAGGAGTGGATACAAATGGTGATGGTGTAGTAGATAATTATACGGATACGGATAACGATGGTCTAAGCGATGAATACGATGTAGACAATGGGGGGACTGCGATAGCGAATAGTGACAGTGATGGCGATGGCATCTTGGATGTCTTAGATTTGGATTCGGATAACGATGGAATACCAGATGTGGTAGAAGCAGGCGGCACGGATGAAAATGGAGACGGTCTAGCAGATAACTTTGCCGATACCGATGGAGATGGTTTTAACGATGTGGTAGATGGCGATGTCGGGAACGATGGGACAGCAGAAAATAGCAGTGATGCTTTGGTCTTGACAGGAGCAGATACGGATAATGATGGCGCTCCTAATTCGTATCCCTCAGGAGATACCGATGGAGATGGGATTATAAATCAGTTGGATTTGGATGGCGATAACGATGGTATTCCAGATGTGGTAGAAGCAGGTGGCACAGATGCAGATGGAGATGGTCTAGCAGATAACTTTGCCGATACCGATGGCGATGGTTTTAACGATGTGGTAGATGGCGATGTCGGGAATGATGGTACGGCAGAGAATATAGCAGATGTTTTGGTTTTAACAGGAGCCGATACCAATGGAGATGGTGCCCCAGATACTTATGCAAGAGGAGATTTGGATGGCGATGGTATTCTAAATCAATTTGATTTGGATGCGGACAACGATGGTATTTTAGATGTAGAGGAAGCAGGCGGAATAGATGCCAATAGAGATGGAATAGCGGATGGTTTTGTGGATACCGACGGAGATGGTTTTAACGATGTGGTAGATGGCGATGTTGGAAACGATGGCACGGCAGAGAATACAGCGAATGCAACGACTGTAACAGGAGCAGATGGAAATGGAGATGGAAGACCAGATACTTATCCAAACGATAACCAAGATGGAGACAACAATTACAACTTCTTGGATATAGATGCGGACAACGATGGAATCGTAGACAATACAGAAGGGCAAGCAACGGCTTCTTACCTTGCCCCAGCAGGGACAGATGCGGATGGAGATGGGATAGACGATGCTTACGACAATGACGATGCAAACTTTGGTGGAGCAGGATCAGGGATCGTACCCAACAATGCGGATGGAGTAGACAATCCCGATTATTTGGACTTGGATAGTGATAATGATGGTTTGTTAGATAATCTAGAGGGACACGATACGAATGGAGATGGTCTAGTAGATGGCACAGATAGTCCAAATGCGAATACAGGTTTATCAGGAGGAGCAACAGATGCGGATGGAGATGGCTTGTTGGATGGTTATGATAACAATACAGCAAGTACAGATGCCACGAACACGAACTTAAATGGGAATAGTCATCCAGATGTAACCAATGGGGTAACGATAGAGCGGGATTGGCGAGAAGGAAATACAACTTATGCAGCGAATGACATCAATACGACACCAATTAATGAGACGGCAAGTTGTAATGTCTTAACCAACGATTGGGATCATGAAAACAATACGCAAGTATTGACCGGTAACATAACAATAGATACAGATGGAGATGGCGTACCAGAAACAGCCAATGGATTGGGAACAGGAGTGACGGTAGGAGGAGTGAATGAAGATGGGACAGCTAATAACAATGCAGGTACCTTGACGCAAAATTCAGATGGGACGTATACATTTATACCCACAGCAAATTTTGTAGGAGAGGTACGCTATAGTTATCAAGTATGTGATAATGGGAGTCCTCAAGCTTGTGAGGAAGCATTGGTAACAATAGATGTAGAGCCCTTGCCAACCACCGATAATGGAGAATTGGCACTGGCACCAGATGCGAATGTCACCTATGACGATTTAGCAGTAAGTGGTCAAGTTTTGTCGAATGACAACGATCCAGATGGGGATAACATCACTGTGACTGGGACAATTAATATAGACACAGATGGAGATGGAGTAGTAGATGGTACAGCAGGATTGGGAGTAGGAACAACCATAGCAGGAGTGGATCAAAATGGAGCAGCAGTGACCAATGCAGGCACCTTGACGCAAAATGCGGATGGAAGTTATACCTTTGATCCCGTAGCAGGTTTTGTAGGAGAGGTTGTTTATGAGTATACGGCTTGTGATGATGGCGTGCCTATGAGTTGTGAAACAACAACGGTGACAATACATGTATTACCATCAGTGTACAACAGTACAAATGCAATCGATGATGAGGAGTTTTTAGACAAAGGAACGACCTTGACGGCAAATGTGTTGGACAACGATAATGATGTAGAAGGAGATAGCCAAATCGGAGGGGTAAGTTTGGTGAGTGGAGCAAGCCAAGGTACGGTGACTTTAAATCCAGATGGGAGTTATACGTATAGCCCAACTGATCCCAATTTTAGTGGGAACGATGAGTTTGTGTATAGCATCTGTGATGATGGAACGCCTAAAGCATGTGATACCGCAACGGTTTATCTGACAATCTTGGATGTTAATAAGGACTATGGAGATGCGCCAGCAGCCTACGGAGTAGCCTATCATAGAGCAATGAGGGATGGAAATGTGGATAATGTACTGGATGGTGGAACAGATGTTTGGTTGGGTAGCAATACCGATTTTGAAAATGCAAGTTCAGCTTCGGGGACAGATAATTTTGACGATGGAATTAGTTTTGGAACAGGGGCAGGAGCGTTTCCAACATCTGTGCTGGCAAATCAGGTATTCAATTTAGATATTACCGTGAACTCGGCAGTGGCAGATAATGTATTTTATGGTTTGTGGATCGATTGGAACGCCGATGGGATTTACGATGACTTTTACAATGGTTCGGTAGCGACAGCGAGTCCAACAACAACAACGGTTGCCGTAACAGTTCCAGCTACCTATCAGAGTACTCAAACGGTAAACGTACGTTTAAGAGCCGATGACGATGCTTTTGCTGTGGGAGATTTTTCAGGAGGAAGAACCAATGGTGAGGTAGAGGATTATCAAGCCCTAATCGTAGATTTGCCCGTCGAATTATTAACTTTTACAGCTAAATTAAAAGGAAAGAATACAGGACAATTGAATTGGGCAACAGCAACGGAGCTAAATAATGCAGGTTATGAAGTAGAGCAGGCTTTGCCAACAACAGGAGTGCCTGTCTTTAATCCGATTGGTTATGTAGAAGGAGCAGGAACGACCATTCAGGCTCAACATTATCAGTATGAAGTGCCGAATTTAGTAGCAGGGGTCCATTATTTCCGCCTGAAGCAAGTAGATTTTGATGGAACGTATGCTTATTCAAATATTCGTGCACTGAATGTAGAAGCGCCATTGGTACAAAAGCTATTTCCAACGCTTTTGCAGGAAGGAAGCAGTACGATTTATATACAAATGGCAAAAGACGATGATTACAAAATAGAAATCCTAACAGCGTTGGGGCAAGTGGTAGAGGAACGTCGTATACGCCTTCAAGCAAGTGCTTATTATGAAATGGAAGTTGATCTGGCGCATTATGTGTCAGGGGTGTATGTGGTTCGTGTGAGTGACGGCACAGGAACTTATACAGAAAAAATACGAATAAATAACCAGTAGTATACTCCATTCAGCAATGTTGAATTAGTAGATGGGAGGTAGAATACCTAGAACTAGGCTTTGTCAAGATTATGGAGAAAAAGACAGAACCGCTCTAATGGAGTTGGTTCTGTTTTTTATTTTATAAATTATACTGGGCTTATTCTTGGGTTGTATAGTAGTGTTTTATGTAGTATATATTATCTAATATTTGTTTTTTATTTATTTTAGTGCTATCATTGTAATACAGTACTTTATATATTAAGGAATAATGAGATAAGGTAGTGTATAATAACACTTAGGGAATGTGGATTTTTGCCCCAAAAAAAATCCTTTTAAAGTAAAAACTTAAAAACCATATTGAACACTTTTGCTCCTTGTATTTTAAGCAGGAAAAATTACTTTATCAATGTCTGAAACCTAAAAATGCGATGATTTAGCATTTAATAGATGGTTATAAGACCAATTAATCTTAAGTATCATTTCTTTTACACAACTAGAGTATTCTAGTTGAATACCCCTAACAAATTTATAAAAAAACAATAGGATTTAACGCTAAAGCTGCACGGCAGCTTTAGGCTTTTATGTTTATAAGCCTAATTTGAATTGAAGTCTTTGAACGATATCCAATTCTTTTTTTTTAATAAAAATATTAATTATGGGAGTTTTTTTACAATTTAAACAACAATGGCTCACTGCGTGCATGATTTTGTTGCTTTTGGGACAGGGGCTGTTCTCATTTGCACAATGTGCAGGTACATTGACCTCAACCTTAGATTGGTCTGATTTTAAAGTTGCTCCGCTTACAGGAGAAAATGCCTATTTTACGATCGCTTCTAATATAAGTAATGGAGGCCTTGCCGTAAATTATAATGTAACAGATTTATATGGGATTAGTGATAACCGTAGTAGTTCAATTATTAGTTCTACTTTTGGAGGGGTAAATGACCAATATATCTTATATCAGAATGCGAATAACGTTAGTGAGCAATCACAACATTGTTTTCAGTTTAATCAGGCTATCGATTTTACAGTAACATTAACAGATATAGATTCAATTGATGGGAGTTACCAAGATTCTATAGTCATTTTGGGATACAATAATGGTACATTGGTAGATATTACACCTGCAGATGTTAGTTTTAATGCTTCTTTTGTTTCTTTTAATGATGCAACCAATAGCTTTGTAGGGCTAAATAATGTAGGGAGCTCTAGTTCAGATGGGAATGTAACAATTACATTTCCTAGTCCTATTACAGAATTTTGTGTAATATATAGGAATGGGGCTGGAGTAGTTTCTAACCCAGGCAATCAACTTGTTGGAATTTCCGATTTTGCTATGACCTTCGCTGATAACGATTGTGATGGTATTGGAGATGCAGGAGATCTTGATGCAGATAATGATGGTATTGCAGATGTGAATGAGCAATCTTGTATTGCTAATCAGGATACAATAGATTGGTCTGATTTTAAAGGTGCGTTAGTTTCAGGGCAAACTAACTATTATCAGATTGCTACGCCTGTCACAACAAACGATGGAAATGGTTTAGTTGCGTCTATGTATAATCCTTTTAATATATCAGAGGCAAGTGGAAGGAATGGTTCTATTTCCTCTGGCACATTTGGAGGTATTTCAGATCAATATTTTATGTATCATGATAATACGAGCCAAGAACAAATGGCTATACATTGTTTTAAATTATCCGACACCTTAAGCAATTTAACGTTTACGTTGACGGATATTGATGTAAATGATTTATCTAATCCTAGTACCAATTCTTGGTTAGATAGTATCGTTGTTATGGGGTATCAGTTTGGTAAACCAGTAGATATTACGATTGCAGATGTTAGCTTCAATGCTAGTTTTGTTGATTTTGATGATGCAACGAATAGTTTTAGTGGCTTGCAGAGTGTGGCTTCTACTTCTTCGGATGCTAATGTAACCATTACTTTTCCTGAAGGGGTAAATGAAATTTGTATAAAATATGGGCATGGTCTTGCTGTACAAGCTGATCCTGGAGCAAATATAGTAGGCATTTCGGATTTTACCTTTACTAAAAATGACTGTAACTTAGATACAGATGGAGATGGGGTTCCTAATCATTTGGATTTGGATTCAGATAATGATGGTATTCCTGATTTGGTAGAGGTAGGTGGAGTAGACACCAATGGGGATGGCGTGGTAGATGCTATCGTAGATGTGGATGGAGATGGTTTGACAGATGGTTATGATTCCAATTCTAACACATTAAATACTGCTAGCACGGTTGGAGACTGTTCAGGAACAGTTGTTGGCTACAATCATAATGTAGCACTAGCTGTTGCTACTATAGATGCTGTTGATGACCCTGTTGTTACATTTTGCCTAGAAGGTGATTATGGAAATGGTTCAACTGAAATGATAGAAGTTTATGGAGAAGATGCTGTTTTAATCGCTTCTTTTACAAAGCATTCTTCTAATAACCCTGCTTATGGTGATTGTGGAAGTCCTGCTGTTTGTTTTAAAGTGACGATTCCTTTAGCGTCTTGGAATTTATGGAATGATGATGGATCTGTTAGCATGCGATTTACTCCAACAGCGGATGTGAATTTTTGTACGGATTATTCTTGTCTAGGAACGGTTTCTGTTGAATATATGACACCCAATGCTAATAATACAGCCCTTGTATTAAAGGATGCAGATAATGATGGTGTACCCAATCATTTAGATTTGGATGGCGATAACGATGGCATTCCAGATGTGGTAGAAGCAGGAGGCACGGATGCAGATGGAGACGGTCTAGCAGATAACTTTGCCGATATAGATGGCGATGGTTTTAACGATGTGGTAGATGGCGATGTCGGAAACGATGGTACGGCAGAGAATACGGCAAATGCGACCACGGTAACAGGAGCCGATACCAATGGAGATGGTGCCCCCGATTCTTATCCAAACGACGATTTAGATGGCGATGGTATTCTAAATCAATTTGATTTGGATGCGGACAATGATGGTATATTAGATGTAGAGGAAGCAGGCGGAATAGATGCCAATAGAGATGGAATAGCGGATGGTTTTGTGGATACCGACGGAGATGGTTTTAATGATGCTGTAGATGGGGATGTTGGGAACGATGGCACGGCAGAGAATACAGCAAATGCGACCACGGTAACAGGAGCAGATGGAAATGGAGATGGAAGACCAGATACCTATCCCAATGATAATACAGATGGAGACAGCAATTATAACTTCTTGGATATAGATGCGGATAACGATGGAATCGTAGACAATACAGAAGGACAGGCAACAGCTTCTTACCTTGCCCCAGCAGGGACAGATGCGGATGGAGATGGGATAGACGATGCTTACGACAATGACGATGCAACCTTTGGCGGAGCAGGTTCAGGAATTGTACCCAACAATGCCGATGGAGTAGACAATCCCGATTATTTGGACTTGGATAGTGACAATGACGGAGAGTTGGATGGACTAGAGGGGCACGATACAAATGGAGATGGCTTAGTAGATGGAACGGATAGCCCCAATGCGAATACAGGTTTATCAGGAGGAACAACAGATACCGATGGAGATGGCTTGTTGGATGGTTATGATAACAATACAGCAAGTACAGATGCCACCAATACCAATTTGAACCCTAATAGCCATCCTGATGAAGATGGTCAAAGCTCGGAGCGAGACTGGAGAGAGGCGCTAGATACGGATCAAGATGGTGTGATGGATATCGTAGATTTGGATGACGATAACGATGGAATTTTGGATGTGGATGAAATGGATTGTAGTGGTTTTTCTCTTGATTTGTCTTCGCTCTCTAATGGTACACCAAATATAGTGAATCAATCGATTAATTCTTTGGTGAACTTTAGTGCTACAATAAATGGTAATTCAACAAATATTAGTGTGCCTGCGGGGAATGGTTTAAGTGAGTTATCGATGGGTGTCACAACAACATTAGGTGCAGCAAGGACAGAGTTTATGGAATATAAATTTACATTTAACTATCCTGTCAATATTCGGTTCGAGCAAGGAAACGCAAATGGGTGGTTTGATGATCAAGAAGAGTGGAATATTACAACGTCTTCAAGTACATGGAATGTGACAACTCCAGTCATTACGCATAGTGCTGTGATTGGTAGTCCTGCTGCTGAGTTACAAAATATAGTGGGAAATGGTACCTCTGATGTTACATTTGTTCCAAATGTATCAGGAGGTCATGTTCCTATAGGGACTTCTGAATGGGAGATTACAGGAAATGGCATTAGAGCGTTTACCATTAATTTTATGGAGTCGTTAACAAATGTTTCGTCAGGACTTGGTCAGAAATCTGTTATTCGAATCTCTATTCCTTGTTTACCAAGAGATACGGATTTAGACGGTATACCGAACCATCTAGACCTAGATTCAGACAACGACGGCATAGCAGATATAGTAGAAGCAGGAGGAGTGGATACAAATGGCGATGGCGTAGTAGATAATTATACGGATACGGATAACGATGGTCTAAGCGATGAATACGATGTAGACAATGGGGGAACTGCGATAGCGAATAGTGATAGTGATGGCGATGGCATCTTGGATGTCTTAGATTTGGATTCGGATAACGATGGAATACCAGATGTGGTAGAAGCAGGCGGCACGGATGAAAATGGAGACGGTCTAGCAGATAACTTTGCCGATACCGATGGCGATGGTTTTAACGATGTGGTAGATGGCGATGTCGGAAACGATGGGACAGCAGAAAATAGCAGTGATGCTTTGATCTTGACAGGAGCAGATACGGATAATGATGGCGCTCCTGATTCTTATTCCTCAGGAGATGCAGATGGAGATGGTGTACCCAATCATTTAGATTTGGATGGCGATAACGATGGCATTCCAGATGTGGTAGAAGCAGGAGGCACCGATGCAGATGGAGATGGTCTAGCAGATAACTTTGCCGATACCGATGGCGATGGTTTTAACGATGTGGTAGATGGCGATGTAGGGAATGATGGTACGGCAGAGAATATAGCAGATGTTTTGGTTTTAACAGGAGCTGATACCAATGGAGATGGTGCCCCAGATACTTATGCAAGAGGAGATTTGGATGGAGATGGTATTCTAAATCAATTTGATTTGGATGCGGACAACGATGGTATTTTAGATGTAGAGGAAGCAGGCGGAATAGATGCCAATAGAGATGGAATAGCGGATGGTTTTGTGGATACCGACGGAGATGGTTTTAACGATGGCGTAGATGGCGATGTCGGGAACGATGGCACGGCAGAGAATACAGCAAATGCAATGACTGTAACAGGAGCAGATGGAAATGGAGATGGAAGACCAGATACTTATCCAAACGATAACCAAGATGGAGACAACAATTACAACTTCTTGGATATAGATGCGGACAACGATGGAATCGTAGACAATACAGAAGGACAAGCAACGGCTTCTTACCTTGCCCCAGCAGGGACAGATGCAGATGGAGATGGGATAGACGATGCTTACGACAATGACGATGCAAACTTTGGTGGAGCAGGTTCAGGAATTGTACCCAATAATGCGGATGGAGTAGACAATCCCGATTATTTGGACTTGGATAGTGATAATGATGGTTTATTAGATAATCTAGAGGGGCACGATACGAATGGAGATGGTCTAGTAGATGGCACAGATAGTCCAAATGCGAATACAGGTTTATCAGGAGGAGCAACAGATGCGGATGGAGACGGCTTGTTGGATGGTTATGATAACAATACAGCAAGTACGGATGCCACCAATACCAATTTGAATCCCAATAGTCATCCAGATGCAACCAATGGGGTAACGATAGAGCGGGATTGGCGAGAAGGAAATACAACTTATGCAGCGAATGACATCAATACGACACCAATTAATGAGACGGCAAGTGGTAATGTCTTAACCAACGATTGGGATCATGAAAACAATACGCAAGTATTGACAGGTAACATAACAATAGATACAGATGGAGATGGCGTACCAGAAACAGCCAATGGATTGGGAACAGGAGTGACGGTAGGAGGAGTAAATGAAGATGGGACAGCTAATAACAATGCAGGCACTTTGACGCAAAATTCAGATGGGACGTATACATTTGTCCCCACAGCAAATTTTGTAGGAGAGGTACGCTATAGTTATCAAGTATGTGATAACGGGAGTCCTCAAGCTTGTGAGGAAGCATTGGTAACAATAGATGTAGAGCCCTTGCCAACCACTGATAATGGAGAATTGGCACTGGCACCAGATGCGAATGTCACCTATGACGATTTAGCCGTAAGTGGTCAAGTTTTGTCGAATGACAACGATCCAGATGGGGATAACATCACTGTAACAGGGACAATCAATATAGACACAGATGGAGATGGAGTAGTAGATGGTACAGTAGGATTGGGAGTAGGAACAACCATAGCGGGAGTGGATCAAAATGGAGCAGCAGTGACCAATGCAGGCACCTTGACGCAAAATGCGGATGGAAGTTATACCTTTGATCCTGTAGCAGGTTTTGTAGGAGAGGTTGTTTATGAGTATACGGCTTGTGATGATGGCGTGCCTATGAGCTGTGAAACAACAACGGTGACAATACATGTATTACCATCAGTGTACAACAGTACAAATGCAATCGATGATGAGGAGTTTTTAGACAAAGGGACGACCTTAACGGCAAATGTGTTGGACAACGATAGTGATGTAGAAGGAGATAGCCAAATCGGAGGGGTAAGTTTGGTGAGTGGAGCAAGCCAAGGTACGGTGACTTTAAATCCAGATGGGAGTTATACGTATAGCCCAACCGATCCCAATTTTAGTGGGAATGATGAGTTTGTGTATAGCATCTGTGATGATGGAACGCCGAAAGCATGTGATACCGCAACGGTTTATCTGACGATCTTGGATGTTAATAAGGACTATGGAGATGCGCCAGCAGCCTACGGAGTAGCCTACCATAGAGCAATAAGAGATGGAAATGCGGATAATGTACTGGATGGTGGAACAGATGTTTGGTTGGGTAGCAATACCGATTTTGAAAATACAAGTTCAGCTTTGGGGACAGATAATTTTGACGATGGAATTAGTTTTGGAACAGGGTCTGGAGCGTTTCCAACATCTGTGTTGGCAAATCAGGTATTCAATTTAGATATTACCGTGAACTCGGCAGTGGCAGATAATGTATTTTATGGTTTGTGGATCGATTGGAATGCCGATGGGATTTACGATGACTTTTACAATGGTTCGGTAGCGACAGCGAGTCCAACAACAACAACGGTTGCCGTAACAGTTCCAGCTACCTATCAGAGTACTCAAACGGTAAACGTACGTTTAAGAGCCGATGACGATGCTTTTGCTGTGGGAGATTTTTCAGGAGGAAGAACGAATGGTGAGGTAGAGGATTATCAAGCCCTAATCGTAGATTTGCCCGTCGAATTATTAACTTTTACAGCTAAATTAAAAGGAAAGAATATAGGACAATTGAATTGGGCAACAGCAACGGAGCTAAATAATGCAGGTTATGAAGTAGAACAGGCTTTGCCAACAACAGGAGTGCCCGTCTTTAATCCGATTGGTTATGTAGAAGGAGCAGGAACGACCATTCAGGCTCAACATTATCAGTATGAAGTGCCGAATTTAGTAGCAGGGGTCCATTATTTCCGCTTGAAACAAGTAGATTTTGATGGAACGTATGCTTATTCAAATATTCGTGCACTGAATGTAGAAGCGCCATTGGTACAAAAGCTATTCCCAACGCTTTTGCAGGAAGGACGTAGTACCGTTTATATCCAATTGGCAAAAGACGATGATTACAAAATAGAAATCCTAACAGCGTTGGGGCAAGTGGTAGAGGAACGTCGTATAAGCCTTCAAGCAAGTGCTTATTATGAAATGGAAGTTGATCTGGCTCGTTATGCGTCAGGGGTGTATTGGGTTCGTGTAAGCAATGGTCTTAGTGCTTATACTAAAAAAATACGGATAAATTATGAATAGTTTATTAACCATTCTAAAATAAAATTGTAGCAAAGAAACAGGACAAACTCTAATTAGGGATTGTCCTGTATTTGTTTTAGGAGGGGGGGGAGATGCTTCGCCTTGGGAATCGATCTGAAATCATTTGAATATGTATTGTTCTTTTTATTATATTGAAATGCTTTTTTTTATAAAACTCAAGATAAAAGTGGGGGAATGTGTGTTTTTTTTACGTTTAAAATACTATCTTCTGTCCTTGTAATGAAGTATCGCTAATGATGCCACTTTATTACTAAACATTACTCCGTTGAAAAATCGTATTCGATTATTACATTAGTGCTACGCAGTTGATTATTAAAACGATGAATTTTTGCTGTTCAAAGTATTAGTTATTTGGTAATCAATCGAATACAAGATGTTTTTTTGCTTTTTTACAAAAAAAGCAAAAAACTATCTCACGAGTGTAACGAGCTAATTAACGAAGTATTAACTAAAAAAATCAATGCTTGAACTCAACCTATTAATTGTTGAGCGCAAAGAAATAGTACTAGTAACCCCACAATTAAAAATATAAGACGATGGAATGTAAGACCAAAGAAATAACGGTAACCCTTATACAAGATCAGATTGTAAAAACAGCGGTTAATGAAAATATTACAGAGTTAACCTTAGAAGGAGTAGACGAGGTTATTGCCGCAACCAATAAGGTTTATTTATCCAATGATAAACCTAAAGTTGCGCTCATTTGTGCGCCTTCATTTTATATAAAAAAGGATGTATTAAAAGGTTATGCTGCCAATAGGGAAGTTGAGGCTTTGGCTGTTGCTATTGTAACGCCTTCTTTTGGTTCTCAAATCATGGGAAATTTATTGCTGACACTCCGAGGGAGAGTTTTGGCTTTGAGTAATGATAAAATTGAACCGTCTAAAGTTTTTAGGGATGAAAAAAAAGCAATCAAGTGGTTGTTAGGGCATCTTGGAGTAGCAGAAGAACGTTAAAATGAGAATAAATTCTTACCGTAGATCTATGAAAAAAGATAGCTTTTTAATTCATTGCTTTTTTATTAGCCTCTTTTTTTGTGGTAAAATTTTGGCTCAAAATGAGTATAACGCAAAGGATTATCAGTTTATTTCTTATGATAAAATTCCTACTTGGAAAGTAATTGTAGCAGATTGGGATCAATCAGAACCTTCTGTCCACCTATTTGATACAGAGCGATACAAGGGACATGGCAATTATGTTTGTTATGGAATGAAAACAGGACTTAGGTTTCCTCAATTTAAGGAGTTGGTAAGGCATCCTAGCCATCGTGTTTATTTACCTGTTTTTTTGTATGATTTAAGAAAGATGCCTATGGTGATTGAGGGAGAAACATATACTTGGGCGGTTCGATTAGAGCATTATGATTATACCGATGATCCTTATTCTATGGAGCAAACTTTTGTTCGTTTGATGAAAACCATGGAAAAATACATTAGAAAGCAGGCAGGTAATATAGGAAGGGGAATTGCCCTATTAGCAAGTTCCTCAGCAGCCTTGCCAAATAAAACAATTCGTAAAGGATTAGAACAGCAAGGATACCAAACAATGGCATTGTATGAATTAATTGCTGCCTTGGAAAAGTCCCCCCAAGAAGCAATAACTCCAACAAAAAATAAAGAACAATCATTTGCTGCCAAATTATTAAATACAGGAATAGCTGTTGGTTATCTTAAATGGATAAAAACAGGGGAGGAAAATAAGGTGACCAGCAATTTTAAAAATATCTTACTTTACGAAAGCCTTCCTTATCGTGTCCCAATTGCGAATGGAATTATTACAATAGAACCACAGACACCACTTTCTCATATTAATTTATTAGCAAAAAATAGAGGAACAATAAACGCTTATTTGCAGGCTAAATTGCCACAAGATTTTTTGCAAAAATATGGCAATAAATTGGTGAAAATCATCGCTAAAAAAGAAAATGGAAAGGATGCTTTGGAGATCGAATTAATTTCAGAACGAGAGGCACAAGAACACTGGAAAAACCAACGCAAATTAAGGGTCAAGATTCCTAAGCCTGATTTGTCAGTAGCTTCTTTTTCGCACTTTGAATTAGGGGCTCGTACGGTACAAACCGTAAATTGCATTGGGGCAAAGGCTGCCAATTATGCTTGGCTACAGCATGAATTACCTGAATATACTCGTCCTGGTTTTGCCATCCCTTTTTATTTTTATTTCAAAACGGTTAAAAGCTGTGGAGCAGATCAGTTAATTGAATCCTTATTAAAGGATCAGTTCAAACTTTCTTCGAAAGCGCTTAACAAAAGGTTAGAAAGTATACGAAATAGAATTTTAACGGCAAGTCTAGATGAACGCATTTATAGAGAATTAGAATTGATTGGCGAAAAATATTACAAAGGAAAGCGTGTGCGTCTTCGAAGCTCTACTAATTGTGAAGATTTGGCAGATTTTAATGGTGCAGGTTTGTATGTTTCTAAGGGCTTTCAACAAGGTTGTGAACGAAAAGTTGTACAAGAAAAAATTTTGAAGGTCTATGCTTCTTTATGGCTTTCAAGAGCCTTTGAAGAACGTGCTTTTTTTGGAATCGATCATAGACAGGCAGCGATGGCTATTTTAATCAATGAGGCTTTTCCTCAAGAATATGCCAATGGTGTTGCCTTAACCATTCCGAATCCAACAGGAACGCCAAGTATTCATATTAATACTCAATATGGAGAGGTTTCTGTGACCAACCCTAAAGATGCTAGCCGCCCAGAAATTATTTATTTTAGACAGTTGGATAGTAAGTGGTATGTGACCGAATCTAAATCTTCTTTGCAGAATATTTTTGTGGATAATCCACTACTCACACCACTTGTTCGGCAATTGCAAAAGGCTTGTGCAGAGATAGACGCTTCTCTGCGCAAAAAACTTATCAATCCAGAAAATTATGGGGTTGATGTAGAGTTCAAAATTATGAAAAAAGGTGCTGTTTTTAAGCTCTATATCAAACAAGCAAGGTTGTTAAATACAGTCTTACCCGAATGATGTTCTATTCATAAAACATTCATTATTTAATGATTCAGTCTGCTAATTATTAAAAAAAAGAAAAAAATGATAGCGGAAAAATTGCTTAATGGAGAAGTTTTATTGATACAATAATGACCCACTGCCGAATGTCAATCAATTTAGACCAAATAATCAAAGAATATTAAATTTAAAATTCCTTATTTTGATTTGGTATTTAAGTTGCTTTTTTTTGAAAGCGTAAAATTACTAATTGCATTGGCATAAATTGTAAAAACACATAGCATGAAACTGTTTTTTATAGGGATATTTTTGTTGAGTACTAACTTTTCTTTTGGAACCTCTATCCTAGGGGGTGGAATGATTGCATCAAAGGCTCAATTGAACTTAGATTCTTTTCCGATTTGTTCAAAATTTGATAAGCAGGTAAAAATAGATACGAACCTATTCACCAATAAACAAAATAACAACATCGATTTTGTCATTGCTAAAAACGAATACCAGTTGGTTGGTTGGATAGATTTAAACAAAGATAACAAAGCCGATATTGTTGCTCATGAACCGAGTGCAGTTGGAACAAGTAATGAACAGTTTTTTACTTTTTTTATTAATTGTGGAAATGGTTATTATGCGCCAACATTGGTAGAATATGGGAGAAAATTTTACATCAAAAAAGACCTCACAAACCATTTTGATTGCCATCATATTATCTTAGAATCTTGGGATATAATAGGGGATGCTGGGGAAATGTCGGTCAACAAACATTTTTATACCTATTCTTTTGATGGAGAGCAGACCTTTAAAAGAATGTTTCCAGAGCTTGTTTTTGAAAACAAAGATCTTTTTATGGAAGAAATTCCAGGCGACTATATTTCTCCCATTAGTGTTAATCAAAATTCTATTAAGGTTGATTTTATAAGGGTTCAACAAGAAGCAAATAGAATTGATATCGAATTAAAAAACCAAAAAATACTGAGCTTAGAATCTGTAAAACCGAATGAGATTATAGAGGGTAAAAGTCATTACAAATTGATTCAATATTATAAAAAAATAGACCATGTGCTTTTCCAAAAACAAGCGTGGGAGGCAGAGGAATATGTTTTAATATCTTTAGAAGATGGTTCTTTGACAAGGTTAAAGAATCGCCCGATTTTTTCTGAAAGCCAAGAAAAGTTTTGCACCATTAAAAACCAAGAAAAAGGTCATACCATAGATAAAAAGTTGGCTTTATATTCCATTAAAAATAAAGCAATAACTCCTCCTGTTATCATAGATATAAAGGGAAGCTCTGGCACTTCTCCTAGAAATCGATCCAGAAAATTTTCGATAAAGTTAGTTGATTGGATTGGAGAATCAGGATTGCGCTGTATTCAAACCATTGACAATGGAATGCAGGATGTTGAACGGGAAGCTACTATTTGGCTAAAAAAAGATTTTTAGTAAATTGGGACAGATTCCATTTCTTATGGAATCTGTCCTTTGACGTTAATGGTACTATAATAGTTCGATAATAGCTCGTTCAATTAGTTTATCCTCAGAGGTCGTTTCCCCGTAGGTGGGATCATTTTTAACAACAATTGAGGGAGTTATGCCTTCTTTAAAGTAGGAGGTTCCATCTGGAAATTCTGTTCTAGAATTTGTAATAGAAAAGGCCCAACCATTGGATAAATCTTTATGGGTAACATTACCTGAACAACCAAGAGAGCGGGACCCAATATGTACCAAATTATCTCTTTGCAGCATTGCTAGAAGAAACATCTCTCCACCACTACAAGTACAGCCGTTGGATAATAATGCTATTTTTACAGTTCTAAATCCAGAATCTCCTTGTGGTTCAACTTCCCATTCCTTTTTTATAAATGTTGAACCGTTGGGGTAGTACTCATTCATATAAATGCTTTTCTTATTAAGGAACCGTTGGGCAATATACCTAGGAACATAATTGGTGCCACCCGCATAGGAACGCATATCTACGATTAATGACTTTACGCCTTTCTTTTGGAGTTCTTGGACAATTGTATTAATCGCTAAAACCCCTTCTTCTACGCCTAAAGAACTTGTTCCTCCAACATTAGAATTGAACGAGTTGATATAGATATAACCGATGTCATTATGCGTTTTAACGGTACCGTAGGTATAAAAATGACCTTGCTTGATGATGTCTATTTCTTGAAATAAAGGGCGTTTTATTTCAAGGTTAAGCGGGGTCTTGACGGCGACATATACCTGTTTATCTAGCTGCTCTAAGGGATAAACATGGGGGTCTTTTAGTTCATTTAGTTGAACTTCTAATAAGATTTTAGCTAAGTTTTCTTGTGTTGGTTTTGCTGTTATTTCGCCTAAGTACTTTAACCTTAATTCTTCCATGGTAAATGGATGAAAATCACGGTAGGCATAATCCTTTTTTAAATATTCAAAAAATAAATTATAATCCGCTTCAACCGAATGATCTACTACAAAATCTTTATCACATGCACTAAATAATACAAGTGATGATAGACCAAATATGCATAATATCTTTCTCATTATTCTAAAATTTATAAGTTAGGCCAATGGTATTGTTAATGTCAATGCCTTTTTTTATTAGAGGTTGTTTTAAGTGTTTGTAGGCTAGTATGAACGCATAATTGAGTGCCAAATTGTTGGTGATGTGGTAGACTAAACGAAGTCGATTTTCCATGTAAATTGTATTTAAAACATGGGCAAATCGTGGCGTCTCAAAAGCTGCTGCTAAAGTTCCTTTTTCTTTTTGTAATTCTTCTGTGATGAGCTGCTGACCATTGTTGTGCGGTCGCCATAAAACACCTAAACAATGAAAATTAAAATCATACTGTAAGGATAATTTAGGACTGATAGCATAATGAAGAGCAGCACTCAGCCCTAACCCTAAATTGATGTCCCACCCATAGGCTAATAGATAAGACTCAGGAAACCATATTTCTCCTCCAAACCCCAAATTACCGCCTAAATAAAACGCTAATTTATTTTCTTGAAGCGTTGATGGGGTTAGGTTAAAAAGGCAGTGGAGTTTAAATTGCCCATTGTAACTCAACAATTGGCTAATTGGATTATCTTTAATGCCCCAAGTACCTGTAGAAAAACCAAGAGCAGTAGTTAAGAGGCACGTTTTACTTTTGTATTCATATTGTAAGGTTCCATTATGACTACCTCCATAGCGTGGTAATCTAGAATAAACAGCATCAAACCTCATATTGTATTGTACGCCATAAAAGAGGGATAAATGATGTTTGGGAATTGGTTTTTCTTGTGCCAGTAGTTTAAATGAAAAACAAATTGATAAGCAAAGGGGCAAAGCAATAAGTACGATTTTTTTTCTCATTATTATTGATTATTGTAGCTTGTTATTTATAAGAAGGTAATTTTTTACACCTCTATATATTTATCCCACAAAATTAATAAGACCTTTAGATATAAAACTTGACCTAAAGTCAAGAAATAATATCTTTTCGTATTCTGCTCAATGTTTCTGGAAGAATGCCAAAGTAGTTGGCGATCTTTTTTAGCGAGATTTTTTGTAACATTTCTGGATTTTTTTGGATTAAATCCAAATACATTTCTTTTTTTGTTTTGGTAAGAAAATCTTTCTCTCGTTGAATTGATCTTAAGAAGTGTTTTTCCAATTCTACTCTTCCGATTTTATTGATTAATAGAGAGGTCTCACATGCCCTTTGATAAGCGTGAAAGTCGAATTCCTCAAATACGCAATCTACGATGGCAACACATTGAATGCTAGAAGGTTCTCTAGTTAGAGCAGAAGCATAAGAACCAAAAAAGGTATTGGCAAAATTAAATAAAATTGTTTTTTCTATTTCGCCAAAAGAGACCGTTACTTCTACAATTCCTTGGTTGAGAAAATGCATCTTATTGGTAATCTTGGAATAAGGAAGAATGATCGTTCCTTTGGCAGCTTTTTTTTGATTTACCTCAAAAGGAAAATCAGATGCCTCGAATTTTGGATGGTAGTTTTGTTTAATATATTCAGTTAAAGTCATAGTAGTGATTGGTATATAGCTGGATTGGTATTCTAGTTGCCTTAAATGGATTGTAAATCAATGGCATAAAATCTTAAAATAGCTCAACTAAACCCTTGTTTTATTTAATTCCAATTGTTTAGCTCGCTTTGCTCGTGAGTCAGCAAGCTGGTTAGCTATTCGTTCCTCATGAGCGGGCTTTGCCTTTGTAGCTTTGGCTACAAGCTTACATCGTTCACTTCGTTCATACTTATAGTTCGCTTTGCTCGTGAGCCAGCAAGCTGGGGTTGTCCTGTACACAGGATAATTCGTTATGAAGAAAATACATAAAAAAAACAGAATAAAGACATAAATGCCTTATTCTGTTTCCTGTTTTTGTCAATCTTTAAAGAATCATTCTATTGCTTGACAATTCGCTTGATGGTTCGTTGGTTGTTAGAGGTAAAATCTAAGAAATAAACCCCTTTAGGCCAAGTTGCTAAATGAATGGTGGTTCCCTTCCGAAAAGATTGGTAAAGCAACTCTTGTCCCTGTATGGAATAGAGCCTTAATTCTACTTCTTGTTCTGTCCCCGTTTCTATGGTCAGTTCGTTATGGGTAGGATTCGGAAACAATTGAATGGTAGGCGTTATGGTTGTTTTGTTGAGTGAGTTGATTAGGTTGCAAGGCATTGGAGTGAGTTGGATGGTAAAATCTTTATACGTTTTACTTAATAGTACTCCTGCGGTATTGTATTCTAATATTGAAAATCCAACAAGGAACGTTCCTGAAATAGTAGGTGTTCCTGATAATTCTCCCGTTGAAGGATTCCAATTAAAAAGGGTATTTCCGATGGGTGATTGATAGGTATAGGGAGCATGGTGAGATACGCTATTATAAGGTGGAGCAGCAGGAGGAATAGGCAGTGGGTTCCCTGAAGTGCCTCCATCAAAAGGAGCGTAAAAAACATAAACTAAAGAGTCTCCATCAGCATCGGTTGCACTAAGATCAACAGAAAAGGTATCATTAACGGTCAGATGTAGTGGTACTTCGTTGTTGAATTTAGGAGAACTATTACAACTCAATAGAGCTGCTGCTGTGATTTCTGTCGTAATCGTCATACCAGTATTATTGGGATCTATTATATTGACGATATTGTAATTTCTACAACAGCGTTGATAACTGATGACATAACCTGAAGAATTAACGGGCAGGGTTACCACGGTACTGTAAACCGTAGCGTGTAGGCATAGGTTAGGAGGGAGGCAGGTGTCTGGATAATTTAAGCTTAAGGTATCGTTAGATGCTGTATCTAAAGGTATAGAAACAGTAGAAATAAAACCATTGGTTTGTGCATTAAAAATTCCAATAGAAGCTGGGTTGTCAAACCAAGGAATTCCACTATCACAATCTCTATAGATTTTTAAATTTATTCGATATTGATTGTTTCCTAAGCAGTCGTAAGTCATTTCTCCGCCGACAATATGTGTGGCAAACGTTTCTTTTTGCAGCCCCAAAAAGAGAATTAAGGCTAATAGCGCATATTTTAATACCATGGTTTTTATTGTATCGTTTTAATTAAAAAAAGAACAAATTTAGTTTATTCTTAGCTGTTTTTCTGTTTTGTCAAGAAAAATAATCTATGATTGGGGGCATATTATTTTATTAGCAAAAGGAGACATAATACCAATACTACATTGATGATTGCCTTGATAACGCCCCAAATTTAGAACAATCAGTGTTTTTTAGATTCTTTTTAGTACTTTTGAATTAAACTCTATTATATATATACCTAAACCTTTATCCTATGAAACTTAATCTAAAAAGCCTTGCTTTCTTCTTTTTGTTTTTTTCTTCGATCCATCTCTTTAGTCAAAGTTTAAACCTCGAATGGGCTTATGCTCCGCAATCCGTAGGGTGGGACGAAGCTTCAGAAATAGTTCAAGATAGCGCTGGATTCATATACGTAACTGGATATTTTGGTCAGACAACAGATTTTGACCCAAGTGCAGGAACAGCAATTCTGAATTCTAATGTAGGTACTGACGACCTTTTTGTTCTAAAACTAGATCCTTTTGGCAACCTTGTTTGGGCAAAAGGAACGAATGTTCCTTCTTTAGTGGATGTTAGAGGTGAAGGACTCGCCATTGATGATGCAGGAAATATTTATGTAACAGGGTACTTTGATGGTACTGTTGATTTTGACCCTGGACCAGCGGTCAATAATTTAACGTCAAATGGAGGGACAGACATCTTTGTTTTGAAACTTGATAACGATGGTGTATTTCAATGGGCACATTCTTTTGGAGACTATAGTGAAGATGAAGGAGTAGCAATTACGACGGATCCAATGGGAAATGTTTGTGTTACTGGTTTTTTTAAGTTTACCGTTGATTTTGACCCTGGATCTGGAATAAATAACCTGACTGCTCTTAATAGAGAAGTTTTTGTACTAAAATTAGATGCAGCGGGCAACCTTGTTTGGGCAAAATCTTTGGAAGGAACGACAAGTTCAGATGAAGGGCGAGATATAAAAACAGATGCAAACGGTAATATTTACATGACAGGATACTTTTCAGGTAATTTGGGGATAGACCCTGGTGTTGGTTCTTCTTTTTTATATAGTCAAGGCAATTGGGATGTTTTTATTGTAAAATGGACTGCTGCGGGTAATTTGGTTTGGGGACGTTCGATAGGAGGTCCAATGGATGATTCTGGCTGGAGCTTAGATGTTGATGCAGGAGGAAATGTTTATACAACGGGATATTTTGAAGGGACCTGCAATTTTGATTTATGGGGAACAAATACCATGGAAACAGCCGTTGGAAATAGCGATATTTTTATCCAAAAATTGGACTCTAACGGTTGGTTTCAATGGGTAAAACCATTTGGAAGTGCGGCTTATGATTGGGGGCAACGAGTTGAAGTTGATAACCATGGAGACGTTTATATTACTGGTTTTTTTGTAGATTCAATAGACTTTGACCCTGGACCAGGAGTGCACCAACTTCGAGCCAATGGAGCCGCAGATGCTTTTATCCAAAAACTTACGAATAATGGTGATTTTCTTTGGGCGACAAGTTTTGGAGGGACACATCAAGAGCGATGCAGAGGTTTATTAGTGGACAAAATAACCAATGATGTTTATACCGCAGGCAAAATAAACGGTGTGGTAGATTTTGACCCAAGTTCTGGTGTTTATAATTTAGGAACAAATGGATGGAATTCCATGTTTGTTTATAAAATGTCACAACATAAGATTTGGGGTGAAGTCTATCAAGATTTTAACCAAAATTGCAATCTTGACATGGGAGAAACACCTATTACCAATAGACACTTAATTATTAACCCTGGTAGCCTTGTTGTGACCACTAATAGTGCTGGAAGGTGGAGTTATCCTAGTTTACCAACAGGGAATTATACCATCACGCTTGACACCTCTGGTGCTTGGATTCCTACTTGTTCTCCGATCCAAAATTTTACGGTTATCAACACAGATAGTATTATGAGGCTTTCGGATTTTGGTGTAATCTCAGGAAATCCTTGTCCTGCTCATACCATTAGTATTAATGCTCCAACGTTAAGACCTGGGTTTTCTAATCAAAAAGTTTATGTTCATGCTTGTAATGATAATATTGCAACTGCGATTATTGATAGTGCTTATGTTATTGTAGAACTAGATGCACTTTTAACGGTTCAAAATAGCTCCTTGCCTTTTACCAGCCTTGGAAACAACCTCTATAAGGTAGAACTAGATAGCCTATATCCGAATGAATGCGCTGATTTTTGGTTAAACTGTACCTTAAGCAACAGTGCTGTCTTAGGACAGAGCCTATGCATGAAAGCTAATTTATATCCAACGAGTCCTTGTATTTGGGATAGCATTCCCAATCCTTATCCTAGTGGTTTTAGTGCGTGTACTAGTTCTTATGATTTTTCTCATTTAGAATTAAGTGCAACTTGTGAAAACGATACGATTAAATATACGCTTACTAATACAGGAACAGGCAATATGTCTTGTTTTGCTCCAATTCGTGTCTTTGTTGATGGGCAATACCTCTTGATGGATTCCATTCAATTAAACAGTGGTTTAGCTGCTAATTTTGCTTATGTTGGTGATGGTAGAACATGGAGAATGGAAGTTAACCAACATCCGTTACATCCTGGCAATTCTCAACCATCTGCTACCGTTGAACGTTGCGGATCACTTAGCAACTGGACTCCTAATTTGGTTAATTTATTTCCTCATGATGATGCCAATCCTGATGTAGATATTTTCTGTGGAGTGGTAACAGGGAGTTATGACCCAAATGATAAAAGGGGCTTTCCATTAGGGTTAGGTACTGAGAACGAAATTCTACCTCAACAAGATTTGGATTACATAATTAGATTTCAAAACACAGGCACAGATACGGCATTTGTCGTTGTTATTCGGGATACTTTGCCAATGGAATTGGATATACTTTCGCTTCGTGAAGGTGCTGCTAGCCATGATTATTCCTTTAGAATTTATGGACCTAGAGTTTTAGAATGGAGGTTTAATAATATTATCTTACCTGATAGCTCTTCAAATTTAATAGCTAGCCAAGGTTTTGTTAGTTTTAAGGTTAAACAAGCTGCCAATTTGCCTTTGGGAACTATTATTAATAATCATGCAGCTATTTATTTTGATTTTAATCAACCTATTATAACCAATACATCTAAGCACAAATTGGCCGTTCCTAAAGAATTGAATTGGGATGGTACAGCAACGATTAGTCGTGCAATTTGCGATAGCTTTATATTTAATTATCTTAATTATAACCAATCGGGTGTTTACTACAATACAGTTCAAAATGGTGGGCAAGATTCTTTATACACCCTTAATCTTACCATTAATCATAGCAGCTCTTCTCAGCTTACCGAAAATGCTTGTATGTCGTATACAGCACCCGATTCACAAGTTTATACAACAAGTGGCCAATACATAGCAGTATTACCCAATGCAAAAGGTTGTGATAGTACGATAACAATTGATTTGACGATAAACAATACTAGTTCGAGTATGCTTACCGAAAGCGCTTGTATGTCGTATACAGCACCCGATTCACAAATTTATACAACAAGTGGCCAATACATAGCAGTGATACCCAATGCAGAAGGTTGTGATAGTACGATAACAATTGATTTGACAATAAACAATACTAGTTCTAGTATGCTTACCGAAAGTGCTTGTATGTCATATACGGCACCCGATTCACAAGTTTATACAACAAGTGGTCAATACATAGCAGTATTACCCAATGCAGAAGGTTGTGATAGTACGATAACAATTGATTTGACGATAAACAATACTAGTTCAAGTATGCTTACCGAAAGTGCTTGTATGTCGTATACAGCACCCGATTCACAAGTTTATACAACAAGTGGTCAATACATAGCAGTATTACCCAATGCAGAAGGTTGTGATAGTACGATAACAATTGATTTGACAATTGATACTTTGGTGAGTGATAGTATTATTCATAATGGAGCAAATTTAATAGCATATAGTAGTGGCTTAAGTTATCAATGGCTAGATTGTAATAATGGGAATAGTCTAATCTCTGGGGCAATTAATCAGCAATTTATTCCTGTTAATAATGGCAGTTATGCTGTAGCAATAACAAATGGGAGTTGTGTTTTAATTTCTGATTGTATTAATGTAACAACGGTTGGTCATTCTTTGATAAAGAATTCAAATATAAAAATATATCCTAATCCTACTAAAGGAAGATTCTATATTAAAAAGGATAATAATGAAGCAATTGAAATAAAGATAGTAAATAATTTAGGGCAAATAATTTATCATAAAACGTCTAATCAATTAATTACTGAGATTAATCTAGATAGAGTGACATCAGGCGTTTATTATCTATCAATTAGTAATGGCCAATCTATTGTTCAGGCAAAAATTATAAAAGAATAGGTGCTTTATTTTTTAGCCTTTTAGATTCGAAATCTATGAAATTAAAATTTTTGAATACGATGGTATATATACTACTAATTCTTTTGGGCATAAATAGTTCTACTTATGCCAATGCTAGTATACCTACATCTTCTACGGAATTGATAATAGAGAATTATCCAATAGATAGAGGAAAAAAGAAACAACGAACAAGAAAGCGATTAAAGAAAAGACAGCGTGTTCAAAGGAGTAAAAAGAAACGTGCTCTCGCAGCTATTGTTGGAGGCAGTATATTAATTCTTCTTGGGGTTGCATCATTAATTCTTGTCGCACTTATTCTGTTAAGTGGAGGGGCAAATGTTTTTCTATATTTAGTGGGAGGGCTTTTGGTTATTTTTGGAGGAATAACCCTTGTTGTTTATGGGGCAATAAGTTTAAAAAATAAAACCCAAAAGGGGAGAATTAATGGCATTAATAAAGGTAAAGTAAGTTATTAAAATAAATATAATTATATCATAAATTTGATTGATAGCCTCGAAGGAAGCTAACAATAAAGGAATAGGACAAGTCTTTGACCAAGCTTGTCCTATTCCTTTATTGTTAGCGATTATACCTACGGTGCTAGGCATTCCAGTTGGTACAGCTGCTCGTGGACTACGTTTATGTGGTATAGCTTTGGCTACAAGCATGCCCAGTTAGTACACTAGTGGGCTTTACCTTTACCAGCGGTGCTACTACGTGGCGGTCCATTGTACCAACCCATGCAGCTCGTTCTCACTCGTGAGCTTGGTTCACTGCGTTCATGCACTATAATTATTTAAGTTTTATTTTGACCATAGCATCTTTTTTACCTTTTATATAACATTCCATCATGAACAATTGCTGTGTTGCATCCACTTCATAAATACGAGTTACATGAAATTGATCAGCTACTTTTCCATCAACATCTTGCATATCTAAAACAGTATGTTTGTCATATTTTCCAGTAGCATTATCTATTTTACATAGCGTTAAGAAACCGCCCTTATCGCTTTTATGCAATGCAGGCAATTCGTCTGCTTTAATATTTAAGTTCTTTGGATTATCAACGTATAATACATAATGGTAATTATTAGTGTGAATGTATTTAATGCTTTTTTGAGATAAAATACCTCCTCCTGTTTGCCTTTTAGGGATTTTTTTAATCCAACTTAATGAAGCATCTGAATTAAATTTTGCTAAAACTACATTTCCATAATCATAGCTGGTGGTGGCGTTAGGACCATATTTTGTGTTGATTTCTTGTTGTTCGCAAATGAGGATTGTGCTACCATCTTTTTGACTAAGTACTTCAAGCAATTTTAAATTAGCTATGCCATGTTTTTTCTTTTCCTTTTTTTCTTTAGGAGTATACTGTGCCGCAAAATCTTTGGGGTATTCATAGTCTAATTGAGCTAGTAAATTACCTTCTTTATCAACTTTAAAATATAAAATTCCTTGGACTAAGACCTTCCCCATAAAGATAGCAGTAACATCTTTTTCATATAGGACAGAACAGACTATATTTCCATCTTTATCTTCCTTTAGTTGAGCTACAGCGGGAAAAATATTTTTCGGAAAATCTAATTTGTTATTTTTGATTTTATAATCTTGATCTATAGAACATATTTCAAAACGTTGCTCTTTCCAAATTCTGACAAGGGAGTAGATCTTACCTGTATTGGATAAGGTATAGGCTAGACAGCCTACTTCCTTGGAGTCATAAGGCAATAGAGCTTTATTTTTATACCATAATTTTTTCATGTTTTTGTCAAAAACATGAAAACCAAATGCCAGTTTGATGTCTTTTTTATAATTAAAATTGGAGTATTGGATCAAAAATTTTGATTCATCAGAGGATTTAATAATCTGAAATGTATTTCTTTTATGCCAAATTGGATTTCCAAAAGAATGGATGCCCAAGCCCCAAAATCGTTCTTTAGTGCTTACGAGAGTTTTGGAACTGCCTAGTGTACCATTACTCGCTTTTATCTCTCTTGCAGCTATCCTGCTATATTTGCTTTTTTTATCAAAATAAGAATAAACATAATAGGCTTTATGATTAATTTTTAAGATTGTGAAATAATCTATTTTTTTAGGAAAGTCATTGTAGTCATTCCGATAAAGTTCTTTTGTTGTTTTAGTATCAAATACTTGGATAAATACTTTGCCTTTATATGTCTTAACAGCAATAGAACGATTCCCATCTAGAGAAAAGTAATTTTTTTCTTCTGCGTCAATAACTTTATATGGAGAACCAAGTTTAACATCTAGATCGGTTGATAGATTTACCTGAGCAGTAACCAAAAGTGGGACAAAGAGGATTAGGAACAAAAATTTCATAGTGTTTTAGCTGTTTTATCAATAAAAAAAATTCTTGCCCGCAAGATAAAAAATATGATATAAAGGTAACGGATATGAGCTAGGAATTATGATCAAATTAAATCGTATAGAATTGCCTTTTTCGTGCGCCAAGACAAGGTGGTAAATGAGGAACTAGCGGTATATTTTTTTTCTTTGTCCACTATTTGTCCACTCTGTTTTTTTGTACTGTAATTATATATGATATATGTTTGTGTAATAGGTAAACACTTAAAATACAACGATATGTTAGCAAAATTAGGTAAACTGGATAAGGTCAAAAATCTGAACTATACCGATTATAGGTCTTTGATAAAAAAAGAAGTCAAGCAACGGTTAAGTACAGCACCAACGACAGGTGTTTTTCAGTATGTTTTGTTGGCGGGGAATTCCCTGCAATGGAAAGGTGATCTTGAAACAATGGAAGAACAGCCCATGTTGTACTTGCATGATAATAGTCAGCCTTTAATTCAAAGTATTAAAAAGGATGCTGCTTTTAATTTGAAGACTTATTCTTATGGAACTTGTAGGATGGTTCAAGTTGGCAATGATGTACAGGTCTATATATGTCCTGAAAAAGGCAAGTTAACACAACCTCAATTATTAAAGCCCATCCAGAAAGTTTTAAAAAAATTCAAGCCTAAACTGTTTTTGGAAATAGTGGATGATTTGTCTACAATAGAACCGTCTGTTATTGAGGATGGAGGCGGAATCGTTGAAGGCGAGGAAAATGGCATTCAGGCAATTGCTAAAAAAATTGGGTTAAGTTTAACCAAATACCATAAAGCTTTTCAGCAAGTCAATGAGCAAGCTAAAAATTTGGCAAAAGAGGACAAAAGTAGAAATAAAATACTCCTACAACGCAATAAGTTGCTTAAGCACATGAAGCATCTTTGCACGAGTTGGGCAGACGAGGTACAGCCTAATACAGCAGAACTATCTCTGGAAACCAATTGGGAAAAATTGTATGCTTATTGGTCAGCTTATTTTGCTAAACAGAAGACGACTAAAACAGAGAGGGGCGTCAATGAAAAAGAGCTTTATAAAAAGGCAGTTAAGGATGTAGAGCGTTTTTTTGAAGTTATGGATAAGGAAGATTTAGATATTAATGCAATAGAAAAAAATCTTAAACTTCTTGAGCAGCATTTGGAACAATGGAAAAAGATGGTGGACAAGCCCGTAGATTCCTTTGAGGAGGAGTTAAAAGCCTTTGAGCAAATTGTGTATAATATCAAAAATGAATTAAAAGAAGCAAGAAAGAAGCAAGAAGAAGGGGAGTCTTATGAAGCTGCTGCTGAAGCACTAGAGCTTTTTATGGAGGATATGAAAAAATATGATGTTACAAATCCTTCTAAGATAGAGAAAGATATTGCAATTTTAGAAAAGTGTTTAACTGGTTGGAAAACAGTCGTAAATACTAATGGGAAATCTTTTTATGCTGAAGACCTAAGTATTATGGAAACAGCAGTACAGAGAGTGAAAAAGGATTGGGAAGAGGCGCAACCCAAATTGGAGCGTTATGCGTTAGTTATCAAAGAATTAGATGTAGCTTTGGCTGCTAATGCTACAGAAGAGAAAATAATGGACTTGCTTAACCAAGCAGAAGCAATTGTTACTGCTAAAAAAATATAATACGATGAAAAAACTAGCAAATAATAAAATAACTTCAATCGGGATTACTAATGTTAAACAGAGAGTTGCAGGACGATTAGGAATTTGTCTTAGTAGATCAAGTTTTGGCAATAGTAAAGTTAATGGTTTTATCACTTCTTTAGGAGGGAGATATGGTGAGATAGAGGAAGATGTTTATGAAGAAGGCAGAAATTATTTTCAAAAAATGAAAGCAGATATAGAAGTAATGAAAGAGCGTATGGAAGAACAAGTATTCATAAGAGCGCAGATAGAACAGCAGCAACAGGAAGGACGTGTCAAACGCAAGTTAGAAAACCTACAAAAAGTAATGGATGATGAAACTTTTGAAATAATCAATGGCAAGCTACAAAATTTAGAACGTTTAGAAAAACTCGTAATGTTGCAAGATGCAAAAGAAGATCTTGAGGACATCGTCACAATGGCAATATCGGAAGTATCTAGTATAAAAAAGATAGTAGAGATTGAAGACCTTAGCATCTTAGAAGATGAACTGCCAGTAGAAAAAGAATTAGAGAAAGCACAGAAATATCTAGATAATATAAAAAAAAGAGCACAAAAAAAGATAGAACAGCAAGATAGAAAAGGGCAAAAAGATCATAAAGAAATACCTGCATTGGAAGGTAAAACAATTCATGATCATCAATTAGCCCTAGAAGGGAGTACTGAGGATAACGGTGATGGTAATGGTGGTGGCGAGAACCGTAGAGATTTGATAATAGCTGTGATAGGTTTAATAAGTACTATTCTTGCGATTTGTTCAGATGAAAAGTTAAAAAAAATCAATAAAAACTTAGAAGAGATACAAAAAGAATTAGAGAAGCTAGAAGAAAAATTGAAAGGCTGTAATGGTAATATTGACAAAATAATTGAAGAGTTAGAGGCTTTGGAAAAGAAAGGTTTTTGGGACAAACTTTTTAATAAACTAAAATCTATTGTGGGGTTAGAGATTAGCTATGCTACACACATGGATGTTTTAAAAACGAAGTTAACCCTTTTGAAAAAAGAAAAGAAGGGCATCATACAGGAAATAAAAGAAAACAAAGCCCAGAAGGCTCACACCGAAATACCAAAAGAGTTTTGGGAGAGTTTGAAGTTATTTACCAATTGTGTTTCATATGGCACTGGAGTTTATGGATTAGTTACTAGTGTAAATAAGCTATGGGTTAGTATTGATTTTATGTCTTCTATTTTAAACTTTATTGAAGAAGAAGAATATAAGGATAAAGCTAGCAAACTTAATTCAGTATTAACTTTTGCATCTTCAATTAAAACGTTACGTGCAAACCGAGAGAGTAAAAAATTATCTGATCTTATTGACTATTGTACAGCTGGAGTAAATGGGGTGTATACGATATATGATAATTTGGAGGAGTAATATAAATGTAGTGATTTTATGAGAATTTACCTCCAACCAGCCCAACGACAACATGTTAGCCAATGGTTAGCCTTAGTTAACCAAGATCGAATTTGGTTAGGGCGTTGGATGCCCTACCTTAATGAAATACAAACAGAAGCGGATGCTAAGGTATATGTAGAAAAAAATGCTCGCCTAGGTTTTTACCTAGGCGAGCAAATCTATGAAATATGGCAAGGAGAAAAGCTAGTTGGGTTACTTAGCCTTCACAATGGGCAATTTACAGATCGTACGGTAGAAATTGCTTATTGGTTGGGTAGGGCTTATACGGGGCAAAGTCTGGCAGCGGCAGCTTGTCAATTAATTTTCTCTAAGGTATTTGCTACTACTGCCATTGAAACCATCTATATCCGATGTGAAGCTCATAACTACGCTAGTCAAGCAATAGCGCTTAAGTTAGGGCTGTTGCTGGAAGGGACGAAGGCTGGTATTCTTACTTATGTTTTAACGAAAGACAACTGGATGGGAACAGGTTATGATGAGGATGACTTATTTTATTTTTTAGAAGAGGTATGATTGCAGAAGGGGTAATTTAAAATAGAACGCCTTGAATTAAGATGTTCCATTATCTAAGGAACCAATAAAACCTAAGTCACGCTCGAAAAATAGGGGTGACTTAGGCTCTTTTTACTACTTTTATTTGCAGGGTAGTTGAGGAATTAAATTTGCCACTTTTCCTTCAAGTGCTTCAGGATTAGTTAGGTCAGGAGTATAAACAATTGACACTTCTTTTGTGTGTAAATTAAGAATAGATTGTTGGACTCCTTTTACCTCTTTTAACCCTCCTTCGATAATATTTTGGCATTTGTAACAACGTGCTTTAGGGACAGCAACAACAAGAACAGAATCGGCAGCTCCTTTTACTAAAACTCTCTCTTCTTTGGGAATTCGGTTACAAGAAGTAATGGCTAAAAATATAGCGACTACAATTATTATTGTTTTCATTTATAGATTAATTATTTTCGTTCTTTGACAACTCGTGTGGAAATTTTAATTAATGGTCTTAATTATGCCGTTTGGGTATTAGATTTTAGAAATTAGGTGCTGTGTTAACAACAACGTGGTCCATGCTCTAATATCACCAAATAGAATAATATCATCTTACCGTATAATTAGTTATGAGCCAGCATAGCTGGGTTCGGGTTGTCAAAGAACCATTATTTTTAATTATGGTGTGTGCTTTAAAGTTAACTCAAGGCATTAAAATTGAAAGCAAAATGCTTATTTATTAGCGAGTCGCCGTCAAATATATTAAAAAAAACACGAGTGTTCAACCATTACTCCGCTGGAAAATCGTATCAATCTGATAATTAGCAAAATAGGCTTTTAATAGTCAAAGTGTTAAAAGGTTGATTATCAAATTGATAAAAATGGTTTTTATGTTTTTTACTTCGTGAGCGCTATGCTTTAGTTGTTAAAAAACTAAAAAATTAGCGGAGTATTATTCAACATAATGAGCTAATAGATTGCCCTGTATAGGCTGCATAGTGATACCAAGAGAGGTTCTTCCTTCCAAAAAATGCGTCTAAAATTACGCTTTTGCTAAAAAAGAAGATAAATTCATATTTATTGATATTTTTCCTTTCGCAGTAAACGTCCATTTTTATGAAAAAAAAGATTACAAGAACAACGGGTTACAAATTAAGTATAGAAGTAGAACAACAAGCCTTAGAGGCCTTTAATTTCTTTTGTGACTTAGATAACCATGTACATTTACATCCCTTGTTAACCAAAGTAACCGAAGTGGATTCGTTTTATAATGATAAAGGAAAGGAAGTTACGGTATTTGAAATTGAGGAACGTGTAAAAATCTTAGGTCTTATCTCTATGCCTAATAAATATATCGCACATAGAATTTTACAAAAAGAACAAAATACCTGCGTTTTTGAGGTAAAGAGCTTTCCTAACATTTGTTTGTCCTCTTCTTATACCTTTTTAGAGAACGGAGGCAATAAGACAGAGATCCAAGAACATGTAAAGATACAAGCCCCTTTAGGTCTGTCTAATTTTGTAACTAAAACAGCCAAAAATGCGCATCATACTTTATTAGAGCAATTGAAAGAGTACTTAGAACAAGAAACCATTGAAGTATGAAAAATCAACCTTTTTCCTATCGACAGTCTTGTTTTGCGATGGCTATTTTTGGATGCATGGCTTTTATATTGGGTGTGATAACCATCTTGTATCCTAGCTATTTGGTGAATACCCTAAATTTGTCAGCAAGTGATACGAATGCATTGAGATTGGCGCTTACGCTAAGTGGGATAGCTTCAACTAATATGGGAGCGTACTATATATACATGGCTTATTATGAAGTAATACCTTTTTTTAAGATTACAGTAGTCTTTAGGATGTTGATTACAGTCCCCGTAATACTATACTGGTCTATTGTTTATGGGCAAGATTCTTTTCTTCTAATTGCTTTATGGGAAGGGGTAGGAGCCCTTTGGGTATTGATTGCCCTGAAATATGATAGCAATTACTTAAAAAGGATAGAAGAAATTTGATACTGAAGGTGAATATTATTGTTAAGCTTTAAGGGGGTAAAAATTAAAAAAATATGGTTCTTGATGATGAGCAGGACAAGCTATCGTTAACTAAAGATGATGAGATCTTATGGCAAGCTTCCCCTAAAGTGGAATCAAATGTAATTTGGGATAACGATTCCTCTTACACTTCTTACTGTAGATTTGTATTGATGATTGGAATGGTAGGTTTACTCTACTTAGGCAAGGAGAAGGGGCTAGAATTAATTTTAGTATGGAGCATAGTTTTATTAATGTTGCTCTCTTTGCCTTTTTATATGTTATCTAAGTATCAGACCTCAACAAGGTTTTATATTTTAAAAGATGGAGTGTTTATTTGTTATCTAAATGCATATTTGAGAAAGAAAGTGGCATTCATTCCGTTTGAAAAAATTAGAAAAGCTACCTTTCTTGCTTATTCTTCAGAAAATGAAAAATATGGTAGGGTTGATCTTCAATTAGAAGCGTCTGTAGCGTTTAATTATTATGAATACCAGACTCGAACGTATAGGGATTATCTGTCGTTCTATAATATAGATGAAATTGAAAAAGTTCACCAAATAATATATCTTAATTTGATTAAAAATGAGTGAGTTGGGATACTATTATTCAATGCTATCAAAATTCAAGATAGACGTGATTCTCAATTTTAGAGCCAATTCAGCTGAATTATTGACTTCTTCGCTTGTTGAATTGAATAAGTTATTGGCACAGTTAAGTACAGCACTCATTTTGGTATTTTGATAAAAAAGAGATAGGTTTAATGTATTAACTCATTATAAAAAATTACTCATGAACGATCTCAAAGGGGGCTTTGCCTTGGATGCTTTAATATTTTTGATGGTATTTGGTCCTTTTATACTTCTTGCCCTATTAATTGCTTTTGTGGTTTTTATGTTTGTTAGTATAAAAAAGTCCGAAGAAGAAAAGAGCTGATTGTGGTTCCATTCGGTGAATTACTTAATCTATACTACTACCCATTCTAGCCTTATAGGCAATTAACTCTTTAGTATTAAGCCAATAGATCAAAAAGATATTGGTAATAATCTCTAGTATTGATAGCAAAGAAATACAAACTATTTTGTCTGGATAGATGTTATAAATCCTTGCTATAGGGGTGAGAAAATCAAACAACCATGGCTCCCCCCATACAGATGGGAGACAAAGGGTTGGAGCAAGAATACACACCATATAAAAGAAGTACAATTTGCTAGATATATTTGGATTTTCACCATAAAGAAATGTATTCATAAGAATAGTAGAGAGCATACCATAAAAAAATCCAAAAGAACTAGCCCAAATAAATCTAGAAATAGATTCAATTTTTATATGAGGAAGACAATAGACTGAAAGTTTAAACAATACTCCACACAATAGTACTACGACTAATAAACTGATGAACCTATAGAATAGTAGTCGTAAAAGGATCTTCCTCTTTAATTTTCTTAATTCGGGATACCCTTCTTTTTTTAAGTTATCTAAAATATCAGGCATATATTTGCTAATTTTTTACAATAAAAGGAAACATATTTTGTATAAGAGCAAAGAGGAGATAATCCTTTTTACATAATTAATTTAAAATAAGTTTTTCCTATTAGAACGTTTTAATTCTTTTCGATTTAAACCAAAGACACAGCACGTAAAAAAGTATACAAATACTGGCAAATAGAACACAACCGCTCGTATAATAATTTCTAATTTTGTTGCTTTCAATTATGAAACAAAACGCAGGAAATGAAAAAAACAATAAAGGTTGAAAAGATAAAATTATCTCACCGAAAAATCTATACAGACATTATAATAAATTCACCCGCAAAACAAGTATGGGAGGTCTTAAAAGATACCAAATCTTACAAAAACTGGGCTGTATTTTTAGTAGATATTGAAGGAGAATTAACCAATGGAAATAAAATTTTAGCTAAATTTCAACTAAATCCAACGAAAGAGAAATACAATAGGATAGAACACACTATTCAAGTGGAGGAAGGTAAAGGATTTTATTGGTCAGAGGAAGGTCCTATGGGGATTTATGATAATCACCATTTTAGAGTTGAAGCAATGGATAATAAGACGTCGAGATTTATTCAAAGTGATGAATTAACCAGAGGTGCTACTTGGCTTTTTGGGGGGTATTTGTCAAAAATTTATGCAAAAGGTTACCAAGCATTTAATAAACAATTAAAAATAGAAGCTGAACGTAGGTTTGCAAACTATAAATAAGTGCAGAATATGAAATAAAGTACTGTTTAAGGTTCATGCACCAAGCCGCTCGTTCGTTTCACTCATGCTTATGATCGTTGTGCTCATTGTTCACTTCGCTTATGAGCCAGCATAGCTGGGTTGGTCTTATAGTTTGTTCTGTATACTAATACTCCGTTAATTAGCTCGTTACACTCGTGAGCCAGCATAGCTGGGTTCGGGTTTTCAACGGAGTAATGGTACACAGAAAGTTTGTAGAAATAGTTAAAATATGAAAAATAATATCGTTTGTATAAATAGCATAGCTGAAGTGCATCAATTTCTAGGGCTTGAAAAGCCCAAACATCCTTTAATTTCTGTATTTATTTTTGATACCAATAAACAAAATATAGCAGTAGATAATTTTCAATATACATTGGGATTATATCAAATCAGTTTAAAGGGAAATTGTCCATTTACGATTAGTAAGTATGGCAGAAATTCTTATGACTTTCAAGAATGTTCTTTAATTTTCACGGCTCCCAACCAACTTTTAGAGTTCAGCAAAGGTTATCAAACAGAAGATGACAATTGTTGGACGTTGATTTTTCATCCTGATTTAATCAGAAAATCAGAACTAGGGAAAAGAATAGATAATTATTCCTTTTTCTCTTATGGGGCAAATGAAGCCTTACACCTATCAAATGACGAAAGAAAAACAGTTACAGAAATAGCTAAGAAAATAGAACAAGAATACATCAACAATATAGATGCACATAGTCAAACCTTAATAATTTCTAATTTGGAATTGTTACTCAATTATTGTGTGCGGTTTTACGATCGTCAATTTTATACTAGAACTAATTTAAATCAAGATCTTATCCAAGATTTTGAACAATTATTAAGCACTTATTTCAAAGAAGAAAAACAATTAGATTTAGGCATTCCATCTGTTCAATATTGTGCTAAAGCAATGAATGTATCCCCAAGATACTTAAGTGATTTACTTCGTAAAGAAACGGGTAAAAGTACACAAGAGCATATTCATTATTATATTATTGAAAAAGCTAAAAACATGTTGTTGAACTCTAAAGAGAGTGCTAGCGAAATTGCCTATGCTTTAGGTTTTGAATACCCTCAATATTTTAGCAAAATATTCAAAAAGAAAACAACTATGAGTCCAAAAGAGTATAGACAAAGTTTGAACTAAAAAAAGCAAGTGCGAACTAATTAATACCCCCTAGCGCTCACAACAGATGGATGCCCTTTCTGCATTGGTCTATATGGCTAAAAAATTACTAAAATATCAAGAATTGTTTCTTGTTATTGTAACGACTGCTGAATTTGCCAAATCTACCTATTTCTAGGTAGCTGTACATATACCGTTTTTAGGGGATATAAAATGCCAGGACTCTTCTTATGTTTGTTTCAGATTCATTTTAAAACGAATGGGTGTTAAAATAATATATTTCTAACCTGTCCACCATTTGTCCACCCCTCTTTTTTGTATTTGAAATTTATTTGTAAGACATTGTAGTTGTGGCTGTTGTATGTCTCTTATTTCTAATAAAAATCGTTGGCTATGTACTCTCATCTTAATAAAAACGAAGAAAATAAACATAAATCTATATCAAGTGATCCAGTTCAAAAACAAGGTGAAAATGATTATACTGATTTTGTAGATAACAGTCCTGAGGCAAAACAGGCTGCTCAATTGCAAGCAATGGCAGATGATAGCCCAGAGGCAAAACAAGCTGCTCAACTACAAGCAATGGCAGATAATAGCCCAGAAGCAAAAGAAGCTGCTCGATTACAGACAATGGCTGATAAGAATTCTGAAGCAGAGCAACCAATAGCTCCAAATAAGCCCAATAATACAGGTTTACCCGATGATCTTAAAACAGGGATTGAGAATCTATCAGGTTATTCTATGGATGATGTAAAGGTGCATTATAACTCTGATAAGCCTGCTCAGTTAGGGGCACATGCTTATGCGCAAGGAACGGATATTTATTTGGCATCTGGGCAAGAAAAGCATTTGCCTCATGAGGCTTGGCATGTGGTGCAGCAGATGCAGGGAAGGGTGAAGCCTACTGTTACTACAGAAAATGGTGTTGGTGTTAATGATGATGGTGGGTTGGAAAAGGAAGCGGATGTTATGGGGGGGCAAGCAAATTTTAAAGGTTTAGATATAAAAAAAGATCAAAATATAAAGCCGATTAAAAAATCTAATATTCAGAGGGGTAAAAGCTTGGCGATACAAAGACGAATAATTGTTGGGAACACTAATAATGATTTTTTTACTAAATATCTTGGAAGTGGAGATCAAGGTGATGTCTACGAAACTAATAACGGACATGTAGCAAAAACTGGAATAAAAGCGAGTCTAGAAGCTGAACTAACCTTTACAAAAAAAGCAAGAAATGGATTCATTGAAGAGAATCAACATGTTCCAATAATAGAGCAAATTGGTGTTTTTGAACTAAAACAAAATGAAGTTGATATTGATATTGATAATGAAATATTAAGAGCAGGACAAGATTCTGAGGCAGCTCCGAGGGAGCTTACACCATATTGTCTACTTATGGAAAAATTGTCTCCCTTAGAAGAAGTAAAAACCAGACAAAATCGAATAACCGATCGTACAAGTGAAATAGATGAAATAATCAAATATGAAGTCGATATATGCATTGAAATAATGAAAATGCGAGAACAAATTATTAAAAAAGGGAGAGTGATTCATAATGATCTAGCTCATAAGAATGTTGGTAAAAGGGATGGAAAACTTGTTGCATTAGACTTTGGAGCGGCAAAAGACCTCCCGATTGATATAGATACATTAGAATATGATCAAGACGTGAAAGATAGCTGGGATAAGACAGTTTCAAGAGTAAAGAAGCTATGTGGTTATAAATCTTGGAAGGATAGGATAAGTTTCCCCAACGAACAGACATTAAAGGGACTTGTTGAAGAACGTGCATCAAAAGGAAAAGAATGGGATTTTGTTAAGGTAGAGCTTATAAAGGTTCTTAATAATGGAATAGACAATTTAATTGAAAAGGACAGAACAATTAATGAATAAATTCTTGGATGGGCATTTAATGTTTAATATAAAAGATATGTGTGCTTGGGGATCAGTTTATACCTTGTTTCAAATAAAATAAAATAAAAACATAATTTTTATACTTTACTCTAAACTATTGATCACCCTACGAGCAGCATAAAAATCCACCCCTAAGAGCTGAGATATCTTGGCATAATTAGGCTGGTGGATGAGCTGGACAAAACCACGTCTATAATATCCCATATACCAATAAGCATTTTGACGATTGTAAACATCGGCTTGAGAAGGCGAAGCACTGCGCCCCTCAATGGATCTAAAGTTACTTTTGTGTCGGGTGGTGGCTGTATATTTTTTTCGTATAGTTTGCACCATACCATATATGCTGCCATATAACATGAAAAATAAAAATGGAACTTATTTTTAATTAGATTTGTTTTCCAAACTTACACTATTAAAAATATTCATTGTGAGAAACAAAACTATTTTAGTTGAAACTGAATCTTGGAATTTATGGTGGGGAATTTATGGCTTATCTAAAAAAAGTGGATGGGAAGATATTTTTCTATCGTTAGAAAATGGGAAAAGAATAGCAGCGGTTTGTCTTCTTACAAAGGAAATGCTAAAAAGTTCAATAGCAGACCTACTTGAGTATCCTGAAGACAAAGATTACGTTGAAGCCATCCAAAAACACCTCTCTGAAGATAAGTGCCATTATTGGTATTACTATTCTGAAAAAGAAAGTGAAGATTTTTGTGAAGTTTCATTTGATGCTCCTAAAAATGAATTTGGGGTTAAACCCTGTACTATAGAAATCTGGCTCCCATGTGATGGACTTGACATAGAAAGTATTTCTTTAGGAGTTAAAAAATTTGCTAAAGATTTTCTAAAACTTAAAGACTGCGATGTAAAAATTACAACAACTGAAACTGTCGAAAGTGCATTAAAATCTTATACAGAAAGTGAAAAAGATATTAAGTTAGAAAATATAGTTTTTGGAGAAAACGTAGTTAAAAGTCTTTCCAAATCTTGGGGGATATCAGAAGAGAAAACACTCGAAAGATTATACAAGTCTGTAAAGTGAAAACGGATTGCTAATTATTGTACCTTCCAGTTAGTTATGTTTTTTTTAGTTTAGTAAGTCAATATAGGGTAAAAGAACCTACCTTACACCAAAATACAAGCGGCATAAGAGGGCTTTAAAAACAAAGCAGGATTGGTAACAAAATCAACGCCTAAGAGCTGAGACATCTTAGCATAATTGCACTGGTGGGTGAGCAGGACAAAACTACGCCCATTGTGTGCAATTGAGAAGCAAGCAATTAATCAAACTTAAAATTCTTAGAAATGGACTCTATGTTACGAATTGTTCTTCCTCCCTTAATTCTAGGAATTATCTTTATCGTTTTTCAAAAATTATTTCCGAGTAAAAAATCAAAACACACGACTGCTAAATCATTAGAAGAACTTACTAAGGAGTATCGTAAATATGACTCTATTTTCCTTATTCTATTTTTTTGTTTAACAATACCTTTTGGGATTGCGTATGGTTTCCTTTTTCAAAAAATTGGACAAATTTTAAATGAACCAATGATTGAAAATGGAGGAATTTTAATTCAACCTTCCTTTCTAGCTTGGATGATTGCGGGTTTTCTTGCAGGAATGATAACTTTTGGATTAGTTGGTACGCCGATTTCAAAAGCTATTTTAAAAGATCGAGAGAGTGAATATCTTGCTTATAATGATTTAAAATATAACTATGACACGGAAAAGGTTACCAATATAGCTGCTGCTTTTTTAACACTTTTTGCTCTTCTGATTGTTGCCTCTATATTTGATAACTTTTCATATTTTGGAAAAGAAAAACTAAAACTAAATGGTATTTTTGGATTTGGTACAAGTCATTATAAATATGAAGAAATCGAAAAGGTAAAATCAATTAAATTATTACGAAACGATGTATATACTGAATCTAATTGGATAGATATTACTTTTAAAGATGGCTATAAATGGCATTCCGTCGATGATGGTTATAACGATTATGAAAAAGACCTTCAAATCGTAAAATTGGTCATTAAAAAAACTGGACTAAATCTGGAATATGAGGAAAGAGAAAGGGATTAAAAATTGTCTACAACAATTAGTGATCTAAGGAATAGACTGAACAACCAAATGAGCATTATCCTGTATACGAATAGGCATTTATTGGTTTTAAAGTAAATGTTTGTGATATTTAGAGCAGCTTGATTTGTTCTGTTGTAAATAGAATTACACAGGTATTTTTAAGTATCTTTATTAATATTAAAATAGCTCTTTGACTTTTTTCTCTTTATACGATTGAAACTTTGAATTGTGTAATTCTTGCCTGCCTGTTTATATTCTACTAAACCATTTTCAGTAATAAATTAGATGAATAAATACAATGATATATATATAATTTTTATCATAAGCTTTATTTTTTTTATAAAAAGTGTTAATGTGTTAAATCGTAGTAATATATGATATGTATACACATTGTGTATATTCACTGTTATCGGTAATTAATAACAAAGATTTACTTCAGATTTAATAATATTTATTTTCTATATTCAAACTGTTCAAGCATTTATTTAAAAAAATGGAAACTACTGTATCTTATAAAAAATGGCAATTTAAAGTAGATATTACTCGAACGAAAGAAATCTATAGTAACCCAGCTCTAAAGGGAAGTTCTGAAGTATGTAAGTGCAATCCATGTAAGAATTTTGTCCTAAATAGAAATCAAATTTATCCAAGAGAGTTTATAAAATTGTTAAACGACCTTGGGATTGATAAAAATAAAGAATCTGAAATATATCACATGTGTAAACTAGAAGATGGCTTTCATCTTTATGGTGGGTGGTTTCATTTTAAAGGTGAAATTATAGAAGGAGAAGATTGCAAAATTGAATATAAAAATGGTGGTGGAAGTTTTAAATCTTTTGAAATAAATGAAAATTTTAGAGTTTCGTTTTTTAAAGATGCTGCCCTTAATTACTTTGATAAAGGGGAATCTGATAGTTTAATTCAGGTTGAATTCATTGCATATTCTAAATGGGTAATAGACAGAAATTTAGAACCTGAATAAAAACGTACCGATAACAGTGTGTATAATCCATGCTAAGAACTTTATGATGCCTACGATTCGGCTTGCTTCACATCCGCAAAATCACAGATTTTGCTAGTGCACAAAACAAAAATTACTAGCAAAATCTGTGATTTTGCTCTAGGGGTGAGGCTACATTTTGTATCTTGATTTCTCCGCACAGTATTATATACAAACGTTACCGCCAATTGGGAAATAAATGCTCATTACCATAAAAAAACTGAAAATGAAGTTTACTTATGAATTTATTGAATCAGAAAAATTCTTTGTTTTTTTTAAAAAAAATAGAAGCAAAATTTTTAGTGATGACTTTGACTTTGATATAGATAGGATATTAACGAATGAAGAAAAAGAGAAAAGGAATAATCATAAAAGAATATTTTCAAAAGGTCATAGCTATTATTTAGTAGCTAAGAAAAATGATGAAATTATTGGTTGGTCATTTGGAGTGCAAAAAAGTGCCGAAGACTACTATATGGTAAATTCAGCAGTATTTCCTAATTATAGAAATAAAGGAATTTACACAATGATGCTCAATAAATCGGTTGAATTGATAAGTAAACAAGGATTTCAAAGAATTTATAGTTTACATAAAATGTCAAACAATCCAATATTGATACCAAAGCTGAAGTATGGATTTATAATTACAGGCTTCGAGATAAACGATGTATTTGGAAGTTTAGTTGAATTGAGTTATTACACTAATCCTACTAGAAGAGAATTATTGGAGATAAGAATAGGAAGGAAGAAAATAGATAGCGATAAAATGGGTTTGATAAAATAAATGTAATAGTAGAGTGATAGAGAATAAAATATTGAGTATCCTATTTGAAAATTGGGATAGTGGATTAATTATTCATTTTCTATAGATGAACTTAAACTCCTCCATTCGGAAAAAATACCTTAATACAATTTCAAGCGAACAATTCAAAAGCTACTTAAAACTTCTCCTGATAAACAGCTGTGGAGATTAGCAAAGTTCGATAAAATCAACACTTCAAAATAAAAACAGAATAATAAATCAAAAATACTAAGCAATAGCATGAGCAATCAAATTAGCATAACCCTCTATTCTTTGTGCCTGATCTAAGCCATTAACAACTCTACGAGCAGTATAAAAATCCACCTTAGAACTGAGACATCTTGACATAGTTTCGCTGGTGGGTGAGCTGGACAAAACTACGCCCATTGTGCACAATTGAGAAGCAAGAAATTAATCAAACCTAAAATTCTTAGAAATGGATTCGATGTTACAAATTATTCTGCCTCTCTTAATTCTAGGAACTATTTTACGCCTTTTATCCTTTAGAAAATGAAATTATAGATTTGCTAAATATACCTTAGAATTGAAAAGCGTTATATAACCTAAAGTTTGGCTATAGCCTAATCCTTTTGTGGTACAATAACTGTGTTAAAAAAAATTATCTAAATGGTTTAATTTTTTTATAAAAACAATGTGTAGTAAGAGTTATATTATTACTTTAGATGTAAAATAGCATTTATTAGTTATGGATCTTATCTATATCTACAATGTATATTTAGATCAATCAGCCCCTTTTTCTTAAAGATGTTAATCCAACCCTCAGGATAACTTTTATTGAAAATAATACAACTTTGCTATGCAATATGTACATCCCCTATTTATTATTCTTATCTTTTTTTCTTCAATTGTTGCACAGAATAAACCTAAAAAACTACCGAAGTTATCATTTTCTGAAATTGATAGTTTGATGCATCTAGAATATAACAACCATTCTTATGATAAAGCTATAGCCTATTTAGAAATAGGTAGAATAAAAGCGAAAAAACAGTTTGGTGAATTAGATTCTATTTTTGCAAGTTATACAGCTAATCTAGGCTTACTTAACTCCATAATAGGAAAACAAAAAGAGGCTGAAAAACTTCTTATTCAAGCGAAAAATATCCAAAAAGAAATTTTGGGTAGTCAGCACCTTAGTTTTGCGACGAGCCTTAATAGTTTAGCAATTCTGTATAAGGAAATGGGAGAATATGAAAAAGCTGAAAAGCTATTTATAAAAACTAAAAATATTATACAAAAAAGCCTTGGTGATAAAGACCTAAAGTTTGCAATTACTTTGAGTAACCTAGCCGATTTGTATTTGAATATGGGAAAATATGAAGAAGCGGAAGAGCTTTTACTTCATGCTAAACATATTACAAGCGAAGCTTTTGGAGAAAAAAATATTAATTCAATAACGACGCTCAATAATTTAGCTGCGCTATACCGATTTATGGAAGAATATGAGAAGGCAGAAGTTCTTTTTATGCAAATAGGGAGTATTATAAGAGCTTCTTATGGTGAAGAACATATTGCTTTAGCGACGAACCTTAACAATTTAGCTGCTTTGTACCAGTCTATGGGAAAATCAAGTAAAGTAGAAAAGTTGCTTATTCAAACAAAAGAAATTATAGCTAAGACTTTAGGGGAAAAACACCCTAAATTTGCAATCACAGTTAATAATTTAGCAGATTTGTATTTTAAACTTGGTAAATATAAAAAGGCAGAAGCTCTTTTTTTGCAAGCAGGGAAGATTATAGAAAAAAATTTAGGAAGAGAACACCCTAGCTTAGCAAGTACACTTTGTAACTTAGCTGCTTTGTATGAAAGAATTGGAGCATATAATAAGTCAGAAAAGCTTCTCTTTGAGGCAAAGGATATTCGACTTAAGACATTAGGAACAGAACACCCTGATTATGCGATTGTTCTCAATAATATAGGAAGATTGTATGAAAAAATGAATAGGTTAGAAGAGGCTTTTCTTTTTTGTAAAAGGAGTATAGCGGCTAATTCTATTCAAGTTGATACCCATTTTATAGATTGGTCGAATCTTGATAGTTTTATATATTATTCTAACGAATACATTAATACTTCTATTAATACAACTCTATCTGTATTAGAAAAACAGTATAGGCAAACGGGGGACAAGTCTAAAATAGAGCTTTATTATGAAATTACAAGAACTGCTTTGAGGTTTAATGATAAGATTCGCAACAATTTTAGTGGTAATGGAACTAAATTAAGAACCTTATCAAAAAATACTGAGCTGATAAAAGATGGTTTGAGGATCGGAAGTTTATTAAATAGACCAATTCAAGATCTCTTTCAATTTGCAGAATATAACAAATCTGTATTCCTACTAGATGCGATAAAAAGTACTCATTTATACCAATTAGGAAATTTACCCGATTCATTATTTTATAAAGAGAAGAATATACGAAAAAAGCAAGCGACTCTTGAAGCTAATCTATTGGAGAATCAATCTAAAAATGAGAAAGATAGTCTGTTGGGACTTTTAATTTTAGCAAATGAAGAAATAGATTTATTTAATAAGAAGCTTCGAAAAGAGTACCCCAAATATACTACTATGAAGTATGAACAAAAAAGAATATCAATAGCGGAAATTCAATCGGAATTAGATGAGAGGAGCGCTTTGATTGAGTATGTTATAGGGGACTCAATCGTTTATGTCTTTTACATAGATAAATATAAAGTAAGACTTAAACTGCTCTCTATAGATATTAATGAACTAAACATGAAAATTAAAAACTTACGTGGGATATTGAATGATTATAACTTCATTGTTAATGTAAGGGATATATCCTATGAGAGATATGTTAGAAATGCACATTGGTTTTATAAAGAGTTACTTGCTCCAGTTTTAACAAGTACTACCACTATAGAGAATCTAGTGATTATAACAGATGGAGAATTGGGACATATACCTTTTGAAACATTTTTAGTAGAGGCTGCCCCTCAATTTCAGGCTAATTATAAGGTATTACATTATTTATTGAATGATTATAATATTAGTTATAGCTATTCTGCAAGTTTATGGAGAGACAATAATAGAGTTAATTCTCAAAAAAACAATGGTAAATTATTGGCAATGGCTGCGAGCTACAATCCTGAAGAGGACAGTATAAAAATGAACTGGCGTTTGCCCGCTCATAAACGTTTAAGGTCTAGGCTCACAGAACTTCCAGCAGCTAGAGCAGAAGTAAAAATATTGACAGATAAGTTTGATGGATTTTTTGGTTTAGATTCATTAGCGTCAGAGAAAGTATTTAAAAATAAAGCAAGTGAATATGCTATATTACATTTAAGTATGCATGGCTTATTAGATCATAAAAATCAAATGTTATCTAGTCTAGCATTTTCAGAGGATGGAGATAGTTTGGAAAATAATTTTTTGCATGCATATGAAATTTCGAAAATGGATTTGAATGCAGATTTAGTTGTGCTTTCTGCCTGTGAGACAGGATTTGGAAAATTTGAACAAGGGAATGGAATAACTTCACTTGCTCAGAATTTTGCTTATGCAGGTGTACCTTCTTTGGTTGCTTCTCTTTGGCAGGTTAACGATTATGCTACATCTGTAATCATGGAATATTTATATCAGAACTTAGCGAATGGAATGGAAAAAAGTCAAGCTCTTCGAGAAGCAAAGTTGAAATACATAAGAGAGGCAGAAGGGGAACTTGCTCACCCAGCTTTTTGGTCTCCTTTTATCCAAATCGGAAATACATTACCTATTCATTTAGCGTTAAAGAAATCATTTTCAAGTAAGTTTTGGGGAATAACGGGTGTAATTTTAATATTACTTATGGGAATATTAATGAAGTATAAAAAATCTTTTAGTTAGGCTCGTACTCTTCCCTTCTGGTTCTAATTTTAATGAATACAGATAAACGCCATTGGGAATATTTGAACAATTTATTTCCTTTTTGTAAAAACCAGCTTGTTGCGCATCAATAGAAATGATTTTTAACGTTTCACCTATAAAATTATAGATAGTTATTACCACACTAGCACTTCTTTCTAGTCTATGTTGGATAATTGCATTTGACGTTACAGGGTTAGGATATAACTCTACCTTTGGGGAAGCAAAGGGAGTGTGGGGGCGAGTAGGGAGACAATTAGTACTAAACAGAGGGCACTATAAACGTTGGGAGTTTTGAACGTCTAAATATAAATTGATTTTAGCAAAGAAATTTAAGTATCTAATTTTATTGTTACTCCTCCAATAAAGCGAATGGGATCTTGGGGAGAGGTTTTGAAAGAGATAGAGGAACCCTTTGTTAAATGATAATATTTACTATTTAATAGGTTATTAACTTTGAAAAAGAGATCTAGCTTTATCTTTTTTTTCTTTAAGAGACGATAACGGAGAGATAAGTTCCAAATTGCATAAGATGGACTACCTATTTGCCAATAATTTCCTTGAGCATCCGTTTGAACATTACTATAACTAATCGATCTATAGATAATACTATTATTGACTGTTAAGGAATGTAACCAGAATAATAAATTAGCTTTAATAGTGTGTTTTGCTGTAAATGGAAGGTATTGATTTTTCTTAGTCAAACCATCAGCATAAGTGTAACTACTATTAATTTTAAACCCTATATTGTCTTTACGTCCCCATGAAACTTTATAGTCAATTCGAAGAGTAGCGCCATAGGCTATTATTGGTTCTGTGCTATTAACCGTTTTTTCTGTAGCAACAACGGGGATGCCCTTGAATTTAGGTGAGTTGAAATTGGTTTCCGTTTTTATTGTGTTTTTAATAAAGTTAAAATAACCATTCGTTGCAATTGAGAAATTCCCTTTGGAAAATTTGGTTGATAATTCTGTACTATGAACTTTTTCGGGTAATAATTCTTCGTTCGGAATTCTCCATATGTCACCTTCAATATGAGTATATTTTCCAGCACTATTAGCTACAGGGAAAAAGGTTCCAAAGTGATTATATTTCTGTTGTGGAGGAGGTTGTAAATACCCCTCTCCATAAAATAGTTTAATGTTGAAAGAATTAAAAGGCTTATAAACAAGACCTACTCGGGGATTAAAACTATAATAATGGTGCACTCTTTCGGGTGTCGAATATCTGCTATAATCCCAAAATTTATCAAAGCGTCCGCCTAATGTAATTAATAATTTATCTTTAATTCTTGCATGGTATTCTACGAACCCAGATAGTATAACCCTTCTGATGTAATAAAAATTTTGATAAATTTTTAGGCTGTTGCCATCTTCGTCTATATGATTAGTGCCTAGATAATAGATATTTTCTTCCGCAGGGATGATCTTTTCTAGAGGAATTACTACGTTATGTTTTTGGGGCAGATCACTAGTTTTGGGTAATGCCATAGAATGTTGTAGCGTAAGACCACCTATTAGTGTATGATACTTATTAAATTTGTAGTTTAGTGTTTCTGTTAACCTTATTCCCATGTCAGAACTAAGCTGATATGCATTTTGATAATTGGAATAGGCATCGACAAACTTGCTATTAGGAGTCACAAACATAAAAGATGTATTCAATAATGTTTTTAATGACCATTTTTTAGAAACTACAGGGCTATATGTATGCTCTATGTTTACATTAGTTAGTGATGTTCCGTGTTTAGATTCTCTCCAATAAGGAGAAAATTCAGGGAAAGCACTAACAGAACTGGAGTGTTGTTCTTGATTATGAAGTATTGCTAGACTCAATTTTTTGTATTGCAGTCTTCCTTCAAAGAAATAGCTAAATCTACTCATATCAAATGGCTTGATAGGCAATGTTCTAGTTTGATTTATAGATTTAGATGGACTAGAGCGGATTAGCCCATTCTTTAAATAATTATTGTTATACCACTCAAAATCATTAGGATATAATTTATTTAGATTAGCGCCATCCGAATAATAGAAACCTCCTGACATCGAAAAATTAATCTTATCATTTCCTTTCCCTATATAAAAACCATTATTAGTAGTGTTATATAAGCCATAGCTGTTGGTTATAGATAGATTTTCATCTTCATTTCCTTTTTTAGTAATGATGTTGACAACTCCCATGTAAGCATCTGCTCCATATAATGCTGAGGCTGGACCCAATATTACTTCTACTCGTTTAGCATATTGAATATTATAATTTTCAAGAATGGCATATTCTGCACCAACCATACTATTGTACCGAACCCCATTAACTAGAATTAATAGTTTTTCATTTCCATAGATTCCTCGAGAGGAAATAGAATTATAATACTCGCTATACCTATCTTGAATTTCAAATTCTGGAATATCTAAGAGTAATTCATTTAATCCGATATATCCTCTATCTTCAATCTCTTTGGATGTAATGATATATGCTGTTACTAATGCATCATTTATAGCTTCTTTAGTGCCAGAACCTGTTTCTATTTTTATCGATCCTTTGGCTTCTAGTGAGGCGTAGGTATACATATCTATAATATCAGCTGCTGAACCCCTTTCAAGTTTTAAGTATGCTAGTTTTGTGTGATCTTCTTTGATTTGGATTCCAACCATTCTTGTTGTTTTATATCCAAAGGCAGTGCACTCTATATTGTAGAGTCCAGGTTTTACATCTTCAAAAATAAATTCTCCTACGTTCCCAGAAAATGATGTTTTTATTACTTTCCTATTGTAAAAAGAAATAAGTTTAATTTTAGCTCCTCTGATAGTAGCACTAGATTTGCTATTTATAATAATCCCTCGAATATTTCCAGGGAGCTCTGTGAGTGAAAAACAAATTTGTGGGAATAAAAAAAACATAAAAAAGTGATAAATCCTCATACTAGAATGATTCTTAGGTTTCATATAAAACTATATAAGTAGCCTTAGCTGCTTAATAGCTTTAATTGGTGATTATAAATTATTAGGTATACTATTGTTATTTATTATATAGATCAAATTGGGAATCTTGAACCTTAGAGAAAGGTTCCTAATAAATATTATCTAAAAGGGAGAGGGGCGCCCAATATAATTATTATTAAGAATTAGACAAAATAAAAATTAAATAAATTGCTTTTTGTTTAATTTTTTTACTTAAACTTTTTATTTAAAATATTTTTTACTTCAAAAAACGAAAAGGGAGTATAAACACTTCCATGGATTTTAGTTAGATATAGAAATAAGTTTTGTACATTAACTCATTATAAAAAAAATACTCATGAACGATCTCAAAGGAGGCTTTGCCTTGGATGCTTTAATATTTTTGATGGTATTTGGTCCTTTTATACTCCTTGCCTTATTAATTGCTTTTGTAATTTATATGCTTGTTAGTATAAAAAAGTCCGAAGAAGAAGAGAAGGATTGATTGTAGCCTTATTTAGCACTTGCTACTACTAAAGACCAAGCATCTCGTTGCTCTTCCTTTTTTTACAGGTAATAAACTCATTACTATTAAGCCAATAAATCAAAAAGAGATTAGTTGTGATCTCTAATATTGATACTAAAGAAATACAAACTATTTTATCAGGATATATGTTATAAACTCTTGCTATAGGGGCTAAAAAATCAAACAACCATGGTTCCCCCCATATAGATAGAGGGCAAAGGGGGGGAGTAAGGAGACAGACCCCATAAAAGAAGTTTAATTTCTTAGGTACGCTCGGGCTTTCCCCATAAAGAAATATATTCATTGAAATAACTATAAACATGCCATAGAATATTTCCAAAAGGCTAGCCCAAATAAACCTAGAAATAGATTCCATTTTTATATGAGGAAGGCAATAAACTGAAAGTTTAAATAATAGTCCACACAACAGTATTAAAGCTAATAAACCAATGAACCTATAGAATAGTAGTCGTAAAAAGATCTTCCTCTTTAGTTTTCTTAATTTGGGAGACGCTTCTTTTTTTAGGTTATCTAAAATATCAGGCATATATGTTTGGGGTAATTTTTTATAAAGCAAGAGGTACAGTACATTTTACCTAGCTAATTTAAGATAATATTTATAACAGTACCTTCTGTGTAATCAATTGGTTTTAGATAAAGTTAGAGCATGTCTTTAGCATTGAAAAGAATTCAGATTACGGGGGGCGAATTTAATGGCGTATTTTTTTGACTTTCTTTGATGACATAAAAAAAGCTGCTCAAAAATGAACAGCTTCTTTTAATATTTAGATGGAGAGCAGGTTTTAAAATGCTTTCTCATTTGGATCAATATTTTGTCAAAAATAGGCACCACCACTTTTATTTCAAGAACATTGCCTTGGAGTTGCTTTTTCATACGTTACTTTTTTAGAATAAAAAAATATATCTGTAAAAGTATTGTATGGAGTTGGGATTGGAAAGTTTTGGTGCTGAGTGAGGTGTATTTTGTGGCGTATATTTGGAGGTTAATAATCTTTAAGGATTAATAGGTCTGTAAAGTATTGGTATTGTTTTAATATTGATTTTTTATACATGTAAAAAGTATACTTTTTACAAAAAAACGTCATAGTAATTCTTAATTTTGTTGTGAAAAATATTATTGTTTATAACAAAAATAATACTCATGAAAAATAATCTATTGATTCTATTTATTTTTACTTTTTTTACTGCCTTATTGGTTGGATGTGGGAAAGACGAGAATACTACAAGTTCAAAGTCAAAACTAGAACCTCATACATTGTTCATTGTATCAGGAAATAATCAAACAGATACAATTTCTAAAGAATTAAGTCTACCATTAAAAGTACAAGTACAAGATTCTCTAGGAGGAGCTTATGAAGGTCATAAAGTCACTTTTACTATTGGAAGTGGGGGGGGAATTTTGGATTCGGTAGTAAATGGAAGCCCAAATACTCTTATAAGAGTAATAACTGACGAAAATGGTTTTGCAGAAGTGATTTGGACATTAGGAGAGACTGTAGGGAACCAAAGCGTATCAGTAAATTCTGATGTGCCAAATGGTTCTCCCTTAGTATTTACAGCAGAAGCCTTAAATAATTGTACGACTTTTATAGATCCAAGGGATGGGGAAGAATATTGTCAAATTACAATAGGTAACCAAACATGGATGGCGGAAAATCTGCGTTATAATGTTCATGGATCTATTTTAAATCCAGATAATCCATCTGTAATTTATGGAAGATTATATCCTTGGGGAACAGCATTAACTGCTTGTCCAAATGGTTGGCATCTGCCTTCAGATGCAGAATGGAGTACTCTAGAAGTAGCCTTGGGCATGAATATAGGTAGTTCTACTCTCCAAGGATATAGAGGAACTCATGCCCCTGTCATGATGGCTAAAAATTGGTCAGGTAATGCACTTTTTATATCAGATAATGACAGAAAGAATTCTTCAGGTTTTAATGCTTATCCAGCAGGAATTCATTATGGGACAACTTTTTCGCATCGTACTATTATGGCAATGTTTTGGACTTCAAATCAAGGGGCAGCTTCTAAAGCAATGGTTCGTTCAATAAATCCTGACGACGATAGAGGGGTACAACGTAATGTTAACATTGACCAGACATGGAGAATTTCTTGTCGTTGTGTTAAAGATTAAAGAAAAAGATACAAAGCCAATGTATGATTGATTGGCTTTGTATCTTTTTCTTTATTGATTTAACAACTCTTTTTTCTTATTTTTAAATTCTTCTTCAGTTATTAAATCTAGATCTTTTAATTTCTGAAGCACTTTTAATTTAGTTTTATTTATTTCTCTAGGAGTAAGAAAATTGCCTTTGTATTTGGGAAGTTCTTCCCGATTGTCTATAACTGTTGAAGAGTTATTTTTTAAAGGTTTAGTACTAGTGTTGTTCTTAGATGTATTATTTGATGATTTATTATAAGATAAATTACTACCAAGGGAAGCTGGTACATTACAATCACAACCTATTTTATCAACAATTTCCCTGATCATTGTTGCTCGTTTCTTTGCTTCTATTCCTTTGGGAAAACCAACACAATTAGAGTAACAGGTATACAGAGCTAATGTAGCACATTGAGAAGTACATTGAACATCTACTCCAGATGTAGCTTTATTTTTGTATTTAATCACAATAGCTTCTTTTTGACAGCCACAGTCTTCTTGAGCACAGAGATTATTTAATGTAAACAATAAAAAAAATATAAGTGTTGAAGTATAAGTATTCATTGGTTTTGATTTATTATTCTTTAGTTTAATAGCTTTTAGTAATCGAAATTTTTCGATTACAATTTCTCTAAAAGTTCTAGTTTTTTCTTTTTATAGGTTTCTTCTGTAATCTTGCCTTGTTCTCTATCTTGTTTGAGAGCTTTCATCTGTGCTATAATTCCGTCTTTATTTTCTTTTGTAGAAGGACATTTTTCTACTAAATAACTATCTATATAGTTTTTGTAATTGTTTAATATTGTAATCTGATTTAATGATTTTTGTAACTTATCCTGATAGTTAGCTTTATATACATCGAACTGTATAAATTGCTCTTCTAATTCTTTTCTCAATTTATTCCAGTCGTTTATATTAGATAAATTATCTTTTAAATTAAAAAAGAAGGATACACCTTGACCTACCTGTCCCATTTCTGATAAAAGATTCTTAAATATTTCATATTCAAAATTATCAGCAATTAAAATAGAAAGATTCGATTTCCCTTTAGTTAGGCTCCCTAAAAAAGATGTTTTAGAAAAATTAACTTTTTTTCCTGAAAACTTTTTTGCTAGATTAATGACTTTGCCTTGTGGGCTAGCGAAGCTCATGAGATCACTAAAAGCATCACATGTAAGTTTAATAGTTTGGATTAAACCTGCCGTATTACTTGACGCCCATGCACTTTCCTCTGTAAGTTCTTTTCTTAGTTTAGAAATTAAATTTATAGCCTCTTGATTTAGGTTGTATTTTTTTATTAGACCGTCATAATTTTGTAGCAGGTCTTGATCTCTGTAACTGGTTAATTCTCCACAGTTTATTTCTTGTGCAAATAAAATAAGAGGAGAATAAAAAAACAATAAACTGGATAAAAGTATTCGTTTAATTTTTTGCATTGATTCCATGGTTTTATAAACTATCAAGAAGTTCTTTTTTCTTGTTTTTGTATTCTTCATCTGTAATTAGCCTTTCTTCTTTTTCTTGTTTTAATTTTTTCATATTGTGCACAATTGAAGAGAGGTAGTATAAGTCAGAAGAATATGTTGTACCCATTTTGTCATATTCATCAAAGTACAATACATAGCTGTTTACATAACCATCTCTAAAGAAATTTCTTCGTATTATTATTGCATGAAGTTCTTTTTTAGCTAGGTAGATGTAGAAAGTTCTTTTTTCGTCATATGTAACTTCGTAGTAACTAGAGACAGAAGTTGCTCCCTGCTTTTCAAAAAAAGGAAGAAGTTTTTCAACTTTACAGTCACGTAACTTATAATGTTCTCTAGTTTGTATTTCTCCCTTAGGTGTTGTGTATATAACTGTAAGTTCTTTTGCAGAGCAATTTTTAATTTTTGGTTTAAATAGAATATCAATTTCCATATTAGGGGGAGTATTTACAAGTTTCCCATCTCTAAAAAAACCAGTGCTATCTGTTCTATAACGTAGCAATTTATCTTGAGCTTTGATAGAACTATAGAATAGAATAAAAAGAATAAAAAAGAGAAATGTATTTTTCATAATCATGAGTGTTAAAATGTGTTTTTCTAGAAAAATCATATAAAAATAAAAGCAAAAATAAAACTTAACCTCAAAAAAGAATAAAGGATTTTACATTTTTTAAATGCTAAAATGAGGCATTATTACATTTGGGATAATGTATTTTTTAGTAAACTACTAAGTCGTTTGAAGGGGAAGTATTTGATTATCTATAATCATAGATTGTAAGGTGGGAATGTGGAATGGCAGTTTTAATAAGGAAGTTGTGTGTTTCAGGGCGTTCTTAACAAAGAAAAGACCTTGCACGTATTCCCATTCGTGCAAGGTCTAAATCACCCCAATTAAAACCCAAATTTATCTTAGTGGAATTTTAGCGGAGTTAAAGATAAGGATTCACATGTATTCCCATTCATGTGAACCCTAAATCACCCCAATTAAAACCCAAATTTATCTTGATGGAATTTTAGCGGAGTTAAAGATAAGGATTCACATGTATTCCCATTCGTGCAAGGTCTAAATCACCCCAATTAAAACCCAAATTTATCTTGATGGAATTTTAGCGGAGTTAAAGATAAGGATTCACATGTATTCCCATTCATGTGAACCCTAAATCACCCCAATTAAAACCCAAATTTATCTTGATGGAATTTTAGCGGAGTTAAAGATAAGGATTCACATGTATTCCCATCCATGTGAACCCTAAATCACCCCAATTAAAACCCAAATTTATTCTTATTAGTTGTTATCACTTTTGATACACTTATTACATTTGCCAAATCAATGCCAAGAAAAGATAAGTGTTAAAAATGAATCTAGTACATATTTAAATAAAGTGTAAACTGTTCTATTTTGAAAATGAAACCTAAAATGAAAAGATAAATAGGGGGCTTATCTAAAAATGCTTTCTCATTTGGATCAATAACTTGTCAAAAAGCAGCACCACCGTTTTAATTTCCGAAAGGAGCATATATTGAGCGGTGTGGTACTTGGTTTTAGTTAGAAAGACATTTTTAATCTTCAATTCCTTTAGTTTATAAGAAATGTACTGTTCAAATAAACGAGCAAAAATCTCATTTCTACTTAGAAAATAATCCAAATAACGATCAGGAAGCAGCTCCTTAATACGTCTCACATAAGCAGACTCAGAGCGTTTGCTGCTATCCCAATACGCCTTTTCTAAAATCGACTCCATCAAATAGCGCATAGTCGTTTCAATCTTAGAATGTTGTAAGATCGCCTTTAAAATATGAATGGGCACCTTAGAGACTAAATGTGTAGCAGAAGTATGGCGACCGACATGGCTCGTGATTGTTTTGGGAATGGCAGCTAACTCTTTGAGGGTACGATTAAAATACTGGTTGGTGTATTTATGAAAGATCGGTTCCTCGTCAGCACCCTCTTTTATATTTTTGACAAAGTGTAAGCCTGTATATTATAGCGAAAGAATTTTATTATAGAGGTTGGCTCTAGGAATTTTTTGTTTTTTACTAAATTAGACCTATTAAGCGATAGCTAAACAATTATATTTAATAAGACTCATGAATTAAAAAATTTAGTATGAAAAATAAAGAAATTTACACGTTTCTGGAATCAAAATTCCAAAAAGCAGCAATAGATCCCCGAAATAAAAGAGAAAAAAGAAAAAATAAAATACCAAAAGGCTAAAACAGCGATGTTGCCTAAAGTATAGTCTTTCTTCAAAGCAGCAAAAAAGGTAAAAAAGCAAGCTCAAAAGGGGGGCTAAAAAGGAGACACAAAACCGCCTTTAAGTGCCCTGTGAGCGTTTAGGCTTTGTCACCCAAAAAAATCAAGCTCAAAATCAAAAGTGATAAAAAAAAGCTAGAACCCCGATGATTACTAGCTTTTAAAATTTCGTATGTCAACAAATGTAGACAAATATAGCGCCCACAACAGTATGGAGAGTTTTGTTTTTAAGTTATTGACTGTTAGTGTATTGTGGTGTGTTTGTTGTTTTTGGTAAACAAAACAAGAACAAGAAGAAAAAGATAGGCTTATCGAATTGATATGGTTTTTTATTTTTAAAGATTAGATGGAGCGATACGATAAAATTTGTGGGACTTCATTGGCTCACTGAACTTAAAAAATCAGCGTAGCTAAATTTTGACACAGTGTGAACCTTTCCCAGATAATGATCAAGTGTATATGCAGAAAGGCAACTATCCACTAATGCTTCTTCGCCTTTTGCATATACACTATTTTCTACAGTCATTTCTTTCTATTGAAAAGGAACAACCGAATGAATTATTTTATACTTTGAATAATATTTTCCAATGAAATACCTAAAATTTGTTTTTTAATAGCTTTTTAGTGGCAATATTTCCATTGTTGTTTGTTATTTTGACAAAGTACATTCCTGTTTTTAATGCAGAAACATCAATTTTGTTATTGGTGCTTTTTAACACTTCTTTTCCTTGCATATCGACCACTTTTACCGATTGTAGGTTATCCATCTCAATCATTACAATATTACTTGCAGGATTGGGGTAAAGAGAAATGCTCTTTGCAAATTCAATGTCTTCAATATCAAGAGTATTACAGCTTGTATTCCAATTTGCTGTAACATCTTTTGTCCAGCTACTATTAGTTGTTGGATCAAAACCATTATCATGCTGAATACATGTTAGGTTAGTATTGTTAACAGAATTCATAATACTAATATTACTATTATTCCCATTTGCTACATTGAGACTTGATAGTAAGTTATTAAGACAAAAAAGATCTGTTAAAGTTGTATTTTGACTCACATCTAAACTAGACAAATTGTTATTGGGAACAACTAACATTTGTAAAGCTGTATTTTGACTCACATCTAAACTGGTTAATTGATTAGACGTACAATTTAAAGCAGTTAAAGCTGTATTTTGGCTGACATCTAAACTGGTCAATTGATTATACAAACAATAAAGTTTTGTTAATGCAGTATTTTGGCTCACATCTAAATTACTTAATTGATTTTGATTACAACTCAATCTAATTATATTCACAAAGGCTTCAATTCCTGTAAGGTCAGTAATATTTCTAGAATTAACTTCTATAGCTCCTGTGTAAGCTTGTGCTTCATTTTGACAAATTTCACCATCACCATCTGTATCTATTACACTAACGTCTGTTCCTACAATAATTGTTCCGTGATCCAATAAGGCATTTTTAAAGTTAGCATCTGGTATGTTTATAATTGCACAAGTACTTCCGTTGTTTTTTTCGTTATATAATGCAGCTATTTGTGTTGGGGTAATTGGAGCTTCGTAAAAACGGAAATTGTCTATTTTCAAATCTTGAGCAATTCCTGTTCCCATAACTTGTGAAGGAATGTAAATGTTTAACCCTCCAAAAACCCAAATGTTATTTAAAGAAACCTGTGCTTGATCATCAATAATTTTTACATTATCAAGATAAGTACGTAAATAATATTTTTGTCCCCCAGGCCAATAAACAAGTTTTACTGCTATATGATGCCAATTATTGTCTAAATAACCTGAAAAACTGTTAAATGATCCCAGACTAGTTAAACCACTAGCATTTTGTGTAACATTTAATTGTTGGCCATTATTTGCTACTTCAACGGTTAAGCCTATATTGCTGTTATTTTGGTCTTTTAACTCTAATAGATTAAATGGTGTGGTACTACCACTAGCATTTGCTTTGAACCAAAAACTTACTACATATTGCTTTACATTACTAGAAAAAGCAATATTTCCTACATTACTCAATACTTCTCCATTTGGAGACACAGCGTCATTTCCGTCTATTCCTTGAACATAATTAACACTATTTGTTGATGTTAAAGCTCCAGCATTATAGGAACTTCCGCTCGTTTCTAAAAGGTTGTTATCAAACTGGTACTCTACGACTAAATCTTGCGTAGGTATTTGTTGTGCTTGCACATTTATTCCTAAAAATGAAAGAATCATTGCTAATAAAAAAAATGTAATTTTTGCCATATTGCATAATTTTTTAATTAAAAAAAGTTTTCGCAAAGGTCTATGAAATAAGTTTCTCAATCAACTACCCATTTGGGTAGTTTTTACATTTTTTTTAAAGGCAAATCACAAAATTATAGTAGGCAGTAGTGTTTTTCTATTGATTCCAAGTTTTTTAAAAATGTTCTTAGTGTGGTAGTGTACGGTGTTGTTACTAATATATAATCGTTCAGCAATTTCGTTTCGTGTATAACCTTTTTGTAGGAGTAAAGCAACCTCTCGTTCTTGTTTTGTGAGAGTTTCTTGGGGAATATTGTCTGTTTTTTTTACAACAGCTAGATAATATGTAGGTTCTTCTAGCAGAGGAACATAGACACCATTAAAGCAGGTGGTGTTTTGGTTAAAATCTTTACTTTTTAGTTGAAAAAAATAAGGGGCATTTTTATTCTTTTTAAAAAAAGCACGAGTTTTAGGGATATGATTAAATAACGAAGAATCCATTGTTGTTACAAATGAAAGTAAGTCAAAATCTGTTAATCGGTTGCACGATGTTCCCATAAAATTGGTGAGCATATTATCACTTACTAAAGTTGCACTAAGAAAATCATCTTCAACAATGGCAATCATATACGATGATTGGTTAATAATTTTTAATGTTTCATCAGAATCTATTTTTTCGGGAACAATTAACCCTTTTTGTTTCATCTCCCAAATAATACTTTGCGTTGCTTTGCCTAAATTCTTGTCAATTAATTTATTATGCATTCTTTTGTCTTGAAATAATAGAATAAGCTACAAAGATAATAAAATCTTTAACGAATCTTGAGTCCATATTTTTTTGAGATGCCTTCGTCCACACGGCAGAGAACGGCTCACGTATATTCTGTGGCACAAACCATGTACATATTTTATAGTTTACAATATGTTTTTCTCCATTAGCATCTACAAGAATGCAAAAATATCCTGAAGCTTGAAAGTAATAGGCATCTGATACTATAGGCTTATCCTAGGAGGTTAGATAAACCACTATAATTTTAGAATTATTTTGATGAATTATATATTCTAATAATTGAATTGTATATTAAAGTTTATATATATATTAATAATGGTTTATGAAAGAAAAGTCTGGTTGTATAAATAAAGGATTTTATTTTAACATAGTGTAGATGTAAGACAAAAGAATAATTTTAAACCAAAACTTATTTATAGAAATGAGAAACAAAAAATGGAAATAACAGAAAAATTATTGATTGAATTACAAAACCGACTAAAAGTCGGCAGTCGAAGAGGGGTACATTTAAATGCAATTCCTTCCAATTCTAGATATAAGTTTGACCTTACAAGACTTTCACATATTCATGAAAGTTTACCTAATGAGTTTATTGATTCATTATTAACTGAACAACCTCTTAAATTCAAAATAAGTTGGAAAAATAATGTACCTGACCTAAACTCACTTTTTGAAAAAGATCAGGCTCAGTTAGTGAAAATTACAAAATCTTTTGAAAATCTAATAAACCAGACAGCAGCAATAGAATCTGAGAAAGGAATTAATACTTTTGGTTTTGGTTTTCCCTTACTTGTTAAGCGTGATCAAGTAGATAAAAAAATAACTGTTGCTCCAATTCTTATATGGTCATTGCGAATAAAAAGGAGTAAAGAGTTCAATACTTGGATAATACATAGAGATGAAGACGATCCAATTTATATTAATGAAGTTTTAATTAATCATTTACAAAATGACTCAAAAATTGAGTTGGAACAATTATCCTCAGATTTGCTAGATGATGGATTAATTGACAAAGAAGAACTTTTAGATATTTGTGTGAATTTAATTGAAACAATTAATAGCAAGACACCTAAAGATCTTCGAAAAATTTTTAAAGAGAAACTTGAAAATATTAAATCAATTTCTGATAAAAAAATTTACGAAAAACTACCATTAACTTTGAATAATTCCTTTATTGAATTTGGTGGATTATTTTCCATTTTTGAAGTTCAGAAACAAAATATTATTCACGATTATGATAATATGTTAGATATAGAAGGCACTGTAATTGATCTTGGAAATATGGAAAAACACGTATTTCAGCCTATTTCATCAGTTGAAACAGACCCTTCTCAGCAAGGAATTCTACATTCTTTAAGGAATACCCGAAACATATTAATTCAAGGCCCTCCTGGTACAGGAAAAAGTCAATCATTAACTGCAATCTTAGTTAATGCCTTAGAAAATCACAAAAAGACAATTGTTGTTTGTGAAAAAAGAACAGCATTAGAAGTGCTACATAATTCTCTGAACAAAAGGGGATTAAATTATCAATGTGTTTTAATTAAAGATATTGTAAAAGACAGAAAATTTGCTGTGAATTCTGTAAGGGATAGAATCGACAACTCTTCTTACCGAAAATATAGGTACACGCATTCGAAAGAAAATTTAAAAGGTATTATTGATAAAGCTAAATCATTAATTGATTCTATTAATAAAACACACCTTAAATTAAATGAAAAATTAGTTGGGAATAAGAATTGGACTTGTATTGTTGGAGAATTATTGTCTGAACTTAAAGAGAATAAGGAGGAGTATAATTTAGAGATAAAAAAAGGCGTTTTTAAGTATGAATTATCAGAACTTAATGAATTACTAGAAGTTATTAGAAAGGGACAAATACTATACGATAATTATAAACCGAATAAAGAGTTTTTGTTTTTTAATCCAACTAAATTAACTGGAGATAATCCATATGCAATTGAGAAACAAATAAGAGATGATTTCTTAGAATATAAAACTATAATCGCTTCTATTCTACAAGAAATAGAAATTTATAAAATTGAATATTCAAAAAAAAGACACTTACAATTGGAAAAACAATTGCAGTCAATAAATGAGATTGATCGTCAAATTCAGTCACTATTCAATAAAAATGAAAAAAATGAAGATTTTTATCAAGAAGTAAAAACAAAAGGAATACTTTATAGAGCAATTTCAATCTTTTCTAAAAAGAAAAAACAAACAATAATAGACCAAAAAGAGATAAATGATCTTTTTATAGAATTAACCTTAATAACTGAAAAATGCAATGATTTAAATGTATTAATCTTGCCAATAAATCTTCAAAAAAAAGCTGCAGACCTTGAAAAATATAAAGTAAAGATAGAAATAATTAAGGCTGAATATGAACGTAAAATTGAATTAGAGTTTCAAAATTTGAATCTACTTGAAGGAGTTAAAAATGATTATGTTACAAAAACATCAGAATCAATAAAAAATAAACTTAATTCTTTAAAAGAAAAAATATCTTTGGATTCATGGACTATAAAGGATTTAAATACCGAAAATGATTCTCTATTAATAAAGGATATTGAAGAAATCATTCAAAATAGTGAAGAATATTTTTCTAATAAAGAAGATTTGTTTTTGAATGAATTTAAATGGTTTCAATTTTATAATTCAATTTCTAAATTGGATAAGATAATAATTAATCAATTATTGGAAAAAATGAATTGGAAAAAAGTATTTCTCTTGTATTACTTGGATTCTATGCTAGTTAATTCCGCAAATATTGATTTACCTACGAATGATAATAATCACAAAGAATTAAATGACTCATTGTCCAACCTTGAAAAAGAACAATTAAAATATATTAAAGAATATTGGTACTCTAAACAAATTGATGCAACTAAAGAATTCTATGATACACATCAAAATTTAGCTGTCGAAAATTTATACAATAAAAAAGCAGGTAAAAAGCATAAAAGACTTTCTTTGAGGCAAATAGTTGAATTTGATATAGATCTTTTTACTACGTTTTTTCCAATTATTTTAACAACGCCTGATGTATGTAGTAATTTATTTAAAGGAAAGAATAAGTATTTTGATATTGTAATGTTTGATGAAGCAAGCCAACTAAAACTTGAAGATAATTTACCTGCTCTACTGAAAGGGAAACAAGTAATAATAGCAGGAGACGAACATCAAATGCCACCATCAAATTATTTTAGTAAAATTTTTGATGGTTCAATTGATGATGAAGATGAATTTGAAGATGAATCAGGAGAAAAAATCTTTGAAAACGGATTACTTTCTGCCGAATCACTTTTAGAATTTGCTGAGGAATTAAATTTTGAAAAAAAATATCTAGATTTTCATTATCGATCCAAACATCCGTATTTGATTGATTTTTCTAACTATGCTTTTTACAATCAACGATTGAAACCACTGCCTAATAATTTTGAATATACTCCAATTAAATATATTCAGGTTAATGGAACCTATTCAGATCACTCAAATGAAAGGGAAGCAGAAACTATATTATCAATTATAGAGAATAACATTCACCCATTTCCTAATGGAGAATATCCATCTGTTGGAATCGCAACTTTTAATATCCACCAGCGTAATCTTATTTTAAATAAAATAAACGAAAGGCGAAAATTTGAGAAATATGCTATATTTAATGAAAAAATATTAGAGCTAGAGAAAGGTGGTCTATTCGTTAAAAATTTAGAAAATATACAAGGGGATGAAAGAGATGTGATTATTTTGAGTACTACTTATGGAATGAATAAGGATGGGAAATTTGCTCATCGTTTTGGTTCAATAAATCATCAAAAGGGATATAAGTTACTTAATGTTATTATTACAAGGGCTAAGTATAAGGTGTATATCTGCACATCCATTCCTGAAGAAGTTTTCCTTAATTATAAAGAGCATTTAACGGCAGAAGGATCTAATAATAGACGAGCTGTTTTTTTTGCATATTTAGCTTATGCTAGAGCAGTTAGTCAAAATGACACAGAGCAAAGATTATCTATTTTAGATATACTTGCTGAAAATACAAGAAAGAGTTCATCACTTGATATTTTAAATGCAGAACTTGAGTCCCCTTTTGAGGAAGAAGTTTATCAAGCATTAACAGACCATTTTGAAGAGACTAATATAATTCCACAACTTAAGTTTGCTGGTTTTAGAATAGATATTGTTTATGATTCTAAAATTACTGGAATTCCTAAAATAGCTATTGAATGTGATGGAGCAGCCTATCATTCAAGTCAAGAGGCGTACTTGTATGATAAGCATAGACAGAAAATTCTAGAAGGACATGGATTTGTATTTCATAGGATATGGAGTACAAATTGGTGGAGAAATCCAATAAGAGAAACTAATAAATTAGTGAATTTTATTAAATCTATTGAAAGTAAAAGCCCATTATTTATTGAAGATAAATCTAAAAGAGGATTAGCATTTACTGATGACATTAAAGCCATAAATATCGGATGTCAAAAAAATACACCGATTATTCAAAAAGACTTAAAAAAAGCTATTGGAACAATAGAGAAAAAGTAGTTAAATAAAGAAGTGAAGATTGTAGGCTTACAGAGCGCATAACCATAAGTTATTATAAAAAAGCTTATATTTATAAAGTAAAATTTGTAATCATGCGAAAAGGAAAATTTAATACAGAACAAAAGTTAAAAATCTTAGCAGAATGGGATGGAGGAGTTAGTACGGTATACCCCCAAAATAGAACCACTAGTTAAGTTCGGAAAAAAGCTTAAATTAGTGAATATGAAAAAAAGAAAGTTTAGCGCTAAATTAACCCCCTTCATATTTCATTTAATCTTAGAATGCTGCAAGATCACCTTTAAAATATGAATGGGCACCTTAGAGGCTAAGTGCGTAGCAAAAGTATGGCGACCGACATGGCTCGTGATCGTTTTGGGAATGGCAGCTAACTCTTTGAGGGTACGATTAAAATACTGGTTGGTGTATTTATGAAAGATCGGTTCCTCTTCAGCACCCTCTTTTATATTTTTGACAAAGTGTAAGCCTGTATATTATAGCGAAAGAATTTTATTATAGAGGTTGGCTCTAGGAATTTTTTGTTTTTTACTAAATTAGACCTATTAAGCGATAGCTAAACAATTATATTTAATAAGACTCATGAATTAAAAATTTTAGTATGAGAAATAAAGAAATTTACATGTTTCTGGAATCAAAATTCCAAAAAGCAGCAATAGATCCCCGAAATAAAAGAGAAAAAAGAAAATACCAAAAGGCTAAAACAGCGATGTTGCCTAAAGTATAGTCTTTCTTCAAAGCAGCAAAAAAGCAAGCCCAAAAGGGGGGCTAAAAAGGAGACACAAAACCGCCTTTAAGTGCCCTGTGAGCGTTTAGGCTTTGTCACCCAAAAAAATCAAGCTCAAAATCAAAAGTGATAAAAAAAGCTAGAACCCCGATGGTTACTAGCTTTCAAAATTTCGTATGTCAACAAATGTAGACAAAAATAGCGCCCACAACAGTATGGATGCCCTTTCTACATTGGTCTACACGGCTAAAAAATTACTAAAATATCAAGAATTGTTTCTTGTTGTTGTAACGATGGTTCAAAATGCTGAATTTGCAAATCTACCTATTTCTAGGTAGCTGTATATATGCCGCTTTTAGGGGATGTAAAATGCCAAGACTCTTCTTATGTTTGTTTCAGATTCATTTTAAAACGAATGGGTGTTAAAATAATATATTTCTTATCTGTCCACCATTTGTCCACCACTCTTTTTTGTATTTGAAATTTATTTATAAGACATTGTACTTGTGGTTATAGTATGTCTCTTATTTCTAATAAAAATCATTGGCTATGTACTCTCATCTTAATAAAAACGAAGAAAATAAACATAAATCTATATCAAGTGATCCAGTTCAAAAGCAAGGTGAAAATGATTATACTGATTTTGTAGATAACAGTCCTGAGGCAAAACAGGCTGTTCAATTGCAAGCAATGGCTGATAATAGCCCAGAGGCAAAACAAGCTGCTCAACTACAAGCAATGGCAGATAGCAGTCCAGAAGCGAAAGAAGCTGCTCGATTACAGGCAATGGCTGATAAGAATTCTGAAGTAGAGCAACCAATCGCTCCAAATAAGCCTAATAACACAGGTTTGCCCGATGATCTTAAAACAGGGATTGAGAATCTATCAGGTTATTCTATGGATGATGTAAAGGTGCATTATAATTCTGATAAGCCTGCTCAGTTACAAGCACATGCTTATGCTCAAGGAACAGATATTTATTTGGGATCTGGGCAAGAAAAGCATTTGCCTCATGAGGCTTGGCATGTGGTGCAGCAAATGCAGGGAAGGGTGAAGCCTACTGTTACTACAGAAAATGGCGTTGGTGTTAATGATGATAAAGGATTGGAAACAGAAGCTGATGCTATGGGAAAAGAAATTTTTAATAAGAAGAAAAATCAAAATCAGTTAGCTCATGAGCCTATAAAAGTAGATAAATCTTCAAAATCAGTAATTCAACTAAAGAATGCTGACGAAAAATTGAAAGAAAAAAATTATAAAATAGCAGTTGTAGGTGAAATGCATAAAGAAGACACTCTGAAAAAGTGGGAAAAAGAATATTGGGAAGAAAATGGTATAGATATTAAGTATGAAAATGATAGCTTTGATCTTACTTACGAAGAGAAAGAACTATCTCTTTTTTTTGATGATCCATTATTAAGAGTCCTCCAGTCTACAGAGTTTATAGTAAATCTATTTGCTAAATTCCTAAAGGAGGAAATTTTAGAAGAAAGTGCATTTTGGGAAGAATACGATTATTTAAAAGGGGCATTTAAGAAGTCTTTAGGAAAGATGAATGATCAAATTTATACCTTAAGTGAATTAGGAAAACAAATATATCCAGTAGATTTGTTAGATCTATTTAGTGTCATTGAATCTAATATGGAATTAATTGATAATACCTTACGTGAAAAAAAATCTCTAGCTATTTTTAATAAAATTAATGACATTAATCAAGAACGTGAGGATAAAGAGAAAAGGTCTCGTTTCGAAAAACTCCAAGATTATTTGAGTAGTACAACGGAAAAAAAACTTAAAACCATCAATAGATTTAAAACCATCAATAAAAGTGTTATAGAATTAGAGTTTTTAACGGAAATAGGGAAAAAATTACTTTCATATAATACGAAAAACAAAGAGGTAAGTACAATAAGGACTATCGCAATGTTTGATTATTTGCATTTGGCAGAGCATATAGGAGCAGAAAATACAATTTGGAAAATTGGAGATAGCCATAGAGAAGAGCTTGATTCTATAGAAAGTAAGTACATACCAAAGAGCATCATAATTATTAATAGAAATGACTACTTTAAAGATGTGTGTGTGCCATTGAGACGGAAAAAAGCAGATGTCAATAATATTAGTGAAGGAGAGAAAAAGTTAAAATGGGCTGGTTTTACCTTAAATCCACAAAACAGAAAATTAGAGGATAGTGATTATAACTCATTAAGTAATTTGTTTTTTAGAAAAAAAGAAGAGGTAAGTGACTAGAAAAAATAACAGTATTTATATACTTTAAGGCAATTTAAAGCGTACAATTCAAAAGCCATTTTAAACTTCTCTTGGTAAACAACTGCGGAGATTAGCAAAGTTCGATAAGATCGACACTTCAAAATAAAAATAGAATAATAAATCAAAAATAAGTGTACAATTCTAAACAATAGCTTGAGCAATCAAATTAGCATAGCCCTCTATTCTTTGTGCCCGATCCAAGCCATTAACCACCCTACGAGCAGTATAAAAATCCACCTTAGAGCTGTTGATGTAATTCTTTAAAGGCTTACGAGTGAAAGCCCCTAGTAACATGCCTTGTACCAAAATACGAGCGGCATAAGAAGGTTTTAAAACCAAAGCAGGATTGGCAACAAAGTCCACCCCTAAAAGCTGAGACATCTTGGCATAGTTGCGCTGGTGAGTGAGCTGGACAAAACCACGCCCATAATAACCCGTATACCAATGTAGGCTTCCCCTAAGCAGCAACCGCTAAAAAGTAGAGTTTCTGATTTAGAATCTCAAAGGAATCTGGGGTAATATTACCTAAGTTCTTATGAGGTCGTTCTAGATTATAAATCTGACTCCAAACCTGTATTTCTTCATTTAATTCTTCTAGAGATTGAAACCAGCATAAGTTCAAACATTCGGCTCTCAATGTTTTATTCAAACGCTCAATCAAACCATTCTGAGATGGCTTTCCTGGTTGGATGAATTTCAATTCAATATCATGTTTATTTGCCCACAATTTGAGCTTTTCTGAAATAAACTCAGGACCATTGTCACAACGAATATAAGATGGTTTTCCACGATATTCTATCACTTTCTCCAAAACCTCTATTAGCTTTTTAGCTGAAATATTATGATGAGCTTCTGTCCATAAGGCTCGGCGAGAACCTTCATCCATAATATTGATAATTCGTATACGATGATTAGTTGGGCTAACAACCCAATCACTTAGAAAATCCATAGCCCAACCTTTGTTGACTTCTTTAGGAGCCAAAAGTTGTTGATATTTTCGATAAATCCTCTTGCGTTTGGGCGGTAAACGTAAATTTAAACCCTCTATACACCATATACGATAAATTCTCTTATGATTATAGGCATAGCCTTGATTTCTCAAATAGTGATAAATTTTCCAAAAGCCCCATGATACAAAACGTTTTGTTAACTGATGAAGTAAATCCACTATTTCTTCATCCTTTTCTTCTGGGCGATGACCTGATTTACGACTATAATATGTCTGACGGCGTAAGCCCAAAACAACACAAGTACGACGAATGCTGTATTCTTTTGACAAGCAATCCAATATCATTTCTTGTTCTTTTGGGCTTGGAACTTTTTTACCATTGCATAACCTTCTTGAAGTATCTCATGATCGATACTTAAATTAGCATACATCTTTTTTAAACGAACATTTTCTGCCTCTAATTCCTTTATTCTTCGTTTATCTTCATCTTGACTATCTTCATAGTCCTTTTTCCATTTATACAACGTAGCTGCACTAATTTGGTATTGACGGCATAAATCCATTACACTTTTTCCGCCGTCATGCTCTGCTAATATCTTTGCTTTTTGAGCTGTGCTAAATTTACTCCTCTTCATTTTCGTTAGTTTTTATCTAATATAATATTTTTTCTCTTAACTAACGGTTGCTTCTCTTGGGAAGCCTACACCTACACCCTTACGTGCCCTGTGAGGCTCTAGGCTTTGTCACCCAAAAAAATCAAGCTCAAAATCAAAAGTGATAAAAAAAAGCTAGAATCCCGATGGTTACTAGCTTTCAAAATTTCGTATGTCAACAAATGTAGACAAAAATAGTGCCCACAACAGTATGGATGCCCTTTCTACATTGGTCTACACGGCTAAAAAATTACTAAAATATCAAGAATTGTTTCTTGTTGTTGTAAGAGGAGCTACAATTGGTTTTAAAGTAAATGTTTGTGATATTTAGAGTAGCTTGATTTGTTCTGTTGTAAATAGAATTATACAGGTATTTTTAAGTATCTTTATCAATATTAAAATAGCTCTTTGACATATTATGCTTTATCGAACTATTGACCATATCTATTAAACCATTTCCATCAATAAGTCGGATTGAAACTTCCATTGTCATTTTTTCGGCTGCCATTCCTATTTTACTACTAAACCATTTCCAGCAATAAGTCGGATTGAAACCCATAGGACTTGTGTATTTTGAATCTCTATCTTTTTCTACTAAACCATTTCCATCAATAAGTCGGATTGAAACATTTCGCTCTTCCCAGTCACTTTGTTTTTGTCTACTACTAAACCATTTCCAGCAATAAGTCGGATTGAAACTCGAAAGGAAAGTATTTATTAAAATAAACGCCTGCTCTACTAAACCATTTCCATCAATAAGTCGGATTGAAACTAGGATTGAAAAGTTCTAGGACGTAAGGTATTTTTCTACTAAACCATTTCCAACAATAAGTCGGATTGAAACAGTTGACGCTTGCCAATAAACTGCTTGGTACACATTCTACTAAACCATTTCCATCAATAAGTCGGATTGAAACAATTAACTTGAATAGTACTCATACTAGATAAATTGCTACTAAACCATTTCCAGCAATAAGTCGGATTGAAACTCTATATAAACTTTTTTCATCCTTTTTTTATTCAACTACTAAACCATTTCCATCAATAAGTCGGATTGAAACCTAACGTATCAATTCCTTCTTTCAGCTTTGTGCGACTACTAAACCATTTCCAGCAATAAGTCGGATTGAAACTTGATTATTTTACCTCAATAGAATCATTGCCTTTTACTACTAAACCATTTCCAGCAATAAGTCGGATTGAAACATTTCATCTAAGGCGCTGCTGTATCGCTTATTGATCTACTAAACCATTTCCATCAATAAGTCGGATTGAAACCAATTTACTTTTAACTATTTGATTTGCTAATCGTTTCTACTAAACCATTTCCAACAATAAGTCGGATTGAAACTATCAAAATCATAATCATTTCTATAGCTTTTTTGACTACTAAACCATTTCCAACAATAAGTCGGATTGAAACTCTTGCAAGTCCAAATACCCACCTACGTTTAGGTTCTACTAAACCATTTCCAACAATAAGTCGGATTGAAACAGTAGTTACATGTATTGTTATTACTTCTTTAGACATCTACTAAACCATTTCCAACAATAAGTCGGATTGGATTCAATTAATTATATACCTTAATGTCATTTCAAGCGTACAATTCAAAAGCCATTTTAAACTTCTCCTGGTAAACAGTTGCGGAGATTAGCAAAGTTTGATAAGATCGACACTTCAAAATAAAAATAGAATAATAAATCAAAAATAAGTGTACAATTCTAAACAATAGCTTGAGCAATCAAATTAGCATAGCCCTCTATTCTTTGCGCCCGATCCAAGCCATTAACCACCCTACGAGCAGTATAAAAATCCACCTTAGAGCTGTTGATGTAATTCTTTAAAGGCTTACGAGTGAAAGCCCCTAGTAACATGCCTTGCACCAAAATACGAGCGGCATAAGAAGGTTTTAAAACCAAAGCAGGATTGGCAACAAAATCCACCCCTAAGAGCTGAGACATCTTAGCATAGTTGCGCTGGTGGGTGAGCTGGACAAAACCACGCCCATAATAACCCGTATACCAATAGGCATTCTGACGATTGTAAACATCGGTTTGAGAAGGTGAAGCTCTGCGCTCCTCAATGGGTCTAAAGTTACTTTCATGTCGGGTGGTGGCTAGAATATAAATGAGCTTATTAAAATCCTTGTCGCCGTATTGCTCAAAGGTTTGTACAATAATACGAATAGAATCCTTTTGAGTAGCATCTAAGTTTCCAAAGGCTTGCTCGCAAGCTTGTATAATTCGTTCTCTCTGGAGCTTTAGCAAAAAAGCTCGAATGAGAAGAATCGCAGCAATCAGCCCCACTGCTCCTCCAAGATATATTTTGTGTTGTGGTTTCATGTTTTTAATTATTAAAATGGCTTTACTTTTAATGAGTTATTAAAAATAAAGCCAAGACCTTTAATCCTTATTTGGGTTTTTCTGCTAAAATAAAAGCACGACTTTTTGAGCTAGGATGGCTCCTTTTGCATTTTTGATAAAAAGATAAATCACACCATCCTTAGAACTAGCTAAAAAGCGAATCCCATCTTTTTCCTTTCTCCACGTCTGCCCATATTGAATGGTATCAGAAAAGGCAGCTCCTTTATAGGACATTTCAAACTGAATCGCTTTTTTTTCCTTGAGGTATTGGTTGACCTTAATTCTAGGCTTATTCTGTTTTTGCCACTGGGTATAAACAAGACCGCCGCCAATGCCGATAACCAAAAGCACAATAAAAAGTTTTGTTTTAGTATTCATGGTTTATTTGCATTTAGGAGCACCTGAATTATACAACCAACGAATCCATAAGACAAGGATCACTAAGGACAATAAAGCCGATGCTCCAATTAGGATAAATCCTAAAATATTAGGGCCTTCTACAGTTGTTTTATTTTCTGGAGTATTCATAATCAATCAATCAATCTATTTTATGTTTTTTTTAGCAGTGCTGTTGCCTTGTTGGTAGAGCCATCGCAGCCCAAAGAGGATAACGATGATAATTAAGAGCGGTTGGAGGACAGCCAGCAGCTCAGAGGTGAAGCTCGGCTCCTTGTTCTCTGCTTTGCTAGTAATCCACCAATAGCCCGTTGCTCCAGCGCCAGCGGCTACAATTGGAATTAATAAAGGAATGGGCATACGTTAGTTTTTTTGATTGGCTAGAATCAGTTGCAATTGATGAATGCTCATGGTCTTTTTGTTGGTGAACTTAAACAAGAGCGCTTCTGTTTTAGCACCAAAAATCTGATCAACCACGAGCTTTGCTTCAATAGGAACGGTGCCGTGTTGACTTTGATAATCGTGCTCTGCATTCAAAAGGCGTTGCAACTCCTGAACGGACAAGCCCCGATCGCCCTTTTTTAGCAGTTGATTTCGATCAATCGTTTCAGATGGTGTATTGGTGCTGCTAGGCTTAACAGGGGTATTGCTGTCTTTGCTCAGTCCCCTGGGCAAAAAGAAGTTCATCCATTGCTCCTTGGTAGCATAAATCAAGATCACAAGAGCAATTAGTCCTAGCCCAATTAAGGGCTTTTTATATTCTTTGATGCTGCTTTTCATGCTTATTGGGTTTTAACGTCAACATCTCCATTTACCGACAATTCTTTGGCAGAATCAGTGCTATCGGTTACGAGCGTTCTGTCTTTGATGTCGTCCTGTTTAGGAGCTTGTTTTTTTTTATCTAATTCTTTTTCTAGTGCTTTAATTTTGCGGTGGTAATAAAAACTAAGTCCACCAAATAAGAGGACAACAAGGATAAGAGCAGCCCAACGCTTTTTGTGAGGAATGCCTTTTTTAGTTGTTTTTGCGGTTGCTGCAACGGTTATTTCTTCAGCCATGATTTTTTGAGTATAATTTGTTGAATAATAAAAGTGTGTTCTTTGGAGGCTCCTGTTTTTGAGATATTAGACCTTAGATTTTAGATGCTAGATCATTTGATTTTAGTCTAAAATCTAAGGTCTAAAAATGAAATGCTCTAGCATCTAAAACTAGCAGCTCCCAAAGAAGAAAAAAGCGCCTAAGTGATTTGTAAGGCATCTAAACGCTTGATAAATTGTTGGTGTGGATCATCCTGCCACGGTAAGTTCCAACAGGCGACCCAAGCCTCATTTAAGACTTTTCTTAAGGTCTTGCCATACACTTGCAAATAGCCATCGGCAACGGCTCGTATTTGAACATCTTGCAAGGCTAACAATTGAGTTAAGACCTCACAACGTCCCGTTGACCAATTGACCACATAAGCCGTATGTACCTTTTTGACCATAGCAGAAGGATTCCAGTCTATATTTCCTGAATCGGTGCTAACGGTAATGGGTTTGATATTGGGATTGGCATCGCTTGGTTCATCTGTGCTTTTCTTGCCAGAGACTCTACCCAGTACAAAAATGACCAATAGAATGACGACAATTCCACCCCCAATCCAAAGATATTTTTCATCAATTTGGGTTTGTTTTATTTTTGCCATGTTGTTTAGAATTTATTGATTTAGTTTATCTTTTTTTCCACCACTAGAATCGCCATTGTCTTCAAAAAAATCAATGTCAGGATCTCTACTTGGATCCACAGTAGCACTGTGATCCACGCCCGTTTCAGGATCAATAAAGGTAAAGACCCAACCTTTCTTTTCTTGCAAATAGCGCAAGGCTTCCCATTCGGTGATTTTATCCAAATGGTCGATGGCTTCAACCCATCGTTGAACAAAGGTGTAAAGGGTTCCTGCTGGATAAGCAGCCTTGGCACCAACGTCCCAAGCATGTATTTCTATGGTGCCCCCATGATCGACAATCTTAGTTAAATACTGATCTCTGACCCAATGCCCATTCATGCCCTTATAATGATCAAGCTCAGGTCTAAAGCCAAACTCTGACCAAATCTCAAACGGTGTAGGAACAAAGGCATTGGTTGTTCCAACCAATAGATTTAATTCAATCGACTCAATCCACCAAGGCGCTTCTTTATCCCTCAAATGGGTTAAATTTAAGCCCTTATAGCCTCGGTTTAATAAGTTTTGAAGTTCAGAGCGCAAAGACTTTCCAATCGGCTCATAAGTGCCATAAATGGGAAAGGTCAAATGACGAGTAGTAGGACGGCTAACAATGTCCACACCGTTTAATTTCGCCATCATCTGATCAATTGCATGCTGAGCATCGTTGTTAAATCGAATCAAGGCATGCCCAATATTGTATTTGGCTCTAAAAATGTCCATGTATTCTTCTCTCGCTTGTAATCGCTGAGCTTCTGCTCGAATTAAATCTTGTGCTTGAGGAGAATTGTAATACAAAGGATCTTGGTCGGGTGGCGGTGTAGTCCCCCCACTATTTCCAAAGATTGCAGCAATCTGATCGGGGGTTAAGCTTGGCTTATGAGTCGAGGAATCGGTTCGCCCTGGTATTTTCTCAGAGGGAGCCGATTCTTTCTTTTCATCGTCTGCATCCTTCTTTGGACGTACCCAAAAATAGATGCCGATTCCACCTCCAATAAGCAGAACAAACAAAAGAACAATTAAGCGGCTCGAAGGGCCTTTCTTAAGCTTTGGGGCTACTGCTGTTGTTTCCATTTTTTGTGGTATAAATGATTAAACCAATTAACAACAAAACGACCACGACACCACCGCCAATTAACAAAGGACTAGCGGGATTTTTAGGATTTGTATTGTTGTTGTTTCCTGTATTTGTAGAAGGAGTAGAACTGGAAGCACCGCCGCCATTGGCAACATTGCCAACGGAATCAATCACGTTAGCACCGCCATTAAATAATAACCCCAAACTAGCAAAAATCTTATCTACGGTTACTTTATTATCCTTGTCAGCTCCTGTATTGTTGTTATTGTTGGAATCATCGGGAGGGCTGGAATTTCCAGCTCCATTGCTAGAAGTGGAATCGTCAGGAGGACTAGAATCCCCTAATGTTTGAACCTTCCATTGGCTATCTGTTAAGCTCATTGTTTTAGATTTAGTGGCGAATGAATCAATGTTTTCTTTGGTGGTTAAGGATTAACCCTTGGGCAATTTGGCGGTTTTAATAGAATGATAAGCCATTGCCAAAAACAAGATAAATAAAGAACCCATCAGCCCCAATCTTGCTACATCGTAATAGGTACAGATTTTACAACTAATCGCATCGGTTGGCGTGCTAGGCGTTGTTGGTGCTTTGTCTTCTTGGGTGGTAGTGGGTTTATCGGTTGTGGTTGCCGTGGTACTTGCATCGGTTGGAGCGGTATCACTTGGCGTTGCTGTGGTGGTCGTTGTGGTGGTGGTGCTCGCATCAGGTACAGGTTTATTGCTATCGGTAGGAGTCATAGCGTTGGCATTGTCTGTACTTAGATTAGGAGCGGTTTGAATTTCGAATTGACTATTTTTCACGATCTATTTAGTTTTAATGCGATTAAATATATGATTAAGAGAAACAAGCCTAAGCCAATAGAAGCTCCCACGCCAATAATCAATCGGCGCTCACGGTCTTGCATCACATCTTTTTCCTGTTCTCGTTTCTTGCTCTCTTGCGCTTGCATCACCCCAATCATCATTGCGGCGACCTCTTTGCTGCTCATCCCATGGTTTCCAATATTAATATCGGATAGGATGTCGCCTATTTCTATATCCTCAAAACTAAAGCCTTCTGCTGCTGCTGCCATCTTTTATTGGTTTAGGGTTGGGAAAAACGCCAATACGGAATCGTATTGGCGCTCTGCTTGTTATTGTGCTTTAGCGGTGTTCTTCTAGCGAATCGGCGTAAAGGCAGTGTATAAGGTGATGGTCAGCTCTTCACCCACAGGAACAGTAAACTCAATAAAGTTCATGCCGTCCAAGACTAGGCTAAGTCCTTTTTCTGTCAGATAATTGCTGTCCATGGTGCGGATCTCTGTGTTTTCATCGTTAGAAGAAGATTTTGGATAATGCAAACGCTTATCGTTGATGACTTCTCCAACATGAGAATAGGTTTTAAACCTTGGGCTATATGAATAAACATTATCATTACTGGCAAGGAAACGAGCGCCTGTAATTTGCAACAAACCATGATTGGCTAGGCGACCAATTACATTTAAGGTGTTGTCTTTAAAGGTACCGCCAATGACAGGGCTACCTTTGACCACCTGTGCTCCATCAAAGATTTCCAAACCAAGATCCGACATGCCCAAACAAACTTTTGCTTCAGCATCGGTTGCCGTTTCGATAATGACTTCAATTTGGCTGTACTCCACCTTGTCGCTGTTTTCTTTGTTGCTTGCTCTAGGCGTAATGGCTTTTACATTGTAGCAATCGCCCATGGACATGCTCTTGTCAATGATAGCGGTTCCTTTTTGCACGGCTTGTTCTACGACAGCAGCTAATTTGTATTGAGGTTGGTTTTCTACAGGCTCAAAAGAACGCTCTCCATTGATTTCTACCCATGGAGAAGGTAAATAATACTGGTTGCCTACAGGAAAAAATACTCTAACTTTCATAAGAGAAGGAATTTTGTTGGTTTGAATGATAAGGTTGTTAATAAATGTAAGTATAGGATAAACCTCTACTTAGGAAGCTTGGAACTTTCGTTTAAGAAAGCGGTAAAATTGCTGTATCTTACGATAAACAGCGGAAAAAAAACGGCAAATTCTAGGCTGATTGACAATGAATAAAAAGACAATGCTAATCAACATAAAGAGGCATTTAAAAACATCTAAAATCACTAAGATTTCTTGTTGATGTTCGACCAGTTGGTAAAGCCTTAACAGTTCGTTGGCTTGTCGTTCGATACCGTTTTTGTGCAAGGCTAAGAGCAAACTATCCATGCCATCGCTCAAATTGTAGATTCCAACGTTAAACAATCCAACCAACCAAGTAAAAAGGGCTTTGCTTATTTCTTTCATCCGTTTGTTTTTAGCACACGAAGGTAAATAACCATTAAGAGTAGCACTCCTGTTAGGGTCATACCCAAACTCAAAGGATCTACAAAAAATCGGATTCTTACATCGTGCTCAGATTCATCAGGTAATAAATTGATTTTGTCCATTAATGTCAATGGTTTTTGGTTTAGTGGTACATTCTAAAAGTGTTTTAAGGTTTAGCTTTCTTTCTTGTTTTTTGTTATTTTCGTCTACACAAAGATGCAGCAAAAAAGGCTAGGAATCCCAATTCTAAAGCCGCTTTGAGGGCATTTAGTGGCGTACTTTTTAGTATTTTTGAATTGTTTTTTGAATGCTAGAAAAGGGCGCTAAATCAGGTGTTTATTGAAGCCTAGCAGGTGGGCTAAAAAAAATTACGCACAAAATTACGCCTTTTCTTCTTTTTAGCTCCTTTTGGGGGGAATTGGACGAGTTTAACCCCCAAATTAACCGAATGAATGTTCTGCAATAGATCGTAATCATAGCCCAGCGCCCAGCCTTTTGCGCTAACAAATTGCAGTCCCAAACGAACACTATTAAAGGAATTGATACTAGTGCCCACGCTACCCGTTAGCAGCAAAGAGCTAACAGGAAGGGGAACAGGTTTTGTAATTTCTACGGTTTTAGTGATCTGTTTGGGAATCTTAAGCCGATAATCCAAACTATTTTTTAGCAGCTCTCCATTTACAATAGAACTATAATAAAGCGTTAGATTTTCATCACTAATACTATCTTGATAAAGTGCAGCAGCTTGATGAAAGTTGGTATCTATCCTGTTGCTTTCTACCACATTTTTAGTACTATCTATATAAATAATGGTTGGAGCTGGTATCTGTTGTTGTGGAAGCTTGACAATAACAGGCGGTGGCAAAACGGTATCCATTTTAACCAAAGTATCAACCCTATAAATGGGCTGCTCATTCTTTGTTCCTTGTCGGCATTCTTGCAAAAAAAGGCTATAACCAATCAGTAATAAAAGGGCTATAAATTGAACATTATCTTTATTAAATTTCATAGGCTAAGCGACTAAATCTCCGTGTTCTAAAATGTTTTGAATCAAATCAACGATATACCAAGCGATCCTATCCCTGCCTTTTTGCGTTAACAAATAGGTTTTGCATTCCTGCTCGTTGTCCATAAAGAAATTCTCCAGGAGAATGGCAGGCATGAACGAGTAACGCAAAACATAAAAGTTCCTGCGTTTGATGCCTCGATGCTTGCTTTCGGGAAAATGCCGTGAGAATAAATCCCTAGCCCAAGTGGCATAGTATAGGCTCTTTTGACTGGACTGTTTGGCAATAAAGACCCCAGCTCCGCTTCCTCCTCCTGCATCCGCATGGATAGAAATCAAAAAGGTTTTGCCCTTGTATTGCTCGTGGATGGCATTGGCTCGCCGAATACGTTCCTTGAGGGAAATGTCCTTGTTTTCAGGCACTAAATCGTAATAAGGAATTCCTTTAGCGGTCAACAGCTCAGCGACCCTTGCTTTGATGGCACGGTTAAATTCACCCTCATAAATAGTGGTGCCGTCCTTAAATTGGTATTGCTTGCCCAAGGTTTGATAATTGCCTCCAATCATTCCCCCGTGCCCATTGTCTAAAATAACCATCATTTTGAATTGGTTTTAGGTTGGTTTTCAGAATCGCTTTTGTGTTCGCCTTGGCTAAACCTACTTTGCGTTTGATAGGCCACCAAAATGCGTTGATGTTGATGTTTTCGGTAAAATTGATACTTGATCAAGGTCTTCGCTTGATGGTTGTTTTTGGGCTTAAATTTACCTTTTAAAGCCTGCTCAATACTGCCTTTTTTGAGATTGGACAGAATGACTTCAAAGGTGCAACGTTCAAAGGATAAGTGGGACAATACGCCGCCTTTTTGGTAGAGCCTAGAAATACCCTTGTAGATATTTTTAGACGCACCAATGTAAATTACTTGATCGTTAAAACGAATGAGATAAATGCCTTTTACGGAGCGGTATCGCCCCAATTGCTTTTTAGGGAATGGAGGTTGAACGGTCAAAATAGCTTCTTGACGGTTCATAATAAACTTTTTTTATGCTTTAAATTGTTTTCATTAGATCACTTTGTTTTTAGATCGCTTTGCTGTTTTTAGATCACTTCGTTTTTAGATCGCTTTGCTGTTAGATGATAGATATTAGACTCCTATTGTAGTTTGTTGGGAGTCTAATATCTATCATCTAATATCCAAACACCCAAGAAGCTTAAGCAAGCCCTAATCTTTATCTAAAACGAAAGAATGCTAAACCAATTCATTTATATTTTAATATTAGCAAAAAAATGATCTATATCAATGCGTTTTAGCTTTTTTTCAAGTTGTTGAAAGTATTCTAATTGATAATTTTTATCATAACGTACCAAAATAGCTCCTCCGTGTTCTAAACTTTGAGCGACCTGAACACTAATGGCTTGATGCCCCACTTTGGCTAAGACTGCTTTTTTAGCGATTTCAGGCAAGCGCCCCAATTGATGCTCAAACAAACCGCTGATTTCTTCGCCTGCGTCAAAATCGTACAACAATTTCTTTTGAGGGGTGAAAATCTGCCCAATCGCTTGTCCCTTTTTAGCGGATAATTTTAAGACCAATTCAAAGGGATTTAATTGCTTACTGTCCGCAATAGAAGTCAAGAGCTGTTCAATGACTTTTTCTAAATCTTTCTTTAACTGTGGTTTTTGCTGTTCTAATAATAATTCTAATAGCATTGATTTTATTTTTTATGAATGATAATAGGTTTTACCTTTTTAGGATTTAATCGTGGTTTGGCTCGTTTCACCACCAGTTGCCCTGAATCCATAATTAAGGTACAATGGCTGTATACAGGAGCCGTGCGCAAGATTTTAAAAGCTTGCATGACTTCTGGAAAGTGTGGAATGATTCTTTGCTTTTTACTAGGTGGTGCCACATTGTTTTTAAAGAATCTTGCTAAAGTCAAGGCTCCCCATGCACCATTGGGAAACATGTTCGGATCGTGAAAAACCAAGGCAAACCAAATTCCTACGTGCTTAGCACGATAAAAACAGGCTTTTTGAGCTTGGGTCAATTGAGCGGAGAAAACATTGGTGGCATCGTCTATGATAAAAAACAAACCTTTGTAGCCCTTTTTTGAGAGCGCCTTGTACAATAATTGCTCGGTTAGCTTTTCATCCGCCATCATGGCTTTGACTTTTTTGCCTTTGAACTTTTTCATAAAATGTTTCTCAAACAAATAGTCCCTTCCTTTGTAACTAAAATAGAGCTTCTTGCTTTTGGAATCCGAATGCAGTTCAATTTCAATAAAGCCTCTCCAGTCTTTTTCATGTCCCGAATTGTACACAAAAATAGTCTCTCGTCCACAACGTTTGACAAACTGTTGTAGATCGTAGGTTTTTCCTGAATGTGGTTTACCAAAATAGGCTAAAAAAAATGGATGGTTGCTCATGCTTATTCCCCGTATAAAAGTTCTCGAATCTTTGTATTATCATAGCCCTGATCTAACATTTTTTGGATCGCAGGACTTGGTTTTTCATCGGCAACACTCGTACGGCAAAATTGCCCTTTGGGCGTTCGATTATAACAGCCCGTTTCTTTGTGTACACTAAACGTTCTACGGTTTTCTTTATATTCCTTGAGCTGGCTGTAATCTTCTGAATCGCTCTGTGTTTCTGCTTCGACCACTTCCTCTTCGATCTCTTCTCCAGCCGCCTTTCTTTTTTGCAGGCGCTTGGCTTGTAAGCGATGAAAATAAGCAGCTCCAAGTGTGGGCATTCCCCAAAGTGCCAAAGCGATTAAAAGCGTTCCCATTGGCGTGGGAGCCTTGACCTCTGTGCTGTTGAAATAGTTGATAAAGGCATTCAGCAAAGCTTTGTTCAAACGCTTATCACTGGTATAATTAGCGGCAGGTTGTCCACTAATGGCACTACAGATCATGGCTTTGGAATCGTCTAATTTTTCCATAACTAGATCGCCCAAAGTTCGTAGGGTTTCCAAGTTTTTCACGCTGTCACCTGTCACCTCACTAATCAGCTCATCAATGGGCTTATCTTCTCCTCCTTCAGGAATGGACTGATCTAAAACATCTTCCTCCTCGTCCTCCTCTTCGTCCTCATTTGGGAACTCCCAATCTTCTGTTTCTTGATCTTCCGTTTCCTCCTCTTCACCCTCCGTTTCAAACGCCAAATCTTCTTCGATTTCTTCCTCCTCTTCGGGGGCATAATCATCGCTGATTCCTTCGCCATTTTCTACGGTAGGTTCTACGTTCATTTTTTCCGCATTTTCTACGTGCTGCCCACGTTCATTTTTTATAAATTCAGATTCCGTTTTTTCTGCGTTTTTACGTTCAAAAACGCATTTTTTAGCATTTTCTAATCCATTTTCTGAATCATTTTCTAAAGCGTTTTCTAACTCATTTTCTGAGGCATTTTCTGAGGGGTTGATAAACGCATCTAAAATGGGGTTTTTGTCTTCCTCTTTTTGGGACATATTTTACAAGTTTTTTAAAGCTTGATACAATGATTTTAATTCTGAAATATGCGTAACCGTAGCGGCATAAATAGACGTTTTGTGAAGATCATTAAAGGAACCATTTAATGCCTCTAGGTCGTCATCCTGAAAGATGCCATCCATCATTAAAGCATATTCGTCTTGCCCCAATTTGTTTAAATGCTCCTGGACCAAAGCCAAGACTTCTTTTTTGTCCACGGGATGCGGTAAATCTTGTTGATGCTCGCCTTGTGCGACTTTGGTGGGCGCTGGCTTGGAATCGCTTTTATTGGTGGCTACGACTCGTAAATTAACGGCTTTAGACAGTTGTAAAGGGCTTCCGTCCAAAGTGATGACAGCTCCTTTTTTGAGTTTGATTAATTTGCTATACATGGTTGAATTAATTTAGATAAATTAACGATTAATTTGTTGGCTCTTTTTGGCTATTTTTCTGCGTTTTCTACGCTTTTTTACGGCTTTTTTGCGTTGTTGCTGTTGGTTGGTTGTATCTCTTAATCGGGTTGTTTTTTGAATGCTTTTTACGGGCTGTTTTTCTATGGATAAGGGCACTGCTTTTTCCTGCTCTATTCCATCCAATGCCCAAAACTCATTTTCGTCTAAATAGACAATTTCTTTTTTTTGAATTGCTGTTGAAGGAGCTGGACTAGGGCCTAAAAAATAAAGTAGCCCTCCAATTAGAATTAAGCTCAATATTAAAATCATGGTTTTTTATTTTTTATGTAATCAATTGGTTTTAGATAAAGTTAGAGCATGTCTTTAGCATTGAAAAGAATTCAGATTACAGGGGTCGAATTTAATGGCGTATTTTTTTGACTTTCTTTGATGACATAAAAAAAGCTGCTCAAAAATGAACAGCTTCTTTTAATATTTAGATGGAGAGCAGTTTTAAAAATGCTTTCTCATTTGGATCAATAACTTGTCAAAAAGCGGCACCACCGTTTTTATTTCCGAAAGGAGCATATATTGAGCGGTGTGGTACTTGGTTTTAGTTAGGAAGACATTTTTAATCTTCAATTCCTTTAGTTTATAAGAAATGTACTGTTCAAATAAACGAGCAAAAATCTCATTTCTACTTAGAAAATAATCCCAATAACGATCAGGAAGTAGCTCTTTAATTCGCTTCACATAAGCAGACTCAGAGCGTTTGCTGCTATCCCAATAGGCCTTTTCTAAAATGGACTCCATTAAATAGCGCATGGGGTACTTGTTTTTATCGTATTGAATCCGTGTAGGGTCAGTAGAATGCCCATCCGATAAAGCATAAACTTTAGCGGTTGTTTCTACTCTGGAACCAAAGAAGTAATCCAAGAAATGCCCATACTCATGCGCAAAAGAACCCACTCCACCCGAAATAACAAAACGAGTTGGTTTGGTGTACGGCTCCTTAAAACGGTGCGCTTCCTTGTAACGAGTCATGTTGATGATGTGCGACCATGGCTCATAATGCGCTTTAGCTCCTTTTTTGCCCCTTGCCCCAAAGGCAACGCCTAAATGTTTGTCTAAGCCTAAATTATTGCCTTTAAAGCGTAATACTCGATTGAGATCAAATAGACAAACGGCTAAAGCTGCTAAATAATTAAAGCGATCCTCATGGGTGACCCAGTTGCCAAATTGATACCCTTTGAGTTTAAAAAATTCCGATACATCTCGTACATCTTTGATCTTTTTCAAATCATTACTGGCATCGCCTTTTCTGAATTCTTGGTAAACTTTTTTAAAGCCTTGGTCTTGCCACCATTGCTCTGCCTTTGAACCGCCCTCAGGACGTAAGGTATCTATAATTTTCATGAGCGCTTGCGATTTGATTTAGGTTTAGAATTTGATTTGGGCTTACGGAGCTTTTTTTGATGCTCTTCGTTTAATAAAAAATCAGGGACAGCCATGCCCACAACTTCTTCTCCTGGTCTTAGTTTAGCTCTCGTTTTTTTTAGCTTTTTCATGTGAATTAGAATTTTGTAAATAAATGTAAAAGCCCTAAAATAAAGCATTGTAAGGCTATATGCAAGCAAATAAAAAACGCCACTAGAAACTAATGGCGTATTTTTTTGACTTTTTTTATTTTGCTTGTTTTTCTAATGGATTTTCAAGTTGTTCTAACCAATGTTGATAGCCTTTTAATTGACCTTGACAAACCGACATACTCAGGTCTATACTCAATTTTACCAAAGGAATCTTTTGTGCTCGTTTAAGCTTTCGCATCTTTTTTAATTCGGCTTGTAATTCTTCTATTTTGGCTTCTAAGGTTGCTTTTTTTTCTTCTTTTGTCATGTTGCTAATGTTCTTAAAATAAAGTTCTTTGAATGGGTTGATAATTGGTAATGAGCAGTTCCATTTTTCTGTTCTTGATGTTTTGCCGTTCCCGAATGGGTATGATATTAAAACCCCTCCTTTTGGCTTCTGCAAGAATAAAGGGATGGTCAAATTCACTCATGGCACATTTGATTCCTGAATGGCTCATAATATCAAAGCAATCCAGACTTTCTTTTTGTGTCCAGTTGGGCACCTTATAGCAATGTTCTGTTTCAAGGTAGACAGGATCTAAATAGACAAAGGCTTTTTCTTTGTCCAACACCGTTCTAGAAAAGGATATTTTGCCCAAGACTTCCCTAAAATCATAGTTCGTAATTTTGGTGTTTTTTAGGGCTTCAAAGGTTGGTTCTATTCTTGTTAATAATCTAGCTTTGGTATTGTCTAAACCTAAACGCAGGGTGTCCCCTTTTCCCAAATAAGTGAAATTGCTCAAGAACAAAAATCGAATTGCTTTTTGCAGGGGATCTGTCTCTTGTTGTTTTTTCCAATGCTGAACCAAGGAACTGCTAATGGGCAATAATTCTAAGGCTTGATATAAATCTTCTTTTCGTTCCTTAAGGATCAAAAATAAATTGGTAACATCATCATCCAAATCATTCAAAATATTGAATGCTGCTTTGGGGCTGTAAAAGAACAAACCTCCTGCTCCAAAAAATAAATCAATTCGCATTCGATGATTTGGAAAATGGCGGTAAATGGTCTGGGCTAATTGGCGTTTGTTGCCTAATCGGGTTAGTATCATTTTTTACTGTTGTTATTCATTTTTACTTCCCAAGTACTGCCAAAGTACTTTGGCAGTACTTCCTTTATATATCGGCGTTTCGGGTGTTTTTAAGAATTTCCAAAGTACTGCGAAAATCTGCCCGTTTTACTTTGGCAGTAAAGCAGGTCGTTTTAACGATTCTTTTGCTTTTTAACAGTTTCATAAAGTTGGTCTAAAGCTTCGAGGTTGTTTTTGATATTTTGGATAACAGCATATTCATCCAACAAAGGATAGTTACTGAGAAAAAGCTCTAGTTTGTCTTCTAGACGATGTTTTTTAGTGTAAATAAGCCTTGTTTGCTTTTTTGGTTCGTCTGTAAATTTCAAGAAATACAATTCAGCTTCTTGTCTCATTTTATTTAAATCCAAGTTTTGCAAATACTCATATTCCTTGTCTCCTGGTCTTTCAGATGAGATCATAAAAACAGTTTCTCCAATTACTTGAGCGATGAGTTCACTCACGGTTATAACATCTGGTAATTCTTCTATCTCTATCATTATTTTAGAATTGTTTTTTTGGTTGTTTTACTTCCAAAGTACTGCCAAAGTACTTTGGAAGTACTTCCTTTATTTATCGGTGTTTCGAGTGTTTTTAAGAATTTCCAAAGTACTGCGAAAATCTGCCTATTTTACTTTGGCAGTACTTTGGAAGTACTGCCTTTATTGATTGGCTTTTCGCTGCTCTCTTGCCGCTACCATACAAGCCCGACTACAGTACTTATGATTGTGTGTTTTGTGGATAAAAGGGCTATCACAATGCGCACAAATTCGAGTATAATCCTTCTTAACCTTTTCGGTTTCGGTCACGTGATCTTCCTGTTCGTAATCCTTAAAACTAACTTTCTTGGTTGCTCTAACACCAATCGTTTCCACCTCCAAAACCTTCGCTTCTTCAGCAGGGATTTCCTTGTCCACTTTCGGCATATTTTCAGAATCACTAGAAGGGGAGCTGTTCTCCTTCGCCTTTTGTCTTTCCTTTTCACATTCGGTATAATACCACCAAGAAAAGCAGAGCGAAAAGAGAAACAAAATCTCAAAACCAATGGCTGCAATAACGAGCTGTTCTCCTAACTTCATTCGCTCTTTTTCAACCGCCACTTTTGCCGCTTTATTTTGCAATAGGGTAGCTGCTTGAGCGGCTTCATTTTTTTTGTCTAATACTTGGAGCGCAGAATCTTTTTTATGTTCTGTGAGCGCAATCCTTTCATTAATGCGCATGACCTCTTTGGAATCTTCGGTGCGAATTCTACCATGATACAAGCGAGTTTGAATATAATTTTCTCGTTCTTTGGTCAAGGTTTCAATTTTCGTATCGTAGATTGCCTTGACTGCTTCTGCTTCTTTTCCTTCGGGGAGCAGCTCCATGGCATCAGCAATAAAAAGACTGGGCAAGATCTTGGCACCTTCAATGGAAATGTAAATGCTGGTGCCCACCATCAACAAGGCTAAAAAGGTAGGGAATTTTTCAACCTCTTTGTATTGGTTTAGACTCTTCATTACATCGTTGGTGGCTTCTCGTTTAACCACTTCAATCATGCTAACCAAGGCAGCGGAAAAAACAACTCTGATAATAAGAGGCGAGCTTTCAAATAAGTAGGAGAGCATCACAAAAGCAGTTCCCATGCTTGCGAGCTGAGCAATGCCGCTCATGCCGATAAAGGCGGTATTTGCCAAGGCAAACCGCTCAGAAAAACGCTTGTGTTTAAATTTTCCGTCTAAGGTTTTGTCTAGTCTATCCCGAAATACAATGCGGTTGATCTTTTTTCGCATTTCTGCGTAGGGATTTTTTGTGAACGTTGTCATATCTTTGTCTTTTAATTCTTTTGAATAGGAGCGGCTTATTATCCCTAAGCAGCTCCTTTTTTTAATTGGTGAATGCGCTTCTAACTTTGTTTAATTTTTGGATAAAGCGTTTGATTCGAATGGCTTCCTTTAAACAAAATAGGTTTAGCAGAATGGATTTACATCGAGGATCGTTTAGTAGCTTAATTCGGTTTAAACCAACTGGCCAAACTGCTGCCCAGCCAGTTTTCCTTCTGATCCTTTTAGCTAATAAACCATCGTACATCCTCTTTTTTCTTAGCAATTGTCGAATAGACATTTTTAAAAAGAGTGCGAGTTGTTCTGCTTCTTCTAAGGTGTTAATTTGTTTTTTGTAGTACATTTTAATCGTGTTTGGAGTCAGATTCTTTATTGTCAAGTAGTAAATAAATATCTAAGGGCGTTGATTCTACCCAGTTTTTAAAATGTAGGAAATTGATAAAATAAGTCACTGTTACAAAGGAATAGAGCAGCCCCCAAAGGCAGCAAAAAAGCAGCCCTAAGCAAAAAATTACAATTATTCCATACTGGTAAATTAAATAAATGCCTAAGAGCGTTATGATCCAGATGAGGAACGCAGAATGGCCCATCTTTATAAATTGTTTGTTGGTCATTTTCTAAGGGGTTATATTTTTTTCAAATTTTAACATCATGTCCAAATCATCTTTGAGGTCTGGACGATCTTTAAACACACAGAGGACAAGTGCCATAAAATCGGTTTCACTATCGGTATGCACGTGAACAAAGCCGTTTTTGTCCGTTCTTAATAAAGCCCAAAGCTCCGCTCCATTTAATAAATGGTGAATGTCTTTGGCTACATTGGCTTTGTTGATATTTTGTGTTTCTACTGCCATTATTTTTGTCTTTTAAATGCGGTTATAATAAGCTCAATCCTTGATTGGGTTGATTGATGTCGTGTTGGTGAAATTGGTCTAAAATGGGTTGTAAATAGGCTAAATAAAAGGGTTCAAAATCCTTGTCTACTTCTTCGGCTACCGCTTGGATGCTATACTCTAAACCGTATTTTTCAGAGGGGCTAAGTTGTAGGCTTATTTTGCTTTTCATGGGTTTACCGCTTCGTTCTAGGCGTTGAATCAGTTTTGAAATTTTGATGAATGCTTGTAAGAGCGTAGCTTGTATTAATTTTTCAATCGTGCTTTTCGCTTTGGTTTCAATTAGATATTGACCTAACCAGTAATGGAATTTATGCCAATGGGAGCGCTGTAATTGTAAGGGGATCTTATCTTGAATTAGGACGGAATGTTGTCGATAATAATCCATTACATCAAAAATCTTCCTTGGTAACGGTTAATCAATTTTTTCTCCTGGTAAATATCAATTCTCAGCACGTCCTTATTCCAGTATTTTGTCACCTCATTAAGATCATAAACCCGTTTACTGATGCCCTTTTGGCTGCCATGGCGGTTTTTGTATTGTTGGGTAGGAATGATGTACAAGGAGTAGGAAGTAAGTTGTTTTTTGTAGTCCTTTAGATCCAATCGCTGTAGTCCTGTTTTGGGATGGTAATAATGATAAATATTCCCTGTTTTAACTTGCTTAAGTACCGCCCAAGACCATTTTCCTTCTACGCTTGCCAAATACCGTTCAATCTTCGTTAAATCCTTGCCAAAGTTGCTTATTTTAAAACCATTGGGCTTGCTGTTGTTCTTAAATTTTATCTGCAAATAAGCAACCGAGGGCGCTTTGTATTTTCTCTTTTTAGTGCTTGCCATTTCTTTGGCGTTGGAGGTGTTCATCGTTGAGCAGTGGTTTAAATTTTTGTATGAATAAATCGCCTAAGGCTTTCATTTTATCTTCGTTCAAATAAGGATTATCTTTCAAGCTTTGATACCAGTGGTTGTAATGTTGAGCAATGTCTTTGTAGACTACCTTTGCGCCTTCCTGCTCCATTTGTTCAATGGCGCTACTGTACCGCTTGTTGATCCATTGCACTTGCTGAAAATAGGCTTTAGCCGTTTTGTTTTTATCAAAATAATTGGCTTGTATTCGATCCCAATCGTCCATGGAATAATTCAGAGCCTTGACCGCAGCCGTTGAGCTGAGATAATCCACTGGATAATACAGTGGATAGCCGTATTTGTCGGCGTGTTTTTGTTGTTTGATGATGGCATGAGAAACGATCTCAATGGCAGAGCGCTCCTCATGGGGGAGTCCTGCTGCAAAGTTCTTGAGCAACTTGGTTTGTTGCCTGCTGGCCAAATAAGCAGGATTTTCACGGAACGACTGGATTTTAGCTTGTCGATAAGCTGTTACATGCTCCGCTGCTAGATCCAACAGTTCGCCAAGCATTAATTTGCAATCCGTGTTGGTTTGCTCGTTGTACACTTGGTTTTGATAGAGGTTGTAGCGCATCAAATCCCATAATTTTGCACAAACATGCTCCTTTTTAGACGCTTTTCGGGGCGTAATCTTTGGAGAATCGGAGGAAATAGACTTGCTTCCTTGTCCTTCACCCGATTTCTGAGTATTAAGCGCCACAATAGTTGGAGAATCAACTGGCATTAACTTGCTTCCTTGTCCTCCATCTTGAATATTGGATGGTTTAAGCTTGGCGACAGCCAAAGCCGCTTTATCCACAACTAAAGGACTATTAATGATTGATTCTAGTTCTTTATCTTTATATAGTAAAGAACTTTGTTCGTACTGCGGTAAAGTTTCCCCTTTAACGTCAAAAAAAGAGGGGGTATCAGAGGCCCCAGAACCCTCATAGCAAGGCTTTATACACAAGACCTGAGGGCTTATCCACAATTGGATTTTTCCTCGTCCCTTGGGGCTTTGTTCGTCTGGATAAGGATTTCTTAGACCTGTATGTACATGGTTGACCTTTTCGGTAATGATACCAATGTCCATGAGCTTCTTAATTTGGTTGTAGACGGTCTTTTTATTGGGCGATAGTACTCGATGCTTCGCCGTGTCGTTTAAGAGCGTGATCAGGCTAGGAATGGTCGTAAAACAGCAATATTCTCCATGCATACGGCATTCCTCGTACAAACCATCTTGATGCTTCTTTAAATTCTCCATGGTGGGGGCAACGCTGCGAATGATCGCATGAAACAGATCAAAGGTATACGGCGTTACACCGCCCCGTTTTCCTGCCTTTTTGCGCTTGGCTTGATAAGCCGCCATCATATCTTTTCCTGCCTTCTGAGTCGCCTTTTTATCAATCATTTCATAAAAGCTAGGACTCAGGGAACTATTTTTAACCTCAGGTTGTATGTTAGGTTGAGTTTGCATTTTATTGTAAACCTTGTGTGTTTTTATAGATTAGATAGTATGTTAAAGAGGGGGTTGCTCCCAAACCCCTCTTTTAAAAAATCGGCATATAGTCGCCGTAACTTGCAAACGATTGTTTGCTTCCTCGCAACTGAGCAGAGAATCGAACCCTACTGAATACCGTTTGCGGTTTGTTTATCCCAGTATCCTTATCCTTTTCAGTTTACTTTTTTACGCATTAGTGCTGTTCTTCTATTAGATGACGAGAGCAGTTAGTAACCTAAAAAAGAGCTTATCTGTTTTTTAGGTAACCAACAAACTTACTTATAAGGATACCTTCCTTGCTTCCTAAATCAGGGTAAGAATCAACACTAGTCAAGGTAGAGCCTCGCCCAGATGGTTGGGAGCGTAGTGTGCCTTGATACATCTTTCCATTTTCTTGAGCTTTAAATTCATGTAAGCCATCCTTTATTTTTCTAAATGTTGCAATCATCTTATTTTAATATTTTATTTAAAATTTGTTTCCATATAATCGAACCCTTTTTGCATCCAAGCCAGTTCGTTTTAAAATGGAGCTGCATTCTGCCAAAGCAAAACACAGCTCTTCACAATTATAAACCCCTAATCTTTATTTTCTTCCAGATAATGGTAAGCCAGCTTAACCCGAACATGGCGCTCAATATCTATGTTCATTCCTGCCGCTAAGTCTAAGAGCCGAATAATGGCACCAGCAATTTTATCCTCGAACGTATGCTCAATGTAGTGTTCAAAAGCTTCTTTGGGGCTATAAATACCTGCATCGTACAAATCCCAATTGGCAGGCGTACTTTCTTGGTAAGCCTCCATGGCTCCGCTCAGCTCTGCGGTAACTCCCATTAACAGTTCCCCTACAGAACGGTGTTTGTCCCAAAATCCCTTGGTTTGATTTAGGGCATGAATTTTTTGTGCTAAAACGGTTAGATTCCTAGAGGGAGCAGGAGAGGGGCTTGGCTTTTTTGCCTTGCTTTCTTCCTTCATGGTCAACAATAAATTCAACCCCATCTTTAACACCTCCATCCATTCTGCAAAGCGTGGCTTTTTAGTTGCGGCTTCTTTAGGCTCTTTTACTTTTCTCTTTTTTAGGAAGCCTTTTTTGTACTTCAAGCCCAATTCCTTGCGGTTCTCCTTGTTGTTGGGCACGATCTTTCTGCCTCCTTCCACACCAATCGCTAAAGCGTCTACTGCTGATTTTTCAAGATAGATTAGTTCTTTGTCGTTGTCGTAATAATCCTTGGTGACATAAGCTTTGTTTAGATCCGTATCCACAGGTAATACCCCATTAATTTCGGCTTCTGTTGCAAAACACAAAGCGCTTTCTTCTTTGGGCGTATTGATGACCACAAGGATATAAAATTCGTATTGTTCCATTTTTGTTTTATGATTGTTTTAAAAGGTGATTTAAATATTTAGTTTTAGCACTTTGTCGGCTATGATTTGGCGGTTTCGTTGAACCTCTTTTTGGAGTTGAAAGATTTCTTCATTAAGTATCTCATTCTCTTCTTTTAGATCCTTAATCTCTTCCTTTGTCTTGTTTTGTTGAATGATGATGGTTGCAATATCATAGGCATTCCAGATAAGCAGAAAGGTAAAAGCAGTAAAGAACCAATAGAATGGGGTCAGCTTTTTTTTCGATTTAATGCTGTTTGAATTCATTGTTTGTTGTTTATAGCGGTGTACGCTGGGCAATTAAAACGGTGATTATTGAGGTGGAAAACGCTGCGCTATACGATTTGAAATTCTGCGGTGTTGATCAATCGCTTTGAGTTCTGCTATGATGGCTTTGTTTTGAGCCTTGACCGCTTGAATTTCTACCCTGACTGCTCGCACTTCTTCCTTGATGCTATTGGTAAACGAAGCGCTCACTTCATAGCTCAGTATAAAAGTGACGACCAGTAAGAGCGTTCCTCCAAAGAAGATCCGTTTTGTTATTCTGTTCATAATATTGGTTTGATTTTTAGCGTTCTTTTATAGATTCATTAAAAATGGTATAGAACTCAATCAAAACTATCCGCATCTTTTAAATTATCATCTCGATATGCCATGACCTGTTCAAGTCTAAAAAAGATCTTGCCCGTTTTGGTGTATTTTTGTCCCAATAACTTGCGATCTTGATTGTACTTTCTTATCGTTCTTGACTTCACCCCCAATAGGATCGCTGCTTCCTGAGAGGTGATTTTTATCTTCGATAATATTTTAATACATGCTATCAGTTTATAGAATACCTTTTTTGCTGCTCTGTATTCTTCGATTTCTTTTCTAAGTTCGGCCTTGAGTTCTTCGACCTCATTCATGGGTCCTCCTTTTTTTTAGATATGCATTAATTTTTTGTATTCTCGTGCAGACAGCGAATCATAGCCCAACTCATACTCCTGAACCACCTCTTTTAAGTCAGCGCCCAAAATAGGGACGAGCTTTTGGATGGTGGGATAATCGAGCAGATTAGGATTTCTTAAGCGTAGGGTGGTCATGCGTTGACTTAAACCCAATTGCTGCGGTAAACTCTTAAAATCTGCTGCGGATAAGGTATTGAGTACATGTTGGTAAAAACTACGATTGCGCTCTGTTGTCTTTGTCGTGTTTGTCTTCATTTGTTTGTGATTCGTTGTGTTTGGGCAAAGCTTCGCCTAACCGCCTTGGTGTGCAGTTGCCTTACTTTACTAGTTTTAATAATTGGTTTTTGCTCTAGCAAAGGGATTCGAACCCTCCAACTTTTTTAAGCCGCCTACCTTCTAAGGCGCTAGATCCATAGAAACACTCAACTTAACCTATAAAGCACACCCTTTTGGTATGCATACTTAGCAGTTGGACGCTAGAAGTTGCCCTCTAGTCGTTGCGCCCTATCCCCATAGATGCAACAATACTTCCCAGTACGCCCAATTTGATCCAACCTCCTTGATTGAATTTTAACCTTTTTCCTTTGCCTTTTCTTAACATTTTGTCTACATTTGTTGACATGCCCGTCTACATTGGTCTACATGGTCTACATTTGTTGACATGCTTTTGTTAAGAAAGTGTTAACATTATAAAACCCTATTTCTTTAAAATTTTTGGCTTTTTGGTTTGAATTTATTTTTCTTTAAAGTGTTTTTATTTACATGCTTAATCACTTTGATAAAACAAATATAGGTTTTAGACTCCATAAAGTCAAATTTAATGGCGTTTAAAACCTCAATGAATTGTGATGATTATCTCCAGAATTTTGCAAATAATTGAATTAAAGGGAATTAGTAAGAGGAAGTTTTATTTAAAAACTGGACTTTCCAATGGTTTTTTGGATAAACAAAGAGATATAGGTGTAAGTAAAGTAGAAAATATACTCCAAGCTTACCCCGATGTAAATCCAATGTGGCTCTTGTTGGGAAAAGGTGATATTTTTATGGAGGATAAAGACGATAGTGTTTTACAAAAGATTACTCAAGCAGATCAAAAGGAAGATATTGAACACCTAAGAAAAGAAATAGAGCACTTAAACGAAAAGCTAAAAGAAAAGGAGGAACGATTAAAAGATAAAGAAGAGATTATTCGATTAATGAAGAGTCGGTAATAAGAAAGCATTTTTGCTTTTTTTTGCCTCAGTATATAATTATTTAAATTATACTATTTTTTATAAAAAATTAACATCTAGCACTCAAAAAAATGTAGATAGTAGAAAGGCTGAGATAAAGCTGTATCATTAATAAACAAGAAGCAAGTCTCCAACCAATAATTAACAAGAAGCTTAAAACTAAATCAATTTATATGGATGATAATAATTTACCTTATCTAGTAAAAAAAATCAACACTCTTTCAGATGAAATTCAAAGTAGGTTCTACGAATACATTTCAGGTAATTTAACCCCCCCTTTTACTTTTTATGAAGAAGAAATGCCTAACTATATTGAATTTTGGATAGAAGAATCTACTAAAAATTTGTATTACCTCATACTTACCTTTCTAGAGAAAAAAGGACTTAGTGAAACATATAAAACTTTTAAAGAAAAATTTTCAGATAGAATAGATAAGACAAAAAATTTACTAGAAAACAAAATATATCACCCAGAAAACACTTATGAATCTGTAATGGTTATTAGTTTTTTTCAGTTCTTAGATGCATTTCCAGAATTTGATGGAAGAGAAAAAAACGTTGATGTTTTAAAAAAATTGAATAATATTCTCGAAAATACAAACAATATTATTAAAAAGCTTCAAGTGATAGTAAATAGGGAAGAAGATATTTATAAAGCTGTTCGCTGGGTTATAGAATTGTACTTTCCTAGTGTGAAAGCCGTTGGAAAAGCCTCTTTTATACAACAATTTAAAAGTTATCACCCTGATATACTAATTCCTGAGTTAAAAACAGCAATAGAATACAAGTATATCAAGACATCAAAAGAAAATATTATTGAGAATTATATTGATCAAATTAAAACTGATTCAGATAATTATACTGGTGACTCTCGCTTTAATAACTTCATTGCTGTAATCCATCTAAAGGATGTGACTATTGCTACACCTGATAGAATAAAAACATGTTGGGAAACAAAAAAATTTCCAAAAAATTGGAATTTAATTATATCTCTAAATTAATAAAATTACTATTAGGAAAGTTTATAATGAATATAACATAAAAGAACATGCTTAGAATACTATTGAGTCAGTTCTTTTATAATCTTATTTAACCAACCTTGTGTTATAGCATAACGCCTAAAGGCTAGAAATTGATTTTTTTTATCTTGGGAATCTCTTACGAATTTTTGAACTATCGTATAAATTTTTGTGCGAACTATATGGGGTAAAGTCGATTTTTCATTTAAGATGGCTCGTATGTCATTTCTAAAACTATTCAAAATAGATCTTCTCTCGTCATTTAATGGAATTCTATCTATTTTACAATATTCTATAGTATATGAGAATCGAGGATCATTTGATTTTATTATTCCATTCTCTTCAAATTGTATATTTCCTAGAGGCTCTGTTACCTCTGGATTCACCATCATGGGGATTTCAATTGCATCATAATTACTGGAACTTTGGTTTATTAATTTAAGATTTTTATAACTAAAAGCAAAAGTTGCAGAGGTTCCATTAAGTTTAAAATTTACGCCTTTATATTGATTACAAGATGAGCACGAATACAAAAGGTTATCCCATGAATATGCTAGCCAATAATATGTAGTTTTAGGTCTATAATGTTCTACATGATATTGTTCAACTTTCCACTCACAAAATGCGCATTTCCCATTATAAATATTATTTAAAGCTTCCTTTATATCTTTAATTTTATAGCGATTATTATATAGAGGTTTATCTACATATTTACCTTTTCTTATGAGTTCTAATCTTCTTGTATGAGTAGTTCTAGGAGGACGAGGAATTTTTCCATCTGTAAAGTTTACTGTAATTGGAATTCTGAGAGATAGAGGAACTTTTGTTATGTCTTTTTCTATTTTTATCATATTATCCTAATTCTTCATCTATAATATTTTGGATTAATGAGTCTATTTCATTATCAGAAATAAATGTTTCTCCTTTTTCTTTCCGTTCACTCAGCATATCTTCTAATTTCTTATTAATTTTATAAAGTAGATAGGTTTGACTGGTATCAGAATTATTATTATTAGTATCTAATCTTGAGTCCTCTAAACCAAATAAAGGAGATGTTAACAAAGTATTAATCATCAAATGATTTAAATCTTTTCTGTAGTAAGGAGCGCTTACTCTTGTTTTTCCATCATTGGAATTTCTAAATACTCTATAAATGATAGCATCATTAGAAGCTCCTTGGATAATAGTTGGGCTATGAGTTGTAAACATAAATTGAATATTAGGTAGTAGTTTACGTAGTTTTTCAGCTAAAGATCTTTGCCATTTTGGGTGCAAATGAAGATCAATTTCATCAACTAAAACTATTCCATGTAATTCTTCAATATTTTTAGTTTCAGGTTGATTTTTTAAGAGACGAGAAAGTAGATCGGATATAAAAATAATAATACTTTTATAGCCTTCAGAAAGCTGATCAAAATTTAGGATTGTTCCCTTTTCTTCAAAGGTAACACCTCGACCATCTACGCTTATTTTGACGTTTTTTTCAAGAAGATTATGAAATATTTTTTCTAAACTAGAAACAGAAAGAGAACTTTGTTGATTTTCTTTTGATGTACCTAAACTAAGTTCTAGATATTTTTGATGTTTTAACCAAGAAACAGGGTTAGTTAAAGTTTGATTATTATCAAAAAGAGACATAAAACCATATTCCTCTGGATCATCTGTTGAATATCTTCCTCGGTGGGTTCCATAGGCTAAAAAGTTATTTAAAAATCCTACATTTTTTTTCGCATATACTTTGTTTCTATCATCAATTCCTATTAACTCCATTCTTTTATTATTTTTGATAATATCAACAACTTTTCCAGTTTTTTCTTTATTCATCTCATTTACAATGAGGTGTCTATTGAAAGCAAGATAAATAGCCATTAAGATTAGAGATTTACCATCTCCATTTTCTCCTAAAAAATAAACCTCTTTAGCCCCCTCTATATCTTTTAAATTTACATCTTCTACAGAAAAGAAATTTGATATATGAACAGCATCAATGAAGCTACTTCTAACTACTTTTATGCCCTCCAGCCAATCTTTAAATTGGGTTTTAGAAACGCTAAGAGCTTTATAAAAATCATTAGCATAACAAATGGCATAAAATTCAGATTGCGTTGGTTTACGTTTTAACAATCTAGTAATTCTTTCTTCTAAAACTTGTTTAAATAACTTCCCAACGTAAAGATTTTGAAATATTGGTGTAAAATCATAAGGTACTTTATCTTCTCTTCTTAAAAAAGGAGCAGCAGCACCAGATTCAATTAAAGCACTCCTTATATTTGTATATTGTTTTCCATTTTCAATAGTAAATACGCCTTTCATATTTCCTTCAGAGTATTTATTCGCAAATGAAGCTATAATATCACCGTGAGTAAATAATACACAAAAGAGTGCAAAAAGAGATTTTTCTTTAGGATGGTTTTGGATTTCGAGCCAATAATCAGGTAAAGGGTCTTTAAGAGAATTTACCCCAAGAAAAGATCTAAGGATGGGTTCATCTATTTTAGCTTCTTGCTTTTTAAATTTATAAAGTGTTTCTTTATCATATACAACATCCATTACTTGAACTATATCATATTTAGTCCACGATGTTTTTAGTTTTGAAAAATCTACATCTACTAGCATAACTATATTGGTCTTGCAATAATCAAATATTCTTTAACTTCCCTTGATTTATCTTCAGATCTCCCCATTGTACTATGAGTGTAATCAACAGCTTTTGAATGTACAATGTATTCATTTTTAAAAATTTTTGTTGCTATATTTAGTATCTGTTCTAAAGAAATCATTCCATTATTACTATAACTTAGTATAAGTTTTGAGTTCTTTCTTTTTATTTTCTCAAACATTACTTCAAAAGCCCCAATAACTTCTGTCCTTTTACAAAATGGAGATTGATGTCGATCGGTTCTATATCGTCCTTTAAATAGAACCTCAGGATAATCATACTTAACTAATGTTTCTAATACGTGGTAAAATCGAGAATAATGGACAAAGGCATAGGGAGGGTCAGCATATACTAGAGTACCTTTAGGAATAATATCTAAGCAATCTCTGTAATCTAGAGAAGTTATTACATGGTTAAATTTATTAGACTCTATTGATTCTATTAGTTCAATAAGCTTTTTCCTAAAATATGGAAGTATTTCTTTTCTACGATATATAATAATATCCTTCATAGATGCTATATTGTTTGCATCTCGATATTGAGCATAATGTCCTGTGCTTTGTGCATTATATGCCATTGCAAACATTAAGCTAGAAAGTATTGGATAATAAGCAGGTGATTTAATGTATTTTTCTGCCGCTGCTCTTAATCCATCAATCCATAAACATTGTTCAAATGACCAATATGTGCCAGAATAGTTCTTAATAAATAGAAAATGTTTGGTGTTTTTAAAATCAGTATTGATTAGTTCTTGCTGCTGTTTTTCTATTATATTAAATTCGTCTAGAGACATTTCTATTGTATAATCAAAAACTAAATGAGGATATAATTTTTTAATTTTATCAACATGATTTTGAGCTAATTTCACTACATCATTTATTAAGTTTTTAAATTCAATTGAATCATAATTTCCAAGATATGTTTTTGATAGAATAGCTGAGTATTTTTGAATATCATTTGAATGCATTGTTGCAGAATGACCTAAAGAACCACTTAAAACACTTGTTCCTGCAAATAAATCACATATATTTTCTCCTTCGTATATTTCATTAATAGAATCTCCTAAGTATGCCAAGAGTTTTCGTTTTGATCCCATATATTTTATAATATGGGGAACTTCTAATTTATAATCTATTGTGTGTATGTGTTGTTGATCCAATATATTTATTTTTTGCTCTTAAAAAACAATATGATTAAAAAATATTCTAAAATTAAACTTTACACTAAAAAAAATAAACCATGCGTTTATTTTTTTTAGTGTAAAAATAAAAACATAAAGATACTTAATTGAGGAGATTTTGCATTAATTTTTAATTTTTGTTTTAAATATTTTTAAAGTATAATTTAAAGTCTTTTTTTACAAATTCAGTATATAATTGACGGCATTAAGTAAAAAGTTGAAGGATAAAAAATGAAACTTATCTCAGAGATTTTTAAAGAAAAAAAAGTATATAGAATATTTATATTTTTTTTGTTTTGTGTAATCTTGTCAATTGATTAATAAAAAGATAAAAGCTATCTTTTACGTAACAATTTTGAAGTAAACTAACGAAGTTGTTTAAGAACGTTGTTGATTTGCGAGATCAAAACTAGCGGTTATCGGGCAAAGCTCGTTTTTTTGTTTCGTAGCTGGAAACTATGAGGCAGAAAATAGCTGTCGACCCGATGGCTGCTATGGTTATATTGGAGGTTTTAAGATCATCTTTAAACAATTTCAACTAGTATATGTTTAGGAATAATGAAAAGTGAAAAGAACTGTATTTGATACCGTTTCAATCTTAAGTGCTACCAATCCACCCCATCCAAGGCATCATTAACCAACTTATTAGACAAATGCAAATAGCCCATAGTCGTTTCAATTTTAGAATGCTGTAAGATCGCCTTTAAAATATGAATGGGCACTTTAGAGGCTAAGTGCGTAGCAAAAGTATGGCGACCAACATGGCTCGTGATCGTTTTGGGAATGGCAGCCAAAGCAGCCAGCTCCTTGAGGGTACGATTAAAATACTGGTTGGTGTATTTATGAAAGATCGGCTCCTCTTCAGCGCCCTCTTGGATGATTCTATATTTATAGATTAACGCTTCGGGTTTTCGCTTGTGCAACTTATACAAAGGCAGTAAGAGCTGCTTGCTGGTCTTTTTGGCCACAAGATTTAAGATTAGCCCCTCCTTATCCTGATCGATGTCCTTATGGCGTACAGCGCAAGTATCAGAAAAGCGCAAGCCCGTATAACAAGAGAAAAGAAACATATCCCGAATCAGCTCCAGATAAAATTCATCCTGTTTAAAGGTCAAGGCTTCTAAGCGTTGCACCTCGTCTGTAGATAAGACCGTTCGCTCTGTGGGTAAAGAACCAGGTTTAAAATTAAGATAAGGGTTTTTGTTGCCATCAAAGGTTCCTCTTTTAATAGCAAGATTAATGTATTTACGTACCTGCTTATGATGGGTGAAAACTGTATTAACGTGTAGTTTTTGCTTATAGAGAAACTTATCAAAATTCTCAATCAAATTATAAGTCAGCTCTGAAAACTGAATATCCTTTTGAAAGCGTACCCAATGATTAAAAGCTGTTTTGTGCTTTTTTTTGGTTTCTTTGGTCAGCTTGGTATCGTTTTCCATCTCATATTTCCAAAAAGCCGTAAAGGACTGCACATCTTCGTATTTAAAATACTCCTCTAGTTGCTCCAAGGTCATGGAGCCGTGCTTCTTGATCCAATCCAAGGTATAGACCTCTAATTCGTCTAGTTGCCGCCTTATTTCAGCATTGTACTGGAAACTGTGGGGATGGTTGATGACCATATTGCCCTTATCGCTCCATTGGGAAGGGGTAAGGTAGATGCCAGTAGAAAAATATTTTCTTTTAGCATTTAAATAGGCTCTTATTTGGACGAGTGCCGTGCCGTCCTTTCTTAGTTTATTTTTAAAGTTATAAACAACTACAAATTGGATCATGATTTATCTTTTTTTAAATGTTTGTAAACTGATTAACAATAATCATTCTAAAAAGAAACCATGAAAGCGAAGAAACAAGACCGAATCAACATACCCTAAAAATCAAGGGTAACAAACGAGTAACAAAAAACAGCGATGAATTGTCACTCAAGAACAGCAAAAAAAGATAGAATAGAACTAAAAAAGTTTGAAACAGCGATGTAAACTAATTTAGACGATTTTTATTTTTCCAATAAAAAGAGCAAAAAGCTCTAAAAAATGGGTAACAAACGGGTAACAAAAAAGTGCCCTTACGTGCCCTGTGAGGCTCTAGGCTTTGTTACCGAAAAAAATCAAGTTCAAAATCAAAAGTGATAAAAAAAAGCTAGAACCCCGATGGTTACTAGCTTTCAAAATTTCGTATGTCAACAAATGTAGACAAATATAGCGCCCACAACAGGGTTCGAACCTGTAACCTCTGGCTCCGGAAACCAACACTCTATCCAGTTGAGCTATGCAGGCAATAAAACAAAGATACAAAAATACAGAAACTTGACTTGTTTTTGAGTTAAAATAAATATTATTTTGTTGTAGAGGTATGCTGTATCTATTTTTTGAAAACGGTTAATTCCAAAAGAGCTCATCATTTTTACTTTTGTAAATGAGTCCTAAAAAGGAACCTAGGAGTACCAACAAAACAATTTTAGGGCTAGAACCAAATAATATAATACCTATAATTAGGGCGGTGACCCCACCTAAAGTAGAAGCGATAAAACGCCCTGTATTATTGCCTCTACTAATGATATAAATCATAGGAATCGAAATGGTTATTCGCATGGCTGCTCCAACAATTGTAATGTCAACAATACTTCTCCAGAAAAAAGCGATAAAAGTTGCGATAAGAACAACTAAAACAGTCATCAATCGAACCATTTTGACCTTATCCGTAGGATTAAGGCTGAGAGTTGCGTGGGAAGAAACGGCAAAAATATTGGTATCGGCAGAGCTCATTAGACCAGCAAAAAATAAAAGAAGCAGAACAGGTTGTAAAGAGGGAGATAAGAGGTTTTGCATGGCATAGATGAATGCATTGTCATAGTCTAGGCTATTATTTTGTGCCAATGCAGATAAGCCAACAAGCATGAGTAGAAAAACAATAAGAATAATTGGAATTAGTGCTAAGCTCATCCCTTTTTTTACTGCATTGACGTCTTTGGCAGCATAACAGAGTTGGTAACGATCTGCCAGACCAAAAACAGATAGACCGCCATATAACATTAAGCCAATAATATCACTTGCCTTTACCGTTTCTAGTGGTTGTACGGCTAGCAATTGATTAACTTGGATGGTATTATCTGCTGACAGGACATTAAAAACTATAATTCCTAATAAAATTAGGATGATAATCGTTTGAAAAATATCAGTAATAATAACAGCTTTAAAACCTGATAATAAGATATAACAAAGGATAATAACAGCAGTAAATATAAGGGCTATTTCATAGGACAATAAATCAAAATAAGCAATTGTTTTGGCGCCGCCAACTAAGGACAATAGAATCCAGAAAAATTGTATAAGGATCGTAACGCCATTTGTTAATAAACTAGTGTTGGTATTATTGGTGATAAAACGTACTAAATCGCCTTGGGTATAAAATTGTTGTCCTAACGAAAATTGTTTTATTTTAGGACTGGCCCAAAAGGCAAAAATGCTATATCCAAAAATAGCGCCTAAAATAAGAGGAATGACCCCCCAACTGCCAAATTTGTAGGCATAACTGGTATAGGTAATAAATGTACTAACTCCAACAGCACCTGCAAATTTAGAAGCTAAGATGTTCCATGTATTTCGGTCTCTACCTGATATTAAATAATCTTCCTCAGAAGCATTTCTGGCGTAGAAGTAGGATAGACCAATAATAAGCAATACATAGATGCTAATAAAAAGGTAGATTTCCATTGTTGTTGTTTTGTGAGGAATGTAAGATATCGATAGTGCAGTTGCAAAAGTATCTAAATTATTCTAATTAGACAAAAAATGCACAGCCCACCACAGGCTGTGCAAAAACATTAAGAACCTTCTTCTAAAACACTACAATTCTTTTATTTTTTGTAACAGTAACGTACTGTGCTATTAGACACTAATTTTGGGGATCTTGGTATATTATTTAATAATTAGTGTCTAATAACTACTTGATGAATTAATCTCTGGTTTTTAGTTTTACCGTAATATTTTTAGATGTCCCTTTTCTGTTGACCGTAACTATAATAGCGTCGCCAGGATCTCTACTTCCAATTTGTTCTTGCAATTTAGGAACGCTAGAAGTGTTAATGCCATTGATTTGGGTGATAACATCTCCTGTTTTTAATTCAGATTGTATCGCAGCTCCTCCCTCTATTAACTCACTGACATAAACGCCTTCGGTGACTGTTAAGTCCAATTCTTGAGCCATATCACTATCAACGCTCTGGATCATAATGCCTAAAAATGCACGTTTAACTTCTCCGTGATCAATTAAGTCTTGCATTACTTTTTTTACCAAGTTAATGGGAACCGCAAAAGAGTAGCCAGCATAGGTTCCAGAAGGAGCATAGATGGCTGTATTGATACCAATTAATTTCCCATCAGCATTGACCAAAGCGCCTCCACTGTTGCCAGGATTAACAGCGGCATCTGTCTGTATAAATGATTCTATGCTATATTGACCATTAAGAATACTAATGTCTCTGCCTTTTGCGCTGATGATACCTGCTGTGACAGTTGATGTCAATTCAAATGGATTGCCAATCGCCAAGACCCATTCGCCTATTTTTGTTTCATCAGAATTCGCTAATTCTACAACGGGCAAGTTGTTGCTGGTGATTTTTAAAACAGCAAGATCTGTTGATGGATCTGTTCCCATGACTTCAGCTTCAAATTTTCGATTGTCACTCAAGGTAACATCTACTTTGGTAGCGCCTTTAATCACATGGTTATTGGTAACGATATAGCCTTTTTCACTAATGATTACACCAGAACCTGTTGATTTAGATGGGTCGGGACCTCCAAAGAATTGATAATATCTTTTTTCTCGCTCATTTCTTGCCTTATGTTCTGTAATTGCTGTGATATTAACTACGGCTGGCATGGCACGATCTGCCGCTTCTGCAAAACTATTGGGGCGATCTAATGTACCATGATTGGTGACGAATTGTTTGGACGTTTGGGAACTCGATTGTTTTTCTGTGTTGGTGGACACCTGAATGGTTTGTACATTGGGACTTGGAGCTAATAATTGAGCTCCACCTAATGCTATAGCGCCGCCCATTGCACTTGCTATAACCAAAGAAAACATATTATTTTTCATATACTCCATTTGTTGTTTAGATGGTGTGTTATAATTAGTAGTTGTTCTTATCAAACTACACAACTATAAACGCCATATTTTTGATAAGAGTTGTTGTCGGAGGTTGTATTAACAAGATTTTAAGATGATTTTTGTTTAAGTGGTTGATTCCTAGTTTTTTGTTGAGTGGTTAATAGAAAGGGCGAAATAAAAAGTGTTAAAATTTTAAAAAAAATTAAGAAGGCTATTTCGTGGACAGCGCATTTAGCCATTATGGTGGACAAATTCCATATAATACTTATCCATTCCTTCTCCAAAACCATTTGGCGTAATTTCTTTTGTTACAAAACCTAGTTTTTGATAAAAGCCAAAGGTATGTTGAGAGGTATCAATCATATAGGTTTCATTAGGGAATTCTGCCATCATTTTTTGGATTCTATATTGAGTCAGACGAGTGCCTATCCCTGTACCTTGTAAATTGACATGAACCATTCCCCAAGATAAACCTAATTTATTGCGGTTCTTATCACAAAAATAGCCACCACAAGCAACAACAACGTCTTGTTGTAGAGCAATATAATAACGTCCATCTGATGCTTTTTGGTCGAGCCAATCGCTAAATTCTTTCAGTTCTTCAAGCAAAAAATATTGAGGAATATTAGACTTAAAAACAACTAAACATTGTTCTTTATATTCAGAAGAGTAGGGTTGAATGTTGAGCATAATGATCAGGTTTATAATAATAAAAAAGTGCCTATGTTTTAGTTCAAAACATAGGCAATCATATAGCATAACGATAAGAGCTGTTTTTTAGTTCAAAACATATACAGAATTAAAGTGCTGCAAACTTTTGGGCAACTGCTTCCCAATTGATTAAACTAAAAAAGGCATTGATATAATCACTGCGCTTATTTTGATAATGCAAATAATAGGCATGTTCCCAAACATCTAAGCCCAAAATAGGAGTTCCTGCCTGTTCTACTAAATTAACCATTAGAGGATTGTCCTGATTGGGAGTATCTGTCACTGCCAATTTGCCCGCAGGAGTTTTGATTAGCCATGCCCATCCAGAACCAAAACGATTTTTTGCAGCATCTTTAAATGCAGTAGAAAAATTTTCGAATGAACCAAAAGATTGAGTAATTGCATCTGCCAATTCAGCGGTTGGTTCTCCTCCTTTGTTTGGTCCAATCACCTCCCAAAATAATTTATGGTTATAGTATCCGCCTCCATTATTACGAAGTCCTAAATCACTGTCTTGATCTTGTACCCCAGCCATAATTTCAGTCAAGGGTTTGTTTGCCCAGTTAGAACCTTCAAGTGCTTTGTTAAATTTTTTGGTATACCCCGCATGATGTTTACCATGATGAATCTCCATTGTTCTGGCATCAATATGTGGTTCTAGAGCATCAAAGGCGTAGGTCAATTTTGGGAGTTCAAAAAGTGTAGTTTGGGTAGGTGCCTGTTCTTTTGAAGGAGTTGATGGTTGATCTTGGGGTTTATTTTCACAGCTTACTAAGGGAGTTATCATTGCTCCCATTGTTAGTATGGCGCTAGTTTTTAAGAAGTCACGTTTTTTCATAATTGTTATACTTGGTCATTAATTGTTCAAGAATGCCCTTAAAGATAAGGAAGGATATAGAAATATAAAATCTGAGCTAATGTTTAATTTTGGTATGCTATAATTGAGCGCTAGGGAATAAAAAATAGTAGCTGATGTAGCACCAGTTAAGATCAGTCATTAAAACAGTTTGGGAATTGGTTTGTTGAGATGAACGAACCATTTTTATGGATTCAAAACATAAAGTAGGGGGAATGAGGCTCTTTTTTAGGTGCTAACTTAATAATGGGCTTGGTTTGTAATTTTTTGTGGGCTTAGATGATAATATTTTCGGTCACAAGTGAAAAAGTTGAAAGCACTTTTTGTACCTTTGGAGTACGATTTAGAGAACAGAATATTATTAACAAAATTACTCGAAAGAGCCAACTAATGTTAAAAGACACCAAAGTTCAAAGCTTGATTAAGCAAGAATGGAATCGCCAAAGTGCAGGAATTGAATTAATAGCTTCTGAAAACATTGTTAGTAAGCAAGTTATGGAAACAATGGGTACTTGCCTTACCAATAAATATGCAGAAGGTTATCCTGGTAAACGTTATTATGGTGGTTGTGAAGTTGTAGACAAAATTGAGCAGTTAGCAATTGATAGGGCTTGTGAGCTTTACGGAGCAGAATATGCCAATGTACAGCCTCATTCTGGCGCTCAGGCGAATGCAGCTATTTATTTGATGGCAATGAATCCTGGCGATAAGGTTTTAGGATTTGATTTGTCTCATGGTGGGCATTTAACGCATGGTTCTCCTGCCAACTTCTCTGGAAAAATTTATCAGCCTATTTTTTATGGGGTAGAGGAAGAGACAGGAAGGATTGATATGGATAGAGTTGCAGAAATTGCCAAAAAAGAACGTCCTCAAATGATCGTTTGTGGTGCTTCTGCTTATTCTAGAGAATGGGAATATGAACGTTTTAGAGCAATTGCTGATGAGGTGGGTGCCTTTTTGTGGTGTGATATGGCACATCCTGCTGGGCTTATCGCTGCTGGTTTGCTCAAAAACCCTTTGGAGTACTGTCATGTTGTGACGACAACAACCCATAAAACGCTAAGAGGGCCACGTGGAGGTATGATCTTGGCAGGGAAGAATATCGAAAACCCATTTGATATTCGCTGGAAAAAAAGCGGCAACCTTAAAAAAATTAGCACCTTACTCAATGGAGCAGTCTTTCCTGGTATCCAAGGAGGTCCTTTAGAGCATGTTATTGCTGCCAAAGCAGTTGCTTTTCATGAGGCTTTACAACCAGCATTTATCAATTATCAAAAACAAGTAATTAATAATGCACAAGCAATGGCTACTGCTTTTGTTGAGCGTGGATACAAAGTAATATCGGGTGGGACAGATAATCATTTGATGTTGATTGACCTGAGAGCTAAAGGCGTAACGGGGAAAGATGCCGAAAATACATTGATAAAGGCAGATATTACCGTTAATAAAAATATGGTTCCTTTTGATTCAGAATCTCCTTTTGTTACTTCGGGAATGCGTGTGGGAACAGCTGCTATTACTACTCGTGGATTTAAAGAGGCGGATTGTATTAAAACAGTAGATTGGGTGGATCGTGTATTAACAAACATAGAGGACGAAGACACGATTAGTCAAGTTCGTTCAGAAGTGAATGAATATATGGCTAATTTCCCATTGTTTGCTTCGGAAGAAGAAGCTATGTTGGTTGAAAATATTATGTAATATTGGTTACTGATAGCTCGTTCAGGTTTGGCGAACTATTATTATTGTTTCTTTGTTATCTGTCAAAGATGGAATCAAGAAACGAATCTAGTACCATTTGGCGTTTTTTAAGATACCAGATGGTACTATTTTATTTCGTTGCATAACGAAAATTACAATTCTGCTATTAAAGTTGTTTGAAAAGGAGTGTTCTAGCTAAGGTTGTGCACCGATCTCAACGGAGCGACAAAGCTAAAGCAATCTTAACGTAATCCTATTTTTACAACTTCATTTTATAAAAAATATTGAGTGTAGAACAAATTAAAACAAGGCATTCAACCGACAACGTGAACGGTCATGGTTTGAGCTTGTAGCATAACACGAAGTGGCAGTGCAATTAATCTAACAAAAGCAGTGGACAAAAACTACATTCATAAACGATAAAAAATTGGAAGATGGTATGCCTAGTGCTAATCAAAGCAAAAAGCTGAAGAGTTAGTATACTGCCGTTTGTGAGATAGCGAACTTAATTGGTACGCTAGAAGAAATTTTTTGATGAAGAGTAGGCTTATTTTCTTTCTGTAAAAAAAACATTATTACGAAACGGAGTTCATGTAATAACTGTTTATTCATAAATTTCATTTCGTATGGCAAAGCACTCTGTTAAATAAAATTATTATGATAAAGAAATACATTCCCAATACTGTTACCTTATCTAATTTGCTATGTGGTTGTTTAGCATTGATTAGTATTTTTACAGATCAAGTTCAAATGGTTCCACTCTTTATAGCAATTAGTTTATTGGCAGATTATTTTGACGGCTTATTAGCACGTCTATTAAAAGTAAACTCTCCAATGGGTAGAGAACTGGATTCTTTGGCTGATATGGTTTCTTTTGGTGTTGTTCCTGGGGCAATGTTGTTTTATTTAATTAATGAAGCCAAAGGAATTGAAGTGGTTGATTTTCAAGATTTTTCGACTTTAGTTGGGTTAATTGGCTTTATTGTAACTTTATTTTCTTGCGTCCGCTTAGCAAAATTTAACTTGGATACTCGACAAACAGAAGGCTTTGTTGGGCTTAATACACCTGCTTGTACGATTTTTGTGCTGGGGCTTTTGTTAATCGCATTAGGCGATATATACGGTATGCGTTTGACGGTTATAAATGAAGTGTTCCTTTATTCGGTGTCGATTGTTTTGTCTTATCTCTTGATTGCTGAAATCCCAATGTTTAGTTTTAAATTTAAATCGCTGGAATTGAAAGGAAACAAAATTCGGGTTTCTTTTATTCTTGTAACTATTTTGTGCTTTTCGATTTTTAAATTTGGAGCAGCACTTAGTTTTATTATTCTTTGTTATGTTTTAATTTCTATTGTACTGTGGATGGGGGGAATGCTAAAGCGAGAGAAAAGAGAGTTTTAGGTGATCACATTCATTGGGAATACTACCACATTCGTTAACTCATTGGTACGATTCATAAGGAAAAATGGCTAGTTCATGTATTTCGATTGCATTTTATAGCGGCATAGCCTATCTTTGTAATACCAATTACACAAAAAAACATAGAGATTAGGAAGACGACTAAAACCTAAAACCATAATAGTTGAATTCAAAAACCTCATGAACTGTCTTATTCTAAATAAGATCAACCATCTTGAAAGAGATGGTTTTTTTATTCCTTTAAATAACAAAAGCCATTTGCAATTTTGCAAATGGCTTTTGTTGATCTGATAAGAAGATTTATCTTTTTATTGTGAACGCTTACTTTGAGGTTATTTGTCTAAATCTAACCAGCGTTTGCGCATTCTTAATTGTTCTTCCGTGGGATTTTCCATTAATTTGAAAACGTGTTTTTTAGTAATTGGAATTTTTACCACTTCAATATCCAACTCAACTTCTCGTTGTAGTCCTTCTTTATCTCTACGCAAAACAACAATATTTAAATTGTCGCCAGCTTTTACACTTCCCATATAACTAAATAATACAGCAGAGGCAGTGCTTAAGGTAAAAGGCTTTCCATCCCATTTAAGTATAACATCGCCTTCTTGGAATCCAATTCCCTCTTTTCCAAATTTGTCTAATTTTTTGTAATTAGAAATATAAAAACGCTCTAAGCTATCGGGTTTAACAACTCCGTTTTCAATACCACCCAAGGGAGATATTTCATTGATAGAAGCCTCTGGAAAATATTCAACACCAAATGGTTTTACAAAGTTGTTGTAATCAGGTGTTTCTGTTCCTTCTATGTATCTTTTGAAAAAATCCTTTAGTTCCTTAAAGCCTGTTATTTCTATAATTTTATCAAAGAGTTCTTCGTCTTTAAAAGGAGTATCTTGACCATAGAAGCCCGATAAATCTCTTAAAAGCATTTGAATATCGTATTTGCCTTTGGATAGTTTTAATAATTCTAAATCTAGACACATGGCGACGATAGCCCCTTTGTAATAGATGTTTTGATATTGCTTAGCAAAAGGTTCAACCAAACAATTTGAGCTCATTTCTGTAAGAGAAATACCTTGTTTGAAGCGAGTCGAATTTCGTACTTTGTCACGAATGGTAACCATAAAGTCTTGGTTGGACACCAAGTCATATTTGGCTTGCATATGTTGAGCCATGTACTCAATCACTCCCTCATAAAGCCACAAGTGTTTTGACATTTTAGGATCGACAAAATCAAAATTGTGTATTTCTTCAGAATGGATATATAAGGGGGTTACCATATGAAAAAACTCATGAGAAGCAATATCTACAATCATTTTAGAAATTTTCTCAGGCTTTTCTTCTAACAAACAAAATAAAGAAGAACGAGCATGCTCTAGTGCTCCCACAGAACCAGAAGGATAACCGTTTGGAGATAAGTAGATAATAAATGAGTATCGATCAACAGGAAGAATATTACCCAAGTATTGGTTTTGGGCTTCTAGCATAGGACGGACTCTTTTTGCTACATCTTTAGCCGTGACGAGACCGTTGGGAGAATACACTGAAATTTGAATATCTCCATATCCTAGTTTGAAATTGACGGTGTCAGGTGCACAAAACATAACGGGTGCATCCACCAACTCATGATAATCTTGAGCCTTGAAAATATCCGTATCAAAGTCTCCTCCAATGCGTTTTAGAGAAGTTGTTGCATAAAAATTAGCAGGACGGTCAAAGCTAATAACATAAGGAAGTTTCTCTTTATTTTCAAAAAAGCCAAAACAACCATTGGCACTTAAAACATAATTTTTTAGCGCTTCAATATTGGTACCACTAGGCTCGAATACAGCCTCACGTAATTGCGCATCCCAAGAATCCTGAATCAAATAAGTAATTTTAGCAATTTTTTTGCCTGCTATTTTCCAAGTATTTTGGTCTATTCGCTCAACGCCAAATTCACGGCCTTTTTTATCAAAGGCCTTTAGGCTACTTACGAATTGACCGTAATCTGAAATTTCATAAGTACCAGGAATAATTTTAGGAAATTTAAAGGTCAGGTCTTTATCGGTAATACTAGTAGGAACGGTTAGTTCAACTAATAATTGATCCTCTTGAACATTGTTTAAATCAATTTTGTATTGATAAGCTTCGGAAGGTTCGTTTCCTTGTGAAAAAAGTGAATTTGAAACCAATAAAAGAAAAATGAGTAATGCTAAAAACTTCATAGATTGAATTTTTAAATTTTGCAATCAGCTGATGAGTAAAGGAGATAATCCCTATCAAAAAATAGTTCTTGTTTGAAGTAGATTTATAAGGCAAAGGTAACAAAAAAGTATAGATAATCTAGTTTTGTTTATTTGCAAAGATGATAGAACGGCTATAATATTGGACTATGACACCCAAAAAACAGACAAACTCTTTTTCTTATTGCTTACAAAAGGGTAAAAACCTTGTGTTTATAGCTGCTGAATCAGTAAAGAAAATAATGGCATAACAATTTTTCTTAAGGAGCTAGCATCTTGGTCTACTTATAAATTATAAACTTCTTTGTGACCAAGTAATGCAATTAGCAGACCAATTTTTGAACGGTAGATCAAATATTTTTTATGGCGAAGGTTAAATAGTAAGGTATCCTTATAAGTTCTCGAAGTTCAAAAAACTTCTTTTGCGTTGTTTAAAGAACTCTTAATCTAGCCAATAAGCGATATATTTTGTAATTAACGGTAGGGTTTATATTTAAATAAATACCATTGATTTCAACCCGATCTTTGTGGTAAATTAATTTATTTATTTCAGCATAAGCAATTCTTGCCGATTTTTGAAAATAAGCTTTCCAATAGATTGCTTTAGCAGTTAAAATACAACCTTCTTTTCCTGATCTAAGTAAGGCTTGATCGATAAAAACATAAGGAATTTCTCCAGGAGTAGGAGTGAAGAACGTTGTGCGGGCATTTTTTAATTTTTTTAGTGGGATTTCTATTGCACTAGTATAAGAAAGGAGTGTTTCTTCGCCCAAATCAAGATAGTCGTTGATCATACGTTGTATATTGGTGGTAATGAAACTGGCTTCTTGATAAGATAAAATGGTCTTAGGGAGGGGAAAGGGCAATAAATGGACGCAAAAATCGATAAAAAAACGTTCTAATAAAGCTGCGAATTGCTTTTCAACTTCATTTTCAATTACTCTAAACGCACTAATTCCTCGTTCTTCAAATATGTACTCGAATTCTTGGGTCATTAAGACCGTAGCTTCCTCCAAATAGTCTTGTCTGAACGTACTTTCATCAAAAATTTGTAGAAATAGAGCCTCCTTGTCAGTATTGTTTTCTAAATCTAGCGCTACGCTAATGGATATTTTAAAGGCTTCGTTTAATTGTGTCGGAAGGGTAGGAATGTCGTTAAAATCAAGACTATATATTGGTGAAATATTAGGCTTGGGGGTATACTTGATATTAATAGGAGTGCCACATCGAGAACAAAAGCGAGATGCTTGAGGGTTGACGTTATTACACTCAAAACAAATGACACCATCACCATCTGATTGTTTACCACAGTTGTGGCAATAAAGGGCATTGGGCAAAAGTGTTGTATTACAACTCAGGCAGTTTTTCATAGTGCTAATCTAGTCAATTGGTCATATCAAGGAGGATAAAAATAGTTGTTTTTTTGTAAAAAGAGAATAGACGTTATCAGGAATTAAGTAGATGGGTAAAATTAGTAGTTTAAAAATTAGTTTCATTGAGTTTTCGAGCTACCATTTTTACTGATCTAGACAAGATCAGAATTATCGAAATAAAGGAGTTGTAATGAAATTATTACAGGATGATAATAATTTCATTACAACAACTTATCTAATTCGTGAATAGTATTTTTTTATGAACAAAAGTATCGTTTTCATAGAGTGTAAGAATAGCAAGCCCTTTATAATTAAAGGCATTAAGGGTAAATGCTTTTTGGAACTTAGCGGTAAGCTTAAAATGGATTGGTCGCCCTATGGCGTCATAAAGACGAATTGTAGGACGCTCTAGCTGATGTTCAACCTGAAGAAGCCCATTATGGGATGGAATAGGATAGACCTTAATCTGTTGTTGGTTGGGGAGTTTGTTCGAAAAAAGATGTACAGTTGTATCTATATTATAACTGAACACACAGTTTTGTAACCCTAAATATTTGGGGGATAAAGTATCTTCCATATATTCCTTGACGCCCCAGCTTCCATACCTCCCATAGAGCCCATGAGAATTATAATTACAAAAAATTCCTGCCTGTGTGCTATCAAACCAATAGTCAAGATAGGCACAATAAAGGTCTTGCATGCGAGGGTGTCGATTGGCTGCGGTTAATTTATTGACATAAGCAGTATCGTTAGCGTAAGTCGAGTTCGCTCGTAAATGCTGCCCCCCTTCATAGGCTACCAATTCTAAATTATGTGTGTCGGCTACCACTTTATTGGCATCCATCCAACTGTAAGCTAGCGTTAAGGACAGCTCCATAGAATCGATGATGTCGTTGACCGTAACCGAATTAATCGAGCCTGAATTACCAATGTCATTGGCTACCCTGCCAGCAAAATAAGGAGCGATAGCAACCACATCTGCTTGTACTTGAGTGGGGTTGTAGGTAGAATCATTGAACTGCTCAATGATATAGTTGGTCAACCAACTATTAGCCGCTTGATTAGCAATAACTTTGATTAAGCGACTGTTTCCTTGAAATTCATGCTCAAAAATACGAAAGACATCTGCTGTCCGTTTGGCATAAAACTTCCGTGACTGTTCCCATGGATTTCCAGAATAAGCCAGTGCATTTCCCATGCTATCGGCATAATAACGTTGGGCGAAAACACCATTCCATACTTCGTTGCTATACTCAATGTAAATTTTTAGGTTGGGATCTAGCGCATCTCGGAATAACCTTGCCATTTCAGTAATGTATTGATCGTTTGCTCTGTGTGGAATGCAAATCCACGGATCTTTTTGGGTAAGATTACAAAGCTGGATGATATATTCATAGGCAACTCCATTGTCTAAGGTTTGTGAATAATAATTCGGCTTATTCCGATCACTCCAAAATACATTGGGCGAATTATTGGTTTCCATCCAATCCATAAATCGTATGGTCTGAAAATCGTTTAGAAAGTCTAACAATTTGGGATTAAAAGGCTGGCTGGCGTAACTATTTTCAAATCCAGGCATAATAAAGCGAATATTTCGAACAGGATCTGTGCTGATGGAGGTGTCAATTTCTAACATGATTCTCCCTAAACTACTATCGACCATAACTAGCGTATCAACAGGGCAAGTGAAGGTTCCTGTTGCTGCGCCCCAGAGCCGAATTTGTCCCGTTCCAGCTGCAATAAGACGATAATTCCCTCCTGGATAAAGATCATTTAATGCTGGCCCACCATAGATAGGAGTTCTAACAGCTAAAGGAGGATTAATTCCGTCGTTATAGGGAATTTCTAAAGGGTATCCATTGGAGTCTAGAGGAATTGTTGCTGTGCTAGACCATGGAACTCCAGTGCCATATTCGTGAGGAACCCATGCTCTGCATTGTTTAAAAACATCTACGAATACATATTCTGTAGACCAATCTTGAACACTTGAAAGGTTCGTTCCTATAGGGCGCACGATTTGTGCTTCGGATGGGATAAACCCATATAGGATAAGGTAAAGTAGGAGCCACTGGCTCTTAATAATTCTTGATGTCATATTTGTAATGGTTTTAATGAATAACATGCACTGAATGGGAAGGCACACTATTGAGATGAAAATTATTGGAATTATAATTTTGTTTTTATAGAAAGGTCTATTAAGTATTAATAGTTGTTTTTGGTAAGTGTTTGGTTTTTAGATTGTTGTGAATGTTTTTGTATTGGTTTGAAGCTTAATTTTTGATGAAAATTATCATTTTTTACACTAGGTATAAGCTTTAGTTTTGTAATTAAATATAAGAAATATATAATGACATTGCAAGTTAAACCTAAGGTTATGTGCTTAGTTTGTATGCTCTGATTTGCAGGTCTTTATGTGTTTTTGCTAAAAATTATCACACCAATAAATATAAATTATGAAAGACCCTATAATGTTTAATCCAATATTAGAAGAGCTAGGTACTTCTATTGATGGTTATGAGCTCTATTCAAAAGCTTTTGAATTAATGGTAGCACAGCGAACGGCTTTGATTAATGACGATTGGGAGCAGTTAGAAAAACTAACTAAAAATGGATTGTATCAGGCATTTGCCAATTGGCAGATGTTGTATAAACAACCTACTAGTAAGCCCCTTCGTTCTTTTAACGATTTGGCGCAAAGGATGAAAAAGGATTTAGAAGGTTATTTGGCAACAGAAAATGATCCCACATCAATTGCCCGAAAATTAAAAGCGCAAGTTCTTGCTGCAATTCCAGATATAGATGCTGCGAGTTTAAAAAAGGTGGAAGAGTTAGACTTGGATTACTTTTTTGAGGAAGATTTAGCGGCCTTAGATGATGCGCAAATAGAGGATGATAACATCCGAAAAGGAATAGAAGGAACTGTTGGGCTGGCTGCTAAAAGCATTATAGCATTGGGGCAGGTTTCTTTTTATACCTATTCAGCCCTTGCTAAAGAAGAAAATTATGAAATCTATGATTTTAATGTCTTGCTAAAAAACATCCAAGCAGCCCTAAAAACAATAGAACAGGACTTAATGCTAATCTTGCGTACCATTTATGCCAATCAATTGACAGGAACGGCAGCTTCTTTAAATGCACAAAAATTTATCTCAAAACTAGAAAATTGGGTTCCCAAATTGGGGAGAATGCAGGCAATCAGTAGGAATTATGCCCTATTTCTAAAAGAAAAGAAAAAGGGAACGAAGGCAGAACAAATGGGGAGACTCTCAGCCATAGGGGGAAACTTGTTAAGAGCTATTTATACAACATTTACGGCTGTTTATTATTGCTCGCTAGAAGAAAAATTAACCGTTAAAAGTGAAAAAAATCAGCAATTCATCAAGCAAACACCAAAAGTTGGTTTTGAATTTTCTTTTCCAAATGGAAAGAATGTAGAATTGGCTAAACTCAAAGAAGAGCAAGATGGTAACTATGTGGAAATTGCAGGTTTTGTAAAATCAATATCAACAAGACGGGATGCAGACGGAAAACTACTGAGTCATCTGCTTTTAGAAGATCCATCGAGTGGAGCAGAGATAGATGTTGTTGCGATTTATGCGCATTTGGTACATCTTGGAGTACACGGAGGTTCTTATTGTCAATTAAGTGGCTCTTGGAGAAAAGCATCGGCTGTCAATATGGGAAATCCAGCGGTAGAAATTGAGAAGTTAGCCATTAATAAATTGGCGAAAGAATCGTGGGTGGTTCTATTCTTTGATTTAGTAGACCAATTTATAGATCGATGGTCTGGAGGATTGAATCTTCAATTTGGGATAGCTCCTCATGTGTCAGCTTTTGAAGGGGATAATGAGTCTTCTATTTTAGGCGCAGGGGAACTGATTTTTCAACCAATTATTTAACCAACTAAAACTTTAATAAAATGGCAACTCCATGTGATTCTTTAATCTCAAATTATGCAAACAAGCTCAAGGTTTATAATCAAAAAAAGAAAACGTATCAAAAGGAAAAGCTTAGAAGAGAAAACCTGAGAACGAGTTATAATTTATATTGTTTAGGGCGGAACTACCACGGTAATCCAGTGCTTTTTAGGGGGAGAGACGATGCAATGAATTGTTTTGCAACCCGAATTGTGATATGGTGGAATAGTGGAAAATATAAAGCAGCTAAAACGGCTTTAGACAAAGCAGAGAAAGCCCTTAAAGCAGCAGAAAAGAAAATGAAAGCTTGCATGAACAATCATAAAAATTTTTACATAAAAAAGTAACTGTTGTAAACCCATTTGATGGATGAAAAAAATTCCCAAATATAAGCGAGACGAATTTACATTCGTCTCCAATTTAAGCCAATACACCGCTAACGATAAGTATCCGAATACTTACCAAAGGGATGCTTATTTGCTTTCAGAACACTATACCAATGCTAGAACTGTAGACTTGGCTCGTAAGGTGAAAAAAAGAAGAAACCTATTGATTAGTGACAATGGGAATTATTCTAGAATGAAGGCGGTGGCGAAACAATATGAACAGGGGGGCTTATTGTTGTTGCGACAAGCAAAAAAAGAACAACAGCAATATGGGCAACTTTCTAATGAAACCCGACTAGCACGCCAACAATTGATGCGAGAAATTGCTCAGTCCTGCCAAAAGCAAGTAGAAGAAACAAATTATAAAAAGGTAATTCAAGATCAATTGCTCATTCGGCCTGACTATTTGATAGGAATGGAAGACTTGACAATTCCTGTACTGATGTTGTGCCATTTGATGCATCCTATTTTTCAGCCACAGGCTTTAGCCATCCTTGATTATCAGAACAATACATTTCAGTATGTTAAAGATCAGCAGAGCGGTAGGTATGGCTCAAAGCAAGGGTTAGAAACGGTTAATAATTTTACAGTATTGCATGCTTATGATTACGATTCTGCTTACCAAGCTGGTAAAAATGCGCTTAACCTCGCTAAAGATGGGCTTGCAATTAGTTATGGAGGTCCTATGCACAGCAGAAGGTGGATTGATTGTTTGCGTATTGGAGGAAATAAAATTCAGTTGAGCGAAAAATTGCCAGAAGCCTATCTCATAGCTCAAACAATTACACAGGGGGCTATTAATGGGCACCCGACAAATATCCCTTTTCATATATTAGGAGTTGGAACGCCAATTTTAATTGCACTTATTGGGTATCAACTAAGGCATTCTAAAGCCATAAGTATTGATTCAACAGCACCTTTTAAGGATGCTTTTATAGGCAAATTATACGGTTATAAAAATGCCTATCTAAAAATGGATATGTTTAAATTAGTGGCTTATTGTCTTATTCAAGATGTTCCTTTTGAAGATAAATCTCCTTTTTACCAGTCTTTTGCCCAAAAATACGAACACGATTGGAAGGGCTTGCGAGATAAGTTAGGAGTTCGTCCCAATAATACCGTCAAAGAACTAGCAAGTAAATTGAGGGAAAGAGGAGATTGGTTGCAGGATTATTTGCCTTTTTTTACTCCAATAACAGGAACCTTAGAGGCCGCTTTTTTGCAAGACTTACGCATCGCACGGGCAGGATATAATTATTGGGTTTTAAAACAAATTTGTCGAAAAGTAAGGGCAAAAAGGAGCGATGAAAATGCTTTTAAGAGATGGATAGAACGCCAGATTGACCAGTATACTAAAACAGCAAGTTCTAAATGGGCCAAGGCGGTCAATTTTGCTTATCTATTGACAGAAGGACATCGAATGGTTTGATGGAGGGACTCCGTATTAAATTTTATACGCTGTGCTTGTCGTTAAGAGATACTTTTCAAAGCGGTTTCCAATTCTTCTATGCGCTTTTTTAAGTGCAAATCATCTACGCCTAAATCTTTTAGTTGTTGTAATTTTACGTTGGAATTTTCCCAATCTTTCTTTTCAAAGGAAACCCTTGCTAAATTATAAAGCAAAATACCTTTTTCTTTATTCTGGAGCAAGTTTATTTTTAAGGCAATTTCCGAATGTTTTTCTGCGGTATCAATGTCTTGTTGGTGAGAGGCAACGAGTGCCATTGCAAAATGGTAATAAGCTTGGTAACGAGGGCTCAACCATTCGGGGCGTTTGATGCTGTTTAACAATTGTTCTGCTTGAGGAATGTTACCTTTTCGCAAGGCAAATAAAATACTCAGCATAGGACCATGGCGAAAATGCCCCATCAGCAAAATTAGAGCAGTTGCCCAAAAAGCAAAAACAACATAAGTACCAATTTGAGCAATTAAGACTCCAAATCCACAAATAATAAACAAAAAAATAAGAAAAAGTCGAAGTTTAGGAGAGATCATTTTTTACGAATTTGGACTAATCGGATTGGGGGAGTTGTTAAGAAAATTTGATTTATTTGGATAAAAAAAAACTTATCGAGTTGATGAATTTATAAAGTGTGCATCAACTCGATAAGTTTTGGGAATAGGCAAAAGGTCGCTTATCTCTTTTTGCGACCACGGCGCATATAGCCTTGGTTCATCATTGAACGTTGTGCTTTTTTGCCCATCATTTTCTTTTGTTCAGAATGTTTCCCTTGAAGCATTAGTCCTACCTCAGTAATATTTTGTCTTACAGGCTCTTGCGTAATCGTTAATTTTTTTGCTTTTTGGTACAACTCTTTTACTTTCATGCGATTATTGCGAGTTCCATAGATGTTAATCAACTGCAAATAGATCATTGCTTTAAAATCATCTTGTAGCTCTAAGCCTAAAGCAATATTTGATAAACGCTCTGCCTCTTTGAACTCTTTTTTTCTAAAAGCCAAGGTACTTTTGATCCAATAGTACATGCCATGGTAAGTAAAGCGTAGCCAGTTGGGTTTAAAGGTGTAATTAAGCAAGCGCTCCGCACCATCAAAGTCGCCATATTGCATTTTCATGGCAGCACCATTAACCGTACCAATTAAGAGGTGTTTGGCGGCTAAAAAGATAACGATGAGAATAGGCAACCAAGAACCTGCAAAACCAGCCCAGTAATGCAATAAAAAAATAGAAATAAAAGCACCAACAAAAAGCATGAATTGGCGTTCTATCGTGAAAAATTGTAAAAACTTAACCATTGTATTGTTTAATTAATAGTTCTTTTGCTAGTTTTTATCTTTTTTTGAAAAAATAAAAACGATTATTATACCAAACTGTAGACTTCTTATCAAAGACCAATCCTTCTGATAAACACTTTGGTATAATAAATAGTAGAACTAGTGGTTGATTATATTAAATGATAAAACCCTCTAGTGGTCTTATTAAAAGTAGCGCAAAGATAATGAAAAATATCAACAACAACTACTAATAGGCTAAGGATAGTCCAGTAGAGGGCTATTATTTACTTCAAGAAGGATTAAGAGTTTGGTTTGGTATGAACAAAATAGCCTGTTTCTCTATTTTTGCGCACATCGTCCCAGTCAAAGCATTCGCCATGCATGGCAATATAGATGCCAGCAGGCATCGATTGAGCAAAGGCAAGGGCTGCACCTAAATTGAAAAATCCATCTGAAGACAAACCAAATTTATAAGGAATCATTGCGCCTAATAAAACAATCGTTTTGCCCTCAATATTGGCATCCGCTAAGTATTTTGCTGTTTCAACCATGGTATCGGTACCATGGGTAATAATAATGTGTTCAAAATTGGAGCGTTGGCAATTCTGAACAATAATAGAGCGATCATTGTCCGTCATTTCTAAGCTATCTATCATCATTAAGGTTCGTACGGTAATGTCTAAGGTTGATCGACCTCGATTAAAAATTTCTGGAAGATGTGTGTCCTTGAAGAATAGTTTTCCAGTTATCATGTCGTACTCCTTGTCAAAGGTACCACCTGTTACCAATGCTAAAATTTTCTTTTTCATAGTTATCTATAGGATAATCTAATTCCTAAATCGTTTTATTGTAATTTAAAATAAGAGTAAAATAGAACAAAAAATAAGTACTCCTACTACTAATAAGAATACCGTATAGGGGAGAATTTCTTTTGCTTTTAATCCCGTTATCCCCAATAGAGGCAGTGCCCAAAATGGTTGAAGCATATTTGTAATTTGATCGCCATAACAAAGTGCCATGATGCTTTTTTCTATAGGCACTTGCAATTGTTGAGAAGCTTCAATTAAAATAGGACCTTGAACCAACCACTGTCCACCACCGCTAGGAACAAAAATATTAACTAATCCCGCAGAGAAGAACGTAAACAAAGGAAACGTAGTTGAGGTAGAAATATTCACAAATATAGTTGAAAATACGTTAACCAATCCAGAACTAAGCATAATTCCCATAATGCCAGCATAAAGCGGAAATTGAATCATAATACCAGCCGATCCGCCAATCCCTTGTCCGACAGCTTGATTGAATTTGGCGAAGCTGCCATGCAACAAAATTGCTAAGCCAAATAACATAAAAATAATGTAGTTGGGGTTGATAAAACTAAAACTCCAGTCAAACCCTTGCCCCTTAATTAGGGGATTAAATATAACTTTGTAAAGACCAATAAAGACCATTGTTCCCCCTACAATAACAGCTAGAATAGAGCTGTGGTCTAGGCGTTCAGCACCATTGAGGGAAGCAGAAGAGGGGGGGGCATTAGTACTTCCTTTTTCATCCAATACAATAAGTTTGCTTTCCACTCGATTGCCCATCCAATACATTGCTAAAGGAAGCAAAAGCAGCAGCAAAAACATGCAAACTAAATTCATGGTAGAAAATATCGTACTACTAAAGGGCACCAACCCAATTTGATCCACAAATTTATGCCCTTCTTCAGCTACTTTTAGAGGAGCTGAGCCAGACAGCCCTCCATGCCAAACCATCAAGCCAGAGTAACCTGCTGCACCAATGAGGGGATAATTAATTGGGATTTGTTGTTGTGCCGCATATTCTCCTACTTTTCGGGCAAAAATTGCTCCCAAAATTAATGCAAGTCCCCAGTTAAAAAAAGCGACTAATATACTTACAAAGGTAACGATAAAAGCTGCTTTTGGGGTGCTCGTGCAGTGTTTTACCAAGCTATTGATTAATAATTTGGCAGGGCTAGTTAGTGCCAATACATGACCTAAAACAAGGATGAGCATCATTTGCATGGCAAATTTTAAGAACGTAAAAAAGCCTCCTTCCCAATAGGTTAAAATCTCTAGTAAATGCCATTGATCCGTTTGAGATTCTGTAAACAATAAAGCCAATAAAATGGTAAAAAAAGTTAATAAGATAGCGATGGTAAAAGGCGAAGGCAAAACACGCTGTGCTGTGCGAACAAATTTATCAGCAAAACTCATGACTTATTCAAATTTAAGGTACTTTTTATAGACTTCAAGAGAAGCCCTTTTTTGCATGCTGTAAAAGTGATTATTTTAACTCGTTTTTTAAAGCAAAGCCCAAATAGTTTTGTAAAAAATATTAGTTCTTTGACAAATCGCAAACTCACGCAGTAGCAACGCAGTTAATTGTGTGCTACAAATATAGGGCAAGGTGAGTTTATTCTATTTGGGATATTAGCACAGCACCTAGAAGCAAAGCGGTCTAGCATTTAAGATCGAAACATAACTCAGATAGAGAATAAATGTTAAAAATAAAAATTAGTTGAGCAAAGATGCTACACTCCTCGTTCTGTAAAAGGAAGAAAGATTTAGAATTGGGGTAATCCTCTTAAAAAAAAGATATATGAAAATAATTAAAATTTTAACGTTGACTGTAATTTGTTTCATGCTGTTTTCTTGCAGAGAGGATGAAATGGGAAAAATAACGAAATGGAGAATTAATCATTACACAGAAGATTGTGTAGGAGCATTCCCACAGAAATGCTTATTGGTGCAGGAAGGTGCATCGATAGGGACAGGCGATTGGCAGTATTTTTATTCTTTTATAAAAGGGTTTGAATACGAAGAAGGGTATGTCTACGATTTATTGGTTAAACAAACTGATATTATTGATCCTCCCATGGATGCTTCAAGCATAGATTATGAATTGGTTGAGCTATTGTCGAAAGAAAAACATTAATCCAACACAAAAAAAATGACTTAATGCTCAAAAAGCATTAAGTCATTTAATTAACTTAGAAAGTGAGTTGATTATACTTTTTCTAAAATAGTAGAAACAGCAGGAGTAACCCAACCGTTCGTCTCTTCAACTGTATTTTCTTTGATGTCAGTCAAGGCTTTTTTGATCATTGGACCAATCTTGCGATCTTCAATTGCTGGCAAGCTGTACACCACATTTTGATAAGAAATATCAGCAACATGAGAAACAACAGCAGCCGTTCCACTTCCAAACATTTCTTTTAGTTCCCCCGCTTTGTGCGCATCAATTAGCTCTTGAATTTCAATCGGGCGGACTTCGATATTGATACCCTTTTCTTTTAGTAAATGGATGATACTATCACGAGTAACACCATCTAGAATAGAATCCGTAGTAGGAGGGGTAAGAACGGTGTCGCCAATCACTGCAAAAATGTTCATGGTTCCGCACTCTTGTAAATATTTAAATTCTAGACCATCCAACCACAAAATTTGATCAAACCCTTCTTCTTTTGCAATCTCAGCAGGTTTTAACGTTGCTGCATAATTACCAGCAGCTTTTGCAAAGCCCATTCCTCCAGGAAATGCACGAACGTATTTTTGAGCTACCAAAATACGAACAGGTTTTGGATAGTAAGGACCTACAGGACCTGTGAAAACAATAAATTTATAAGAAGTAGAAGCACGTACTCCTAATGATTCGTCAGAAGCAAAAATAAAAGGACGAATATATAATGCGCTACCTGCTGTTTTAGGAATCCATTCTTTGTCAATAAGTGTCAATGAATTGACTGCTTCCAAGAATAATTCTTCTGGAACCGCAGGCATTCTCAAACGCTCGCTAGATCGGTTAAAACGTTGAGCATGTTTTTTGGCACGAAACAAAACAGGTTCTCCCGTTTGGGTACTAATATTAGCCTTCATACCTTCAAATACAGATTGTCCGTAATGCAAGGCCATCATGGACGGTGCAAAAGAAATATCTCCATAGGGAATCAATTGGCAATTTTGCCACGCTCCATCTTTATAATCTGCAACAAACATGTGGTCAGAAAATGTTTTGCCAAATGGCAAATTATCAATATCTAATCCTTCTCGTCTAGATTTTTCCGCCAACTGCACTTTTACTGGGTATTTCATAAGATACTAAATATTATGTATTATAAAATATATATTCAAACAAAATGAAATTTTAACTATTTCTATATATATAGTTTTATGTCATTTTGTAATTTTTATCAAAAGTACTAAAAATTTTGCATAATTCAAAATAACAAAATTATCGTTCAAAGTCTTGGGTTACTTTTTCTGTGTTTTAGAATAAAATTTTGTAAATGTCTATTTTTGTTGTTGAAGAATTATGTTTTGAGTATGCTTGGTTTGTTGAAATAAAATTTTGTGCAAAAATAAATGTGATTTTTTTCTAAAAAAAACGACTTTTGCAAATCATTTAATTTACTTTATGATATGGAAATAAAGAATAGAAAAGACCCCACAGCAGATTTTTACAATTTTGAAATTTATCCGCTTAAAACATCTAATGGATGGATCGAACAACTCAAAGATAAACGATCAATTGTTGTTGTACTCAATCGAATCATAGAAGAAGATTTAGTTTTATTGGCTAAAATTTTTCAAGCTATTGGAAAAAAAATGGAGGAAGAGGTCTGTCTTATTGATGGTTCGGATGGGCTTAATTATAAGGACCTTAGAGCCGTGTTAGATCTAGAGGAGTTATTGGTTTTTGGTATGACTCCCAATGAGATGGGCTTGCATTTAAGTATCAGTGCTTATCAAATAGTGGAGTTTCAAAATGCAAGGCTACTGTTTTCGCATGACCTCAATACTATTGCAAATGATCTTTCCAAGAAAAAGCAACTTTGGCAGCAATTGCAATTGCTTTTTTAATAGAAGGGCAAAGGGAGAATTGAATAGAGGATGTAAAGAAATTGTTAAAAAAAGAAAGAACAACAACTTTAGCTGGAATGGTGCTGTTATACCTTTATTTTTAATCTCCCCACGTTTTAAAATCCATTTATTTTATTCAATAGTTTTTTTTATAGCTAAAAGCTGGCGCAATTTTCGTGTTAAAAAGACATTGAATAGAAGGACTACTTTTTAATCTCCTTATTTAATTTTCTCAATAATCTTTTATGAAAAGTATTGTATTATTATTCTCTTGTTTACTTCTTTTATTGTCAACCCAATCTAATGGGCAGGAAAAGTTAACAAAGAATATCAAAGTCCCCAATATTACAACAACAGATGCCGTTGGACAAAAAATAAAACTTCAGACCCTACTCAAAGACAACAAAAAAGTATTAATTTGTTTTTTTAGACCTGTTTGGTGCCCGATTTGTAACCAACGCACTCATGAACTAATTGAGCGTTACGATGAACTCAAGAAAAAGGGAATTGAAGTACTTGCAATTTACCCTAGCAAACAAGAAACAATGGCACAATACGTTAAAGATGCCAAAATTCCTTTTCCTGTGATTTCAGATCCTGATGAGTTACTGTATAAACAATATGCTGTAGAGCGTTCTATGAAAAAGGTATTGGCTGCCATTGAGCGAGATGACATCAAAAAGGTAATTATAGAGGGGACAACCTTGTATGCTGGCAAAACCTATCCTAAAAACAATGAAAAATACGATGCCATCATCAATGCAGATTTTCTTGTTGGTGCCAAAAGAAACTTAGAAGTGGCTTATTATGGCGATTATATTGGTGATCATTACAGTTTAGATGAGTTATAAAATGTAGTTTATTGGGAATCACCAAGTCTACTAATTGGTTTATCCTTATCCATTTTAAATAAAAATAATGGACTTATCATGGGATTCTGTGTAAAATTCCCGAACTTTGCAGTCTAATTGGTAGACTGTGCCTTTTTTCAATGAATGTATGGAGCAATTTAAAACCTATTTTGAACTTGGGAATCTTAAAATAGGCGCTCGATCATTTTGTTGTCAAAACAAAAAGAAACAGTAGAATCAATAGATTATTTGCAATAACTATATAAAAAAATAGGAATGATAGAGTTGATGGCTCCCGCTGGTAATTTTGCAGCTATGCAAGCAGCGGTAGATGCAGGTGCAAATTCTGTATATTTTGGGGTAGAACAATTGAGTATGAGAGCTCGTTCTACTATGAATTTTACATTGGATGATCTAGATGAAGTGGTAGAGCGTTGCCAACCTAAAAATGTTAAGACATATATTACCTTAAATACAATTATATATGATCATGATTTAGGCTTGGCAAAAAAGATTGTAGATAAGGCGGTAAAGGCTGGAATCACTGCTGTGATTGCATCGGATCAGGCCGTTATACAATATGCAAAATCTAAAGGAATGCCTGTGCACATTTCTACTCAATTGAATGTGACCAATATTGAAACGGTAAAATTTTATAGCCTTTTTGCTGATGTAATGGTGCTTTCTAGAGAGCTTTCGGTTAGACAAGTTCAAAAAATTGTAGAGGCGGTTAAGCGAGACGATGTACGTGGTCCTAGTGGCGATTTAGTACGCATTGAAATTTTTGGTCATGGTGCTTTGTGTATGGCTGTTTCTGGAAAATGTTATTTGAGCTTGCACACGCAAAATTCTTCTGCGAATAGAGGGGCTTGTATCCAAAATTGCCGTAGAAAATACCGAGTAATTGATATAGAAGGTGGGCATGAATTGGAAATAGACAATGAGTATATCATGTCTCCTAAAGATTTGTGTACGCTTGATTTCTTAGATCAAGTTATTGCTACAGGTGTGGGCGTACTTAAGATTGAAGGACGTGGACGTGCTCCTGAATACGTTAAAACCGTTATAGAGTGCTATCGTGAAGCGATTGATGCTTATTATGAAGGAACGTATAATCAAGAAAAAATAGACGCTTGGATGGCTCGTTTGGCTAAGGTGTATAATCGTGGTTTTTGGAGCGGTTATTATTTGGGGCAAGAGATGGGAGAGTGGACTAAAAAACATGGTTCTTCTGCTCAACAAAAGAAAGTATTTTTAGGCAAAGGAATTCATTATTATCCAAAGGCAAAGGTGGCGCATTTCCAAATTGATTCTTATAGCTTGAGTGTGGGGGATAAAGTAGTTATTATTGGACCAACTACAGGAGTTGTTGAAACCGAAATTACGGAATTAATGGTTGATAGCAAGCAAGTAACAGAAGCTACTCGTGGCATGGATTGTACGTTTCCTTTGGAACAATTAATTCGAAAATCAGATAAGTTGTATAAACTTGTTGAGGTAGAAGTTGAAGCATAAATTATTATGGTAACAATAACACTACAACGCGCCAAATGCATTGGTTGTAATTACTGTTGTGAAATGGCCGCAGATCGTTGGGCAATGTCTAAAAAAGATGGAAAAACAGTACTGATTGGTGCAAAGGAAAAACGAGGGTTTTATACCGTTCGAGTAGGAGATCATGAATACGAAGACAATAAAAGGGCTGAAAAAGCTTGTCCTGTCAATATTATAAAAGTAAAATCAGTTTGATTAAGAAATAGGAAAGGTGCTTTATAAGCACCTTTTTTTTTGCCAACTACTAAATGATCCCATTCATCACCAAGGCAATTATTAAAATTAAGACGAGCAAAAATCCCAAGCTAAGAAGTAACACTGGAGAAACTGGGCGAATGCGTTTTAGTGGTGGTTGGTTCGAGTTTTTGCGCAACCGATTGACAATGGTATCAATGCTTTCATATTGTTCCATAGTGGGATTAATGGCACGAGTGGTGTCAATGGGAATCATATTGGCAGCAGGAAGCGCATCTTTGATGTTGCCCAATTCAGTTTCTATTTGCGTTTCTAATTGTTGTATTTTTTCATTGAGTTGCCCAAATGCTGTCTCAATTGGGTTTTCTGCAACGAGATTGGCGTGGATGATTTGCAAGTAATCGCCAGCCGAAAGTTTATTCTCTAAGGCAGTTTGATTGAGATCTAATAATTTATCTCCTTTTTGCAAATGCAGAATGTTATCTTTGCCTTGGATGAAATTTTTGTCAGAAGCTTGCTGAATGATATTACTCAATGGAAGGGTCGAGGAGAGCTCAACATCAAGCACCAAAGCTTCAGAAGGGTGTTTAATGTGTAAGGAAATGAACGAATCGCTAGCGTCCGTTTCTTCGACAATTGCCTCTTCTTGATGCGCAATAATTCGAATAACAGCACCATCGTTCAGGGCTTGAATTTCATCAAATGTAATTTGGCGATCTAATGCTTGCCCCATTAATTCAAAGTCATATCCATGCTTATTTTCATTAATAAAACCACTCAGCAAAAGATTATTAATCATTTCCTCTACCGTGAATGAACCATCAATGTCTACATTAAAAGTAGTGCCATATTGAGGGTGCATAAAATTTAGATTGTATTCAGTCATTGGGCGCTTATTCTATAGGGTTAATTACAAAATTTGAATGATCAAAGAATCAAAAAGATAAAGGACAATAAATAGTACCTTCAAAATACTAAAATTCAAGAAAAAGAAAAATTATTCTATTTGAGATTTTGGATGTCTTATTTAAAAAATTAACGGAGTATTATTAAAAACAACAAAAGGAAAGAGATAGTTCCCCCTATTTAAGGGACAAAAGTCCATTTAAGTCGATAAAATTTGAACGGATTAATGATCTATTTGTTTAGGTATTGGCAAAGAAGAATTAAATCAAATTGTTTGCTTAATTTGATAGAGGTCTTATTTTTGTAAGAACCTTATTAATTAAAGTTTTATCCATAGAAAAAAATGCAAATTATTACCTTGGTTACCTTAGTTTTATCCCTTTTGTTAATAACCAATTCTAATGCTCAAAATGAAATAAGTTCTTTTGATGAGGCGGTGCAACCTCAATTACCTGATTATTCTAAATTGGAACATTGGGCTTCCCATCCCAACAAAAAAGACAATGCAGACAAAATACCTCGCCCCTTGAGAAAAGAGCTAACGAATTTGCCAGAGCAGGTAGATGTCTTTTTTTTGCACCCCACTATTTTTACCGCTGAGCCCAAAAACGAGTACATTTGGAATGCTGCTGTTGAAGACCAAAAGCTAAACAAACAAGTGGATAAGACAACCATTAAATTGCAAGCTAGTATCTTTAATCAAGCGGGTAAAATTTATGCACCAAGGTATCGCCAAGCTCATCTTAGAAGCTTTTTTCATCCTAATTTAGAAGAGGGGGAAAAGGCATTGGAATTGGCTTATAATGATATAAAAACGGCCTTTAAATATTATTTAGAGCATTACAACAATGGAAGACCTTTTATCTTGGCAGGACATAGCCAAGGAGCAAGGCATCTAAAAACGCTGCTTAAAGAAATGTTTGATGGCACCGAATTGTACCAGCAATTAATTGCTGCCTATATTGTTGGTTGGGGAGTAGAAGCAGATAGTTTTGATGAAATTCCCTTGGGGACAAGCCCCGATCAAACGGGCTGTTTTGTCACTTGGAGGACTTATGCAAAAGGCTACCGCCCCGATTGGATACAGGAAAATGATGTTTGTGTGAACCCATTGACATGGAAGGCAGATTCTACTTATGCGCCCTATGAAGCAAATGCAGGAGCCATTCTATTTGGTTTTAATACGTTGCGCAAACACCTTTTTGATGCCCAAGTACAAGGACCGATTTTGTGGGTAGGAAAGCCGAATATGTTCTTAGGTGGTTTGTTGAAGCGTGATAACTATCACGTAGGAGACTATAATTTATTTTATTTGAGTGTGCGCAATAATGCTATTCTAAGAGCGAAGGCATTTTTAGGGCAGCAATAGAAGTTATTACGAAATAAATTTGCAGCCATACCATTTCATTATTTATTTTCTTTGGTCATGATATAGTTCATGAACTTCGTTTCGTAATAACTTCTAATAGCCTATTGGTTTTATTTCCAGTTTTTGAAGGGGCATTGTACTAAATTGGCATTGTAATATCGAGGATCGAGAGAGACTTCTTGTTTGATCCAAACAGGAAGTCTTATGCTTTCATGTTCAGCTTGTAATTCTACTTCGGCAACAATTAACCCTAGGTTTTCTCCCTCAAATTCATCTATTTCCCAAGTGAGTCCTTCAATAGCAATGGTGTAGCGTGTTTTTTCAATAATTGCCCCTTCACAGAGCGGAAGCAGATCCAATCCTTCTTCTAAGGGAATGGGATATTCAAATTCTATTCTTTTTATGCCCTCATTTTTTCCCTTTATCGTTAGATAAGCGTTGTTGTTTTTGATGCGGATTCGAACCGTACGTTCAGGATTTAGTGATAAGTATCCTTGACGAATCGGAGTTGCTACAGCAAGCGGTTTGGTGAGCTGCCAAAGTGTAGGATTAACCAAGTATTTGCGTTCGATTTCTATCCCCATAGGAGTTTGATTTAAAATTCTTTAATGCGTCGAAAAGTGATGGTTTTAAATTCGTCAACTAAACTTAGCTTTTTTCCATTGATCTGTTCTATTGGGTAGGATTCTTGACCGTATGAGTGATTCAAAATCAAAAAACGACCATCATTGCTTACATACCATTGCCCTGTTTTGGAGATATGTTCTTGTTCAAAAATTTTGAGACTGCCATCTTCGTTTAAATAGAGGGTGTAGTTAGCCCCTTCAACGATTCTTTTACCCACCTTTTTTAGAGACCATGCACCACTAATTTTTTTTGCTACTTTATTGGTAGAAGGAGCTTTGGGAAGCTGGTCTGTTTTGGTCATCAAATAGCTACCATATTCATCGGTTAGTTGAAGTTTTTGTTTTTGCAAAAAATGAATTCCAATGGTTTGCGTATAATCGTCATTCGATAGGGTTAAGGTGCGATTGTCATCGCTTAAGACCCATCTGCCTAAGCGAGCATCTCCATCTGTGATTTCTTGGCTAATGCCATTGTCCCAAAAAATTATTTTTAAACGTTGCTCATCAACGACATAGGTGCTATCTTCTAATTGAACTAACGACCATTCTCCTTTTAGTTTTCGGCGAGCAGCTTTATGACTAAGTGATTTTATTTTTAGTTGCCTAGAAAGTAATAGCCCTTCATTAGGGCTTGATAAACCCAAGAAAAATAAATCTAGATAATTAAGAAAAAAGACCTGAGCTGTAGGGGCATTTTTTTTTGAAAGAATAATGGACTTATTGCGATTGGAAAATTCCCAATTGTAAATGTCTATTTCATTCTGTGCAGTCCTAAGTTGTAGTGTACCACTAGGCTGAAAGGTATAAACGGCACCTTTGGTTTTGCCTTTGTTTTCTACTTTCCAAGCGCCTATTATTCGTTGTTTCAGGCTGCAAGATGAAAAGCTGACTAAATAGCCTATTAGGAGGAGATAGATTAGGTGGTATTTCATAAATAGGATGTATGGTGTTTTTCTTATCTTTTAAACAACTTCTTAGTTAAAACGATAAGTGTAATGTTTTAGAAATACTTTTTTTCCTTTTTCAGTCAAGGCATAATCTACAAAACGAAGCTCGACTCCATTTAACTGCTCTAATATAGGTCGTTTGTGTGGGGTTAAAATGATAAGGTTGTTGCTATGCTGAAAAAGTTGAATTACTAAGGGATAAAGTTTCTCTTCTGGACAAAGATGCATGGCAAAACTACAGATAATACTACTATAGTTGCCAATTAACTTGCCTTTTATAACATCATCAAAAGACCAAGTATGACAATCTTGATTTAGGTTCTTTTTATAAAGTTGATGCGTATAGGGATCACTACCTGTTATCTGGTCATAGCCCAACTGCTGGATGATAAGGCTAACTTCTCCGCCACCACCACAAAAATCTAAAATAGCACTATAATCAAGTTGGGTTGCATTTCTAAGGATTAATTCTTGTATTTGAGCAAGGTGTGGGTTCTTATATTGATTGCCATAATCTTTATAATAGTTATCTACTCCCAATTGCTCATATAAGTTTCGTATGTGTTTCATAGTTTGTTTAAATAGATAGTGATGGTGTAAAATAGTATAGCAGACCTTATGGACAAAACAATGTTTTAGTATATTAGAATTGTTTTTGGGAATGCCAATAACAACGAATCTTATCGTACAAAATTAACTAAAAAATTAGCCATTTACTAAAAAATCAATTCTATGTTTATTAAAGACTTATTAAAGGATAAGGTTATACTGGTAACAGGAGGGCGTAGTGGCATCGGTTATCAGATAGCAAGGTCTTGTTTGCTATACGGGGCTGTTGTTTATATAACTTCAAGAAAGGAAGAAAAGTTGAAAGCAGCAGCAAAAAAATTGAAGGAACTAGGGCCTTGTTATGCCATTGCTGGAGACATTCGAGCGGTTGAACAAGTACAGAATGTTGCAGAACATATCAAAGCCCTATCAGGGAGACTGGATATATTGGTTAATAATGCTGGTGGGCAATTTCCTGCACCTGCTCAAGATATTAGTCCCAATGGATGGAATGCCGTTATTAATAATAATCTAAATGGGACTTGGTACATGACGCAAATAATGGCAAAAGAATTCTTTATTCCTCAACAGAGCGGAAGCATCATAAATATAATCGCCAATATGTTTAGAGGTTTCCCTGGTATGGTACACACTGGAGCTGCTCGTGCTGGGGTCGATAATATTACCAAAACATTGGCCGTAGAATGGAGTCGTTTTAATATTAGGATTAACGCCATTGCACCAGGTATTATTCAATCAACAGGTTTGGAACAATACCCTCCTGAGTTATTAAAAGATGTAAGCGATAGAATTCCTCTTAAGCGGCTTGGGACAACAAAAGAAGTTGCCGACTTAGCTGTTTTTTTGATGAGCCCAATGGCAAATTTTATTACAGGAGAGACAATTTATATTGATGGCGGGCAAAGATTATGGGGAGATGTTTTTGAATTTTAATTAAACCTTGTATGCTGTTTTTTAGGAATATTTTTGTTTTTTAAATTGTATTTAATTGATTGTTAGCAGGGTAGGTTTGTGTTGCTTTGTTTGTCGTTGATAGGAGGAAATTATTTAAGAAAAAAAATCTAAAATATAGGTAACTATTCTTGTCTAAAAGTAGTAAATAATAGATAAGTATTTTCTATTTTAGTAGGTAAGATTAACAGACTGTAACAAAAGTTATTGATGTTTTTTACAGAGTGTTTTAGATGAGATTCGATGAAAATTACAGCCTGATAGCAGCGCTATCAAGGCGAAAATTTGAAAAAGAAGATCGCTAAAAGACTCGATTAAAAAATAGTTAGAAATTTTTGTTACAGTGTATTTAACCCCCGATCAATATATAATAACAACTGACTATAGAATGATTAATAATATATAGGAACAATTAAATATACATATTATGAGAAAATCTAGTGCAAGCAGAGATCGTAAGGTTTTTACAGAGGCGTCTTTCCTTTATTTTATCATAGGTATCCTTTTTTTTATTTTTTTAATTAGTTGTAATAAACAATCCCAGACCATTCAGAAGCAGCACTTCAAACAGATTGAACAAAATTTATGAAAACCTACTATTTTACAGAAGACCATCTATTATTTAGACAATCTTTGCGAGATTTTTTAGATAAGGAGGCGATGCCTTATATTGATGAATGGGAAGAACAACGCCGAATTCCTAAAGTGTTTTGGCAAAAATTTGGAGCAATGGGATATTTTGGTTTAAATTTCCCAGAAGATTATGGCGGCTCCAATCTAGATTTTTTTTACTCTGTAATATTAGTAGAAGAAGTTTCTAAGTGTTTCTCAGGGGGATTTGCCATCTTACCAATGGTTCAATCTTATATGTCAACACCTTATATATTGAGCCATGGCTCTGCACAATTAAAGCAAAAGTACTTACCAGGAGCTATTGCGGGGGACTTGATTTGTTCTATTGCCATCTCTGAGCCTGGAGCGGGATCTGATGTCATGAATATTCAGACTAAAGCAATTCGGGATGGAGATCATTATGTTGTAAATGGAAGTAAAACATTTATTACCAATGGGGTATACGGCGATTTTATTGTCACTGTAGTAAAAACAGATCCTTCTGCGGGAGCAAATGGGATTAGCTTGTTGGTGATTGATCGAAATACAGCAGGGGTTTCTGCTCGAAAACTTAAAAAATTAGGTTGGCATGCTTCTGATACTGCTGAGTTAAGTTTTGATGAGGTGCGGGTGCCTGTCGAAAATCTTATTGGAGAGGAAGGAAAGGGGTTTTATTATTTGATGGGGGGCTTACAGTTGGAACGCTTAGTTGGGGCAATTAGTAGTATTGGTAGTTGTGATGCTGCGTTAACATACACGCTTCAATATATGGCAGAACGAAAGGCTTTTGGTCGATCTATTAATAAGTTTCAAGTATTGCGCCATCGAATTGCTCAAATGGCTGCTGAAATGGAAGCCAACCGCTATTTTATTTACCATTGTTGTCAATTGCACAACGATGGTGCTTACGCTGTCAAAGAGTCGTCTATGGCTAAGTTATTGGGCACAGAACTTTGCAATAAAGTTGCTACAGAATGCTTGCAGTTTTTTGGTGGTTATGGTTATATGGAAGATTATAAAGTAGCAAGAATATTCCGAGATGCACGGATTGGTACGATTGGAGCAGGAACTTCTGAGGTAATGCGTGAAATTATTGCCAAAATGGTCATTGATGGGCAGGAATACAAAGAGGCTTAGAGTGGAAATGGCATTACTAATGAGTTTGGTGTAATTAAAAAAAAAATTACTTTTTAAGCCTTGTTTTACACATCATTTTTTGTTAAAAAAATTAAAAGGACAATATTTTTGGCAATTTCAAGTTAAGAAAAGCTAAAATAAGTACATAATGTTAAAGTTTAATTTAACTAAATTGGTATTCATTGAATTTTAGTGTACTTTTATTATGTCCTAGTGATGTTTTAATCGTCCCACATCTAAAATTTAATCCTTGTATAAAAAATGGAAAATATTAAACAAAAACACCATATTGGTTCTTTTGATGTTAAAACAACTGAAGGTACTAATGTGAAATTTGGAGAAGGAAGTGATAAACCAACTCTATTGGTTTTATTCACAACTTGGTGTTCTTCCTGTTTAGAGGCTACTCCTGCCATAAGCCAAAAATTTGAACATTTAAAAGGGCAAATTAACCTAGTAGGAATCGGAAGGGAACACAACGCTGCTGAACTAGAGGAATGGTCCCAAAAAGAAGGGCTAGCCTATGATTTGGTAGAGGATCCATCCCGTGAGCTATTTAATAAATTTGCCGACCTACACGTTCCGAGAATGTATTTAATTGATACAGACGGAACCGTAAAATATCAGGATGTAAATTGGCATCCTTTGATGCTGGAAGATATGGAAGAAGCCATCCAAGCGCTTCTAGAAAAATAAGCAAAAGCCACTTTTTACCTTAGGTATTGAGTGGCTTTTTTATTGGTTTTTTGCTCCGTCAAACCAACTTAGCTGAGCACTAAAATCATACAATTTGAAAACAACGTTTAAGTGGGGATCAAACTCCTTCAAAAATACTTTTCTATTCTGCTCCACCATAAATACTAAAAAATAGAGTCGTTTAATTGAACAGTGATTTGTTTTTTTATCTTTATTGGATTACTTTAGGAACCTTAACCGATTAATAAGTGAGCATGGAGAAATTTGTTTATCCTTTATTATATTATCAATTATCTGAAAACAGAGTGCTAGGGCTATTGGTCGGCACGCATCACCAAATTATAGACAGAGACCTAAAAAACGTCAAGTCAAGCTTAACAACTCACCTAAGGCGTTTGTATAAAAAATACGACGATTATCCTTATACGCCTTTTGAGTCATTTCGACTCAAAACTTTTGAGGTGAAAATTCGCCCTGTTTATAGAGACAACAACCGTTCTTATCCTTCTAGCAAATTGTTAAAAGTTCCAGTGGATGCTGTTCTGGGACCAACAGACCAAGGAAATTTTTGTTGTTTTTTGCCCTTACTGGGCGAAAGCTTTTATTATTACGATAGCAAATTATTAACCTCTTTGGTTCAAAACTTTGCTACGAATATTCTCAACAAAAAAACGCCAGATGAGATTTACCGAATGATTACAGGCTTGCGCCCAAGGCTGGATGAAATTACCTTGCGGATTAATTTGTATAGAGATTATAACTTTAATAATGGTTGGAGTTTTAATAATAAATACAAAGAATTGGAGGCTATGGCAGAGCGTTATCCTCAAACCAAATCGCTGCGCAAAAACATCGCTGCTTTTCCCGATGTAGCTTGGGAACTAGAACGAGAAGTAGGAGAAACTGTGGATAAATTAGTGAGCACTCGTTCCAATGTTTTGTTGGTAGGAGAGCACGGAACAGGAAAAAGTTCCATCTTGCGCCAAGCAATCCGAAAAATTACTGCCAAGGCTTCTAAATTAGATCTAACGTTTTGGCAGTTGATGGCACAGCGAATTACGGCACGTGCCAAATATCTTGGAGAGTGGCAACAAAATGTGGAGGAATTGCTGTACGAATTGGAATGTGCCAATGGCATTTTGTGGGTCGTAGATATGGTTCAGTTGCTTCAGACGGGGGGAGAAGGTCCTGAGGATAGTGTGGCGGCATTCTTAACTTCTTTTTTGCAAAATGGAAAACTGCAAATGGTAGGAGAGGTGACTCCCGCTCAGTTGGAAAGTATGCGAAGAATGCTTCCTGGGTTTGTGGAAAATTTTCAAATAATCACCTTAGAGGAATTACCAGAACATAAAATTCAAACCATTTTAGATAAGTTTGCCGATTATTGTAGCCAAAATATGAAGATAGAAATAGATAAAAAAGCTTTATCTATCAGTTATCGTTTATTGCTGCGTTATTATCCCTATGAAAGTTTTCCAGGGAAAGGCGTTAAATTTTTGAGCCAGTGCATCAACCAAGCACAGCAAGGTGGCTATCACCAAATCACTAAAAAGCACATTATTGATAATTTTATTCAACAAACAGGAATGCCAGAGCTGTTTTTGAGGGATGATTTGCTGTTGGATGATCAAGAGTTGACCGATTATTTTAAAAATAGAATAATAGGGCAGGATGCAGCTATTGCTTCTTTGTCAAATGTGGTTAAAATATTTAAAGCAGGTCTAAATAGCCCTCTTAAACCCATTGCTACCATGATTTTTGCAGGGCCAACAGGGGTTGGAAAAACAGCTTCTACCAAGGCTTTGGCAGAGTATTTTTTTGGTAAAGGGCAAAAAAAATCCCCTTTGGTTAGAATTGACATGAGCGAATTTCAGCACCCTGCTCAATTGGCTCGTTTTATTGGTATTGGAGGAGAAGTAGGGAAGCTTGTGCAGGAGATTAGGGAACGACCATTTTCTGTTTTGTTATTGGACGAAATCGAAAAAGCAGATCCTTCTGTTTTTGATGCTTTGTTAACGGTCTTGGATGAAGGATTATTGGTGGATGCCTATGGTAGAGTAACCAATTTTAGAAATACAATCATTATTATGACCTCTAACTTAGGGGCATCCAATAGAGCTTCTGTTGGCTTTGGAAATGGAGACGATACCAACTATGAATCTGCAATTGCTAAGTTTTTTAGACCAGAATTTGTTAATAGAATTGATCATATTGTAACGTTTAACACTTTAGAGGAGGAGCATATTAAAGCCATTACACGTTTAGAATTAAAGGCACTGAGCAAACGAGAAGGTTTGAGTAAACGCCATGTAGAATTGAGTGTGAGTACGGTGTTAGAAGAACATCTAGCAGCCATAGGTTTTGACAAACGATATGGTGCAAGACCCTTACAACGGGCTTTGGAGGACGAGATTATTGCCCCTTTGGCAAAATGGTTGTTGAGTCACCCCAACACAAGTCATTGTACCTTACGTTTAGATTTAGTAGATGGACAATTAGCGATTAATTAACAAAAGACAGGCAAAATAGAAAAACAAACAAAAATTACTTATTGGATAGGGATGCTACTATTTTTGTCTTCCTATTCTATTTGGGCGCAGCAAGACAGCACTCAGAATACGCCTTCTATTAATAATTGGAGGGTGATTTCTATGGTTGTTCATACCGATACCATGGTTTTGGATAGCCAAGCTGTTTTTCCCAATTCTGTTTTATTGCGGAGTTCAACAACTATAATTGCCGATTCTACTTATCGAATAGAGGGCAACCAACTTATCTTTCTTAAACGCCCCTTAGATACGCTATTACAAGCACGATTTAGGGTTTTTCCTTATCCCCTTACCAAAAAAAGACAACACAAAGATCAAGCTGTAATTGGCAAAATTATACAACATGACGGTTTGATCGGGAGCGCTTACACCTACAATCCCTTTACAACAGGGGGAGATGCTTTTAATTTTAGTGATTTAGATTATAATGGTGTGTTTGCAAGAGGCATATCTTTGGGAAATAGTCAAGATTTGATTCTTAATTCAACCTTTAATTTACAGGTCTCAGGGAAGTTGGGCGACATAGAAATTTTAGGAGCAATAACAGATAATAATGTCCCCTTACAACCCGAAGGAAACACACAACAATTGGACGAATTTGATCGAATTTTTATCCAATTTAAATACCAACGACAACGGTTGATTGCAGGAGATTATAATATTAAGCGACCCAAGGGAAGTTATTTTATGAATTATTATCGTCGATTGCAAGGAGGACAAGCCTTTACCAATTTAAAACTGGGCAAAGGTCGCCTAAAAACAGATGGTAGTTTTGCGGTATCTAAAGGGAAGTTTGCTAGAAATGTTTTTCAAGGAGAAGAGGGCAATCAAGGTCCTTATCGTTTGAAGGGGGCAAATGGAGAACAATTTGTGATCATTATAGCAGGAACAGAACGAGTTTATATTGATGGTAAGCTATTGACGAGGGGAGCCGATAACGATTATATCATAGATTATAATCTAGGAGAATTGACCTTTACGCCACAGCAGTTAATTACAAAAGACAAACGAATTCAGGTCGAATTTAGCTATACAGATTTGACCTTTTTGAGAACCTTAGGCACGGCAAATGTATCGTATGAAACTAAAAAAAGCACGGTTCGTTTTAACTTTTATTCTGAGCAAGATGCCAAAGGTCAAACGCTAACGGAATCCCTTTCTGATTCTGCCAAAGCAGTGCTACAACGAGTAGGAGATAATCTTAACCAAGCATTTGTTTCTGGCATTAGTATTCCCGATCAAGATAATAGCAATACGGGGTCTATCTTCTATAAATTGATCGATACGACTATTAATAATATAACTTATGATAGTGTATTGGTCTACTCCAACAATCCCGACTCTGCTATTTATAGCGCAAAATTTGCACTGGTAGAAGGGGGCGGGAATTATATTCGGGTTCAAGGGGCGGCTAATGGAGTGGTGTATCAATGGGTAGCTCCTGATCCTTTGACGGGTAGACCCAATGGCACGCATCAGCCCATTCAGCTATTAACAACGCCCAAACAGCGCCAACTCTATAGTTTAGGTGTTGATTATAAGCTGGGAAAAGGAGGGAAAATTTCTGGCGATTTAGCCTTATCCAATCTCGATCAGAATACCTTTTCAGAAGTAGGAAATGAGGACAATCAAGGCTTTGCAGGGCGTTTGACTTATGAACATAAAATTCCCTTGTTTGGAAAAAAGACAACTAGAGATACAACGGCTGTAGATAGCTTGGTACAGGCAGATAATTATATGAATGTGCAAGCTCACTATGAATATTTGATGAAGGAATTTGAATTTATAGAACCTTATCGACCAAGAGAATTTTCTAGAGATTGGAACATCAATTTGCCAGAGAAAACACAAGAACATTTATACAAACTTCGGTTGAGTGTAGCGGGACGCAAGTGGGGAACCGTTGCCTATCAATTTAGTGGATTAAATAAAGACAGTTTGTATAATGGTTATCAGCATAATTTGGAGGTCAGAACACATTATAAGGGCTTGCAAATTGTCAGTAATAGTAGCTTGTTACAGAGTACTACAACAGCTCAAAAAAGTACGTTTATTCGTCCTAAACTGGATGTTTCCTATTCGTTCAAAAATTTATTGAATTGGAAAATAGGTGCCTATGGAGAACTAGAGCAAAATAGCCAAATTGATTTAGGTTCCGATACCTTAAACCAAGGCAGTTTTTTTTATAATTTATTTAAAGTCTACTCTATATTGCCAGCAGGTAAAAACTTGACTTTGGGGGCGCATTATATTCGCCGTTATGATTATGCTGCTAAAAGGGATGGTTTTTTGATGAATACCGTGGCAGATGATGTTAATTTGGCAGGGGAGTGGAACCAAAGCAAAGCGTCTCGCTTAAAATGGAATCTTACGTATAGAAATTTGCGAGTGCAGGATAGCACCTTAACGACAGAGGAACCCAAAGAGACTTATTTAGGTCGTTTAGAATACATCTTGAACATCAAAAAAGGCTTTATTCGCTCCAATACCATTTATCAATTAGGTTCGGGGCAACAGCAAAAGGTAGAATACAATTATGTCAAGGTAGACCAGGGACAAGGAACCTACATTTGGGTAGATCGAAATAATGATGAAGTACAACAAACCAATGAATTTGAACAAGCACAGTTCCAAGACCAAGCAGATTACATCCGAGTGACCTTATTGACGGGCTCTTTTATTCGCACGAATAATGTACTATTTAGTCAAAGTTTGACCATTCGCCCTAAGACATTAATTCAGTCGATGCGGAAAAAGAAAGGCAAAAAATATCAATTGCCCATAGGTTGGGATATTTTGCAGCGTTTTTCTACTCGAAGTGTTTTTAAAATTGATCGAAAAACCTACGAGGGAATAGAAGGGGTTTCCGCATTTAATCCATTTCAATTGGGAGTAGCAGATACGGCTTTGGTTGCTGTGAGTTCTAGCCTTAATAATAATCTATATTTTAATAGAACAGGGGTTTATAGTATAGAGTTCGGACAACGAGACAGCAAGGGACGAACACTGTTGAGTACAGGCTTTGAAACTCGAAACTTTACGGAATATACGCTGCGTCAACGTTTGAATATAAAACCAGGCAAACACAAACAAGGACAAAAACCATCGGCAGCTTTGCGAAATATTAGATTACAGGCTTTGTTGACAGGAGTTTATGGCATTCAGGGCAACCAATCTGAATTTTTCCCTATTCGAGACTATGATGTTGAATTTTACAAAATAGAACCACAATTTACCTTCTTGTATAAAAAAGCATTTCGAGTAATTCTAAAATATAAATTCAACCATAAAAAGAATAGAATTAATGCACAAGAGCTGGTGCAAAGCCACGATATTACAACGGAACTAAATTATAGTCAAACCTCAAAGACAAATATTAAAGCGAGTTTTTCGATTGTGCAAATGAGTTTTGATGGCGATCCGACCTCTTCGGTTGGTTATACGATGACAGAAGGCCTACAAGCTGGTAGCAATTATTTGTGGAATATATCGATTGCACAAGCTTTGTCCAAAAGCATACAATTAACGGTAAGTTACGAAGGGCGAAAGACAGGAGAAGCAAGCAATATTGTACATGTTGGTCGTGCAGAAATTCGAGCGAATTTTTAAATGTTATAGGCAACTTAATTTTTTCTTTTTTGTTTTTAAAACTAGGGATAATTCTTATCGCTTTTATCCTGTATTTTATGACCAAAGAGAATAGTTGAATATGTTAGCGTTTATCAATAAAGGAAAAGTATACCGTCTTCATGCAAAGCAACAGCTTCCTATTACGATGGATGAAGCTTGGCATTTTTTGTCTAATCCTAAAAACTTAAAACGAATCACCCCTGATTATATGGGGTTTAAGATACTTACAGGAGGAGAGAAGAGCATGTATGCAGGACAAATTATTCAATATACTGTAACACCTATTTTGGGGATTAAGTGCAATTGGGTCACAGAAATTACGCATGTGGTGGATCAGAAATATTTTGTAGATGAGCAGCGATTTGGCCCCTATGGTTTATGGCACCACAAGCATTTTATTAAGCCAATACCTAATGGGGTAGAAATGGAGGACATCATCGATTACAAACTCCCATTGGGCGCATTAGGGCGCTTGGGGCATCCTATATTGGTCAAGCCCAAATTAAGAGAAATTTTTGAGTATAGAAAACAGGCATTAATAGAACAATTTGGAAATTATGGGGGATAGTATCAGCATCTTTTGGTTTCGACGAGATCTTCGTTTGGTAGATAATGTAGGCTTGTATCATGCCTTAGCATCTGGGAAGCCTATTTTGCCCTTGTTTATTTTTGATACCCAAATTACCAACCTTTTAAACGTAGAGGATGCTAGAATTAGCTTTATCTATAAACAGCTAAGGACTATGCACGAATTTTTGCAAAAGGATGGAGCAGGAATGTGCATAAAACAAGGAGTGGTCAGTGCTGTTTTTGAAGAATTGATAGCAACCTATAGGATTGCAGAGGTGTATACGAATCATGATTATGAGCCCTATGCTAAAGAGCGAGATCAAGCGATTAAAAGCTTGTTAGCAGCGCACAATATCCCGTTAAATTCTTACAAAGATCAGGTGATTTTTGAACGAGATGAGATTACAAAAAAGGATGGCTTACCCTATACAATATACAGCCCGTATGCCAAACAATGGATGTTAAAACTGACAGCTTCTTCCTATTCAAATAGGGATACTCAAAACGATAAGACCAATTTTACAAAGATAAATTTTCCTTTTCCTACACTTAATGCTTTGGGATTTAGGTCGTCAAAAGCTAAGGTATTGGATTTTGACCTTTCAGATAATGTCATTAATAATTATGCTGATGTACGTGATTTTCCTGCCATAGATCAGACTTCAAAATTAAGTCCTCATTTGAGATTTGGAACGATCAGTATCCGAAAATGTGTACAAAAAGCAATCGATTGCAAGGATAAGACTTTTTTGAAAGAGTTGATTTGGAGAGAATTTTTTATGCAAATTTTATATCATTTCCCCAAGGTGGTAAATAATAATTTTAAATCTAAGTACGATGGCATAGTGTGGCGCAACAATAAGGGTGAATTTGATCGGTGGTGTCGTGGCATGACAGGTTACCCTATGGTAGATGCAGGGATGCGTGAGTTGAATAAAACGGGATATATGCACAATCGGGTACGAATGGTCGTAGCTAGTTTTTTGTGCAAACATTTGCTAATTGATTGGCGTTGGGGAGCCGCTTATTTTGCCCAGCGTTTAGTTGACTATGATTTGTCTGCCAATAATGGAAATTGGCAGTGGGCAGCAGGAACAGGTTGCGATGCTGCGCCTTATTTTAGAGTTTTTAACCCTTTGATACAGGCTAAAAAATTTGATCCTCAGCTTAAATACATCAATTATTGGATTCCAGAATTGGGGACTGCAAAGTACCCATCGCCAATAGTTGAGCACAAAATGGCACGGTTGAGAGCGATCGAAACGTATAAAAGAGGCTTGGAATAGAATTTAAGCAATCCTTTTGATCAAATGGTTGTGCAAATTTTATAATTGAATGACAGATTTATACTTTTTCTGCTGTTTTTCGACTATTTTTTTAAATCTAAACATCGTTTTTTGAGGAATAATAAACATTATCAAAGATAGAGTTATATATGAACTTCGTTTCGTGATAAGGTCTAATAAAATAGAATCAATATGATAATTATACCACAGCGATTATTTGGAGCAACAGCCGTCAAAATCATTTTGCAGGATGGGAACAAATGTATTTTAAGTAAGCAACTTGCACAACCAATTCTAAATAGAGAAGGTTATATCTCCAATCATGTTATTTCCATTTTAATTTCAGGCGAACAACATATTCGAACTTATGACGATGAGCTACTGATTGTGAAAGCTGGAGAAGTGCTATTTGTTCCCAGAGGAATGTATTGTATTTCCGATTTATTGCCCCAAGGGGGCAACTTTCAGAGCCTCCTATTTTATTTTGACGATGACTTAATCCACAACTTTTTATCAACGATCCAATTGAGAGAAATGGATCGAACAAAGGTTCCTAGTCATCTGAAATTTGGGGAGCTTCCTGTTCTCCAAACATTTGCCAATACAGTCTTAGAAATTTATGCTAAACATCAATTAAACGATAAGCGTTTCTTAGACCTAAAAATATTAGAGTTATTGCATCTGCTTAACAATGTGAGCCTCAAAAAGCAGTTTTCAAACTTCTTATTTCGTCTTACGTTGCCTCAAAAACGAAACATAAAGGGCTTTATGGAAAACAATTACGACAAACCGCTTAAGATTGTAGATTATGCCTATTTAACAGGACGTAGTATAAGCTCTTTTCGACGAGACTTTAAGGCTTTATTTGGCTGTACTCCTCAACGATGGCTCAAAGACAAACGAATGGAAAAAGCCTTGTGCATTCTGAATCAAAAGGAAATCACTGTGACAGACTTAGCCTTTGAGATTGGTTATGATAATATCTCTTATTTTATCAAAGAATTCAAAAACAGATTCGGCTTATCGCCAAAGCAATATATGCTATCCAAGCATCGGAATTTTTTATCTTAAATACTTGACGCAAGCCTGCTATTTTTGTTTTTTATCGAATAGTTTTGACAAACAGCCTGTTCTATATTTGTGGGGTAAGTTATTATTATAAATTTATCAAACAAAATACAATGAACAACTGCAAAAAAATGAAAATTGCATTTATTGGCTTAGGAATAATGGGGAGTCGCATGGCTACTAATCTATTAAAAAATGGACTTGATGTAACGGTTTGGAATCGGACAAAAACAGCAGCTCAATTGCTAGAAAAAGAAGGTGCTCGTCAGGCTATTTCTGCCAAGGATGCAGCCAAAGACGCTGATATAGTCTTTAGTATGTTGTCTACCCCAGAGGTTGTGGAACAATTATTTTTAGGAAGCAAAGGGGTTTTATCCATAATGAAAAAGGGGGCAACTTGGATCGATTGTTCTACCGTAAATCCATCGTTTAGTACAAAAGCTCAGAAGGAGGCAGAAAAATTTAAGTTGTTGTATATTGATGCCCCTGTAGCGGGATCAAAATCACAAGCAGAACAGGCAGAATTGGTCTTTTTGGTAGGAGCAGCAGAAGAAAAATTGGAGGCCATACAGCCTTATCTGATGATGATGGGTAAAAAGGTAGTACCGCTAGGAGGAACAACCAAAGGAACGGCATTTAAAATGCTGGTTAATCTTATGTTAGCACAATCGATGTTGATTTTTTCAGAAACCATTTTGTTGGGAGAAAAATTGGGATTTTCCAATGATTTTTTACTCCAATTAATGCCCAATTTAGTGGTAACCGCACCATTTACCAAATTAAAAGTAGATATGATTCGGACGAGCAATTATGAGGTGCAATTTCCTCTAGAGTGGATGCATAAAGATCTACATTTGGCAACATTAACAGCCGATGAATTGAATCAACCACTACATTTGGCGAGCCTAACTAAAGAATTATTTGCTGCAGCAAAAAAAGCAAAAATGGGGCGCTTAGACTTTGCTGCTATTCATCAATACTTAGAAAAAGAAGAACAACTAAAAGCTAACGTATAAGACCTACTAAATATTCATTTGTATGCTGAGAGTTCTAATTTTTCTTTACATTTATGCCTCAAAGAAAATAATTAGAATGGCAGAGCGGAATAATAGGAAACAACAAGCGAAAATATTGCGGAATTTTAGAAAATTGCATCGTATTACGGGAGCTTTGTTGTTTATTTTTTTCTTTTTTATGGCTGTGACAGGGGGCGCATTGGGATGGAAAAAAAATAGCGCAGGCTATCTTCTCCCAAAAACACAGAGGGGAAGTTCTACACACTTGAATGCTTGGTTGCCATTAGATAGTTTGAATGCGTTGGCTGACGGATATTTACGAGCAACAACAGCAAATACTAATTTATTGCCTGAGGTACATCGCATCGATATTCGTAAAAATAAGGGCGTAGCGAAATTTATTTATGTGCAAAATTATTGGGAAGTACAAATTGACGGAACAACAGGGCAATTATTAGGAGTGAATAGGCGGTATTCCGATTTATTGGAAGATATACACGATGGCTCCATTTTAGACGATTTATTGGGGTGTTCTAATGGCTTTTTTAAGTTGTTGTATACTTCTATTATGGGACTCGCTTTATTGTTATTTACGATTACTGGATTTTGGTTGTGGTATGGTCCCAAACGAATGCGTCAAGAACAAAGGAAACGCTGATTCTTATTGCTGTTGTAGCATACTATTTTGAATGTATTTTTTTATAAAACAATAAAAGATGAATTTTAAATTAGCTTATTTATTATTGCTTGTAGCATCGTTAACAATGTCTTGTGAGGATACTGGAAAAGAAGCCAATACGAACGAAACAAAGGATGCAAAAACGCTTTCTGTAGAAGATCAATTGATAGTGGATAATGTGATGAAAGAAGAAGTGGTAACAACTGAACCTCAGGCAATATTTGATCAAAGCCAATTGAGCAATGCTATATTGGGACTTTGTGTAAAATTTAAAACCTTGGACGGGGCAGATCGAAAAGCCGTTTTTGATAAATTTGAAACCATATTGCCGAGTTGCCCAGCAGAATTAAAAGACAATAATGAAATTGAGGTAGATGCAGATGCGGCTGTTCAGGTTATGTCTTACAATGACCTAAGAGAGTTTTTGGGAGAACCTAATGAGATTAGAGAGGATGGAACATTGGTTTATAATTTATTAGCGGATGAATCCTATAAAGTGATCTTTATGCAAAACGCTGCGGGAGCAATCAGTTGTCGTTTTTATGAGGGAGCAAGTTAATGAGATGAAAAAAAGTTAGCTGATTTAAAAATTGGAAGATGATTTCTGTGTTATCTTCCAATTTTAAAATCAGCCAACTAGTAATCAACTGTATTTATTGCAGGATGGATTAGGCATGAACCAAATCCATACCAGCGCATATTTTCTCTACAGCAGCAGCTAACTCTGAGGGGGTATGTGCCGCAGAAATAAACCCTACTTCGTAACCAGAAGGACCTAAATAAATACCGTTGTCCAATAGATAGGCGTGCAATATTTTAAATTTGTCCATGCTGGCACCATCAATTTGATCTGCTCGGCGAATTTCATCTTTGGTGAATGAAATCCAAAAGATAGAACCAATCGTATTAATGTTGATTTCATAGCCTTTATTATCGCAATAAGATTGGATTTTAGCAACAAAATCTTGAGTGGTAGCCTCTAATTTTTCATAAAAACCATCTTCCAATAATTGACTTGCTGCCGTGAAGCCTGCTGCCATCGCTACAGGATTGCCCGATAGAGTTCCTGCTTGGTATACATTGCCATCGGGAGTAACATGTCCCATGATTTCAGCGCTAGCTCCATAAGCCCCTACAGGCATACCTCCACCAATGATTTTACCATAAGTCATGATGTCAGGTTGAATATTATAATAACCAGCAGCACCTTCAAAACCTACTCTAAAACCAGAGATAACCTCGTCAAAAATTAATAAAACATCATATTGAGTACATAAATCACGCAACCCTTGCAAATATTCTGGACGTTGTAATAAGAGCCCATTGTTGGCAGGAACGGCTTCTATGATAACACAGGCAATACTGTTGCCATGTGCTTTAAAGGTAGTTTCTACTGCTTCCAAATCATCTAAAGGCAAGACAAGTGTTTCGTTGGCAAAAGAAGCAGGAATACCTGCAGAACTACTCACTCCAAATGTCGCTAAACCAGAACCCGCATTGACCAACAAAGAATCAGCATGCCCGTGATAACAGCCGTCAAACTTAACAATTTTATCTTTGCCTGTAACACCTCTAGCCAAACGAATGGCAGACATAACGGCTTCTGTTCCTGAACTTACAAAACGTAACTTTTCAATAAAGCGGTTGTTTTTTAACAACAATGCTCCTAGTTTGTTTTCCCAGCGGGTAGGCGTACCAAAAGAAGTACCATTGGCAACCGTTTCAACAATAACTTCACGAATGGCATCGTTGTTATGCCCTAAAATAAGCGGTCCCCAAGAACAACAAAAATCAGTAAATTGATTGTCGTCTTCATCCCAAATTTGTGAACCATTTCCTTTTTTGATAAATAAAGGAGTTCCTTTTACAGATTTAAAAGCACGAACAGGTGAACTTACTCCTCCAGGAAAGTAGTTCTTGGCTTCTGAATATAGTTCTTCCGAAATATTTCTTTGCATGAATGTTTTATAATTTTGAGTGTTATACAGTATAAATTTGAGCGTGTAAATTCCTATAGAAGGATAGGACTAAGGTTATTTTTTGCTTAGTAATTGGCGCTCTATATTATGAATAGTGCAAAGATGTGAAAAATGAAATACAATATTATCAGGAAGAAGTAAAAAATAAACAATTACTGCTGCTGCTTAGGTTTAGGAGTCTGCTGAATGGTCTTTTTGTTTTAGAAAAAAAATGAACCTAAAAACGATTATTCCAGTAGCTAATAATTTTGTACCGTTTAAGGAGTGAATGATACCGTATAATAAGAGAAGTATTGATGGGCTTGATCCAGCAAAAAGGTTGATGTATCTTTGTCGTACAAAAAAGCCGATAAGAAATACCGATTTTAGGTATTGATTAAGTGATTACTTTTTCTTATTAGTGGCAATTAAATATAAAAACGGACTTGCGATTTATAGGTATTTAACATATTTTTGTAGCAACTCATTTAAAAAACAATCTATATTCCTTTTTATATATTGAGAATAAACACTAAACTTTAAAATAGAACAACCACACCACCAAAATCCTTCTTCAAGGAATATACCCACCACGAATTTAAGACTAGATAGTAGATGATATTGCACCTAAAGGAGCAAATATTTTTGTAATAAAATAGGTTGAAAATATAAATATAAAATTTTTAACAAAGCAGGGAACTAAATATAATTAGAAGCAGTTATAACCTGAACTATCGGAACATACACTGATCTTTTTGAGAAAACAACCCATTGTACGATTGGCAACTTAGAAATCCATGTTTCCCATCTTCCGTTTTTTCCTCTACAAAGATTGATGTACAGTTGTGTACCATCAAATGATAAAAACTATGACCAACTCAATTAATGGGGCAAAGACCCTTTTAATAAAGTCACCGCTAAAAAATGCCTTATTCGACATGCGAAAGAGCGTATTGATTTTGTTTTCCATTCTTATGGCAAGTAGTTCTTATGGACAACTGGTTAGTATTAGTACCGTTGATACCGATTGTGGTGCTAGTACAGGAAGTATTAGCTTAACTCCCACCCAAACAGGGACTTATTCTTATTTGTGGGAAACAGGAGCGAGTTCGTCTTCCATTAATAATTTGGGAATGGGGACGTATCGTTGTACAGTTACGAAAGATGCAGTGGTAGAGGTGATAGAGGTTTCTATTTATAGACCTTGGGATTTAGAGCGATTTGAGCCCAATGACAATACCTTGTCGATCGTAGGGAATAGTGTCACGGTAAATCCAAGTTTAGGATACACAGGGCTAGCCGATCAGCGGACGCATTGTTATGATAAGACTCCAATAGACATCGCAACTCAGACAGGGAGTGTCTTTGCCAAGTTTGCAAAAACTCATGCCAATTTTCCCAACCAAATATCCAATCCAGATCCAGCGGCTCCTCCTAAGTTTTATTTGGAGTTGTTTGAAACCAAAAATTTATCAAATCCGATAAGAATACCATTATTAGTACATGATGCGAATCTAAAAGTAGTAACAGGAGGATTTATACCTGAAAAAATCTATGGACAAAAGGGATTGCGAAAAATAGCAGGAGGAGATTACACTGGGCATGACTATACGGATGGAGATGAGTTTGAAATTCGCTTTTTAGGGAATCATCAAATTGAAGTTTATTTAGAAGAAAATTTGATTTATTCAGCGACTTTGGAGCAACGCTCAACCAATGAATATGTAGCAGCCGTAGGGTTTAAAGATATGGCACATTTAGATCGACGAATAGCCTATGGTTTAAGGTCGTCTTTTTGTGCAACGATGCCTTTAATAAAGGGGGCAGTAAGCCATAACGATAAGTATGGAGTAACCAGTAGCATTGAACTAACGCCTGTAGATTTGGCTTATGTAAACAATGTTTATAGCTACCAGTGGTCAACTGGAGCAACTGATCCAACGATTACAAATTTGAGAAAAGGAACCTATACGGTAACGATGACCAATGCTACAGGAGGGATGAAGGTAGCGAGCTATGAAATCTATGATAAATTGGCTTTGGAAAAGGCAGATCCTACGGCTTCTATTTTAAAGATCGTAGACAATAGTGTGACCTGTGATCCCGCCTTGCCCATGCAGTCCATCTCTGATTATCGTACCCATGCTTATGATCCGACCATTCCAATTGATGTGGTACAAGGAGGAGGGAGTGTAAAATTTAGAGTTGGAGCAGAACATCCCAACTTTCCAAACCAACACAGCAATACAGCAGATGCCAATGCCGTATTCGTAATTCGATTGCAAGCAGCGACTAGCCCTTTACCAGTGCCTACTTTTTTCTTGGATTACCCTTTTCAAATGGTATTTCATATATATGGTCAGGTGTCATTGTCTGACCGAGCTTTTTCGTGGGCAGGAGCAGGTTATGATTTTATTCCAGAGGTCTATTATCCCAAAGGAGGTTACGAGGTAGAACTGCGTTTTACAGGGAATAAAGTAGTTGAAGTTTATATGGGTGATCAGTTGGTGGCGACCAAAACGTTGACAGAAGCCATCGATAAATATTACCTGATGGTGGGCTTTAGTGATTCAGATGTTCGCCAACGTCGAATTGCTTATGATTTGAGAACTACTTTTAAAACAGTAAGTCCATCAGTAGCTTATACGGAACTAAAAGATAAGGTAGATGCCAGTTATTATCCTATTACAGGCGAAGAGGATGCGGTTTATTTTTATTATAAAGAAAACTATAGAGCAGGAAATTTGGATGTTGTAGTTTATGATGATGAACGAACACAAGTGAATGCTATACTTGAAAATATAGATTTAACCAATACCGCAACAAAACGGTATGGTACCAATCGATATAAGTTAACGATAAGCAATATGGACCCCTCTAAATCTTATCTGTTAGAATTAACAAATGATAAAGGAGAGAAGCAATTTTTAAGATTTAAGCGATTATAAACGATAATAATTCAATGAAACAGTCATTACCTTGGATATTGTTATCCATCATTTTAGGTTCAGGTTTGATTTTCCAAACAATTAGCAACAAACAAGAGCTAAAAACGGCTTACGTTACCAATGCAAAATTATACGCAGAATTTCAGTTGTCTAAAGATTTAAATGCTAAAATTCAGGAGGTACAGTTGGCGAGAAAGGCTATCATGGATAGTTTAGGAATGCAATTGACTCAATTGGAAAAAAGACTCGTTGACAAAACAGCAACGGAGCAAGATAAAGCTGAGTTTAGCCGAATGAGCAATGAATATAGGCTTAAACAACAACAATTTACAGAGGATAATGCCTTGTTAACGCAGCAGTACCAAGAGCAAATCTCCAATCAGTTGAACCAATATTTAAAAGATTTTACGGCTGCTAATGAATACGACTATATTTTTGGCGCAACAGGAGATGGATCTTTAATGGGAGCAAAGGATGCTTATAATGTAACGGACTTAGTTCTAAATTATGCAAATCAACGTTATAAAGGAGTGGCAAAATAATGAAAAAAAATTATAAGATCGTAGGCTATTTATTAGCTGTGTGCTGCTTAATATTGGGTAGCTGTGGAGATCAACCAAATTTGGCTCCTGCAAACTATGTAAAGTGGGTAAGGGATGCTAACAATGGTCTTTATCAGTCAAAAACAATCAATGAATTTGAATTTAGTGCTCAATATAAACCACTAGATTTTATTGTTGCCCAAGAAGAGAAAAAAGCAACACTAGAAACAGCAGTGGTGGAACATCGAAAAAAGGAATTGGGTGCAGATTATATTTATTACAATTTTAGGATTAAAAACCAAGAGGGGAGCTTGTCACCTGTAGGTTCAGGGGCACATTCGGATCAAGAATATCAGCAACGATTGGGGTATTTTACCTTTGATATGCAACAAGATCTCTATTTGTTGCACGGGAAGGATACCTTTCCTTGTACGATGTTTCAATTTGTACGAAGTTATGACGTAGCGCCTTATGTAGAATTTGCCTTAGGATTTAAGAAAGGAGCAGAGAAAAAAATTAATCAAGATATAACCTTTGTGTTTGAGGATAGGGTATTGGGAATAGGAACAACTAAACTACTATTTGAGCAACACATTTTTGAAGACATACCGAAGCTAAAAACTCTATAAACATGATATTAAGGATAAGAAAACAAATCCGATTTATTGTCTCTTTTTTACTGTTTGTATTTTTACAAACCTATTCAGCAGAAGTATATGCCTTAACATCGGGACCTGCACAAGAAGAATATGCAAGTTTTGAGCCAGTAGGAACTACTGATTTAGTCAATTTATATACAGGAGATTTTACCTATAATATTCCTTTGTTGTCTGTTCCAGGGCCGAACGGAGGATATCCAATCAATTTAGCCTACCATTCGGGTATAGGGATGGATCAAGAAGCGAGTTGGGTAGGCTTAGGCTGGAATGTGAATGTTGGAGCGGTGAATAGAAATTTGAGAGGGCTGCCCGATGATTTTAATGGGGATAAGGTTAAATATCAGCAACACATGCGGGACAATGTTACGGTTGGGGTAGGTATATTGCAAGAGGAAAAAGAGCAAGTAGGGACTCCCAGTGGAGATGAAAAAAAATCTCCTTGGGGTATGAGTAATACTTTACAAATTTACTACAATAATTATAAAGGACTAGGCTATAGAGTCAAATTCAATCCTAAATATACTTCACCTGCAGTGCAAGCAGGGGTGAGCCTGTCGTATGATCCCCATGAGGGCATAGGGATAGGAGCTTCTTTTAGTGTTAGTACTAATTTTAAGAAAGGAGTTAACGGTTCATTAGGAGTGTCAGGACAATACAATTCTAGACAAGGACTACAAAACATATCAATTACAGGGTCGATTAGTGGGGCTTATACAGAAGCAGTGAAAAAAAATCAACTGTATCACAGTAAAAATCCTGCGCATAATGGAGCACTTATGTCTAAATCAGTAACCGATACAAAAGGAGGGCTATATGCCGTTGGTTCAGGAAATGTAACGTTTAATTTTACTCAAGGTGTTCCTGCTACGACTATGGCGATGACGAATACCATTGTTTCTAGTGATTTTAAGTTAGGTTTTACACCAGGGACTGATGACAATGGTACCTTCCAAAACCCTCCAGCGAATTTTAAATCTGAATTTCCTTATAGTTACATGGCAGATGTTACTACTTCTACTGTAACAAAGAATGGTGAAGAACAAGAGATAAAAAGTTATGGTTATCTTTATAATGAAAAGGTGAATAAGGAAGACTATGTTTTGACAGATTTTAATCACAGTCCATTTAACTATAGCCCACATATTCCTCATGTGCCTCCTTCGAATGTAACTAACGATATTTTTGCAGCAACAGGGCAAGGAATTAGTAGTGTATTTAAGGCTTATCATTCAAAGATAGGGGTTTATTCTCCAACTAAGGTTATTAGTACAACCAAACAATACAGAGGAAATTTAGACCTTGGTATATTACCCGAATCAAGGAATCCGTCTTCTTGCCCCAATTTAAGTTATCATATAGGAATAGGAGGAGTGCCGCCAGAAATTGGAACAGCTACGGCTTCTACAGGAGCTTGGGAAGATCATAGCTGGGCTATAGATCAATTAAAGAGCGAGCAAAATTCCTCAGCTTCTTCTCCTGTAAGATTTAAACCTACTTTCTTTAAAGATATGGGGGATCGTCCTGCTATTACGCAGACAGATGACAAATATGATGCATGGAAAAAAGATGAGCCAATACGTATTGATCTTGGTAAAGTTGCTGGCGGAGGGGTTCAGATGACTAATTTTAGCAATTCGATTAATACAGCGGCTACTAATGTTGCTCAACAAAATGTACCTACTCGTAGAACAAGAATTATTGAATCGTTAACTGAGTCGGAAACAAAAAATTATGGAACAACGAATGAATATAAATATTATGATGCTGCTAATAATGAGGTGCTTAAGTCTACGAGATACCAACCTGACAGAAAGGATCATCTTTCAGAAGTATCAATTCTAGAACCAGATGGAATGCGTTATACCTATGGTCTACCTGCCTATAATTTAGAGCAGGAAGACGCTAGTTTTTCTGTAGCAAAACAAAGCGCAGAAATTCCTAACCCCACTGTTGCGGTACCTTCTGGTGGCTATGATAAAGCATCTGGAGAATGGAGCAAAAAGCCTGAGTTTATGGATAAGAAAAAATTGCCAGCTTATGCCCATTCTTGGATGCTAACTTCGGTTGTTTCCGCAGATTATGTTGATGTTACAGGGGATGGAGTGAGCGCAGATGACCTAGGCTATTGGGTAGATTTTAAATATCAAAAAACTTCAAGTTCTTATCATTGGAGAGCCCCTTATGAGGGAGCAATTTATATGCCAGGGACAACTCAATATTTTGACGATAAAGGAAGCTATTCTAAAGGTAAAAAAGAATTGTTTTATTTAAAAGAAATAAAAACTAAAACCCATGTAGCTATTTTTGACTTGAAAGAAAGAAAAGATGCTTTGGGGGCGTCTGAACTTGAAGAAGGAGGAAAACCTACTCAAATTGAGGCTAGAGATAGAATGCAATCATTGGATAAAATCAAGTTGTATACAATTGAGGAGTATCAAAAAATGGAAATCGATCCAACCTATGTTCCTATTCCCCTAAAAGTAACACATTTTGGTTATGAAACAGATGGAACCAAAGAACTGTGCAAAGGTGTACCGAATCGAGAAGGGACTGGAGGAAAATTAACGTTGAAAAAGCTTTGGTTTACCTATCAAAATTCTACAAAAGGAAGTTCTAGTCCTTATGTATTTCATTATGGGAAAAATGAGGCTTATTCTTTGAAAAATAACGACTGTTGGGGAAATTATAAAAATAACGATGCTCCCAATTATCCACATCATCAATTTCCCTATACGGATCAATCAACAACCAATCATATTGGTCAGCCCATTACTTATGATGTCCCTTGGCATCTAGAGCAAATTGATTTGCCGACAGGAAGTAGTATGCATATTGAATATGAACAAGATGATTATGCTTATGTCGAGGACAAAAAGGCAATGCAGTTATATGAAATTGTGCATATGGGGAAGGATTTCACAGGAGCCGACAAAAAGCGTAGGTCAGGACCTAGTTATTCTTCGACCATTAAAGCTAGTTTGAGAAATGTTGAGCAAGATAATGGATCAGGGGATCCCGTTAGTCCTGATTTTGAATACAAAATTTATTTTCCTTTAAAAAACTCAATTCCAGAGCTAGGAGCTGCTACAGCTAGTACCTTTTATGATGGGTATAGTAGTGATATGGATGGTATTGCAGAGTGGTTTAAAGATCATTATATTGGAGAAACCAAAGAATTGTATTTTAAAGCTGCTGTTAAGTTGTTGGATACCGAAATAAATCGAGATGATGATCGGGTGGATTTTGTCTCAGGTTATGGTAATCTAAGAATGGAAACAGCAAATGTCCATTATGGCGTAACTCGTAGTGATAGTAGTTCAAGAGGTTTTGATATCGGCTATATTACCTTGTATGCTGTGCCTTTTCAAGCTTTTGCTGCGGCAAAAGATCATCTTCATCCTATTCGAGATGCAGCATTTCAGCATTTGAGATTTAATCGTCCAGATTTGGTACATGGAGTAAAGACAGCAAGTGGTGTAGGTGCTTTATTTTCTTCTATACCTGATTTTATGTCGATGATGGCAGGGTATAAATATTATTATAAAATTCAAAATTGGGCTTCAGAAATATTTTTGGATGGTTTTTCACAAATACGTTTGCAAGTGCCTGATGGAAAGAAAAGAGGAGGAGGAGTACGTGTAAAAGAAATTAGAATTAATGATAATTGGGAGGAAATGACTGGTGGAAGCTCCAATTCAAGTTATGAAAATGCAGAATATGGGCAGATTTATGATTATACCATAGAAGAGGATGGAGAGAAAATTAGTAGTGGTGTAGCCTATGAACCTTTTGCTGGTAAGGAGCAAAACCCAATGGTTGTTCCTAGCAAATATGAGCATGCTAATGTATTACAACAGCCTAATAACTTGTTTATGGAATATCCAATTATGATGGCACATTATCCGTCTGCTTCCGTAGGTTATCGAAAAGTAACGGTCAAAAGCCTTACAGCAAAGGATGCTAGTAATAAACGAATGACCACTCCTATAACAGAGTATGAATTTTATAGTCCCAAAGAGTTTCCTATTTTATTCAAGCGTACAGAGATGGATAAAGTTGGTCCTAATTATAAAATTATTCCTATACCAGGTATTTTTACAGAATTTCGAAGGTATGAAGGAGTTAGTCAGGGTTATAGTTTGATTTTTAATGATATGGCGGGCAAACCTAAATCAATTACTCAAAAGACCTATCCTGATGAAACAAAGGGGTATGAAGGTACTGTTATTTCTAAACAGGAATATGAGTATTTTACCGATAATGAAGGAAACATTAGTAGTGAGGTAGATGTATTTACAGAAGATGGAAAATACGAAAGAGCAAGATTGGGCGTAGAGGTAGATGTGCAGGTTGAAGCCAATGAAAATAAAGAATCTTCGAATAACTTTACCTTAGATTTTAATTTTACAAGCGCTCTTATGCCAACTATTAATGGTATTTCATGTATTCCAATTTTTAGTGTTGCTTCTGGGGGAATATCAAAAACAAGTTCTAGTTTAAAAACAGCAGTAGTACAGAAATTTGTACAGAAAAAGGGGATTCTAAAATCGACAACTATAACGACTCAAAATTCTACAATTAAAACAGAGAATTTAGTTTTTGATGCCTTAACTAGCGAACCTTTGCTAACTCGTACAATGAATGAGTTTAAAGATCCAATCTATAATTATACTCAGAAGGCCCATTGGCACTATGATGGGATGGCTGCTGCTTTTAAAAATATAGGAGTGGTTGTAGAAGGGGCAATAACAAGAGCAACGACGGGGAATCAAGAAGGACTTTATGAGATTAATTTTGGTAACTTTCCTTTCATTGAAGGAGATGAAGTTTATGTAGAAAGTACCAATACGTTAGGAGATAAAGTTGGAGATAAGGCTACTGTCTATAGAGTATCTAAAGCTACTCCAAATGCTACGAATGGTTTTGTTGGACTAGCGAAAGTAGATGGTTCTCTTGTTGATGTTTCTTTAATTGATAAGATTACAATTATTCGTTCTGGTAGAAAGAACTTATTGTATGCACCAGCAGGAGCTATTGTTGCTCAAGGGATGGATTATGCGCCGAATACTACTTTAGGATCAAGTGATACTTTGACCTTTGATGCAACTAAGGGGATTTTGAATGCTTCTGCGATTAAGTACCGAGATTTCTGGCCCAATGCTAAGAATTGTGAAACAAAGGCTCTTTGTAGTGCTGATTATTGTGTTGATGCAACTTTGTATTCTGACATTAGTAGTTCTTTGGATCCTGAGCAAACCTTTATCGATAAAGTTAATGCAGGGGATATTGTAATTAAAGTAGATGGAGAACCTATTGATGCTACTCAAATTACTACTGAAGGAACTTGTCCAGATACCATGTATTTGTGTGCTAACACTAAAAATGCTTATGAGGTGAAAGTGATTAAATCTGCAAATCCTATAAAGCAAGGGTATCAAGATTATACAGTAAACGGTCAATGCACTTACAAGGGGGGGGATGTAACTATTCCTTGTGGTTTAAAACATAACAAAACTCACGTAGATGGTTGCCCTTGGCCCCATGTAACACAGGGGGCTTCGTGTGAGTGGGTGAAGGGATATTTTGAAGCAGATCACCCTACTTTCCCAAGTAGAAGACCACACCAAGAATATCCTTGTATGATGAATGCTACTATAAATCAACCATTTTTTTACTTTGATGAATGGCCACATACTAGACCAGTTGGAGCTTCAGCAGTCAAATATAATTTTGTATTTACTGATAGTCCACATTTGATTCAGACAGGTTGGCAAGGGTATAATTTTTTAACTCCTGGTTTAGCCAACTTTGGGCAGTTGGCAGAAAGAGTTCACGACCATTCTGGTAAATCATGGTTTGAATCACAAACAACAGGAGAACTTTGTGCCTATATGACGAAGGCAGAAGCAGAAGATATGTACGGTCATGTAAGATTGGGTTTACGCCATTATGGAATATATCCTAATCCATTAATAGGTGTCCCGCCATTAGTCTTGCCTACGTCAAATTTAGGAGGTTGTCATCCCTTTTATATTCCAAATAGTGGATTATCGTATGGGCAAATGTGGTATGATTTTAAATATACACCAATAACGCTTCATGAACTTACTCTAAATGATGTTCCTAGTGGTGAACATAATATTGGTGGTGAGTTGGTTACTGTAGGGGAGGATTATGATGTTACTGTGGATGAGTTAAAAATTGCTTTGCCTACGAATGAAATAGGAGTTATGATCATTTATGATCCTTGTTTGGGGCAAGATGTCAATGCCGCTTTTTTTAATACAAGGGGAACATCTATTAAAATTAACGTGCCTTTATTGGGAGCAGGAGCCCATACGATAGAAATCTATGAGAATGGTGTTGTGAAAGAATCAGCCGATTTATTATGTAATTCATCAAATAAGGTAGGATCTAGTGTTCCTACATGCAACGGGGATGATCTTAGTTATGTGCCAAGTTCTACCATCAATTATTACAACAATGGAACCAAAGGAAATTGGCGACCTTGGACGGCATATACTTATGTAGGAGAACGAGATTATAACAAAGAGAGTATACGAGACAAAGGAGTCTTTACCACTTTTAGTCCTTTTAATTGGGCAGGAGCAAATGCCACGGAGTGGCAAAGGGGAAGTATGGCAACAAAATATAGCTCTTCTGGCTATGAATTAGAAACAGTAGATCGTTTGGGGAATCACAGTACAGCACTGTATGGATATGAGGATAATCTACCAGTTGCTGTTGCTCAAAATGCACGGTATAATGAGGTTATGTTTGATGGTTTTGAGACTTATTCCAAAGATTGTAATGCGCATTGGGGAGGGGTAATAGATGTAGAAAATGTAGTGAGTACAGAAAGTCACACAGGAGAATATAGTTATAAGATACCATATCCAACGATAGGTTCATTTACAAAGATAGACCTGAGCAGCTTTGATGAAACGGATTGTGCCAATGCATTGGCTAAAGAGCTCTATCGTCCTGATGCTTATTATAAGAAACAGGAGGTGCTACAATTCTTACAAGAGGGGATTGAGCTAGAAGGTATGACCATACCCAAAATAATGCGTACGACAACAAAAGGAGCGAGCGACGTTATTGTAAAGGCATTGCCACAGGCTTGTAACTGCCTAGGGAAGTTTGCTCCTCAGCCAGGGAAAAAGTACACCTTTAGTGCATGGGTGAAACGGGACGAAGCAGTGTATGATATGATTGCTTATAAAACGTTGAGTTTGACGATCCATTTCAATGATGCTTCGGGAGCTAGGATTGGTAATCCTTTAGGAACGGCGATTGCTCCTAAGGGTTCTATGATCGAGCATTGGCAGCGAATTAGTGGAGATGTCCTTATTCCTTCAAATGCTGTTAGCATGGAAATAGCGGTCTTTAATTTTGGTGAAGATGTTTATATAGATGATTTAAGAATTCATCCATCTGATGCCATGATGACCACCTATGTTTACGACAAAACAAGTCTGAAGAATACAGCAACCTTAGACGATAACAATTTTGCTACTTTTTATATCTATGATGAAAGAGGGCAGTTGGAAAAAACAAAGAAGGAAACAACTGAAGGAATTAAAACCATTACCGAAGGGCGTCAGTACATTCGATCGAATCAATAAAAAGAAAGATATGAAGCTTATTTTTTTGCTATCGTGTTGGCTATTAATCCAGCCAACCATAGCACAGAATTTCAAACAGGATTTTTTAGAGGTGTACAATCATCACAAAAACAGAGATTATTATACACAAGATGTAATAGTAAGTTCTTTTGAAAAAAGAGAGGATACTAAGCCTATAAATCAAGAAAAGGGTAAGATTGTAAAAGGAGATCAGGGGTACTATTCTAAATTTGGAGGTCAAGAAACCATTGTAGATGGAAAACATTTTTTATTTATCAATCATGCAGATTATAGAGTGGTTTATTACCATGACGTAGAGATCGATATTGATCAATTAACTCAGGTATATCAACAAGGCTTGGATTCTGTGAATAAGGAACGGATTCATTATATGAGTCGTAATGGTAAGTATAAAACGTATCAGATTCATAGTCCTAACGAAATGATTAAGACAATAGAGGTGAAATTAAATATGGAGGAGAAATTAGTTGAACAGATAACTTACTATTATCAAGGAATGAATGCTTATGAAAGTACTCTATATAAGACCGTTATCAATTACAAAATAATAAGTACTAAACCGCCTTCTAAAGATTGGTTTAATTGGCAGGAATATATTACTGTTAAAGGCAAAAAAGCCTCATTAAATACAAAGTATAGGCAATTTAATTTAACACAGCGTGAGGAGAAAAAGATCAACTGGAATTAATTACCGAATTCAAAATTTTTGCTTTTAAAGTAGTTTGGTTGCTGCTAAAACTAACGGAGAAAGAATTAAAAAATAAAACTGTATCCTGTAAAAGGAGAAACCTAATAAACCAATTCTTGAAGATGAAATATATCCATTATTTTATAATGATTTGCCTATTGCTGATTCAGAGCCAGTTAGTATGGGCAGGAGATGAGGAGTATGTCTCCTCTTTAAAGGGGAGTGCCATTGCTCCTGCGGCGAGCTTGGTAACAGCAGATGCTTGGTATAGTCATATGTTAAACAATAACGATTGGGAAGATCGTTTACCAACAGACCCTAAATCAAAGGTATATGACCTTAGCAAAAGATTTACGAATGTACAGGTGGATGGCTATGTCAGCTTACGTTGGGAAGGATCAGAAGAGGTCGTGTTTTCCAGTGATTGGGGGTATCGAGTAGAGGTAGAGATTCAATCGTGGAATACGCAAGGACATCCAATGCCTACTGTGACAAGGTGGCTAGCTGTGAATTATGAATTGGATGGCCAACAAAGCTTTAAGGATTGGGATGTTTTTCATCTTCCTGGTGCGGATCGATTGGAGGTTCAAGTTTTAACTATAGAATATACAGATGCCAATGGTATCATCAGTACGCCTACTCATCAGCCTGTCATGAAGGAGGATTTGTATTTAGAAAATAAAATAAAAGTAAAGCGTGTTTTTTCACTGGATGTTCAAGAAGATATAACCATACGACAAACTGCTTTAGATGTTCCCAATAGAATGGTGACTTATTCATGGGACTTTGTAGAGGGGGCAGAAGAATACGATTTTGAGTGGTTGTACATTTCCAAAGATGTTAACACTACAATTGCTTTGGATGGTCCATTGGGCTGGCAACGAGCAACACGGGTAAGTCTAATAGAAAATAAATATACCATAGAATTACCTTATGATGAAGGAACCGTCTATTTTAGAGCCAGAGCAGTAGGCTATGGCAATGAATTGGGGCATCGCCTGATTGGTAATTGGTCTAATATGCAGCTTTCTTTGTCTATAGCAGCAGATGGGAGCGGGGACATAGGTCCTTTGGAAACAGAAAAAAACTGGACTTATCAAGCTTCGTATGCAGAAGAAGGGAAACGAGTTGAAGTCTTAAATTTTGCAGATGGAACAGGTAGAGCTAGACAAAGTGTTACAAAGGACAATTCTTACAATCGCACTATTGTTTCTGAAACGGTTTTTGATCGAGAAGGAAGGCAAGCGATTCAGGTGATTCCTAGTGTGGCTGAAAAGGCAGAAAATCAACTGAAATTTTTTGACAATTACAACTTGGCAGATAGAAGTACTAATACGCCATCAACAATAGGAGGACCCATTCATTGGACGGACTTTGATCAAGATGCTAATTATACCTTTGATCAGACTCAAAAGATTATGAAATTGAGTACAATTTCAGGCAGTGGGCGCTATTTTTCTCCTTCCAATATTGACGATAAAGATTCTGATAAAGGAGCCTTTGTAGCAGATGCAAAAGGATTTCCTTATACTCAAACTGTTTTTGATAATCAGGGAAGGGTTAAGCTCCAATCAGGAGTTGGCGAAACGCATGCCTTTGGTTCGGGGCATGAAACAGAATATTATTACGCCTCTGTGTTTCAAGAGGATTTAGACGAATTATTTGGGTCAGAAATTGGCTATGCAGAACATTATAGTATGCAAATGACCAAAGATCCGAACGGTCAATTGTCGATCTCTTATACCAATCTTGCTGGAAAGACAGTAGCGACAGCTTTGGTTGGAGAGGCTCCGAAGGATGCTTCAGGAAACAACATGGTGGATCGCTTGGATCAATCTGGCACTCCAGTTTATCGATACCCCACTTCTCGTGTCAAAACGAGAAATTTGTTGCCTGAAGAAGAGGAGGACAAAAAAAGAAGTATTTCCCCTCAATCGATTATAAAGGAATTCATGGTAAGTTCGCCTGGAAATTATGATTTTCATTATACGGTTAACACTGCTCCTTTTGTTGGGTGTGATGGAGTGACGGTTCCTTGTGAATTTGAGCTAAAATTTAATATTTATGATTCAGAAGGTAATGTATTGAACAATCGTCTAAGTATAACATCCAGTAGCAATAATGCAATGGTTTTTGGGGCGTTTTTTGACGTAAATCATGGAGATGTATTTGATTTTCAATTTGTGGCAGGGCTGAATGACTTAAAATCGTATACCATTGAAAAGGTGCTGAGATTAAAGGATGTTTCTGCTGAGGTAGAAGCCTTTAAAGATAAGCTTAAGACGGATAACAATTCTTTTTTAGCAGATTTGAAGACTTATTATAAAGATCCTGTTAATATCACACCACCCGTGCATCCTAATCCCTGTGTAGATGCTGCTCCTTTGTTGGATTTGACACAGGTTAATTTAGATCCTTGTGACGAATATAGTGGCGATCCTTCTGATTTGGGCTGCGAAGGAATTCGGGATTTGTTAACATCTGATTTGTTGCCTGGAGGGCAATATTATGAAGAACCGAATTGGTTAGAGAACGAAATATCTTTTCCAAGTAATGGTATTACTTATCAGGGAGTAGATTATACCAATTGGGCAATGGTTCGTGCTTTAACTTATGTGGAAATTAAGGGGTTTATGGAGGCGAACAACTTCTTTGAGTATCATCCAGAATGGTGTTTGTATCGTTATCAATGTGTTGATAATCCAGATCCTAATACAAATGATACTTGGTATCAAGCCTTGCGTAAGCAGGATGCAGCGTGGTTTAACTTAGATCTAGCAGATGCTTTAACCAATGATTATTTAACTATTCCTAATGGTGGTATCTGTACGCTAACCAGCCATGGAGATTGGTATGGTAGGCTTAGTTATCCAATGCTTGGAGATATTGCAAGTCAGTTGACTGCTCATCATCTATTAATGACAACACTCCCAGCTCCTAAACCGCCTTTGTTGGATCATATTAAGTGGGAAATATGCCATTATATAGAAGATGGATCGAATTGGCATGATCTGGCAGATTTAGCAGATTTAGCTCGCCAAGATCCTGATATAACGGATGAGTTGAGATGGGCAGCGATTCGCAGTATGATGCTAGAGTGTAAACGAAGAGGGATTAATAAGCACTTATTAGATAAATTTCCTACTGGAACGTGTGGTGGTTTCTTGGCGGATGCCGACCCTAATGATGGGGTATTAGAAACCAGTGATGGTTTTAGTATTCGAATTCCTAATTATAATGATCTTGTTGCACAGGTAGAGAATCAAACTAATTTTAGTGGAACCGTTGCGCAAGACAATAGTATTGCCATACAAAATATGGCTAATGGGGTATTGAATGGTACTGTGGGACAAAATGTTGTTTCTGGGGGACCGTGTACGATTTATAAAGCAACTATTAGTTTTGGCTGTGCTTCTACAGGAACTGTTTTTTCTTTCTATGAAGAATTGTCTTTTAATCTTCATTTTACAAATCCTGATTTAGCAACAATATATGGTACCCGATTAGATTTGTTACCTTTGCGGAGCACTAGTACTGGTCTTAATTGTAATAAGAGTTATTTGGAGCAACAAATTAATAATCAGATAGCAACACTGTCTTCTCCTTTAAAAGATGATCTATCTATAATAGTGACAGAAACTAATGGGGATTTTGAATTAATTGTCTATTTACCAATTTCGTATCAAGGAGTGAGTGTCGAAATGAATCGTCTGCTTTATGGTTCTGCAGGGATAGGTTCTACTGCAACAAGAAAAACTTTTTATGATGAAAGTAAATTTGGTTATTCAAACTGTAAAGACCTAAATACCTTATGTGACTATTACAAACTAGTAGAGCCCATTACTTGTTTAAATAATGGTTCTTCTATAGATCTAAGTTTGGATTTAGCAACATCGACTTCGGGACTTAACACAACTTATGGAACTACTTCATTAGATTTAGGAACCATCACTTCGGGAATGTTGGGCAATGATTGTGGATATGATTTAAGCATGGTTCAAGCTGCTTTAAATGCAGCCGTAAGTGCATTACCTAGTCCATTAAAAGATGACATTGTTTTATTCGCTCAATCCGCAGGAGGGAATGGGATGGAGATTGTGTTAAAACTTCCAGACTTAACTTATAATGCAGGTAGCGTAACTCGTTCTAATAAATATGCAGGTTTAAAATTAGTAAAAACAACAAATACACCTAGTGTACCTGCAACAGTTGTCTCTAGCGATATCACCTTCTTTGCTTGCGATGATCAAGGATATCCAACTTGTGTTTGTGAAGAAATTAAGCAATTAAAACAAGAATATTCAGGTTATGCCGATATTTATGATGTTATAGCCGATCGGTATATTGCAGATTTACTGTTGTTACCTACAGCACTTAGTGGAAGCGATATACAATATATTGAAAATACCTATTGTTCTGCTAGTTCTACGCCAGCATATCCATTAGGCGGATATCAAGATCTACAACTTTGGAAAGCCAATTTTAAATTGGATAATACCATACCTACTCACTTTAAAGCCGAAATATCAAAATGTTTAGAAATACCAGATCCTTTATCTTGTGAAGAGCAAGCATTGGCATTGGCTTTATTTGAAGCGGAAGAATATATAGATAGAGTTACTAAGAAAGCCGTTGCTAAATACGAAAGAGACCTGAAAACAAGCTGTATCAACGATGTTGTAGAAGAATTTGAATTAACATATACCGATCGGGCGATCCATTATACACTTTATTATTACGATGCAAGTGGTAATTTAGAGCGAACCGTTCCTCCTACTGGTGTAGATCATTTAGAGACCCAAGCCGACTTAGATTTGGCAGTAGTAGAAAGAAATAGACATAGAAAAATACAAAAGCAAGGAGGTGTACCAACGCCTAAGGAGCCAACCCATGCGATGGCAACCAATTATGTTTATAATACGCTGAATGAAGTTGTACAGTCTACAGCACCAGATCGAGGGTCCGTTAAGACTTATTATGATGTATTAGGACGCCCTATTTTTAGTCAAAATGAGCAGCAAGTATTGGACAAAACAGCTAACTATATCTGTTATGATGCCCTAGGGCGCATTGTAGAAACAGGTTTGGTTGAAGAAAACGCTACTTCGTCAGCAGGACCAATCCCTCTAACTTTTGCAGATTTATTAGCACCTAGTAACAAAGCTACATTTCAATCTACATTGGATAATGGATCTTTCCCTAGTTCTTTGGTTATATTTTCAGGTTGGACCAAATCAGAAGTAAGAAAAACGTTTTACAATACAGGGATCAGCCAGATAGATGCAAAATTTGAAGATGAAATTGGCTTAAGAAGAAATAGAGTAGGGGCACAAACTTACTCTATGGATGGCGAACAAATAGATTATGAGGTAGCTTATAATTATGATGTTTTTGGAAATGCTAAAGAAGTATGGCAATATTATCCTCAATTGGTTGGGAACGAATACAAACAACTTCAATACGATTATGATTTAATTTCAGGCGTTGTGCATGGAGTGGATTACCAAAAGGGGGAAAAAGATCAGTTGAGCTTTAGATATACTTATGATGCCAATAATCGCTTGATAAAAGCAAAATCAAGTATCAATGGCTTTATTTGGAATACGGATGCTAGCTATGAATACTATTATCATGGACCTTTAAAAAGGGTAGAACTAGGAGAGGACAAAGTGCAAGGTTTGGATTATCTATATACCATGCATGGCTGGATAAAAGGAGTGAATTCTAATAAATTGAGTTCATCAGATGATCCTGGGCGAGATGGTTCAAATAATAGTAACCTACACAGTTCTATAGGCGGAGATATACACGATAGAATTGCTCAAGATATATTCGGGTATACCGTACATTATTATGATGGCGATTATTCAACAATTAATTCTAGTGTACAAAATTATTCAGAAGTACCAGCAAATGGGCAAACAGGAAATCTTTATAATGGAAATATTAGCTCTGTTACGCAAGCACAAACTAAACCTGCTATTGGAGGAGCTCCTCAGTCCGCATTGCCTTCCATTTGGAAAAAATATCGTTACGATCAATTGCATCGATTGGTCGAGTCTCAAACCTTAGAACAGGCAGTGGGAACTACATGGGGAAGTTTTGCTACGGGAGCTAATAAACCAGTAACAGGCGCACAAACTCAATATACTTATGGTCCTAATGGGAATATTCTGAGCTTAAAACGGTATGCAGGCGGGCTATTGCCCAATACTTCTCCTGTTTTGTTGGATGAATTAACGTATAATTATAATGCAGGAACTTCAACGTTGGCGAATTCTCCATTGGACTTTGTGAACAATAAGTTGAGTTTTGTATCCGATGCAGCTACACCACCCAATAGAAATGATGATTTAAAGAGTCAAAGTAGTGCTAATTATGTGTATGATGAGAATGGATCATTAATTGCAGATGCTTCAGAAGATATTGAAGAAATAAAGTGGACATCAGAGCAAAAGGTGAGCTATGTCAAAAGAAATAGTACAAATACGAATAATCGACCAGATCTAAAATATATTTATGATTTTCAAGGAAATCGAATTTCTAAAATACAAATCCCTAATGTAACGGGGCAAAACGAAAAACATACTGTTTATGTTCGAGATCCTCAAGGAAATGTATTGGGCATTTATGAATATGATAAGAAACCAAGTCATTCAGGAATAAATGTATATAGAACGCCTAATGTTTATTTGAAGGAACAAATGGTTTATGGATCAGATCGATTAGGAATTATCAAGAGAAATATACAAGTAGGAGGACCAATTAAAATTGTAGGAGATGGAATGTCTGCGTCAGGAACTATTACGCCCAAAATAGCAGTAAACAGTTATCTTGGGCACATAGAAAGCGATCCTACTCAGAGTTATTTAGATTTTGATCTGGAAAGAGATGAAGGAGTTAATTTAGATGAAGTCATAGGACTAGAAAATTTAGGAATTGTGGCTCAAGACCAACTTTATATAAAATCTTTTCCTATCTTTGAGCAAGGAGATGCAGTAGTGCAGCGATTGGAACGAATGAGAGGAGTCTACCGCTATGAACTAAAGAACTTCCGTGGTGACGTTCGACAGGTCATCAATGACGTAAAATCTAGAGAGAATATTAACGGTACAATAGAGTATACTGCTAATGTTATTCAAAGCTCAGATAGTTATCCCTTTGGCTGGGATATTAAGGAGCGTTCTTTCTCTACAGATTTGTATCGCTTTGCTTTTAATGGGCAAGAGAAATCGCCTGAAATCTCTAATGGACACCAAACCGCAAAGTTTTGGGAATATGATTCTCGAATTGCTCGCCGTTGGAATCTTGATCCTAGACCTGTAACCTCATTTAGTCCATATTCTGTTTTTGGTGGAAATCCCATTTTTAATACAGATGTAAAAGGAGATAGTGCTGTAGCTCCAAGCCGTGATGATATGCAACGAATAGCAGATGATTTGAATAGAGTTTATAAAACAAAATATGGAGAAGAAGGCGCAAAAGCTTTTTCTGTTCAGAAAATTAAACGGGTTCGAGATGATATTAAAGCTCCTGATGATTATCGAAATTTTTGGGGGTATCTGTGGTGGAGTAATACTCAATCAGTGGAAGTTACAGAATATGCATTAGTTGCAAATCCAAATTTTGACTGGAATAAGGACAAATACACTAAGGCAATGTTTGACATTATTAGTTTTAGAGGGTATGTTTGGACTCAATTAGAAGCGGATGTAAACAAAAGTTTAATTGATGGTAAAGCAGGTGGCTATACAGAGACTCATGGTTGGATTCGCTTGTCTACCCATTTAGGTACTTATCGAGGTCGTGGTAGTTCTTTAAGAACTTTAGGTACCTTATTTATGCATGAAGCTCTTTATCATGTACACCCATTAGGTGATGAAGAAGAGAAGCTTAAAGGATCTTCTGAACTTATGCGTGATTACTATGGTTCTCAAAGGGGAGTGAACCCTCATGGGTCAGGGTCTGATAAGCACCCTGTATTGAGAACTTCAGAGGAAAAAAAATGGCTAGATGATAAGAGAAGTAAAACACCATTGAAGAAAACAAAAAAGAAATAGTGGAAATAGAAAATATATTAGATGATAACGTATCTCTAAAGAATAGTTTATCAAAACTACTATTAAAAATTTTAGGAGTAACTGCTGTCCTTTTTGTTGTAATTACTCATTATACTAAAAAAGAAAAATTATTGATCGGGAGTGATGATACTTATGAGCTAATTGGTATTCCTTTTAGGTTTGCAACAAAGTATAATTGTGATATTTGTCCAATATCTTCAAGTTTTTCTATTTATTATTTCTTGGTAGATATAGCTGTATTTTATATTGTGGTTTTATTAGTCGCTTGGTTGATTTACAGAATGAAAGGAACAAGGTATTCCACCTCAGAAGCCAACAGACTAGAATCACGCCAGTAGTTATAAAAAACTACCACTGCGCTAGTCGCTGCGTTCTGTCATGTTTCTAGGTTGCCCTGATTTAGAGGGCAGAAAAAGGATATATTTTATTTCAAACTTAATAAATAAAAAAAATCATGTATAAAATTATAATTAAACACTTAGGATTGCCTAATGACACAGTAAACACAGAGGAGGTTGTTGGTGTAAACAAAGAAGATGCACATAAAATTCTTAACAAACGATACCCATTAGATCAATATAAAATTGTAAGTGAAGGAAAGATGAAATAAGGTATTCCACCGAGAGAGTAGCGATCTAGTATTGCGCCAGTAGCCTAAAAAAGCTACCAGTCTCTAGTCGTTTCTTCTGTCACATTACTAGGCTTACATGTTCGGTTACATGGCGGGTTTTCATGCTTATATTTTTCAAAAGAAAATGAAAATATACAAGCACTACACCGCCCTAGTTTGTGTACCTTTTAGGAGCTGTCAGGCTGCGTATTTTTTTTCAATTGAAAATAAAGTTATAGTAAAATACTTGCATAAAAAAGCCTCTTGGAGATGATCCAAGGGGCTTTTATATATAGCTATCTATCACAGTAATACTGTTTTCCTATCTAGCACCTGTCACTCCCTACACTTACGGTACATACAGCCTTTCAGGGCTTACGTTCACGTTTAATAATCGAGTTAGCCACTTGAAAAGCAATAGGCACGCCATTATTTTTGTTCCATGAAATTCCACAAAAATAAACTTTAATTATTTGTCATAGACCACTCCCTGCGGTCGTAATCCATGCCAAAAATTAAAGGGAATCAACACTTAGGAAGTAGTATTAGGGGCAGAATCAAGCAATTCTTTCATTCTTTTTTTTGTGAGCATGGTATTGATAAGTTTATAAATTATACTCTTGTCTTCTTCGTCTAGTTCTTCTAAAAGCTCTAGTTGCTCATTTTTAGGTTTGTCTTGAATTTGAATATCAATAGCTTTCTTTTCATCAAGAAAAACAATTTCGTCAATGGATAGATTGTAAAACTTAGCAATTTTGATAAGCTCTTCAAGGGAAATTCCTCTATCTCCTTTTTCTAATTTGTTATAGTTAGAATACCCTATTCCAAGTTCAAGAGCTACTTGTTTTTGGAGTAATCCTTTTTTCTCTCTAAGTAATTTTATATTATTTGATATAGACATAGGCTTTTTTCTATAAAAATACACTAAATAGATATTTTTAGCAAATAGTAGAAAAAAAAGAAAGTTTTTATTGCGATTTATGATATTTTGATTTAAATTTGAAGTAGAAGAAATCGAAATTTATATTTTCAAAAGAAAAATCATGTAGGCCTACAGGTTAAAAAACCTGAGAACATGACCAAGCAAGAATTAGAAAGATATTTAGAGATAGAGACGATTTTAAAATTGCATAAAATAGCAATTGATAAAGAGGGCTTTATGTCTTGTCCTTTCCATTCGAACTGTGAAAGGAGTTTAAAACTCTATCCTGAGTTAAATGGGGTAGCGTGTATGCGAGAAAGTTGTAGTAAATATAGAAAAGTGCTAGACGCTTTTTCGATATTGCAGGAGTTGGAAGGGATAAAAACGGAAGAAGCTCGCTTGTATGGGAAATCTTTATTATTAAGAGAGCTAGAAAGTTATCGAGCAAGGAAGACCCCAGTAAAAGTACAGGAGATCGGGGAGAATAGGAGCTTGAATAAAAGGGAAGCAGTGCTATTAAAGTATTTTGAGGACTTAAAAAGGTTTGTATTGGAAAAGGGAGGAGGGGAACAAGGCTATGAATTTAGGTTAGGAGAAGTAAGAGAAGACTTAAAAGTATATAAAAGCACACAACAACGTTATATCCATGAATTGTTAGAAAAAGGGTACATAGAGCAAAGTAGTGGGAGTTCAAATCGTGGCTATTATTATAGAATATTGAATTGGGCGGGTCGCTAGGGGTCGCCAGAGGGTCGCTAGAAGTACGATAAAAGCTAGAAAAAGAGCTTAGCGACCCTTTGCCCAGGAAAATGGACAAGGGGGTATAAAAAAAGAAGTAAAAAAGCAAAGCAACAACACTCAACAATGACCAATTATAAACCATTAAAAAACATTAAATTATGACAATCGAATTAACGGAAGCAGAGCAAGTACGAGTGTTACACAGCGAAGACATATTTTATATAATGCAAAAAGTGTTGGAGCGAGAAAGCAAGTTAGATCAAGCAAAACGGCACTTTTGGGGAATTGGCTTGGATGTAAGAAGCAAAATAATCCTAATAGAATTAGCGAGTTTAGGAACAATGGCAAAGAAAGATTTACATGCCTCAGATGTCTATGCGAATGCGATCCACAAGCAAGCCAAGCAAATGATCTTATGTCACAGTAACCCAGATGGAAGTTTAGAAGCGAGTGAAGAATCCAAGGATTTAACAGACTGGTTAATACAAATAGGTTTAATAGTAAATATACCAGTATATGACCATTTGATAATAAATGAAAGGAGCTTTGTAAGTTTTAGAGCAATGGGTTTACTAGCAGAATTAGAGAAAAGCACCAAGTATGTAATCCCAAGAGAATTGGAGCGCAGAACGAGAGAGGAAGAACGCCGCAAAGCCAAGGTAGATGCAGAGTTTGCAGCAAAAAAAGCATATGAAGAAAAGCAAGAAGAAGTAGGACAAACCAGATTTGATATAGCTTATGCAATGAAAGAAAAAGGCTTTCCAATCAAGGCAATATCAGAGGTAACAGGTTTATCAGAAGAAGAAGTAAAGATGGCATAAAATGAACATCTATGAGCAAAGCAAATTAGGAAGCTATACTTTAGGGTATGGCTTTTTTTATTTTTAATGGTTGGCATGCAAGCCGTTAGGCGATGTATGACAAGTATTAAAACTTAGGGCTGCCAAAGCCCTAATAAAAGAGGTACTAAAGTGTATTAATTACCGAGCGTACCGCAGCGTAAGGAGTGGCAAGTGCTAGACAGAAAAATAGTGTTAAACTATGATGAATAGCTACATTTTTATGCAAGCGTTAGCGCAGCTTGCCAGCTCCTAGCGGGTACGCACACTAGGCTAGTGAAGTGCTTGTGTTTTTCAATTGAAAATATAAGGACGAGAACTAGCAGGCTGATGAGCATGCAAACCTAGGAGCATGCCAGAAGGAATGACAAATGACTGGTACTAAATTTACTGGCATGAAGCTAGACAGCAGCTTCCGAGGAAGCCTACCACTTTCCCTTTTTAGGAATGTAAATAAATGTAAAAGCGTGTAAATAGCTTATTTTTTCAAATGAAAATATAATCTATTGAAAGAAAAAAGTATATCTTTGAAAAGTGTACAGAGCATGTCAAAAGGGTGTGCAGAGGGATTGAAAAAAGATGTACAGAGTTCTACCGCTATGAACTAAAGAACTTCCGTGGTGACGTTCGACAGGTCATCAATGACGTAAAATCTAGAGAGAATATTAACGGTACAATAGAGTATACTGCTAATGTTATTCAAAGCTCAGATAGTTATCCCTTTGGCTGGGATATTAAGGAGCGTTCTTTCTCTACAGATTTGTATCGCTTTGCTTTTAATGGGCAAGAGAAATCGCCTGAAATCTCTAATGGACACCAAACCGCAAAGTTTTGGGAATATGATTCTCGAATTGCTCGCCGTTGGAATCTTGATCCTAGACCTGTAACCTCATTTAGTCCATATTCTGTTTTTGGTGGAAATCCCATTTTTAATACAGATGTAAAAGGAGATAGTGCTGTAGCTCCAAGCCGTGATGATATGCAACGAATAGCAGATGATTTGAATAGAGTTTATAAAACAAAATATGGAGAAGAAGGCGCAAAAGCTTTTTCTGTTCAGAAAATTAAACGGGTTCGAGATGATATTAAAGCTCCTGATGATTATCGAAATTTTTGGGGGTATCTGTGGTGGAGTAATACTCAATCAGTGGAAGTTACAGAATATGCATTAGTTGCAAATCCAAATTTTGACTGGAATAAGGACAAATACACTAAGGCAATGTTTGACATTATTAGTTTTAGAGGGTATGTTTGGACTCAATTAGAAGCGGATGTAAACAAAAGTTTAATTGATGGTAAAGCAGGTGGCTATACAGAGACTCATGGTTGGATTCGCTTGTCTACCCATTTAGGTACTTATCGAGGTCGTGGTAGTTCTTTAAGAACTTTAGGTACCTTATTTATGCATGAAGCTCTTTATCATGTACACCCATTAGGTGATGAAGAAGAGAAGCTTAAAGGATCTTCTGAACTTATGCGTGATTACTATGGTTCTCAAAGGGGAGTGAACCCTCATGGGTCAGGGTCTGATAAGCACCCTGTATTGAGAACTTCAGAGGAAAAAAAATGGCTAGATGATAAGAGAAGTAAAACACCATTGAAGAAAACAAAAAAGAAATAGTGGAAATAGAAAATATATTAGATGATAACGTATCTCTAAAGAATAGTTTATCAAAACTACTATTAAAAATTTTAGGAGTAACTGCTGTCCTTTTTGTTGTAATTACTCATTATACTAAAAAAGAAAAATTATTGATCGGGAGTGATGATACTTATGAGCTAATTGGTATTCCTTTTAGGTTTGCAACAAAGTATAATTGTGATATTTGTCCAATATCTTCAAGTTTTTCTATTTATTATTTCTTGGTAGATATAGCTGTATTTTATATTGTGGTTTTATTAGTCGCTTGGTTGATTTACAGAATGAAAGGAACAAGGTATTCCACCTCAGAAGCCAACAGACTAGAATCACGCCAGTAGTTATAAAAAACTACCACTGCGCTAGTCGCTGCGTTCTGTCATGTTTCTAGGTTGCCCTGATTTAGAGGGCAGAAAAAGGATATATTTTATTTCAAACTTAATAAATAAAAAAAATCATGTATAAAATTATAATTAAACACTTAGGATTGCCTAATGACACAGTAAACACAGAGGAGGTTGTTGGTGTAAACAAAGAAGATGCACATAAAATTCTTAACAAACGATACCCATTAGATCAATATAAAATTGTAAGTGAAGGAAAGATGAAATAAGGTATTCCACCGAGAGAGTAGCGATCTAGTATTGCGCCAGTAGCCTAAAAAAGCTACCAGTCTCTAGTCGTTTCTTCTGTCACATTACTAGGCTTACATGTTCGGTTACATGGCGGGTTTTCATGCTTATATTTTTCAAAAGAAAATGAAAATATACAAGCACTACACCGCCCTAGTTTGTGTACCTTTTAGGAGCTGTCAGGCTGCGTATTTTTTTTCAATTGAAAATAAAGTTATAGTAAAATACTTGCATAAAAAAGCCTCTTGGAGATGATCCAAGGGGCTTTTATATATAGCTATCTATCACAGTAATACTGTTTTCCTATCTAGCACCTGTCACTCCCTACACTTACGGTACATACAGCCTTTCAGGGCTTACGTTCACGTTTAATAATCGAGTTAGCCACTTGAAAAGCAATAGGCACGCCATTATTTTTGTTCCATGAAATTCCACAAAAATAAACTTTAATTATTTGTCATAGACCACTCCCTGCGGTCGTAATCCATGCCAAAAATTAAAGGGAATCAACACTTAGGAAGTAGTATTAGGGGCAGAATCAAGCAATTCTTTCATTCTTTTTTTTGTGAGCATGGTATTGATAAGTTTATAAATTATACTCTTGTCTTCTTCGTCTAGTTCTTCTAAAAGCTCTAGTTGCTCATTTTTAGGTTTGTCTTGAATTTGAATATCAATAGCTTTCTTTTCATCAAGAAAAACAATTTCGTCAATGGATAGATTGTAAAACTTAGCAATTTTGATAAGCTCTTCAAGGGAAATTCCTCTATCTCCTTTTTCTAATTTGTTATAGTTAGAATACCCTATTCCAAGTTCAAGAGCTACTTGTTTTTGGAGTAATCCTTTTTTCTCTCTAAGTAATTTTATATTATTTGATATAGACATAGGCTTTTTTCTATAAAAATACACTAAATAGATATTTTTAGCAAATAGTAGAAAAAAAAGAAAGTTTTTATTGCGATTTATGATATTTTGATTTAAATTTGAAGTAGAAGAAATCGAAATTTATATTTTCAAAAGAAAAATCATGTAGGCCTACAGGTTAAAAAACCTGAGAACATGACCAAGCAAGAATTAGAAAGATATTTAGAGATAGAGACGATTTTAAAATTGCATAAAATAGCAATTGATAAAGAGGGCTTTATGTCTTGTCCTTTCCATTCGAACTGTGAAAGGAGTTTAAAACTCTATCCTGAGTTAAATGGGGTAGCGTGTATGCGAGAAAGTTGTAGTAAATATAGAAAAGTGCTAGACGCTTTTTCGATATTGCAGGAGTTGGAAGGGATAAAAACGGAAGAAGCTCGCTTGTATGGGAAATCTTTATTATTAAGAGAGCTAGAAAGTTATCGAGCAAGGAAGACCCCAGTAAAAGTACAGGAGATCGGGGAGAATAGGAGCTTGAATAAAAGGGAAGCAGTGCTATTAAAGTATTTTGAGGACTTAAAAAGGTTTGTATTGGAAAAGGGAGGAGGGGAACAAGGCTATGAATTTAGGTTAGGAGAAGTAAGAGAAGACTTAAAAGTATATAAAAGCACACAACAACGTTATATCCATGAATTGTTAGAAAAAGGGTACATAGAGCAAAGTAGTGGGAGTTCAAATCGTGGCTATTATTATAGAATATTGAATTGGGCGGGTCGCTAGGGGTCGCCAGAGGGTCGCTAGAAGTACGATAAAAGCTAGAAAAAGAGCTTAGCGACCCTTTGCCCAGGAAAATGGACAAGGGGGTATAAAAAAAGAAGTAAAAAAGCAAAGCAACAACACTCAACAATGACCAATTATAAACCATTAAAAAACATTAAATTATGACAATCGAATTAACGGAAGCAGAGCAAGTACGAGTGTTACACAGCGAAGACATATTTTATATAATGCAAAAAGTGTTGGAGCGAGAAAGCAAGTTAGATCAAGCAAAACGGCACTTTTGGGGAATTGGCTTGGATGTAAGAAGCAAAATAATCCTAATAGAATTAGCGAGTTTAGGAACAATGGCAAAGAAAGATTTACATGCCTCAGATGTCTATGCGAATGCGATCCACAAGCAAGCCAAGCAAATGATCTTATGTCACAGTAACCCAGATGGAAGTTTAGAAGCGAGTGAAGAATCCAAGGATTTAACAGACTGGTTAATACAAATAGGTTTAATAGTAAATATACCAGTATATGACCATTTGATAATAAATGAAAGGAGCTTTGTAAGTTTTAGAGCAATGGGTTTACTAGCAGAATTAGAGAAAAGCACCAAGTATGTAATCCCAAGAGAATTGGAGCGCAGAACGAGAGAGGAAGAACGCCGCAAAGCCAAGGTAGATGCAGAGTTTGCAGCAAAAAAAGCATATGAAGAAAAGCAAGAAGAAGTAGGACAAACCAGATTTGATATAGCTTATGCAATGAAAGAAAAAGGCTTTCCAATCAAGGCAATATCAGAGGTAACAGGTTTATCAGAAGAAGAAGTAAAGATGGCATAAAATGAACATCTATGAGCAAAGCAAATTAGGAAGCTATACTTTAGGGTATGGCTTTTTTTATTTTTAATGGTTGGCATGCAAGCCGTTAGGCGATGTATGACAAGTATTAAAACTTAGGGCTGCCAAAGCCCTAATAAAAGAGGTACTAAAGTGTATTAATTACCGAGCGTACCGCAGCGTAAGGAGTGGCAAGTGCTAGACAGAAAAATAGTGTTAAACTATGATGAATAGCTACATTTTTATGCAAGCGTTAGCGCAGCTTGCCAGCTCCTAGCGGGTACGCACACTAGGCTAGTGAAGTGCTTGTGTTTTTCAATTGAAAATATAAGGACGAGAACTAGCAGGCTGATGAGCATGCAAACCTAGGAGCATGCCAGAAGGAATGACAAATGACTGGTACTAAATTTACTGGCATGAAGCTAGACAGCAGCTTCCGAGGAAGCCTACCACTTTCCCTTTTTAGGAATGTAAATAAATGTAAAAGCGTGTAAATAGCTTATTTTTTCAAATGAAAATATAATCTATTGAAAGAAAAAAGTATATCTTTGAAAAGTGTACAGAGCATGTCAAAAGGGTGTGCAGAGGGATTGAAAAAAGATGTACAGAGTTCTACCGCTATGAGCTTAAGAACTTCCGTGGTGACGTGAGACAAGTCATCAATGACGTAAAATCTCGAGAGAATATTAACGGTACAATAGAGTATACTGCTAATGTTATCCAAAGTTCAGATAGTTACCCCTTTGGTTGGGATATTAAGGAGCGGTCTTTCTCTACAGATTTATATCGCTACTCCTTTAACGGAAAGGAAAATGATACCGATTGGGGCAATCAGCATATACAAGATTATGGTTTTAGATTGTATAATCCTGCCTTAGCTAAGTTCTTGTCTGTTGATCCGCTTGCGCCTGAATATCCTTGGTATACTCCTTATCAGTTTGCTGGGAATATGCCTATTGTGGCTATTGATCTTGATGGTTTAGAGCCTCAAATAACGAATGGTTCTGAATTTGGAGGAGATGCTTCAAGTGCAACTGACCACTCAGGAGAGTCTGTGGCTACTGTAACTCCAGATATGAATGTTCAAGAGTATGGAGATATGGAAAGTGTAGAAGGAGAAGCACCTCCTCAAACATTCTCAGATTACCAACGTAAATATCCTGAGTTTGCTAATATGAATCATAGCCAAGCTAAAGCGAGATGGGAGCAAAAATATAGATCATCTTATGTTCCTTCTATTGAATTTAAAGAGCGTAAGATTATTGATGACTTTAGATTTTTAGCTCAATCAGGATTGAGAGCTGGAGCTGGTCTTGCAAAATGTTATATAGCTGGGTGTGCTATTGCTCTTACTGGTGGAGTTGGAGTTTATGCAACGGGAACATATGGATCGATGATCCCTCTATTTGTAGCAACTCCTGCTTTAATGGATGCTAGTTACCAATTAGGTACAACTGGACGTTTAAACCCTTTTCAATCAATTGGAATGGGCGTGTTTAAAAACCCAGGAGCTGCTATTGCTTTTGGTCAATCCCTACCGTTTAGTATTGGTAGGGGAGGTTTTAAATTTGATGGTTATGATTTAAATAGAAGTGCTACATTAATAACGGCTGGAGCTCTTGTAGGAAAGTTTGGAGGAGCAGCTGGGACTCATGTTATAAATTTAGGAGGAAATGCTAGCCAGCAAACTGCGCATAATTTTTTGGGGAAATGGATGGTTCCTATAATTAGTAATGTAGGCGCAGATAGAGCTGTGGTAAGTCCATTGGCAACTTTTCCCCATGGTTATATAGGAGATGTCGATTATTCTCCATTGTCAAATTGGAAATAGAACATAAATGGCTTTAAAAATAGAGAATTATATAAAAATTGGCTTAGCATTATTTATTATATATATGCTTTATGACTCTTTTGTTTATAACAATGAAATAGCGAGTATAAAGGAAAACCCTGTTTTTGTTATGGGAAAGATTAATAATGTCGAGCAACATACTAATGGTATTGTAGTCTATTTTGATTATTCTTATAAAAAGAATCGATATTCAAATAAGGAAACATTAATCCCTAGAGAGTATAAAGAATTAAGAAAAAAATCTGGTCCAATAATGGTTATCTTAAATAGGGATAATCCAAAGGTAAGTCGAATTGTGTTTAAAGCTGAAGATCTTAAACGATATTCTCCTATTAACCTCGAATCTTAAAAAAAGGAGCAAGGTATTCCACCTCAGAAGCCAACAGACTAGAATCACGCCAGTAGTTGAAAAACTACCACTGCGCTAGTCGCTACATTCTGTCATGCTTCTAGGTTTGGCATGTTCGGTTATATGGTGGTTCCCGTGCTTATATTTTTATTTCAAATGAAAGAAAAACTACAAGCACTTCACCGCCCTAGTTTGTGTACCTTTTAGGAGCTGTCAGGCTGCGTATTTTTTTCAATTGAAAATAAAGTTATAGTAAAATACTTGCATAAAAAATGCCCCTTCAGAAAAATCTGAGGGGGCATTTTATGTAGTGCTACATCGCTACTATCATAGCTTTCCTGTAGCACACCGTGTCACTCCCTACACTTACGGTACATACAGCCTTTCAGGACTTACGTTCACGTTTAATAATCGAGTTAGCCACTCGAAAAGGAATAGAAATGCCATTATTTTTGTTCCATGAAATTCCACAAAAATAAACTTTAATTATTTGTCATCGACCACTTCCTACGGTCGTACTCGATGCCAAAAATTAAAGGGAATTAGGAGTATGCTTGACGGGTTTTAGCATCACGAATAATCAAATCAATATAGTTGAAGATTTTATTTTTTTCTTCAGGGGGTAATTTTTCTATATCGTCTAGTCTTTCAACCATTCTTTTATCATAAGAGGCGTTGATCCCTTGACCAAGCAAAAAATCAACTGACACTTCAAAAATTTGGGCAAGTTTAGCAAGAACTTCTACAGAAGGAAGATTATCACCCCGTTCGTATTTGCCAATCATAATTCTTGAAGAACCAATTTTATCAGCCAACTCTCCTTGTGACCAATTTTTAGCCTTTCTTAGTTTAGAAATATTGTCTCCAATGTTTAACATATGATACTAAAGTTTAGGTTAGTTATCCAAATAATAGTAAAAATACAAAAAAAGTTTATCAAAAGAAAGTAATGTTTTTTGGATAATTGAAAAACAAAGAATACATTTGTATCACATGTTTATCATTTTGTTTTTTTTAATTTTTTCAAAAAGAAAACTTTTAGTCGGCTAGAAGGAGTTATAAACCTTCAATTAATGAGAATAGAAGAAATCAAAGAGCGGCTAAGCATAAAAGATGTCTTAGCGCATTATGGGATTACAGCCAACAAAAATAAGCACATCAATTGCCCATTTCATGATGACAAAACGCCAAGCATGAAAGTGTACGAAGCAACGAACACAGTATATTGTTTTAGTGGCAACTGCTCAACGCATGGGAAGAGCTTAGATGTGATAGAATTTGTGATGGAAAAAGAAGGGAGCAGCAAAGGCCAGGCCATTTTAAAATGTAAGGAGCTGTTAGGGCATCAAGAGCCGATAAAAAAGGAGCTTCGCCCGATGGATCAAATTTGGCAAGCCTTAAAAAAGAGTCTGAGCAGCAATGCGAAAGCAAAAAGTTATTTGAAAAGCAGGGGATTAAGCACTAGCAATGTAGGCTATCATAGTGGGCAACTAAAAAGAAGCAAACTAGCGGATCAAGCCAAGGCAGTTGGATTGATAACAAAAGATAATAACCCATGGGCGGCCAACTGCGTGATTTTTAGTCTAAAAAATGCAGTAGGTCAAGTGGTCAGTTTTTATGGAAGAAGTCTGGAGAGGGGCCACTATTATCAAAGTGGGCGTTGTGGATTATATCCAGCTTATCCAAGTAAAAAAGCGAAGCGTATAATACTAACAGAAAGCATTATTGATGCCGCTAGTCTATTGGAAATAAAAGCCTTAAAAGCCTATGAGTTACTGGCATTATACGGCACTAATGGGCTAACAGGCGAACACAAAAAAGCCTTGGAAGCTTGCAAGGAGTTGGAGGAAATAATTTTGTTATTGGATGGAGACACAGCAGGGCAAAAGGCGAGCAAAAAGTATGAGCAGGAGCTTCAAACTTTATTGCCAAGGGTAAAAATAAGGATTGTAGAGCTGCCAAAAGATACAGATGTCAACGAGCTATGGGCAAATCATTTGAGCGAGGAACTATTTTTGGAATTACTAGCCATAGAAGCACCCAAGCCCATAAAAAATAAGCTAAATATAAGTAATCCCAACAACTTGATTTATCAAGGCATGCACGCTATTTATGCGGTAAAAGGTTTTAGTTCTTTGAAGAATTTGGACAGCTTAAAAGTGACCTTGGTAGCCGAGCATGCGCATAAAAAATCCCGAGGAAAAGTAGAGCTATACGAGGACACAGCGGTACAAAAGTACTGCCGATCAGCAAGCCAAAAACTAGGAATTAATGCAGAATTATTGGACTTGGATATCAGCTTATTAACAGATGAACTGGAGATTTATCGAGCAAGTTCAGAAAGTATTGAAAATGCAGGCTCAAAAGCAGTAAAACGTTTTGAGATTACGGCAACAGCACGGAAAAAGGCTAGGGATTTTTTGAGTAGAAAAGCATTGTTTAAACGACTAAATGAGCTGATCGGCAAAACGGGGATAGTGGGCGAGGAAAATACAAGATTATTGCTCTTGATTGTAGCAAGTTCTTATAAGTGTAAAGACCCTTTACATGCGCTGATACAGGGTTCTAGTGGCACGGGTAAAACCTTGTTAATGCGTAAAGTAATGGCGATGATCCCTGAGGAAAAACGGCATATTTGGACAAGAATCAGTGATAAAAGTTTGTATCATGCAGGGACAAAATATAAGCATACGAGCATAGCGGTAGAAGATTGGGACGGGTTGAGTGAAGAGGTACAATATGTGGTACGAGAAATGCAGAGTGGCAAGCGTTTGACCTCGACCATAACGGTAAAAGATGCGAAAGGAAAAATGGACAATGTGGAGATTTTGGCAGAAGGTCCCATATCTACGCTGATGTGTACGACAAGAGGGGCAGTATATGAGGATAATATGAGCCGTTGTTTGTTGGTGGCGGTGGATGAAAGCGAGGAGCAAACGGATAGAATCTTGGATTATCAGTATAAAAAAGATCGTGGGGAGTTGAACAAAAAGGAGGAAGAACAGGCGGTCAATTTACTGCAAAATCTAGTGTATATTTTAGAACCAAAGGAGGTAGTCAACCCCTTTGCAGGAAAAATACAACTGCCCAAACGAGTGCATAAAATCAGGCGCTTGAACCAGTTGTTTCAATGTTTTGTGAAGCAAATCACGTGGTTACATCAGTTGCAAAGAAAGCAGGATAATCAAGGCAGATTGATCACTACAAAAGAGGATATAAGCTTGGCAATTAACTTGTTGTTTGAAACGATTATTTTAAAGGTGGATGAGTTGGACGGGAGCTTGCGACAGTTTTTTGAGCAGTTAAAAGGCTATGTTCAAAGCCAAGAAGAACAGCAAAAATATTGTTTTTCTCGTCGAGAAATACGGCAGGCATTAAACATGAGCAAAAGCCAAGTAGAACGTTATATCCGCCAATTATCAGAGCTAGAATACATTAAGCAAATAGGAGGTCATTCTAATAAAGGTTTTATTTATCAAGTGACTTATTGGGATGACAACAAAGGACTTAGAGAAGAAATACAGCGAAGTATGAATAATCAACTAAATAATCTATGAACCGCCACAGGGTCACTATTGGGTCACTAGACCTTCGATAAAACCTAGAAAAATAGCTTAGTGACCCGTGACCCAAGAAAATGAACAAAGGGTATGGAAAAACTAAGTAAAACGAACAAAAAACTACTAGAAGACTTTGCGCTCTATGTGCAAGCCTTGGGCTATAAAACAGGGAGCCAACAGAGCCTAAAAGGTGGGGTAAAAGCTTTTTTATTATGGTTGGAAAGTCAGTCAATTAAGGGATTAACAACGGTAAAAAGAAGCGATCTAAAAGCCTATCAAATTTATTTAGAAAATCGCCCCAAACAACGGAGTGCAGGCGGTTTGAGTAGCAAAATGATACGGGATTATTTAAGTTGTGTACGAATGCTGTTTAAATATGCCGAGCAGCAAAATAGTTTGTTGATAAATCCCATGAGTAGCTATGTATTACCGCCGTGCAAAAGTGAGCGAAGAGCAATCTTAAATCGCCTAGAAATAGAGCAATTATACCAAGCTTGTGAGTCCTTAAAAGAGCGTTGTGTGTTGCATATTTATTATGGCTTGGGCTTAAGAAGAAAGGAAGGGGAACGCTTGAATATTAACGATATAGATTATAGAAAAGGCTGGTTGTCAGTCTTAGAAGGCAAGGGCGGAAAAGGAAGAAGCATGCCTTTAAGTCCAGTCATTCAAAACGATTTAAGGGCTTATGTATTGGAGGAAAGAGGGCAGTCCAGTAGTCCAGCTCTACTGCTGAATAAGAACGGAAAACGCTTAAGAGGTTACAGCAGTTTGTTGATTTTAAAGCAATTATTAAAGCGAACAGGAATCGGCAAAAAGATCGATTTACACAGTTTACGGCATAGTATAGCCACGCATTTATTACAGTCAGGCATGGCACTGGATGAAGTGCGGCGTTATTTAGGACACAGTCATTTAGAAAGCACGCAAAGATATTTACATTATGACGCTAGACAATTATTTACAGAGCAGGTATCGCCCAAGTAGCGTAAAGACTTATCAAAGAAGTATTGACCATTATTTATTGGCGGTTCCTAATGCAGAAACGGCAAATTATATACGAATATTAAGCTATTTACAGGAGCAAAGAGCAGGTCAAAAAGTGGCAAGTGTACACAGCATCTTGCAGGGGATTAAGAAGTATTATAACTACTTGCAAGAGGTCGGAAAACGAGAAGATAACCCAGCAAAAAACATCCATTTAAAGGACTATAATAGCAAGCGTCCAATCTTGTTAAATGAGTTGTTAAGCCGTGAAGAGTTGGACAAAGTCTGGTCTTATTTTATAACAAAACCTTATCGTTATAAAGGATTAAGAAATAGAAATTTAGGAATGTTGAGTTTGTTGCTGAACCAAGGGATAGAGGCAAGAGAACTAAGGAGTTTGCAGTTGTCTGACTTAGATTTATTGGAGGGAAAAGTCTTTATAGCAGGAAGTGCAACAAAAAATGGTAGAACCTTAAAATTAGCAGCCCATCAAATTTTATTATTACACAATTATGTAGAAATCGACCGCCCGAAACTTCAAGCCATACAAGCCCCCAGTGAGGATTTATTTTTGGGAAGAACAGGCAAACTGGAAACGATCGGTTATTTATTAAGAATGCCAAAAAAGCAGTTGGGTGGTAAACGATTAAGTGGAAGATTGCTAAGAAAAAGTGTGTTGGCAGATCAATTTAGGCAGGGCAAAAGATTAGCAGAAGTTCAATACTTGGCAGGGCATAAATGTCCAAGCAGCACAGAGCGTTATCAAGTAGAAGCCCTGAAAGCTTTACAGGCAAGTGTAATGAATCATCATCCCTTGGAGCAGGGAAAAAATAAACAAAAATCTTGTGAAATGAATAGAATTAATTAACTTAAAAACAACAATATGAAGCATTAAAAAGAAAAAAACTCAGCACTTAACTTGACCAGAAAAATTATGAACGAAAAAAATGAAAATGCTATGCGAATTAATTTAAGTGACGCAGAAAAAATACGGGTGTTGAACTCAGAAGATATATTTGATATTATGCAAAAAGTGTTGAAGCGAGAGAGTAAGTTGGATAAGGATAAACGGCACTTTTGGGCAATAGGATTGGATGTAAGAAGCAAAGTAAGTTTATTAGAGTTAGTGAGCTTGGGAACAATGGCAAAGAAAGATTTACATGCCTCAGATGTCTATGCCAATGCGATCCACAAGCAAGTTAAAAAGGTAATCTTATGCCATAATAGCCCAGATGGGAGTTTGCAAATAAGTGAGGAAGCGAAGGACTTAACAGATTGGTTGATCCAAGTAGGTTTAATCGTAAATATTCCAGTTTATGACCATTTGATAATGACAGAAAAGAGCTATAAAAGTTTTAAGGAAATGGGCTTATTGGCAGAGTTAGAGAAGAGTAAAAAGTATGTGATCCCAATGGAGTTGGAGCGAAGAGTAAGAGAGGAAGAACAACGAAAAGCAGCAGTTGAGTTAGAGCATGTAAAACAGCAAGTGAATGAAAAAATCTATGAAGAAGTAGGTCAAAATAGATTTGATATAGCTTATGCAATGAAAGAAAAAGGTTTTTCAATCAAAATAATATCAGAGGTAACAGGCTTGTCAGAAGAAGAAGTGGAGATGGCATAAAATGAACATCTATGAACAAAGCAAATTAGGAAGCTATACTTTAGGGTATGGCTTTTTTTATTTTTTAATGGTTGGCATGCAAGCCGCTAGGCGATGTATGACAAGTATTAAAACTTACAGCCGCCAAGGCTGTAACTATTACAACGAGGACAAAATGTGTTTATCACTGGCGTACCGTAAGCGTATGGAGTGGCAAGTGCTAGACAGAAAAATAGTGTTAAACTATGGTGAATAGCTACATTTTTTATGCAAGCGTTAGCGCAGCTTGCCAGCTCCTAGCGGGTACGCACACTAGGCTAGTGAAGAACTTGTGTTTTTCAATTGATTTTATCAGTTGAAAATATAAGGACGAGAACTAGCAGGACGAGGAACATGCAAGCCTAGAGCTATGACAGAGTGAACGACTAGAGAACGGTATTTAAAATGCTGGCATAGAACTAGAAAGCAGCTACTGACGAGAACTACCACTTTCCCTTTTTTATAATTTTTACTAACTTGTAAAGAAAAAAATAGAAAATGCGTAGACACGATGAACCAATAAAGGAAGAACCTTTAAATAGTACAACTAAAATTATCTTAATGATCTTGTTGGCAATTTTCCTTGGAGTTTGCTATTTCTTTTACCTTATAATGTCAGGAGGACGAATGGGAGGACCTTAATTATTAGATTGATATACCTGTTTTTTTCAATAGAAAATAAGGTCATAAGCAAGAAAAAAGTATATCTTTGAAAAGTGTACAGAGCATGCCAAAAGGGTATGCAGAGGGATTGAAAAAAGATGTGCAGAGTTATACCGCTATGAGCTTAAGAACTTCCGTGGGGACGTGAGACAGGTCATCAATGACGTAAAATCTAGAGAAAATATTAACGGTATAATTGAGTATACTGCTAACGTTATCCAAAGCTCGGATTCTTATCCGTTTGGTTGGGATATTAAGGAGCGGTCGTTCTCAACAGATTTGTATCGGTACTCTTTTAACGGAAAGGAAAATGATACCGACTGGGGCAATCAGCATATACAAGATTATGGCTTCCGTCTGTATAATCCTGCTCTTGCTAAGTTCCTTAGTGTTGATCCGCTTGCGCCTGAGTATCCTTGGTATACACCGTACCAGTTTGCAGGGAATACCCCTATACAAGCTATAGACTTAGACGGATTAGAGCCTTCGTTTATGACTTTATTTATTGAAAATGAAACAGGTAGTGGTTCGTCTAAAATAGAAACAACAAATTCTTCAGATATAAATTATGCTGTTTGGGAACTTACACGTTATGCAGTCCGAAAATCGGATGTGGATGGTAGACCTCAGTCTATTCGTGAATTTGGATTTATGCGGGGTAATAATAATAGTATATCTCCAGCAGTTCATGCAACTAACTTATATGGAGAAGCAAGTAATAGCAAATGGTTATCAACATCTAAATGTATTTTATGTATAGGTAAATACAATGGTAGTTGGACAATAAGAATCGGTTCTATATTTCATACAGGAACACCGTATTTTATTAATATTGGTAAAGCAAAGAGAACTGGTACTACTTATGTAGGACCAGGATCATTGATGAAGTCAGTTAATGAGTTTTCACAAGGAAAAACAGCATCTGAAACAGGGAGAATAAATATATGGAAATCAAGACAAGGTTTGTTTGGTGGAGAACGTGAAGCCTTATTTTTAGAAAGTATTGATCCTTCTGCTATAGAGTCTAAAACAACTGCAGGTTTGAGAATGTTTGGTAGAGGTTTAATGTACTATGGAATATATAATACAGGAACTGCACTTTATGGGGCTTATGAAGAAGGTGGAGGGGTAAATTCTACTGCTTTTAAAAATGAATCTATTAGACAAGCTTCTTCTTGGGGAACTGCTTGGGCTATGGGGACAGCTGCAGCATCTTATACAGCATCTTCAACTAGTTTTACTGGACCTTGGGCTGTCGCAATTGGTATTGGTGCAGGTTTAGTAGGGGGAACATTTGGATATTGGTTTGGAGATCAGTATTTCACTGGAAAAAATACAAATAACTCTCAACCTAGAGAAACAGAATGATATGGACAAACTGGAATTTCAATATAAGCCAAATCTTATTAAGCATCTATCAGGAGTTTTATTTTTTTTATTACTCTTTTTTAGTTCTGCATATTTCGCAATAACGAATGAAAGAGGAGTAATAATAGGAATTATAGAACTTTCCAAGGAGAATGCAACATTCCTTTATTTAGTATTCGCACTTCTATTTATATCTGCTGTAATTAATAGCTCACTTATTTTATATAAGTCTTTTCTTTTTGATAGAAAAATTATCATTGAAAAAAAATATATTTCAGCACCTAAAAATCCTATTAGTAACGATATAATAAAAATTTATTATAAGGAAGTTTTTCGTGTAAATTATAGACATGAAAATAAAAAATTAACTTTTTTAACTTTTTTTTCTAAAGATCGTAAACTATTAACTATATCTAGATATATGGTTCCTAGACAAAAAGATTTTGAACAACTTTGTGCCTTAGTTAAGGATAGAGTAAAAGACAAAGGTATTCCACCTCAGAAGCCAACAGACTAGAATCACGCCAGTAGTTATAAAAAACTACCACTGCGCTAGTCGCTGCGTTCTGTCATGCTTCTAGGTTTGGCATGTTCGGTTACATGGCGGTTCCCGTGCTTATATTTTTATTTCAAATGAAAGAAAAACTACAAGCACTTCACGGCCCTAGTTTGTGTACCTTATAGGAGCTGTCAGGCTGCGGCTAGGTTATTTCTGTTGAAAATAAAAAGGTACTAGCCTTGCATAAAAAAACTCTTGGTCAAGAAAGGACCAGGAGTTTTTTTTATGTAGCTATCTATCACAGTGCTACTGTTTTTCTATCTAGCACCTGTCACTCCCTACACTTACGGTACATACAGCCTTTCAGGACTTTCGTCCACGTTTGGCTATGCTTTTGTGCTTTAGTAGCACAAGCCACCCCAGTTCCCTTCGGTCATACTCCGCTAGTTGCTACGTGATTTAATAGGAATGCCATTATTTTTGTTCCATTTTATTCCACAAAAATAAACTTTAATTATTTGTCATCGACCACTCCCTACGGTCGTACTCGATGCCAAAAATTAAAGGGAATTAGGAGTATGCTTGACGGGTTTTAGCATCACGAATAATCAAATCAATATAGTTGAAGATTTTATTTTTTTCTTCAGGGGGTAATTTTTCTATATCGTCTAGTCTTTCAACCATTCTTTTATCATAAGAGGCGTTGATCCCTTGACCAAGCAAAAAATCAACTGACACTTCAAAAATTTGGGCAAGTTTAGCAAGAACTTCTACAGAAGGAAGATTATCACCCCGTTCGTATTTGCCAATCATAATTCTTGAAGAACCAATTTTATCAGCCAACTCTCCTTGTGACCAATTTTTAGCCTTTCTTAGTTTAGAAATATTGTCTCCAATGTTTAACATATGATACTAAAGTTTAAGTTAGTTATCCAAATAATAGTAAAAATACAAAAAAAGTTTATCAAAAGAAAGTAATGTTTTTTGGATAATTGAAAAACAAAGAATACATTTGTATCACATGTTTATCATTTTGTTTTTTTTAATTTTTTCAAAAAGAAAACTTTTAGTCGGCTAGAAGGAGTTATAAACCTTCAATTAATGAGAATAGAAGAAATCAAAGAGCGGCTAAGCATAAAAGATGTCTTAGCGCATTATGGGATTACAGCCAACAAAAATAAGCACATCAATTGCCCATTTCATGATGACAAAACGCCAAGCATGAAAGTGTACGAAGCAACGAACACAGTATATTGTTTTAGTGGCAACTGCTCAACGCATGGGAAGAGCTTAGATGTGATCGAATTTGTGATGGAAAAAGAAGGGAGCAGCAAAGGTCCGGCCATTTTAAAATGTAAGGAGCTGTTGGGGCATCAAGAGCCGATAAAAAAGGAGCTTCGCCCGATGGATCAAATTTGGCAAGCCTTAAAAAAGAGTCTGAGCAGCAATGCGAAAGCAAAAAGTTATTTGAAAAGCAGGGGATTAAGCACTAGCAATGTAGGCTATCATAGTGGGCAACTAAAAAGAAGCAAACTAGCGGATCAAGCCAAGGCAGTAGGATTGATAACAAAAGATAATAACCCATGGGCGGCCAACTGCGTGATTTTTAGTCTAAAAAATGCAGTAGGTCAAGTGGTCAGTTTTTATGGAAGAAGTCTGGAGAGGGGCCACTATTATCAAAGTGGGCGTTGTGGATTATATCCAGCTTATCCAAGTAAAAAAGCGAAGCGTATAATACTAACAGAAAGCATTATTGATGCGGCGACATTGGGAGCAATGAAGGTTTTAAAAGCTTATGAAATCTTAGCCTTATACGGTACCAATGGGCTAACAGGCGAACACAAAAAAGCCTTGGAGGCTTGCAAGGAATTGGAGGAAATAATTTTGTTATTGGATGGGGATGCAGCAGGGCAAAAGGCAAGTAAAAAGTATCAAGAGGAGCTTCAAACTTTATTGCCAAGGGTGAAAATAAGAATCGTAGAGCTGCCAAAAGATACAGATGTCAACGAGCTATGGGCAAATCATTTGAGGGAAGATTTATTCTTGGACTTACTAAAAGTGGAAGCCCCCAAGCCCGTAAAAAATAAGCTAAATGTCAGCAATCCTAACAACTTGATTTATCAAGGGATGCACGCTATTTATGCCGTAAAAGGTTTTAGTTCTTTGAAGAATTTGGACAGCTTAAAAGTGACCTTGGTAGCCGAGCATGCGCATAAAAAATCCCGAGGAAAAGTAGAGCTATACGAGGACACAGCGGTACAAAAGTACTGCCGATCAGCAAGCCAAAAACTAGGAATTAATGCAGAATTATTGGACTTGGATATCAGCTTATTAACAGATGAACTGGAGATTTATCGAGCGAGTTCAGAAAGTATTGAAAATGCAGGCTCAAAAGCAGTAAAACGTTTTGAGATTACGGCAGCAGCACGGAAAAAGGCTAGGGATTTTTTGAGTAGAAAAACATTGTTTAAACGACTAAATGAGCTGATCGGCAAAACGGGGATAGTGGGCGAGGAAAATACAAGATTATTGCTCTTGATCGTAGCAAGTTCTTATAAATGTAAAGACCCTTTACATGCGCTGATACAGGGCTCTAGCGGCACGGGTAAAACTTTGTTAATGCGCAAAGTAATGGCGATAATCCCCGAGGAAAAACGGCATATCTGGACAAGAATCAGTGATAAAAGTTTGTATCATGCAGGGACAAAATATAAGCATACGAGCATAGCGGTAGAAGATTGGGACGGGTTGAGTGAAGAGGTACAATATGTGGTACGAGAAATGCAGAGTGGCAAGCGTTTGACCTCGACCATAACGGTAAAAGATGCGAAAGGAAAAATGGACAATGTGGAGATTTTGGCAGAAGGTCCCATATCTACGCTGATGTGTACGACAAGAGGGGCAGTATATGAGGATAATATGAGCCGTTGTTTGTTGGTGGCGGTGGATGAAAGCGAGGAGCAAACGGATAGAATCTTGGATTATCAGTATAAAAAAGATCGTGGGGAGTTGAACAAAAAGGAGGAAGAAGAGGCGGTCAATTTACTGCAAAATCTAGTGTATATTTTAGAACCAAAGGAGGTAGTCAACCCCTTTGCAGGAAAAATACAACTGCCCAAACGAGTGCATAAAATCAGGCGCTTGAACCAGTTGTTTCAATGTTTTGTGAAGCAAATCACGTGGTTACATCAGTTGCAAAGAAAGCAGGATAATCAAGGCAGATTGATCACTACAAAAGAGGATATAAGCTTGGCAATTAACTTGTTGTTTGAAACGATTATTTTAAAGGTGGATGAGTTGGACGGGAGCTTGCGACAGTTTTTTGAGCAGTTAAAAGGCTATGTTCAAAGCCAAGAAGAACAGCAAAAATATTGTTTTTCTCGTCGAGAAATACGGCAGACATTAAACATGAGCAAAAGCCAAGTAGAACGTTATATCCGCCAATTATCAGAGCTAGAATATATCAAGCAAATAGGAGGTCATTCTAATAAAGGTTTTATTTATCAAGTGACTTATTGGGATGACAACAAAGGACTTAGAGAAGAAATACAGCGAAGTATGAATAATCAACTAAATAATCTATGAACCGCCACAGGGTCACTATTGGGTCACTAGACCTTCGATAAAACCTAGAAAAACAGCTTAGTGACCCGTGACCCAAGAAAATGAACAAGGGGTATGGAAAAACTAAGCAAAACGAACAAAAAATTACTAGAAGATTTTGCGCTCTATGTGCAAGCCTTGGGCTATAAAACAGGGAGTCAACAGAGCCTAAAAGGTGGGGTAAAAGCCTTTTTATTATGGTTGGAAAGTCAGTCAATAAAGGGATTAACAACCGTAAAAAGAAGGGATTTAAAAGCCTATCAAATTTATTTAGAAAACCGCCCCAAACAACGGAGTGCAGGCGGTTTGAGTAGCAAAATGATACGGGATTATTTAAGTTGTGTACGAATGTTGTTTAAATATGCCGAGCAGCAAAATAGTTTGTTGATAAATCCCATGAGTAGCTATGTATTACCGCCGTGCAAAAGTGAGCGACGAGCAATCTTAAATCGCCTAGAAATAGAGCAATTATACCAAGCTTGCGAGTCCTTAAAAGAGCGTTGTGTGTTGCATATTTATTATGGCTTGGGCTTAAGAAGAAAAGAGGGGGAACGCTTGAATATTAACGATATAGATTATAGAAAAGGCTGGTTATCTGTTTTAGAAGGCAAGGGCGGAAAAGGAAGAAGCATGCCTTTAAGTCCAGTCATTCAAAACGATTTAAGGGCTTATGTATTGGAGGAAAGAGGGCAGTCCAGTAGCCCAGCTCTACTGCTGAATAAGAACGGAAAACGCTTAAGAGGTTACAGCAGTTTGTTGATTTTAAAGCAATTATTAAAGCGAACAGGAATCGGCAAAAAGATCGATTTACACAGTTTACGGCATAGTATAGCCACGCATTTATTACAGTCAGGCATGGCACTGGATGAAGTGCGGCGTTATTTAGGACACAGTCATTTAGAAAGCACGCAAAGATATTTACATTATGACGCTAGACAATTATTTACAGAGCAGGTATCGCCCAAGTAGCGTAAAGACTTATCAAAGAAGTATTGACCATTATTTATTGGCGGTTGTAGATGCTGAAACAGCAAATTATACTCAAATATTAAGCTATTTACAGGAGCAGCGAGCAGGGCAAAAAGTGGCAACAGTACACAGCATCTTGCAGGGAATTAAGAAGTATTATAACTACTTGCAAGAGGTGGGAAAACGAGAAGATAATCCTGCAAAAAACATCCATTTAAAGGACTATAATAGCAAACGCCCAATCTTGTTAAATGAGTTGTTGAGCCGTGAAGAGTTGGACAAAGTATGGTCTTATTTTATAACAAAAATCTATCGTTATAAAGGATTAAGAAATCGGAATTTAGGAATGTTGAGTTTGTTGCTGAACCAAGGGATAGAGGCAAGAGAACTAAGGAGTTTGCAGTTGTCTGACTTAGATTTGTTGGAGGGAAAAGTCTTTATAGCAGGAAGTGCAACAAAAAATGGTAGAACCTTAAAATTAGCAGCCCATCAAATTTTATTGTTACACAATTATGTAGAAATCGACCGCCCGAAGCTTCAAGCAATACAAGCCCCCAGTGAGGATTTATTTTTGGGAAGAACAGGGAAGTTGGAAACGATAGGATATTTATTAAGAATGCCCAAAAAGCGGTTAGGCGGTAAACGATTAAGTGGAAGATTACTAAGAAAAAGTGTGTTGGCAGATCAATTTAGGCAGGGCAAAAGATTAGCAGAAGTTCAATACTTGGCAGGGCATAAATGCCCAAGCAGCACAGAGCGTTATCAAGTAGAAGCCCTGGAAGCTTTACAAGCAAGTGTAATGAATCATCATCCCTTGGAGCAGGGGAAAAAATAAACAAAAATCTTGAGAAATGAATAGAATTAATTAACTTAAAAACAACAATATGAAGCATTAAAAAGAAAAAACACAGCACTTAACTTGACCAGAAAAATTATGAACGAAAAAAATGAAAATGCTATGCGAATTAATTTAAGTGACGCAGAAAAAATACGGGTGTTGAACTCAGAAGATATATTTGATATTATGCAAAAAGTGTTGAAGCGAGAGAGTAAGTTGGATAAGGATAAACGGCACTTTTGGGCAATAGGATTGGATGTAAGAAGCAAAGTAAGTTTATTAGAGTTAGTGAGCTTGGGAACAATGGCAAAGAAAGATTTACATGCCTCAGATGTCTATGCCAATGCGATCCACAAGCAAGTTAAAAAGGTAATCTTATGCCATAATAGTCCAGATGGGAGTTTACAAGTAAGTGAGGAAGCGAAGGACTTAACAGATTGGTTGATCCAAGTAGGTTTAATCGTAAATATCCCAGTTTATGATCATTTGATAATGACAGAAAAGAGCTATAAAAGTTTTAAGGAAACGGGCTTATTGGCAGAGTTAGAGAAGAGTAAAAAGTATGTGATCCCAATGGAGTTGGAGCGAAGAGTAAGAGAGGAAGAACAACGAAAAGCAGCAGTTGAGTTAGAGCATGTAAAACAGCAAGTGAATGAAAAAATCTATGAAGAAGTAGGTCAAAATAGATTTGATATAGCTTATGCAATGAAAGAAAAAGGTTTTTCAATCAAAATAATATCAGAGGTAACAGGCTTGTCAGAAGAAGAAGTGGAGATGGCATAAAATGAACATCTATGAACAAAGCAAATTAGGAAGCTATACTTTAGGGTATGGCTTTTTTTATTTTTTAATGGTTGGCATGCAAGCCGCTAGGCGATGTATGACAAGTATTAAAACTTACAGCCGCCAAGGCTGTAACTATTACAACGAGGACAAAATGTGTTTATCACTGGCGTACCGTAAGCGTATGGAGTGGCAAGTGCTAGACAGAAAAATAGTGTTAAACTATGGTGAATAGCTACATTTTTTATGCAAGCGTTAGCGCAGCTTGCCAGCTCCTAGCGGGTACGCACACTAGGCTAGTGAAGAACTTGTGTTTTTCAATTGATTTTATCAGTTGAAAATATAAGGACGAGAACTAGCAGGACGAGGAACATGCAAGCCTAGAGCTATGACAGAGTGAACGACTAGAGAACGGTATTTAAAATGCTGGCATAGAACTAGAAAGCAGCTACTGACGAGAACTACCACTTTCCCTTTTTTATAATTTTTACTAACTTGTAAAGAAAAAAATAGAAAATGCGTAGACACGATGAACCAATAAAGGAAGAACCTTTAAATAGTACAACTAAAATTATCTTAATGATCTTGTTGGCAATTTTCCTTGGAGTTTGCTATTTCTTTTACCTTATAATGTCAGGAGGACGAATGGGAGGACCTTAATTATTAGATTGATATACCTGTTTTTTTCAATAGAAAATAAGGTCATAAGCAAGAAAAAAGTATATCTTTGAAAAGTGTACAGAGCATGCCAAAAGGGTATGCAGAGGGATTGAAAAAAGATGTGCAGAGTTATACCGCTATGAGCTTAAGAACTTCCGTGGGGACGTTCGACAGGTGATTAATGACGTAAAATCTAGAGAAAATATTAACGGTACAATAGAGTATACTGCTAATGTTATTCAAAGCTCAGATAGTTACCCCTTTGGTTGGGATATTAAGGAGCGGTCTTTCTCTACTGACCAATATAGATTTTCATTTAACGGAAAGGAAAATGATCTTGAATGGGGGAATCAGCATATACAAGATTATGGTTTCCGTCTGTACAATCCTGCCTTAGCTAAGTTCCTTAGTGTTGATCCGCTTGCGCCTGAGTATCCTGAGCTTACTCCCTATCAGTTTGCTTCTAATCGACCAATTGATGGGATTGATTTAGATGGTTTAGAGTATGACTCAAAGACTAAATACTATGATATTCATAATCATTCCCCGGCATTAGTTAAAGCAATTCATGGTTTTAGTGGATCTGTTGGAGATTTTAGAGGGTATACTGTGAATTTTATTATTAAACATCATATAGGTCTTAAAGGTGGATTTCAAATTGCAGGTGGTTTGGGAATGTTTCAAACAGGGGCTGGTCTTTCTGGGTCAGGATATGGAGCTATTGTAGGTGTTCCTATGATGCTTTTTGGTTCAATGAATATGGTTTTAGGAGGAACTAATGTTATACATGATGTGGCTATTGGTAGTAATCGTTCTGGAGCTTTAACTGGCTATTCTAACGCTGGGCATTTAATGGGTAATCAATTTGGTGAAAAAGCAGGATGGGTTGGTTCTAATCTGTACACAACTGCAAGTATAGTTTCTTCTTTTAATTTGTCATTTAGAGCGGGGGTATTTGATAAAGGGGGAAGTCCACTTTTTCTTTCTGGGGCAGGATATGCTAGATTAGGAACAATGTCAGGAGATATTCGAACAAGCTTCTCTATGTTTGGAGCTACAATTAATGGTTTGATATTGCATAGGAATTTTGTTAGCCCTTATATCAACCCTTTTTTAACTCCTCCTCCGTACTATTTGAATGAATTTCTAAATAACATGGGAACCTTAGGAAATGCAATAGGCTCGATGTCTTCAAATATTGGATCTCAAGCACGAGAAGGATATAATGAGAGTGCTAAGAAAGCTATCAATGCGGTTAATACTTTATCTCAGGATTTTAAGGGTGCAGTTCAAGAAGCTAAAAATATAGGCAAAGCTGTTAATGAAAAAGTGCAAGGGGAAATTAAAGATTTTGAAAATCAGAGTTTTAGGGCTTGTAGGCCCGTGGTAAATAGTGCAAAATTGAAAATAAATGGCCATCCAATTATAAATTACAAGAAGTAAATATGAAATTTGAAAGAAATTATAATTTTCTTAAAGCTTTTAAAGTTGCAGCTTTAGTTCTATTTGTTCCTATTTTAATTGTTGCTTTTATCTTGTTTTCTATAGAAGGTTTAGTCTATGTAATATTAGTTGCTTTATTTGCATACTTGTATTATAACCATAAAGTTTTAGAAGCTAATGAATCTGTATTTAAAATCTTACTCCACGATGATTATGCAGAAATTCATTATTCAAAAGAAAAAATGGCAGAAATAACTTATAATTCTATGAGAATGGCTGTTAGTTATGATTGTTTTTATCTAATATCTGAAAATAATTTAATTGATAAATGTTGTATTTTTATGGAGCGAGATTGGGATGATTATACGGAAATTCTTGATTTTTTGCTTGATAAGAACATAAAAAAATTTAAACTTACTAATCGAGGTTTTGGAATCTAAAAAAGCAAAAAAACTAAAGGCCAAAGGCATTCCACCTCAGAAGCCAACAGACTAGAACTATACCAGTAGCCTTTGTGCCACAGGCACAAGCAAACCCGAGTAGTTGAAAAACTACCACTGCGTTAGTCGCTGCGTTCTGTCATGATTCTAGGTTTGGCATGTTCGGTTGCATGGCGGTTCTTGTGCTTATATTTTCAATAGAAAAATGAAAACTATAAGCACTACACCGCCCTAGTTTGTGTACCTTTTAGGAGCTGTCAGGCTGCGTATTATGCTATATCCTTTGTGCCACGGGCACAAGCAGCGCAGTTCCCTTCGGTCATTCAATTGAAAATAAAGTTATTGTAAAATACTTGCATAGAAAAAGCCTCTTGGAGCATATCCAAGGGACTTTTTCATGTAGCTACCTATCGCAGCTCTGCTGCTTTCCTAGTTAGCACCGTGTCAATCCTTACACTTACGGTACATAAAAACTCTCCCTTTTGGGTAGGTATAACCTATTTAGGATATGCATTTTATTTTTAGTTTGGTTCTTTTAATTGTATATCTTTTCTTAAAATCATTTTTTCAGCCAATATTTAGTCTAAATCTAGTAATTTTCATATTTATGAATATTTTGAGGAGATAAATAAAAAGGAGCACGTATTTATTGTAAATAATTTTCATTTTCCAAATACATTTTTAAAATATATGACATGGAGCCTAAAATATATAAGACTTAAAGCTCTTATTCTTTTTTGTGGATTACTATTGGCTTGTATAGCTTATTCTCAAGAACCATCTTATGAAAATTATGGGAGAGAAGAATTGTCTGGTTTGACTATCTATGATCAACTAATGTCTTCTGACGAAATTATGTATATAGCTACAAGTGATGGTGTTTTTGCTTACAACTCAATAAAATTTCAAGAATTTAAAGTACCCAAAGGTGTCAAAGGAAAGTCTTTTTTTGACCTAAAGGAAAACGACAAGAATCAAATCTTTTGCTCTAATTTAAATGGTCAATTTTTTAAGATTAATGGCGATTCACTTCAACTATTTCATGAGCTTTCTGATACGATGGTAGCTTCTTTCAATCATTATGAAGTCGTTAAAGAAGGGATGATAATCAATTCATATCCTCCCATACTTGTAGATTGGGAAGGAACAGTAGTTAGTAAACTAAAATCTTATTTTTTTTCCCACCTTTCCAATGATTTTATATCTAGAGAAACGATAGGAAATTGTGATTCTATTGAGTTCAAAGTTTATTCAAATAAAAAGTACAATGATCCAGCACTTTATAGTACCACAATTCCTCATCAAGAGTGTCTTATAGGCTTCTTTTATCATGCAGAGTGTCTATATTTGAGTAATAAATGTCTAGGTAATATATGTAAGTTAAATATACGAACTAATGAATTTACAACATTTTTTAATGCCCCTTCTTTTGGACAAGGGATTTTATTAGATAATCAACAATACTGGGCGAAATCATCCTTGAATGGTGTTTTTGAATTTGATATAAACGATACTACACAATATCAACATTATTATAAAGATTTCTATATTTCTCCTCAAGAAAACAGTCTACATGGAATCTTTTTAGGATCTGATGGAAATGGTATCTATCAAGTTAAAAATAAATTTCTGCATACATTTCCAGAACTAAATTCACACTACAATTTTAGGGGAATTATAAAAGGTCCTAATAATCGATATGTAATTTATACAAGAGATGAAGTATTTTTGCTGTCAGAGAAATTTTTATTGCACAAGATTTTCAAATCTAAAGATCTAATATCGCATGTTCTATACGCTAAACACAGTGGAAAACTTTTAATTTCTTCAAGTAATAAATTACATATTTATACTGCTATTTCAGATACTAGTGTTTTGTTATCTAAATCTATTCATAGTCCTAATATTAAATCACTTTTTGAAATTGATTATGATACATTCATATTTTCTGGTAGTGGTGAAATTGGTAAATTAAATATTAACGACGATATTTCAGATAAAAACTATTTAAAACGGGTTCGTGCTAGTTGTTGTTTAAAACATAATGACTGTTTATATTTTGGTACATATCACGGTCTTTTGGAGTATACAGAAGGTAAAAATAAGCCTAATGTGATTAAATACAATGGGAATAACATCTTTGCAACTAAGTTATTCACTTTTCAAAATCGAATAATCATCTATTCTAAAGAATATGGAATTCTTCAATTATACAAGGGTGAAGTAGCTCCTATGAAAGAGATTGGTATTGAAAGCGAAAAAATTCAAGATATTTATTTTAATGCCCCCTATTTAAGTATCACAACAAAGAAAATGCTTGTTATTCACGATTTACGATTGAATAAACAAGTGAAATTTGCAGAAAGTAATGGTCTTAATTCTTTAAACATTAGATCTATATTAATAGATAATAAGATATTGTATTTGGTAACGGATAAAGGTCTTCAACGTATACCTCTCTCAAAACTAACCTTAAATGATTCTATTCCCCATATTCGAATAAATAACATTTTTCTCAATGATAGTTTGATCTCAAGGAGGAACAATCAATTTAAATATTGGCAGAATAAATTGTCCTTCGAAATAGTTGGAAACGCCTATGGTAAACAAAAAAATACTTTCTATAAATATAAATTAGAAGGACTTTCTAGTAAATGGTACACGAAAAAATATTATGATAATGTAATTAAATATCAATCTTTACCACCAGGGAAATATAGATTGAGAATTATTATTGTGTACAAGGATAGAGAAGGCAAAGAAATACATTATGCATTTTACATTTCGCCTCCATTTTGGCAGGCATGGTGGTTCTATGTGTTAATTGTTATAATTGCAATGCTTACTGCCTTGCTCATTTATCGTGTATATTCCTTAAGAAAAATTCAGAAAATAGAGTTAGATAATCAAATTAACAAACTTAAACTTCAGGCTATTCAATCACAGATGAATCCGCATTTTATTTTTAATGCAATCAATGCCATTCAGGAATCTGTACTCTATGATAAAAGAAAAAAAACCTATCAACACATCAATAAGTTTTCTAAGTTAGTACGCCTTACACTAAATTTTTCAAATGAAGAATTAATTTCTTTACAGGAGGAATTAGAATTGTTAGAATTGTATCTCGAATTGGAAAAAATTCGTTTCCCTGAAGATTTTGAATTTGAAATCAATATTCAAGCTAATATTGATTTACAGATTCCACCTATGCTTATTCAGCCTTTGGTTGAAAATGCAATCTTACACGGATTATTTCATAAAAAGGGGGTAAAACAGTTGAAAATTAAAATTGAGGAGAAGGAGCAATTGTTGATTACTGTTGAGGATAATGGTGTTGGGAGAAAAGCATCAACAGTAATCAACCAGCGTAGAAAAAAAGCATTCGAAAAATCATTTGCTACAAATGCCGTGGAGGATCGATTAATGCTTCTAAAGCAAAATTATGATGAAAATATGATTGGGGTTGAATACATAGATTTATTTGATAACAAGAAAATCCCTTCAGGAACATTAGTATTATTGAGATTACCTTTAATTCAAGATTTTTAAGCAATGATAAATGCAATCATAGTAGATGACGAAAGGTCAGCGAGGAATATATTACAAAAACTTCTAGATATGAATCACCCAGAGATTCATGTTTTAGATACCTGCCCAGACTTGCTCACTGCTGTACAATCAATAAAAAAGCATCAGCCAGATGTTGTATTTCTTGATGTTGAAATGCCAAGGAACTCTGGATTTGAAATCACGAACTATTTTAATCCCATCAATTTTGAGATCATTTTTATTACGGCATATGATCAATATGCAATTAAAGCATTTGAAATTTCTGCCTTGGATTATATTTTGAAACCAATAGAAGTAGATCGTTTAGAGAGCTGCATCAAGAAGCTATCTAAAAACATAGAAATAGCTGATTTGACTGATAGATTAAAAGTGCTTACAGAAACTATTGAATCACAAAAAGTATCAAAAATTACCGTCTACTACAAAGGTAGTCGATACATCATTGAAGTTTCCAATATCATTGCAGTCAAAGCGGAGCATGCTTATTGTACGATCTATATAAGTGGTAGTAATGATCTATTTGTTATCAGCAAAAACCTAAAACAAGTCACACACTTAATTGATGACAACAAGCAGTTTTATAGAACACATCGTTCATGGCTGATCAATCTTAATAAAATGCAATCCTACTCTAAATCAAAGGGAATTGTCACCTTAGAGGGATCCATTGAAGCACGATTGTCAAAATACAAATTTGAGGATTTCGAAAAATTCATCATGAACCGTTGATACACTTTTACCATTGAAAATAAATCGTCTAGTCTATTCATAAACAAAATATGCTACTCGTAAATCATTTTTGGATGAGTAGCTTCACTTCTATTCCTTTGCAGAGAATAAATTTAAAATCTAATAAATTTAAAATCTAAAAATGGTTAATAGGAAAATAATTGTATTGTTTATAACTGTATTGCTTATTCCCTTTTTAGGGAACACGCAACATTGGAATCAAAAAGGCGTGGATATTGACGGAGAAGCTGCAGGTGATAACAGTGGAAGTAGCGTTTCCTTAAGTTCAGATGGAAATACGCTTGCTATTGGTGCTTACCTGAATGCTGGAAATGGCACAGATGCAGGTCATGTCCGCGTACATGAATGGAATGGGACTGCTTGGAACCAAAAAGGCGTAGATATTGATGGGGAAGCTGCAAATGATTGGAGTGGAAGTAGTGTGTCTTTAAGTTCAGATGGAAATACGCTTGCTATTGGTGCTTATCTGAATGATGGCAATGGAAGTAATGCAGGTCATGTCCGTGTGTATGAATGGAATGGGATTACTTGGACCCCCAAAGGCGTAGATATTGATGGAGAAGCTGCAAATGACCGAAGTGGAAGTAGTGTGTCCTTAAATTCAGATGGAAATACACTTGCCATTGGGGCTCGAGGTAATGATGGAAATGGCACAGATGCAGGTCATGTCCGTGTGTATGAATGGAATGGGACTGCTTGGATCCCAAAAGGCGTGGATATTGATGGGGAAGCTGCAGGTGATTTCAGTGGAAGTAGTCTGTCCTTAAGTTCAAATGGAAATACACTCGCTATTGGTGCTGAAAGGAATGATGGCAATGGAAGTAATGCAGGTCATGTCCATGTGTATGAATGGAATGGGACTACTTGGACCCCCAAAGGCGTGGATATTGATGGAGAAGCTGCATATGATAACAGTGGAAGTAGTGTGTCCTTAAGTTCAGATGGAAATACGCTCGTTATTGGGGCTTACTTGAATGATGGAAATGGTACAGATGCAGGTCATGTTCGTGTGTATGAATGGAATGGAACTACTTGGAATCAAAAAGGTGTGGATATTGATGGGGAAGCTGCAAATGATTGGAGTGGAAGTAGTGTGTCCTTAAGTTCAGATGGAAATATACTTGCTATTGGTGCTTTATGGAATGATGGAAATGGTACAGATGCAGGTCATGTCTGTGCTTATGAATTTTGTTCTAGCACATCTAGTACCGATGTGCATACAACCTGTGATTCCTATACATGGATTGATGGAAATACTTATACTTCATCGAATAATACAGCAACATTTGTATTAACTAATATGGCTGGTTGTGATTCTATAGTAACGCTTGATTTGACCATCAATACCCCAACTACAGGAACAGATGTACAAACAGCCTGCGATTCTTATACATGGATTGATGGGAATACTTATACTTCATCGAATAATACAGCAACGTTCACATTACAAAATGTTGCAGGTTGCGATTCCATTGTAACACTTGATTTAACAATCAATCTAGTGAATACGACTACATCAATTATGGGGGTAACTATCATGGCAAATACGTCAAATGTCGCTTATCAATGGCTCGATTGTAATAACAACAATACACCAATTACGGGAGAAACTGGGCAATCTTTCACTGCCACTACAAATGGAAATTATGCAGTTATTGTTACTGAAAATGGGTGTTCTGATACTTCAGCTTGTGTGGCAATTACAACTTTGAATATAAATAAGTTAAGAGAAACATCAGTATATGCTTATCCCAATCCCACCCAAGGTGATCTTATGCTCTCATTTCCTCAAGTTACTACTGATGTTTTGATTAAGGTAAGTGACACTAAAGGACAAATTATTACTACACATCACTATGATATGGCTAAAGATGTAGAATTAAAATTAGAGGGTACTCAAGGCATCTACCTTATTACAATAACTCACAGTAATAATAATCAAATTCTGCGTTGCATAAAACAATAAATTAGTTAGCCCCCAGTAAATACAACACACTCTTATAAGTTATAAATTAAATATAAAATGATTAGGAATAAAATATTAGAGATAGTAGTTATACTATTATTTTTATCATTAAATCTAAATGCACAAACATTCGATTTTGAGTGGGTTGGTAGTTTTTCAAATATACAACCTTTAAATAATTCAGGGACAAGTTATACCAATGATGTTATTTCAGATACTGCCAATAATATTTATACAATTGGTTTTTTTTCGGGTATTATTAGTTTTAATCCAAATGTCACCAATGGATCCATGTTAACCTCCAATGGAGATGATGATATTTTTATTTGTAAACTTGACGCTAGTGGAAATTATCTTTGGGTGAAATCTATAGGAGGAATTAATCAAGATTTTGTGAGCGCAATAGCTATAGATGTAAATGGAGATTTACTCATTACAGGTTCCTTCTCTGGAACTGTTGATTTCGATCCAAGTTCAGGAATAACTAATATGACATCTATTAATTCATTTGATGCATTTGTACTAAAAATGGATACCAATGGTAATCTAATTTGGGCAAAACAAATGGGAGGAAATAACCAAGTTATTTCCCAAGCTATAGCAACTGATATGGATGGTAATGTATATACAACAGGTTCCTTTGAAGGCACTACTGATTTTGACCCTTCTAGTAACATAACAAATTTAACCTCCAATGGAGATGATGATATTTATGTTCAAAAATTAGATTCACTTGGAAATTTTCTTTGGACTAAATCTATAGGTAGTGCAGGGCAGGATATAGGAAGAGGCGTAAAAGTGGATAATTCGGGAAATGTCTTTGTGGCAGGCTCCTTCTCTGGAACTGTTGATTTTGATCCTAATGTAGGAGTGAATAATATTGCAAGTAATGGTTTGTTAGATGGATTTACTCTAAAATTAGACATTAATGGTAATTTTGCTTGGATTCGTCAAACGGGAGGGACTGGTGATGACCTAATACGTGCAATTTGCATAGATTATAATAATGATTTAGTTGTTACTGGGCAGATATCAGGTACGGTAGATCTTGATCCAACAATTGGTGCCTTTTCCTCTCAATCAAGTGGACAAGAAGATATTTTTGTTCAAAAGTTAGACAGTAATGGCAATTTTATTTGGGCTACAAGCCATGGTGGAAATTCATTAGATTGGGTATGGGGATTAGATATAGATATAAATAACAATATCTATACTACAGGTATTTTTACTAATTCCTTAGATGCAGACCCAGGAATAGGAACATTTACCCTAACTTCAAATGGTTTATTTGATATAGTGACTCAGAAGCTATCTTCTAGTGGCAATTTTATTTGGGCTAGCCAAATTGGAGGAACAGGGACTGAATTGGCTTATGCAATTGATGTCAATACATCAGGTGATGTATATACAGTAGGTTTTTTTGAATCTAATGTAGACTTCGATCCTACAATTGGAGTTTTCAATCTGAATGTAGGGAATAATCAAAACGCATTTGTGCAGAAGTTGAGCCAAGAAATATGTTCCAATACTTTTGCTACTGACATACAAACAGCCTGCAATTCCTATATTTGGATAGATAGCAACACCTATACAACTTCTAACAATACGGCAACATTTATACTTCAAAATAGTGCTGGGTGTGATTCTGTAATAACATTAGATTTAACAATAAATACTCCTAATGTTACTACAACTACTACCTACCTGACTATTACAGCAGATGCACAAAATGCTACTTACCAATGGCTCGATTGTAATAACAACAATACACCAATTATGGGAGAAACTGGACAATCTTTCACTGCCACTACAAATGGAAATTATGCAGTTATTGTTACTGAAAACGGGTGTTCTGATACTTCAGCTTGCGTGGCAATTACAACTCTGAATATAAATAAGTTAAAAGAAACATCAGTATATGCTTATCCCAATCCCACCCAAGGTGATCTTATGCTCTCATTTCCTCAAGTTACTACTGATGTTTTGATTAAGGTAAGTGACACTAAAGGGCAAGTTATTACTACACATCACTATGACATGGTTAAAGATATAGAATTAAAATTAGAGGGGGAGCAGGGTATCTACCTTATTACAATAACTCACAGTAATAATAATCAAATTTTACGTTGCGTAAAACAATAAATTAGTTTATGAGGGTACTCCTTTCTGTTTTATATAACATTTAAAATTCAGCCTCAAAATAAGGCTTGACTTTCATTGAATTATACTTCTTAAAAATAAGTTATTCAGTCCAGCCATAAACCCAATATGCTATTTATAAATCCTTTTATATTCTGATATATATTATCTCCTTTAGCACTTAGCTTGGTCTAAATGATAATATATTTTTTTTAACAATCGTTTAATAAACAATTAAATATGAAAATTAATAATCATCTTTTTTTACTTTTTGTCTTGTTCTCTATATCAAATATTAATGCTCAAGAGTCATTTTTTAGTGCTCTAAAAAAACAAGAAAACAAACGATATACTTCTTATTATAATATATATGAAGATGGTGGTAAGATATTTGCATCAACTTACCATAAAACACATCGTGCAATGCCCTTGGAATACGAAGGAATTCCTACAGGTATTCAATTTTTCGATAAGGAAAAAGGAGAGGATAAAGAAAAAGAAAGAGGAAAAAAAATTGAATTTACTTCTCCAGGATCATATAGATTAGCTGGTTATCCAAATACAAGAATGTTACATTTTGTACGGGGTAATACAGGAATAGTTGTTATTGGAAATTACATTTTTGAACTAAAAGGAGTTAATGAAGATGCAACTAATTTCCGCAAGATAGATCATATGTACTTGGCAAATCTTGATAATAATGGTAAAAAAATAAAGGGAATTAGTAAAAAAACAGCTATGGCTGATAATCCTTATAAATTGGTGAGAGACTATCTTGTTGCAATGAAAAAGATAGAAGATGAATACACATTAACTAAAAGTGATGAGGCAGATTTGGCATTAATGAATTTGGCACAAGAAGCTTATGAAAAGAAAGTACAAGGTGATTTTGAGGAATTTAAAAAAATAAAGGCTGAACAAAAGAGGCTTATGTCAGGTACAATTGTAACACTAAAAAACACCTCTTCAGAGAAAATTTGGATAGGATCAGAAAGTACACATATATCTCCCGATTTTGTATTATCAGGTTCAACAATTGAATGGGATTGTGATGATGATGCTTATATCTATCAGAAAAGTAGTTCAGGTGATTTTCATAGCAAAAGGAAAGTATACTCTGCAAATTCAGGTTGTGGCAAAACAATAAGTATTAACTAATTGATAATGCTTATCAAAGTCAAATCTCTGAAGTAATTATTTTAACTATATCATCTAAGATGAGATTTAGAGGCTTTGAATATGTCAAATATCAGACTACCTCACGTTTTTTATGCTATCCGAAAACAGGCTTAAATTATTGATGTTGGTTATGGCTTTTGTGTTAACATTTATCGCTAGTACATTGAAATTTAGTTGGAAGCTCATCAAGACTTGGTGTCCTAGAACAGTAAATCGGCAGGGAAGTTTTTTCTGCCGATTTACCACTTAAGATTAGCCATTAGCCAACTCATTCTGTATGAGATCATTCCTGAAACTTAAGAGATGACTTATATATTAAAAGTATGGGTATTTGATAGAAGTATAACAGAGTATAGTGGCTAATAAAATTATTCTGTTTTCAGAACTAGTGCGCTACTAATCGTTTGCAACAGAGAAGGAAGATCACTTATTGTGTTAAGGAGAGCATAAACTACAAATTGATAGTATCTCTTTGATAGAATATTTATCTTTTGATGTCTTTAACGAAGGAACTCACTTGAAAGAGATAATTTTTATAGCTCACCGCTTGACAGGTAAAAAGGTGAAATTACTCGAAGCAGATGCTATCTATGCGACGAATGTAAACCGAAAATTTGCCAGTAAAAACAGATTAAGCCTATCTAATGTTTTGAAAATTGGTCGAAGAATGGCTATGAAATTGAAAGTTGCGGCATAATTATTCTCTTTAAATTGAAAAATCCTACACTAAGTTAACTTAGTGTAGGACTCTTTTTGTCTTTACTCATGAATATCCCAAAATAGATGTGACAACTTTTCGCACGTATCCCAACAGTATCTCTAATACGCATTTTTCGCAATAATTACTTGGTTTTTGAAGTATTTTAGACGCTAAATTTATTTTGATACACTTTGGTATTATAAGGAGATTCCTTAGACTTATTTCTGTTCCCAAAATAACAACTTGAATATTGACTAATTTGGGGAATAAAAAGCCTTTATTAAAATTTGAATATCAGTTTTTTATTAAAAACGCCGTGGTTGATTTATACCTTTTGACTAGGTATAACCTAATTAGGTCATAATGATCTACTAAGAAAACATTTTTAAACAACTTCAATATCTATTCGTTCAATAGTAAAAGTGGTATAAATACTATCAGTTGGCTAATACGATTTTTCTTATTGCAATTACTTTTTTGCCTTGATCGATTAAATGGACAAAGTATACCCCATTAGGCAAATTACCTTGATCAAAAACAGTTTCTCTTTTAACAACATTTGTCGTTTCCCATACTACTTTTCCAAATGTATTATAGACAATAAAAGTTGCAGGATTTCCATCATTATCCAGTAAAAATGTTGTTTTGGTCTTAAATGGATTTGGATAAATCGAAAATATTCTGTCATTAAAGATGTTTTCTATTGATACATCAATCATATTTACACAAAGTGAAGTACCTGAACAATCATTTAATGTCACAATTACAGCATAATTTCCATCAACTGTTACTGTATAATCTTGGTTTGTAGCTCCCAATATTAAGGAAGAATCACTGCAGTCTATCCATTGGTAAGTAGCATTATTTTGATCTGCTGAAATAACAAGTCCATTAGTTGATGTTGTGATACTTGGTGGTGTATTCATTCTAAAAGTATCCACGCTTGATGCTGTTCCATCTCCTGTAGTCACAGATATAACCCCTGTACTATCCCTCCCTATAAGTGCTGTAATCTGAGTGGAAGAATCAACCGAGAAATAAAGAGCATTAACACCTCCAAATGTCACATCTGTAGCACCCGTAAAATTCCCCCCTTTAATTACTACTTCATTTGTATATTCACAACCAACGGATGGAGTAAATGAAGTAATCACAGGGAACTTTATTTGTCGAAATACAGATACTTCAAAAAGATAATAATTTGTTACGACTAAATCTGGTCTACCATCGCCATCCAAATCTGCTATGCCTGCTGATTTAGGTTCTCTAGCTGTTGTCAGATCAATTTTTGAGCCTAAATTAATCATTCCTAAACTAGAGTTATTCTTCAATAGAGACACTGTATTATCACTAACATTAGGAATCGCTAAATCGGGTTTACCATCTCCATCTATATCTCCTATCTTTATAGAAAAAGGATTATCCCCCGTTGCAAAATCAACTTTTGAAGCGAAGCTAGTACTACCTGATGTAGAAGTATTCCGAAGTATAGAGACGGTATTATCATTATAATTTGCTGCTGCCAAATCTGGCTTCCCATCTCCATCTATGTCACCCATACCAACACCTATAGGAAAGTCTCCTGTTGGAATATCTATTTTGGAAGCAAAACTGACTATTCCTATTGTGGAAGTATTCTGAAATACAGATATAGCATCTATAGCAGGACTTGCTATTGCCAAATCAGGCTTTCCATCCCCATCTATGTCTCCTATTCTGACAGACCGAGGGTTACTAGCACCGATTCCTGTTGAAAAATTAACACTAGTGGCAAAGCTGATACTTCCTTGAGAAGTTGTATTACGTAATATAGAGACCTTATTACTAAAACGACTTATTACAACCAAGTCTGGCTTTCCATCCTTATCTATATCTCCTATCCTAACAGAGACAGGATCTCCTCCTCCTATTGAAAAGTCCACTTTTGCATCAAAATTTACGATTCCAACAGTAGAAGTATTTCGAAATATAGATATATCTCCATCATCATTATTAGCTACTACTAAATCGGGTTTACCATCGCCATTTATATCTCCTATACTAACCGAACTAGGATAATCTCCTGTTGTGAAATTTACTTTTGGAGCAAAAGTAACAGTTCCTATAATAGAAGTATTTCGAAAGACAGAAACACTGTTAGCGCTATAGTTAGCTACTGCCAAGTCAGGCTTCCCATCTCCATCTAGATCTCCTACACTGACTTCGACAGGTCTAAAACTAGCTGATAAAGACTGTTGAGGAGTAAGATTAAGGCTCCCCAATAAGGTTACATTAAATGGCTGTGCAGAGTAGGTTGTCAAACTATCTGCTAAATTAGTAATAGAAATATACTGGTGAGTAGCTCCATGAGGAACAATTACCGTTAAACTTGTAGTACTTGCAGTTGTAACCGTAGCTTGAGTAGCTCCAAAAAAAACAATATTTTGATTCAATATTGTACTAAAACCTGTTCCAGTAATAACTACTGCACTACCAACTTCTCCACTTGATGGAGAAAACATAGTGATATTAGGTTGTGCAAAAGTTGCTACAGATATTATAAAATAGCAAGCAATAAGGAATATTTTTTTCATGAGTTTTATTATTTGAAGTTGTTAAAAAAAAATGAGGAAAAAGGCAGCCTGAAAAAAAAGTGTTGCAAAAAGTTGAACTAGTTAGTTCTGACATAGACAGAAGAAACAAGTTGCAATATATATAAAGCTATCAAAAAAATTAGGTTCTCTGACAATTTTTGCCAAAATGAGAAAAAAGGTTAAATTGGGATTGTTAAAAAAGGGGCTTTAAATAGAATTAAAGACGGTGTCAGAGTTGAAGTATGGTAACTATAGCTACGAAATCCGTTGTTCAGATTGTACAATTTGTTGTAAATCAATAATGGTTTCTGTTCTCTTACAGAAACCATTAATTTCTACTCCTTGATGACGAAGGTATTTATAAAGAGTCGCCTTACTGATAGAAAGGTTTTTGCAAATTTCTACAATACTTAGTTTTTCTGCTTTATAAAGAGCTTCGGCAGCAATAGCTTTTTGTTGTGCTTTTTCGGATAAACCTTTTGGTCTTCCGCCCACTCGACCTCTTGCTCTGGCAGCTTTGAGTCCAGCTTGTGTACGTTCTCGAATAATTTCTCTTTCAAATTCTGCAAGGGAAGTAAAGATGTTAAATACTAATCTACCTTGGGAGGTAATTGTATCAATTGGATCATTGATACTTTTGAGTCCGATGCCTTTTTCATTTAGTTCATGTACCAACTCAACAAGATGTTTGAGTGAGCGCCCCAATCTGTCTAGTTTCCAAATAACCAAAATATCTCCTTTTCGTAATTGAGAAAGGAGTCGGTCTAATTCTGCCCGTTCAGTTTTTGCTCCACTTACTACCTCATGGAAAACCTGTTTACAGCCTTCCTTTTTCAAGGCGTCAATCTGTAAATTTAAACTCTGATCTTTTGTGCTCACTCTTGCATATCCTATTTTCATGATTCAAGTTTACAAAACTTATCTGAAAGTATAAGATTAAACTTAGATTAGGTAGACCAGTTTTTTGAACATGCTTAAGAAGCAATTTTGAATTTTTCTGATTTCAGGGCTGAGTTCACAAAAACGGTCGATTTCTACCTTGTGACTACAAGGAACATTATCAAACAACTCGAACAAGGACGTATCCCTTGGCGAAGAACCCTAAAGCACCCATACATTGGCTTTGCCCAAAACTATTACTCTGGGCATAGATATAGAGGCATTAATTGGCTTTTGCTCAACTTAATGACGAAGCATGAAGTCCCTTATTACCTCACATGGAATCAAATCAAAAAGCTTGGGGGTACTGTATTAAAGGGAACAAAATCCAATGAAGTTTTCTTCCTTAATACCTATTACAGAAATAAAGCAAGAGATTTAATTTCTGTGGTTCAAGCCCAACAATTAGAAGCGAAACATGAGGAAGTCCACCGCATTTCGTACCTAAAAAAACATTGTATTTTTAATATCGCTTGTATCAGTGGTATTAATTGGCAAGAACCCGAATTACGGCACCACTATGATGTTATTACGCATTGTGATATGATTTTAGATCGAATGAAAGAACGCCCAATACTCAAACATCAAGAAGAATTTGATGCGTACTATAATCCAGTATTGGATCAGATTATTCTACCACAATTTAAGGTTTTTAATGACCCAGAAACCTATTATTTACTGTTGTTTCACAATTTAATCCATTGGACAGGCAATATAAAACGCCTCGCCCGCCCTGGGATTATGGATAGTACATTGGGAGATCAAGCGATCTACATTGAAGAAAGCCTTATTGCAGAATTAGGTGCCTGTATGCTCACCGCCATTGTTGGTATAGAGCAACTGACTGAACTAGAGCGAAATTCTGACCACGTTTCTTCTTGGATTACCGCTCTAGAAGAAGACAAACGGTTTATCTTTCGGGCAGCATCAAGAGCACAAAAGGCAGTAGATTTTATCTTAAGCGGAAAAAGAAATACGTATGGAGGTTAGATTCCTATTTGATTGTGTTCGTTGTGATTATAAGCAACTGAAAATGATTGAGGTTTATGAATCCCTTTGGTTCAGTCTTAAATCCGCTACAGAAGAACAAAAGCAAGCCCTTATAAGCATTGGAGCATTTAGTCATGAAGCCTTATTTAAAGATTATCATGTAACGGTAAAGCAATTTTCATATCAAGAAAAACGGCTTTTGTGCGTAGAATGGTCACGGATTCATTTTTTCTATCAAATTTTATAACTATTAAACAGTGGAGAAATAGCAGGGAGGTTGCTCAATGAGTAATCTCCTTTTTTATAAAAAAAGAGAGTTCCCTCTAGAAAGGAACTCTCAACAATTATTTTAGTATTCTTCAGCAAAAAGAAGCGTACAATAATTGTGTTCAGGAGGTTGTTCTCCTATTTGGAGCGACTCTCTTGTGACCTGATCAAGAAAGAAAAGTTTGTATCCCTTCTCTTTTTGCTCAAATACCTGCACGTAGTCAATCCCCTGATGTTGCTGCACTAAATTGATAATATGAGCGTAGATAAAAAAGATTTCTGCTCCTGATAAAGCATCTTGAACACCCTGTGATACCAAAAATTTTCCATCAAACCAGTAATCTCCTGTTTCATATTCAGGAGGCTTGTGCTCCCAACCAAAATCGTTTAGATCCATTTCATTGTTTTTTGATTAAAATTTAGATGAGCACATGAAAGAATACTATAACAAAACATTTGCACAAAATAAATTTGCGCTAGACAGTTAATTTATCAAATTGCATCAAAAAAATAAAGGCTAAAGAACACAGCATAACAGCACTAAAAACGCTATATTTATGCATTTTTAAATGAGATATAAATAAAAAAGGATTTAATTGAACTTTTTTGAAATAATTAGAGTTGTACAAAATACCCCCAAACAAACATTCCCTCCTTAAAATAGACTAAGACAGCAGATAAACAAGTATAGCATTGTTATGCCACCTGTAACATGCCTTCATGATTTAACTTCGTTACGCACCATATTCTTATGGTGATAGTGAATCCATCATGAGGACTTATTTGTAAACCATGAAAACGCTTAAACCTTCTGTATGAAAACAATTCTCTTTATTGTAATGGTATGCTTATGGCACGCCTTTGCATCAGCTCAGACCTCGCTTACTTTTGATGGGGTAGACGATTACACCCATGTCAATTATTACCCCCAATTAGATTTGGGGACAGGAAATTTCACCTTAGAAGCCATGCTCTCTACGGTAGATTTTAGCCTTTCCGATACTTTGACCCTTTTTTCGCAACGCAACCAAGCCTCCAACCAAGGACTTCGCTGGTCGCTAACCAATAATGCCATTCTTCTTCAAATAGGAAGCATGAGCTATTCCATCAACCATAGCTTTACAGGCTGTAGCCATTTAGCCATCGTTCGAGAAAACGGAACGTTGCTTTTTTATGCCGACCATCTGCTTCTCGGAACACAGGTACTAGTAGGTACGGTAAGTACCACGTGTATCAATTGTGACTTGTGGATGGGAAAAGACGTAGACAACAGTGATTTTTTTAAAGGGAGCTTAGACGAACTTCGAATCTGGGATATAGCCAGAAGTAGTGCCAATATTGCCTCCTATGAACTAAGCTGTTTGGATTCTACGAGCATAGCGCATTCTAATTTGGTTGGTTACTGGAATTTTGAAGAAAACACAGGGCAATTTGCCAATAATTTAAGCAGTGTGGCGCATTATGCTCGTTTGGGCAGTACCTTTTATGCAGATAGCAATGACCCAACATGGACTTCAACCAGTTGTCTATCGAGTGCCTGCTATACCACAGGGCTTGCGGACTTTACCTTGAGTGATAACAATCCCAAAGAAGCAGACCTCGTCACTTTATACAATAACAGTGCAGGAGGAGCGGTTGCTTTTTGGTGCATTAATGGCGATACCACTCTATCGGTTAATTCTTTGCAATATGCTTTTCCTTTGGGGATGAACATCATTCAATTGGCAGTGAATACGGCTAGTGGATTGACGGTTCGGACGTTTTTGTTGGATGTAAAACGCCCCAAATATCCTTGTGGGGCAGATGAACTTCTAGAGTGGAGGCGATTAAACGACCCACTCTCAAATTATGGTTCTTCTTTGCAAGTTTTAAATATGATAAGAAACGCTAATGCAGCGCCTCCACAAGATAGCATCTATTACATTCCTGTTGTATTTCATGTGATAGCCGATAATCAGGCAAGGTTAAGTAGTTTCCCAAACACTAGAATACAAGAACAGTTAGATACCTTAAATGCACATTTTTCTAAAAATAATACCAATGTTATTTTTTGTCTAGCAGAGAATTTACCAACCGATATTCCACAAAATCAATGGTCAAGTTTTGGGACAGCAGCAACACCTGGACTACCAGGAATAACCTATACATTAGATACGCTTCATCAAATCACTACCATTAATTTTGCCCAAAATAGGATTTTAACAGGATTGGCTAATAACTTACCTTTTAAGCCCGAAGAGTATCTGAGTGTTTATATAACAGACAGTGTCTTGTTACCCGATTCGACTCCTGTTTTAGGCGTATCAGCTGTTGGACCTAGTTTTCAAGTATCTGATGGAATTGGAATTCAATATGAAGCTTTTGTTGGTGGAACGGCTGCTCCATTAGGAAAAGTTTTGATACATGAAGCGGGGCATTGGCTGGGCTTGTATCATGTTTTTGATGATGGTTTTAATGGAGATGGTATTTGTGATACGTATACACAACCTATCCCCACACAAGATGTTGTACCTTCAATCTTAAACTGTGATAGTAGTTATAGTGGAACAATTTGCCCTCCAGGAATTCCTTACAATCAAGGAGAAAATCACATGGATTATCATCTTGAAACTTGTTTAGACTTTTTTAGCCCTGGGCAAGTTAATGCCATGAACCGATTATTAGATATAGGGCGTCCATTTATTCATTCAGAATTAAATCTTATTAATACAGGAGTACAAAAAGTAGGGGGATGTTTGGATACAACCAACTTAACAGCTTCGTTTGCTATTTCCGCTAATGGTGTTTGCGCAGGCGAGTCCTTATTGCTCAATGGAGCGGTTATAGATTATGATTCTTGGCAATGGTCTGTGAATTGGGATGCTACAAAAAATGATAACCAACCCATGCCTACTGGAGCAATGATAACGCTATCCAACGATAGTGGCTCTATAAGTTCTCCAATGACTTCTGTCCTTATTTCTGAACCAGGTATTTGGGATATTAGCCTTACGGTAATGCATCTAGACACGAGTACAGGAGCTACGATTCCTATAACAATTAGCGATACGGTAGCGGTAACGATACTAGACTGTACGGTTAGTGATCAAAGATACCGTATTACCACTACATTTGATAGTAGTGATTGGCAGTTGAGCATGGTTTCTATTGATGCTGTAGAAGCCTCCTTAGGTGATACGACCCAAGGATATATCCTAACAGGAACATCCCAAAAAGATTCAATAGAGGTAGGGGTTTTAATGCAAGTTGATTTATTAGGAATTAACCAATGGCGTAAAACAATTCGCTCTGCTTATGGAGCGGTTCGTTTGTTTGATGTTGTTTCTGGTGTGAATTATAATGGGTTAACCGACTGTTATGCGTTAACAGGACATGTAAATACAGGCAACACAACCAACTTATTATTTATTATTACCAATAAACAAGGTACCGTTTTATACCAAGAAAATTACCCCATGGAAAATGGAGGAATACCTCTTGCTCATACAGCAGGTTTCCAAGTGATTCAATTATCTAGTGCATTCAATAACCAATTTGCCATTGTAGGAGTGACAGGAGAAGGAGTAGATACAACTGCCCCTAAATCAGGATTTATCGTTGGTATAGATCCTACCTTAGGGCTTGGGAATTCCTTAGTTTGGAGCCATTTTTATGAATCTACAGCACCAACCGTTCGGTACGATTATGATATTCTTGAAAGCGTGGTAGAAATAAAAGCAGATTTTGGAAATGGACTAGAAGCGGCTTTAGTAGTTGGAGGAAATTCAAACCGACCTTTGGTTCAAAAATCATCTGGAGCATTTATTAGTTGTTTGACCGTTGCAGGGCAAGTTGTAACTCAAAAATGGCGAAAAAATATACAATCAGCGGGGAATAATGTTGGGTATTCAACCATGGTTGCAATTGCTTACGGAGCAAATCGCTTATTTGGCATTTGTTACAGTGAACTTTCCCATGGTTCTTTTCTTTTTGAGTTAGAAAAAACGACAGGAGATTTAGGCGCTATTGCTGAAATAGGAAATTTTGGTGCCCATGAACTATTAGTAGATAGTGGTTCTTGTGTAATATCAGGGAGAGGTATTACCACTCGTGAATTAATGGCAATGAAAGTAGGATTACCTGTTCTTAATGCCAACACGTGGAATACAGCAAGTTCTGCCATTATTAGAACCTATTCAGATACTTATTTGGCACCATCTTGGAATGGACTGTATCGCCAAGAGGAAGCCTTTTTATCCAAACCTCAAAATCTAGTTGTGTCACCCAATGGAGGTTATATGCTAATCAATGAAATGAGTTTATCTCCTCTGATCGTTATTGCCAATGGACTTAGTCCAATTCAACTGGCTATTAATAAATTAGATAATGTATTGGTTAGTGCCTGTATAGGAACCGCCAATACTTTATTAAGAGGAATCATAACACAGATCGACTTTCCCACAATTACTGACTCTATCCATTTGGGCGTAAATTATGATACAGCAACCGTTCATGATTCTTTAAATTCTTTTGTATGTTTTGACCCTTATTGCGGTGCTGTAAACGCTCAATTTTCTTTTCAGAAATGTGCACAGGATAGTTTGTTACTAACAAGCGCATTATCTGCTATAGGAGATTATAGTTATCAATGGAGTCCTTCTATTCATTTGAGCAATGATACGATTCTAGAACCAATAACAACAACGCCAGTCAATCAGGTTTACAGGTTGGTAATAACAGAAAATAGCACAGGCTGCCAAGTATCTGATGCTGAGTACACTGTTTACGCCTTACAAGATGATACCTTAGAATTTAACATTCCTTGTCTAGGAATTGATACAAATTTATATTCTTATAATACAAACAGTAATGAAAATGAAATTAACTTAAGTTATTTACTAACAAGTTCAAGCATACCACAAGGTGGCAAATGGCTTTTCCCTGGGACAATAAATGCTTCTATTGATACGGTTGGAGATGATTTATTACATTTTAGTGGTACTTTAAGCGCTTTTAGTGAACTTCATTACCAATTTGGAATGTGTAAGAATCAAATAGCTATTTTTAACTTGGGTTTAAATGCTGCTATTTCAGGTGCCTCATCTAGGACTGTTTGTAGTGGTGAAACCATTACATTTCAAGGAGCCAATAGTGTAGGATGGACACATCAATGGTTTATAATTCCTCCAACAGGAGGAGGCTTTGTAGCAGGAGTGGGGCCCAACCTCACTTATACATTTACTTATGATACCACTCTTTCTTCAACCTCACATGGATATATAGTATTCCATCGTGTTGGGACTCCTTGTGCCGTTGATAGCTTATTGTATGCTCCCCCGCCTAATTTTTCAAATTTTGAAGAGGTTTTTGTTAGGGTATACAATGCCTTGGCAAATATTAGCCTAGATACTTGTGCAGGGATTCTAAATGTATCCCCCAATAGCCCAACCGATACCATCCAATGGTACGAAGTCAATAGTGGTCTAATAACAGGAGCAACAAGCCATAATTATCAGCCATTAACCAACGGCTCTTATTATGCAACGGTTCAAACAGAACACTGTGATTTTACTAGTGACACCTTTCATTACACCATTCCTTTACCCATTGCAAGTACAGCAAGTGTAAGTTCCAATTACAATGGAGTGGACATCTCTTGTTATGGCGCAGCAGATGGAACAGCAACGGTTACGGTTAATAACGGGTTGGCACCTTATAGCTACTTATGGTCTAATGGAGACAGTACTGCTATAGCGACCGATTTAGCCGCAGGAAGCTATCAAGTAAGCGTCATAGATGCCTGTTTGGATACGACAGTAGCTACTGTCAACCTAACAGCACCGCCCCTTTTACTCGTAACAGTAGACAGCATGAAACAGGTCAGTTGTTTTGGAGGCAGTGATGCTACAATCCATGTAACAGGAACAGGCGGAACACCAACCTACAGCTATTTATGGTCGAATGGAGACAGTACCACTATCGCTACAGGTTTAGCCGCAGGAGTAGCAATTGTGAGCTTAACCGATAACAATGGTTGTCAGACAACGGCTGTGGTAACCATTACAGAGCCTAATCCGATTAGCATCAGCATCAACACCATTATCCCTATTAGCTGTGCAGGAGCCAATGATGGACAAGCTACTGCCATGGCAACAGGTGGAACCATGCCTTATAGCTATTTATGGTCGAATGGAGAGACCAACGCCACCGCAACACAATTGGTCGTTGGTAGCAATACGGTCACCATTACCGATGCCAATCAATGTACTGCATCAAGGTCAATGACCTTGGCACAACCAGCACCGTTAAATCTTGCCTTGCAAGTGATCAATAGCCTTAATTGTAGCTATGACAGCAACGGTCAAATACAGGTTGTCCCAACAGGAGGCACAACGCCGTATACTTATCAATGGAGCAATGGACAAAGCAATGCCCTAATTACAGGGCTTTCTATGGGTACTTATACCGTCACTGTTACTAGTGCCAACAATTGTAGCAATATAGATTCTATTACGCTAAGCAGTCCCGCACTGCCTACAGTTATCAGCACAGCTAGCCCTGTATCTTGTTATGGGTTTACTGATGGGCAAATAGCCACAAGCGTCAGTGGAACTACTGCGCCTTACAGCTATTTGTGGTCCAATAATAGTACGAATGCAACCGCTACAGGATTGGCAAGTGGCTTACACAGCGTCACCATTACCGATGTGAATGGTTGTACGATTACGAATGTTGATACGCTAACAGAGCCAACTCTTGTACAAAGAACCATCAGCAATACAACTATCACCTGCCCTAATGGAAATGATGGTCAAGCGTCTATACTTGTCTCAGGAGGAACTGCTCCCTATTCTTATTCTTGGTCTAATGGTGGGACAAATAGCTCAATTACTAGCTTAACAGCAGGTTTATATACGGTAACCGTAGCGGATGCCAATAATTGCACCACTGTAGATTCGATAAACATCACAGCTCCTACCATCAATAGTACGGCGAATAGTACGCCAGTAAGTTGCTATGGAGGCAATGATGGAAGTGTAACGGTTGTTGTAACAGGAGGAACCGCTCCCTATGTTTACAGTATTGATGGAACAAACTTTCAGTCTTTAGGAACCTTTACAAATCTGGGAGCAGGACTAGATACCATAACCATAATAGATGCAAATGGCTGTATAACAATCCAGCCCATAACGATACTCGAGCCTACTCCAATCACCTCAACGATCAATACCATGAATGCCGTTACTTGTAGTTATGGTACAGATGGTACAATAGAAGTCGTTCCAACAGGAGGCACAACGCCGTATACCTATCAATGGAGCAATGGACAAAACAATGCTCTTATCTCAGGGCTTTCTACGGGTACTTATACGGTCACCATTATAGATGCCAACAATTGTAGCCATACGGATTCTATTACGCTAAGCAGTCCCGCACTGCCTACGGTTATCAGCACGGCTAGCCCTGTATCTTGTTATGGGTTTGCTGACGGACAAATAACCACAAGCGTCAGTGGAACTACCGCACCTTATAGTTATTTATGGTCAAATAATAGCACCAATGCAACCGCTACAGGATTGGCAAGTGGCTTACACAGCGTCACCATTACCGATGTAAATGGCTGTACAATTACGAGTGCTGAAACCGTGACCCAACCCAATGCTTTAAATGCAGTACTCAGTAGTACGCCAATCAATTGCATCAGCGCCAATAGTGGAAGTATTAACAGCTTGATAAGTGGCGGGAGCAGCCCATATACCTATCTGTGGTCGAATGGAGCAAGCAGTCAAGCTATTTCAGGACTCACCGCAGGTACCTACTGTATCACTGTAAGTGATGCAAACGGCTGTACCTTTACCGACTGTGATTCTATAATGCCGCTAAATAGTCCTTTATCTATTGTTAAAACCGTAGATAAAGACAGCATTGTGCCCTATGATACGGTTTGTTATCGTATATTAGTAACCAACCATTGCCAAACGAGCCATAACATCGTTGTAACAGATACCTTAGCCATGGGCTTATTGGTGAATGCTTTAGGGAACTTTCATTATGATACAAACACAGGCGTTTTGATAGATACGGCAACCATAGCAGCAGGAATGACCGATACCCTTGCCTTTAAAGTGCGGGTATTAAGGACCCCTCGATGCGATAGTATGAATAGTATTCTAAATCAAGCCCATGCCTTTGAACTGGGGAACCCAAGCCAATCGGTAAGCGATGAGGTTCGCATCTGGGTACAAGATACCTTTGCGAGCAATTGTACTCCTTTACTTGATACCATCTCCTTTAGTGCTGCGATACAAGCAGGAGAGCTATTGGATGCAGGCACGGCTCAAACAACCAATCAAACCGTAACTATCACAGGGGTTTGGCGAGTAGACCCTGGAACAAGCTATCACTTTACCAGTGGTTCAGTTGTTCGGATGAATCCAGGAGCGCAAATCATTGTATCATCTGGAGCAAGCTTAGTCCTCAACAATGCAACCGTTCGAGCGGCTTGCACCAACTGTATGTGGCAACGCATTTTGGTAGAAGGTGGCGGACGCTTAACCACCAGAAACAATACCATTCTTAGAGATGCCCAATATGCGATACAAGCAGCGGACAATTCAGAGTTGAGAAGAATCTCCAAAACAACGTTCCGAAATAACTTTATTGGAATATATGTAGCACCCAATGGCAGCAACAATGTTTTGGTGGGGCGTTTTGCCAACAATAGCTTTTCGGCATCAGGAATTCCTGCCCCCTTTGTTGGAGCAGCAAGTACCCCATCTTTGGACATCAATGGAGATACCGTACAATTGGCAGTCCCTCCACCCCATCCAACCAACCTTGTTATGGGCTTGGCAGGGATTTTAGCCTGGGACATTCCAGCGCTGAATCTCAATCTGCCTACAGCTACGCCTTCCAATACTTTCCAACGAGTCGTCGCAGGAATTGTATTGTTTAACACCAATTTTTCCACCAATTCTTGCTTATTCAAGCGCATTACGAGCGATGCTGTTTACCCATCTAGCCTAGCCTATCAAGGCTGTGGGATTCATGTTCGAGCAGCTGGAGCATTGGGGGTGAACAATATTTTGGTGGAAAGCTGTGAGTTTAACAGTTGTGACATAGGTATTTCAGGGATAGGACTGGGCATACAAGCCTATCACAATACCATGAGTAGAATCAGTGATATGGGCATTCGTTCCATTAATCTTTTTGATACCAGACTTTACGCTCGTTTTAATCATTTTACCAAAATGAGAAGACTGGGCATTGGGGTCTTCAACCCACTTAGTCCTAGTGACATCTGGATAGATCAAAATGAAATAGCCATGCGTACAGCAGCAGGGCAAGGGGCTGGTATACTGATTAATGACAGCCCCCTAACAGGAGCCGCTTCTTCTTTGAGAATTTCTAGCAATACCTTAGAAGCCAACCAAGCGCAAAATGGCATTGTGGTGAGCAATCATAACAATAGTGCTGTTAATTTGATTGGCGTAATTCAGAATAATACCATCACTATGAAAGGCGCTAGCCCTGAACGTGCAGGGATTAGTGTACTCAATAGTCGTCTTTTGGTGGAATGCAATAGCATTGAGGGCAATAGGCAAACGCTGAATGCTGCAGATGTATTTGGAATAGTGGGCGCTACCAATGCTACACTAGGGGGACAGAGTATTTATCAGTGTAATCAGGTAGATAGGACCAATATTGGGGTCTATTTTGAAGGCTTTAATAATCTGCAGTTTAGAGGGAATCGGTTTGATCGGCATGATGTTGGGCTCCTAATGGATGCTGGAGCTATTATTGGGCAGCAAGATTATAATGGTAATCTTTGGGCTGGTGGAGCTAGTCAAGATGCATGGCATCAGGGGTTAAGTAATCCTTTTATTGTATCTCAATCACAGTTCAGAATAGACCCAAGTTTTAATCCAGATATAGAACCTAATAATATAGGACAATTAGGTGGCTGGTTTGTTAGCCTGCCAGGAACTTCAAATTTTAACTGTAATAGTCCACAATTAATTTGTGGTTCTCCTTTATTGAGATTAGCTAATTCCAATCCAACTAATAATGTGAATGTAGTAGATCATACTATTGCTAATGGAGGATTAAGTGCTATAAAGGTAACAGAGTATAATGGGAAAAGAGCCTTGTTTAGAAAATTATCAACAAATCCAAACTTAGCCACAAATAGCTCAAGCTCTAATATTCAAAGCTTTATAAGCAATCATCAAAGTTCCTGTATAGAGCATTTTGATCATATTGTAGATCAATGCTCGCAGGCACTTACTATAAGCTCAATAGATTCTACTCTGTTAGATAGTTTAAAAAATACCTGTGCTTGTTATTTAGATTCTTTACAATGTTTAGACTCAACTTTGTGCGTAAATTATACAACTGTAACAGCAAATAAAAGGACTGCTTTAGTTAATAATTTAAGCACAACCCTTCAGCAAGAGCAAGCTTTTCTGAATAATTTAAGTATTCAACAACAAACAGCATTAATACCAGTGTTGAATGCTAACAATGGGTTTAATACAGCTATTACACATGAATTTTTAGAAAAAGAAGTCAATAATATTTACTTGAATACTCTAGCTAGAGGAAAGCTTTCTTTTAGCAGTAGACAACTCAGCACATTAAGAATGATTGCTGCTTACTGCCCACAAGAAGGAGGGATTGCTGTTCACCAAGCCAGAGGAATGCTTTCTATGATAGAGAATGTTGATTTATTAAACTTTGATTGTCGTTCTAATTTTCGCTCTAAGTCAACAAAACAAGATCATGCTACTGTAAATGATAAATGGGAAGTAATCTTATCCCCCAATCCAACAAGGAATGGCATAACAATACAAAGTAATCTTGTTTTAGAAGATAACACTCTAGTAGAAATCTATAATGCATTAGGACAAAAAGTAAAAACGATATCTATTAATGAAAATACGAAAAGTATAAAAATAGATACTCATTCATTTTTAGATGGTGTATATCTCATGCATCTTAAAAATCAAAATAATACAATAATAAAAGCCTTTATTGTGGCGAAATAATTAACCTAGCCCAAAGAGATAAATTCTATTTCTTTGGGCTTTTTTATCTTTTTTAAATGAAATATTTTTTTATCCTATTTAGTTTGGGTTTTTTTTCAAGTTGTTTTGCACAACAATATGATAAGAACTGGTTACTAGGAGGTCATACAGCTTTGCCTTCTGCTAAAGCTGCCTTTTCTTCGAGTACCTTAATAATAGACACTTTAATTAGAAATATGCCTATAACTCGTACAGCTCTTTCTATGTCAGATAGTCTAGGGAATCTAATTTTTTATTCTAATGGAATAAAAGTCCATAATGCCCAGCATCAGTTAATGCAAAATGGAGATAGTTTAAATCCTGGACAAATAGCGAATAATAATAGTGTTATAGGCTATACTATTAATGAAGGAATAATATCAATTCCTCACCCAAGCCAAGCTAACAAATACTATATATTTCATCAAGCAGCAACTTATACAAGCGTCGTAGCAGGATTTGCTGAAAAACTCTATTATACTCTAATAGATATGAATGCTAATGGAGGTTTAGGAAAAGTAGAAAAAAAGAATCAAATTTTATTAGAAAATGATTCTATGTGTGGAGGACAATTAGAAGTAGTCAAGCATGGTAATGGTAGAGATTGGTGGCTTATTCAACCAATGAGTGGTTCTAATGGTTATCATATTTTTTTGATTGAAGGAAATGCTATTAATTACCATCACAAACAATACCTTGGTGCTTCTAAAATATTAGGGAGCGAGGTAGCAGGACAAGCTACATTTAGCCATGATGGAAATAAATATTTTAGATATGACTATAGAAATGACTTAGATATTTATGATTTTGATAGATGTACAGGGTTGCTTTCTAATTATTTGCACATACCTATTATTGACTCTATTGACAATATCACCAATAGTTTTGTTTTAACAGGAGTAGCAAGCTCACCTAATGATAGATATTTGTATGTCTCCTCTTGGATATATCTTTATCAATTTGATTTATGGGCATCTAACATTGCTGCATCAATAGATACTGTGGCTGTTTATGATAATTATAAAATAGGAAACCTTCCAACTCTATTTGGTTTTATACAATCTGCCCCAAATGGCAAAATATATAGCATGATAAGTAGTGCTCCATATTTACATGTTATCAATAATCCTAATATAGGAGGAATAGGCTCTAATACGATTCAAAGGGCAGTAAACATATACTATAATAATTCTCATATTCCCAATCTACCCCACTACAGAACCCCAACCCTATCAGGTTCAGCCTGTGATACCATCACAAGTATAGAAACTGTAGAAACACCAGAAAAAGAGATCCAAATTTACCCCAATCCAACCAGTGGACTAGTGTATATAGAAGCCGTACAAGAGATAGAGCAACTATCCATCCATGATGCACTAGGGCGAGAAGTATATTGGTATAATCAACCTAGACAACAAGGAATAACATTAGATACCCAACAATGGGAAAATGGGATTTATTATATCAGTATATGGCTAGATGGAAAAATCATACAAGAAAAAATACAAGTATTGCGATGATGTACTCTACTAGTCAATTATCCGTATTGAGGTTAATTGCTTATGATTGCCCACAAGCAAGAGGAGTGTTATCTCAAGTAGAAGATGTGAATTTCTTAGATTTTGATTGTTCTTCTAATTTACGTTCTAAGCCAATGGAGCAAGAAGAAGCATCAACAAGTGAATGGGAAATTACTTTATATCCAAATCCTACAGATGATAAATTGACAATTGAAAGTAATCAAATACTAGAGAATACAACCACGATTGAAATATATAATTCTCTAGGTCAGCAAATTAAAGTTATTACAATCAAAGAGGATATACAGAGTATAAGCATCGATGCTAGTTCATTAATAGATGGCGTCTATATCATGCGTTTAAAAAATGGAGCTAATGTGAAAACCAAAGCATTCGTAGTATCTAAATAAAAAATTAAGTCCAAATGCAGAGCAGTCTGTATTTGGACTTTTTACATCCAGAAAATATGAAATATTTAATACTTACAATCAGTCTATTTTATTTTTCAAATACACGAGGACAACAGCATGATAACACATGGATGTTATCCCAAGAATATGGAAATTTATCCACTCAAGTAGAATTTTTACCAACTGTTACAACTGATACAGCTATTAGGAATTTAAAAATATCAAAGACTAATTTAACTGTTTCAGATAGTTTAGGAAATCTTTTATTTTATACAAATGGTATTAAAATTTACAATACCCAATATCAATTAATGCAAAATGGAAATGGACTGAACCCTGGGCAGTTAGCAACAAATAGTACAAATGGCTATCCTTATGTAGAAGCAATTACAAGCATCCCTCATCCAGTACAAGCTAATAAATATTATGTTTTTCATCAAGGTGTATCTTACAGTAGTGCTTTAGATGGTTTTGCAGAAAAACTCTACTATACTTTAGTGGATATGAATGCAAATGGAGGTTTAGGTAGAGTAGATAAAAAGAATCAAGTCTTATTAGAAAATGACTCGATGTGTGTAGGTCAATTAGAAGTTGTCAAACATGGTAATGGTAGAGATTGGTGGCTAATACAACCGATGGCATACTCCAATGGCTATTATATTTTTTTAATAGCAGATAGTACTATTACTTACCATCATAAACAATACATAGGCAATGTTAGTCTTCATGACTCTGAATTTATAGGACAAGCCACATTTACCCATCAAGGTGACAAGTATTTTAGATATGACCAAGAAAACGACTTAGATATGTTTGATTTTGATAGGTGCACAGGGTATTTAGCTAATTATGAACATATCCCAGTACAAGACTCGGCAGACAATGTAGCTGGTGGTTTTTTTATGGGCGTAGCTGTGTCACCCAATGATAGGTATTTGTATGTGTCTTCTTATATTTATATGTATCAATTTGATTTATGGGCTTCTAATATTGCTAGTACCAGAGATACTGTAGGAGTCTATGACAACCACTTACATATAGGAATTTTTCAAACATTTTTTGGGTCTATACAAACTGCTCCAGACGGAAAAATATATAGTGTATCTTTTGGTTCACCTTATCTTCATGTCATCAATAATCCTAATGTCGGTGGTGTAGGTTGTGATGTAGTACAAAGAGGACAGAATCTTTTATTTATCAATAGTCATATTCCCAACTTCCCCCACTACAGAACCCCAGCCCTATCAGGTTCAGCCTGTGATACCATCACAAGTATAGAAACTGTAGAAACACCCGAAAAAGAGATCCAAATTTACCCCAATCCAACCAGTGGACTAGTGTATATAGAAGCCGTACAAGAGATAGAGCAACTATCCATCCATGATGCACTAGGGCGAAAAGTATATTGGTATCATCAACCTAGACAACAAGGGATAACATTAGATACCCAACAATGGGATAATGGGATTTATTATATCAGTATATGGCTAGATGGAAAAATTGTTCAAGAAAAGATACATGTATTGAGATGAGGTATGCTAATCATCAATTATCTGTTTTGCATTTTTCTGACAGCCCCCTAACAGGAGCCGCTTCTTCTTTGAGAATTTCTAGTAATACCTTAGAAGCCAACCAAGCGCAAAATGGCATTGTGGTGAGCAATCATAACAATAATGCTGTTAATTTGATTGGCGTAATTCAGAATAATACCATCACTATGAAAGGCGCTAGTCCTGAACGTGCAGGGATTAGTGTACTCAATAGTCGTCTTTTGGTGGAATGCAATAGCATTGAGGGCAATAGGCAAACGCTGAATGCTGCTGATGTCTTTGGAATTGTGGGCGCTACCAATGCTACACTAGGGGGACAGAGTATTTATCAGTGTAATGCTGTGGATAGAACCAATATTGGGGTCTATTTTGAAGGGTTTAATAATCTGCAGTTTAGAGGGAATCGGTTTGATCGGCATGAAACTGGATTGTTGTTGGAGAGTAATGCGGTTATTGGGGTGCAACGAACGAACTTACCGAATGGTAACCAAGAATTACACGGTAATAGATGGACTGGAAATACAACTGAAGATGCTCAAAATTTTAATTTGGCTAATCTGCCAGCATCAGTATTTTTTATTGATTTGAGCATTCCGAATAATGTGCCAAATAATTTTGGACCAACTGGAACTTTACCCCCTACATGGTTTACGCCTCAATTTGGTACAAATACTTTTGATTGTAATACACCACAACTGATTTGTAGGGCACCTTTGTTGGCTTCTCCATTCTTTAGTACAATAAGTAGTAATAATATTTCTTTATTGACAGCAAGAGACAGTTCTTTAGCTTTAGGTACATTTACTACAACTGCTTATACTCCAAATGCAAGATATACAGGACAAAGAGGTTTATACAGAAAGTTAGTAGGAAATCCAAGTTTACAGCAAGGAATATTTAGCAATTTTGTGACGACTTGTCAGACAAATTGTATAGGGCATTCTGATAATGTAAGTGAGCAATGTAAACAAGCATTCAGTATCATTTTTACAGATTCTTTAGTTTTAGATAGCTTGAAAAAAGTATGTAATTATTACTTGGACACGTTATCTTGTTTGGATTCTATGTTAGCTGTTAATTATAACATTAATACAGCAAATACAAGAACTAACTTTACTCAACAACTGATTACAGTCTCTAATCAGAGACAGGCATTATTATCAAATGTAAATAACCAACAACAGGCAAGTCTAACTCCTATTTGTAATGTGAATAATAGCATTAGTACGATTGTTAAACATGAGTTGTTTGAACAGCAAGTAAATGATATATACTTGAATACAGTTGCTAAAGGAATCTTGGAATATAGTAATAGCCAATTATCTATTTTGAGATTGATAGCATCTGATTGTCCACAGGAAGGAGGGAAAGCAGTACACACTGCAAGAGGAATGCTGTCAAGAATAGAAGATGTGAATTTTTTAGATTTTGATTGTAGCTCAAATTTACGTTCTAAGCCAATGGAGCAGAGCAATGAAAATACAAATACAATTGATATATGGGAAGTCATATTATATCCAAATCCAACAGATGATAAATTGACTGTTGAAAGTAATCAAATACTTGAGGGTGAAACAACAATTGAGATTTACAACTCTTTGGGGCAACAAGTACAAATATTAACCATTGAGGAAGATATACAAAGCATTAACATTGATGCGAGTTCTTTATTAGATGGTGTCTACATTATGAGGTTGAAAAACGGAAATAATAGCAAAACAAAGGCTTTTGTAGTCTCCAAATAAATAAACCTAGCCCAAATGCAGTTTTTATATTGTGTTTGGGATTTTTATATCGATAAATATGAAATATTTTATATCAATAATCATTCTATTTTATTTTTCAAATGTAATAGCCCAAAAACATGATAATATTTGGTTAGTTGGAAGTTATGACCCATCAAGTCAAATAGAGTTTAATAGTACTTCTTTCAGTCTTGATACTGTAAATAAAGGAGGGATGGAGGGATTTAGAGCAATGACCTCTATCTGTGATAGTTTAGGGAATTTATTATTTTATACCAATGGGATTTGGGTGAATAATCATCAGCATCAGATGATGGATAATGGAGATAGTTTGAATCCTGGATTAGTAGCAGATGATTTTAGAACAGCAGGATATCCAACATGTAACAGTATCATTATCCTTCCACATCCAGTACAAATGAATAAATATTACATCTTTCATCAGTCGATTACTTATCCATCACAAATTGCAGGATTTGCCGAGCATTTATATTATAGCTTAATAGATATGAATGCTAATGGAGGTTTGGGAAGAGTAGAATTGAAGAATCAAATTTTAGTCTCAGATAGTCTGTCTATGGGACAAATACATGCAGTGAAGCATGCAAATGGTAGAGATTGGTGGTTGATACAAGGAAAAGGACATTCCATAGGATTTTATACTTTTTTAGTCCATGAGAATCAAATTACTTTAGAACATGAGCAATATATAGGTGATACTAGTAGAATAGGAGGCGGAGCAGAATGGAAAGGACAAGCTGTGTTCTCCTCACAAGGCGATAAATATGTACGTTATGATTATTTGAATGACTTGGACATTTATGATTTTGATAGATGCATAGGTTTATTATCCAATAATGTCCATATTGCAATCCAAGACTCTGCGGATTTTAATGGAGGTGTAGGAGGAGTAGCCGTATCACCAAGTGGGCAGTATTTGTATTTAGCTTCTTCCTTAGATTTATATCAATTTAACTTATGGACTACAAATATAGAAAGTACAAAAGACACTATAGCCCATGTCGATAATTTTTATCAGTTTATTCCTGCCAATAGAGCTGCTTTTAACTTTTTGCAATTAGCCCCAGATGGCAAAATATATGGTGTCGCCCCCAATACGACTTATATGCACGTGATAGAGTACCCAGACTCTGCAGGAACAGCTAGTAGTGTATTACAACATCATATCAATACCAATTTTATCAATGGCTTTTTTATGCCAAACCATCCACATTACCGCACCCCAGCCCTATCAGGTTCAGCCTGTGATACCATCACCAATACAAAAACTGTAGAAATAACAGAAAAAGAAGTACAAATCTATCCCAATCCAACCAGTAGACTAGTGTATATAGAAGCCACAGAAGGGATAGAGCGACTATCTGTTCATGATGCATTAGGGCGAGAAGTATATTGGTATCATCAACCTAGACAACAAGGAATAACATTAGATACCCAACAATGGGAAAATGGAATTTATTATCTGAGTATATGGCTAGATGGAAAAATCATACAAGAAAAGATACAAGTATTGCGATGAGGTCCTTTACTAGTCAATTATCTGCATTAAGGTTAATTGCTTATGATTGCCCACAAGAAAGAGGAATGTTATCTCAAGTAGAAGATGTGAATTTCTTAGATTTTGATTGTAGCTCGAATTTACGTTCCAAACCAATGGAAGGAAAAGATATAGAAGAAACTATATCAGATAGATGGGAAGTAGTCTTATATCCAAATCCCACAGATGATAAATTAACTATTGAAAGTGATCAAATGCTTGAAAATGAAACAACTATTGAGATTTATAATTCTATAGGACAACAAGTGCAAATCTTAACAATCAAGAAAGATGTACAAAGCATCAATATTGATGCGAGTTCATTAATGGACGGTGTTTATATCATGCGATTAAAAAATGCAGATAATAGCAAAACAAAGGCTTTTGTAGTTTCTAAATAATGAATTATGCCCAAATGCAGATAATACTGTATTGGGGCTTTTAATATTGAGTGAATATGAAGTATATAATATTAATAATCAGTTTGTTTTATTTTTCAAATGCAATAGCTCAAAAGCATGATAATATTTGGTTGGTTGGAAATAGCGATCCTTCTACTCAAATAGAATTTAATGCTACTTCTTTTACCATTGATACTATAAACAAAGGAGGAATGGAAGCATTTAGAGCGATGACTTCTATATGTGATAGTTTGGGTAATTTATTATTTTATACTAATGGAATTAGTGTTCATAATCATCAATATCAGTTAATGCAAAATGGTGATACATTGAACCCTGGTCCAATATCTGATAGTTGGTACAATACAGGTTATCCAACTTGTAATAATGTTATAATCCTTCCACACCCAGTGCAAGTCAATAAATATTATATTTTTCATCAATCTATTACTTATCCATCCCAAATTGCAGGATTTGCAGAACATCTGTATTATAGTTTGGTAGATATGAATGCCAATAATGGATTAGGAAAAGTAGAGGTAAAAAATCAAATTTTAGTATCTGATAGTTTATCAATGGGACAAGTCCATACAGTCAAACATGCGAATGGTCGAGATTGGTGGCTAATACAAGGGAAAGGAAAGTCTATAGGTTTTTATACTTTTTTGATACATGAGAATCAAATCACTTTGGAGTATGAGCAATATATAGGAGATACCAGTCGTCAGGGAGGCGGAGCGGAATGGACAGGCAAAGCTGTGTTCTCTCCACAGGGTGATAAGTATGTTCGTTGTGATTATCTAAATGATTTGGATATTTATGATTTTGATAGATGTACTGGCTTGTTATCTAATAATGTGCATATTGCTATCCAAGATTCTGCAGATATAAATCAAAGTCGTACTGCTGTTAGTATATCACCAAGTGGTCAGTATTTATATATGGCTTCATTTTTAAATTTATATCAATTTGACTTATGGGCTTCTAATATTGCAAGCAGTAAAGATACAGTAGCTAGGGTAGATAATTTTTATCAGTTTTTTCCAAATAATAGAACACTATTTAATTGTTTAGAGTTAGCACCAGATGGTAAAATATATGGCGTAGCCCCTAATACAACCTATATGCACGTGATAGAGTACCCAGACTCTGTAGGTGCAGCTTGTAGTGTTCTACAGCATCATATCAATACCAATTTTATCAATGGCTTTTTTATGCCAAACCATCCACACTACAAAAACCCAGCCCTATCAGGTTCAGCCTGTGATACCATCACCAATACAAAAACTGTAGAAATAATAGAAAAAGAAGTACAAATCTACCCCAACCCAACTAGTAATCTAGTATATATAGAAGCCGTACAAGAGATAGAGCAACTATCCATTCATGATGCATTAGGACGAGAAGTTTATTGGTATCATCAACCTAGACAACAAGGAATAACATTAGATACCCAACAATGGGAAAATGGAATTTATTATCTGAGTATATGGCTAGATGGAAAAATCATACAAGAAAAGATACAAGTATTGCGATGATGTACTCTACTAGTCAATTATCTGTATTGAGGTTGATAGCATCAGATTGTCCACAAGAAGGAGGTACAGCAGTCCATCAAGCAAGAGGAATGTTATCTCAAGTAGAAGATGTGAATTTTTTAGATTTTGATTGTTCTTCTAGTATTCATTCTAAGCCAATGGAACAAAAAGAAGAGGTATAAATGAATGAGTGGCAAGTTGTTCTTTATCCAAATCCAACAGATAAAGAGTTGACTATTGAAAGTAATCTCTTACTAGAAGAAATAATCACAATTGAGATATACAGCACTATTGGTCAGTAAGTTAAAGTCATTACAATTAAAGAAGATATACAAAACATCAGCATAGATGCAAGTTCATCAACAAAGGAAAGATATTTATACAGGATGTCTTTTGAGGTTTTAAAAGATTATTGGGGTGCCAAATCTAATTTTAAAACCCCTAGTTATATGAATAAAAAGTGGTCTGAAATTCATCCATGTATTCAGTTTTTAATTAAATAGTGGAACAAGGCATTCCACCTCAGAAGCCAACAGACTAGAACTATGCCAGTAACCTTTGTGCCACAGGCACAAGCAAACCCGAATAGTTGAAAAACTACCACTGTGCTAGTCGCTACGTTCTGTCATGATTCTAGGTTTGGTATGTTCGGTTTTTTACTAAGCTTTTGAGGCACTAGCATCAAGCTATTTGGGGTTCTCGTGCTTATGTTTTTCAACAGAACCCAAAAAGACTCAGCGAAGCTAAAATTTATGACAAAATACATACAGAAAAAAAGCCCCATCAGAAAAGATCTAAGGGGGCTTTCTATAAAATATCTATTACAGTAGAACTAAGCTGATGTCAAGGCTAAATTCATCTTTAATTGCTCGATCACCAAGGTTGCTAAAGAAACTTCCAGAGCCATATTTGATGCCAAAGGAAGTTCTATTAATGGACACCGTTGCCGTTATGATATTGCTTTTTAATTGAGCATCAAAAGTTAACGTCTGCTGGATTCCTTTGATGGTCATATCACCAGTGATGGTATAAGCATTCTTATTATGTAGGCTAACCTTTTGAATGACAAATGTTGCTTTGGGAAACTGTTTGGCATCAAAGAAATCAGAGTCCATCAAGTGCTCGGCTAATTCTGCTTTTTCGTCATGAGGCTCTTCATCTTCTTCCTCTTCTTGTCCTGCATCCATTAAATCCGAGACAACAACAGAGTTCATATCAACAGTAAAAGACCCTGAGCTAATGTTTCCATCTTTAAAATCTATTTGTCCTTCCGATAGTTGGATGGTGCCAGAATGGAAGCCCATGATTTTGTAACCTTTCCAATAAATTTTGCTTTTTTCTAGGTCAATTTTTTTTTCTCCTATTAGCTCTACAGCAGGGGTAGAGGTATTGATCGATTCATTAGGAACTTCATTAGGCGCCTCATTTTCACAGGCGGTTATAACCAAACTCAATAATAAGATTAAACTTAAATGTTTCATGATAATTTTTAATTTAAACGATTTAATTCGCCCCTTTTAAGGGAGACAAAGGGGCTACTTTTTATATGAAATTAGATGTTTCTACCAGAATACTCCATGGCTTCCCCTTTTCCAAAACCATAACTAAAACCAAGTCTAAAGAAACGACCACGTTGCCCAAAGCTATAACTGTAAAAATCACCTTGGAAGACCTCAACTTTTCGATTGCGGGAAGCAAAAAGATCTCTTACACTAAAACTAACGACCATTTTTCCTCCTTTTATTTTTTTTCGAATTCCAGCATCTGCAAAAATATTGGCTCCAACTTGTCCTTGTAAGGTTTGGTATTTAGATCGATAATGTCCTGTGATTTCAGTTTCTATATCCCAAGGCAATTTAAATTTTGCTGTAATTTTAGTTGACCATCGATGAGCGTTAAAATTAAATGCAGTGCCATCAAAAGATCCTTGGCGAATGAAATAGTTATAGTTGGCATTTCCATTAATGCTCATCCATTTAGTAGGATTGTATTTAAGGTTTAATTCTGCTCCAGTAGACCAGTCTATACCCAAGTTGACGGGTTTTGAAGTATTAACGTCGTTCTCAAAGAAAGAAACTTGCTCCATTACATCTGTAGTATGAAGGTGGTAGATTCCTAAGTTAAGCGATAATTTTTCTAAAATATAGATACCATTCATTTCGTAAGAATTGCTAAATTCTGGTCTTAGTTCAGGGTTCCCTGTTCGAATCATGAAATTATTGCGAATGTTAAAAAATGGATTCAAATCCCAAAGATTAGGTCTGTTAATACGTCTAGAATAGCCTGCTTGTAATGAAAAGCGTTGATTAACTTTGTAGGATACATGGGCACTTGGAAATAAGTTGATGTAGTTTTGTGTATTTAGTTGATTGGTGTTAACCAGTTTTGTATTCAAGTTGGTATACTCCATTCGCAGCCCAATTTGAATGCCCCATTTATCATTTTTATAAGCACCAATGCTGTAAATTCCCAATACTTTTTGATTGTACTCAAATACATTGGTCTGATTACTGTCTACTGTCCAGTCATTTTGAATCAAATCCAATACTTTATAATCATTGTTGGTGTCAAAAAAGACAAATTGACTCCCCGCTTCCAGTTTAAAATGCTCGCCAAAGGGTTTCGTATAATCTATTTTGAAGGTATATTCAGACTCCCTAAAGGCTGTTTGGCTCTGCTGATAAGAATCGTTGGTTGTGCCAAATGTAATCTTGTTTTTAAAATCAGATGACAGGGTTTTTCCGAAGAAACTGCCCAAAGCGCTAATTATTAAGTCATGCTCCTTGTGGTCTTTAAAATCTCTTTTATATTGTAATTCAAATTGCCATTTAGGGTTGGTTGCAGTTGTGCTTTCTTCTCGATACCATTCTGAAATCAAGCTGTCGTGGGTTAAATAGCTAAAATGTTGAAGAGAAGGTTGCTGCTCAAATTCATAGGAAAAATCTCCCGAAAGTGTTATCGTATTGTGTGCGTCAATATAATAATCGGCTCCTAATGCAATATTAAAAAACAATTCATGTTTAAAATTGTCTCCATTGCTTAAAATTTTGCTTCCATCTGCTAAGTTTTGATTGATATAATCATTTTTTCGAGGCCAAGTTTTATAGCCAACTCCTAATTGACTAAAAAAATTGAACTTCTTACTTCTATGATTGAGGCTTAAACCAAGGCTATGATTATTGGGAAAGCCTGTGTTTAGTGAGATCGCACCATTCAGACCCTTTTTTTCGGCTTTTTTCATTACAATATTGATAATGCCTGAAGTGCCTTCAGCTTCGTATTTAGCAGATGGATTGGTAATGACTTCTACCTTCTCAATCATTTCTGCTGTTATTGTGCCTAGAGCGTTGTTTTGTTCATTGGTTAGAATAGAAGGTTTGCCATTGATTAATACCTGAACACCTGCTTTTCCACGTAGGCTAATTTCCCCTTCGAGATTAACATCAACGGAAGGCACATTGTTGAGTACTTCTAAGGCACTCGCTCCCGTACTGCTCAAATCTTTCCCAACATTAAAAACACGTTTATCTAATTTAAATTCTGTTTGTGATTTTTCTGCTCGAACGACAACTTCTTCTAGGGTTTCATTGTCTTCTGATAATTCAATTTTTCCCAAATCAATGGCTGCATTGTTAACTTGGAAATCGCTTATCTTTAAGGTGCTAAAACCAATAAAACTAACCTCTAAATGAATACTATCTGTTGCAACCTGAAATTCAAAACTGCCATCTTCAGCCGAAGTGGTGCCGCCCAAAATTTGTTGATTTTGATTGTGGATCGCTAGAATAGTTACAAAGGGAATTCTTTGTTGGCTTTGTTGCTCAACAACAATACCTGTTATGGTTAGTTGGTTTTGTTGTGCCCAAAGTTCTGTAGAAGAAGAAAGGAAAAACAAAATACAAAATACGAAATAGAAGATATTTTTCACTGGCAAGCTGTTTTAGTAAATGAAAGCAGCAAAAAAATAAAGATTGGAGCGGTTGGGGAAATTATTTCTTTGAACGGCACAAGTTTTAGGATAAACAACAAATCAAGTTTTTATGGAAAAATAAAGTCGTTAAAGGGAAGGTTTTTGTTGTTGCCAGAATCTTTTCCCTCTTTTAGGGGAAAAAGCTTATTTTTAGACGATGAAAAACATTATAAAATATTGGCAGCAAGCTGCTCTAGAAATGCTATTCCAAGTGGTATTGCATCTTATCGTCTTTGTTTTTTATGCATTTGATTGGAATAGTCCTGGCGTTGAGCCTTTTGAAGTCGCATTTTTTTTTAATTATGCCTTGGTCGCATTTCTGATTAATTACTTGTTGTTGCCTCGTTATTTGTACGCCAAGGCTTATTTAAAATTTGCTTTTTTTGTGATTTTGTTGATGGCAGCGGCTTTATTGATCGAGGAATTTGTTTTAGAACAAATTTACTTTCCGTACACAAGAGCTCAAAAATTTCCTGGCGTTTTTTATACAATGTTAGATATTTTGCCAGTAACGGTTATTTTGATTGGTTTTAAATTTGCTTGGGATGCTTTGAGAAAAGAGCGTGAGTTGAAAGATTTGCAAGCGACTATAAAGGAAAGCGAATTACAGTTTTTAAAGTCTCAAATCAATCCTCATTTTTTGTTCAATAATATGAACAATCTTTACGCACATACGATAGAACAATCCCCTAAAACACCTGAAATTATTTTGGGGTTATCTGCTGTGTTGAGGTATATGCTCTACGATTGTAAGGCAGAATATGTATTGTTAAGCAAAGAGATTGAACATCTTCAAAATTTTATCAACATCAGTGAATTGCAGATAGAAGATAGAGGAAGTGTTTGCTTTGCTGCCGATCTTAAAGGGGATTATCATATTGCTCCTTTAATACTGGTAGTATTTGTAGAGAATGCTTTTAAACATAGTACTGCCAGCCAGTCTAGTAATATTTTTATTGAAGTGAAGGTTGTGGTTAAGGAGGAAGGGGAGCTAATGTTTTCTTGCATTAATTCATTTGAAGAACAATCCAATACAGAGCATCTTTCTAATGGCATTGGTTTGGAAAATGTACAAAAACGATTGGACCTATTGTACCCCGATTCTTATGAATTAACATTTAAAGAAGAGGATAACTTATTTAAAGTTTTCTTATTGCTCAAATTGAATCAAGTCGCATAAATGAATTGTATTATAATAGAAGATCAACCGCCTGCACAACGAATTTTAAAAAAATACATCAAAGATGTGGGGTCCTTGACGTTGAAGGCAACCTTTTTGGATGCAATTGAAGCGATAGAATATTTAAAATCAGAAAGGGTAGATTTGGTTTTTCTTGACATTCATCTACCTAAAATATCTGGGATTGACTTCTTAAAAATTATGTCTCAGCCACCACTAATTATTTTAACGACTGCTTTTCAGGATTATGCCTTGGAAAGTTATGAGTTTGATGTTGTGGATTATCTATTAAAGCCATTTTCCTTTCAGCGGTTTGTTAAGGCAATAACGAAGGCGGCAGAAAGAAATACCTTAATGAGTTCAAAAATAACAACTGAACCAACTGCTGTACTCAAAAAAGAACTGTTTATTAAATCAGGTTACGAACACTTCAAAGTAGTGATTGATGATATTATTTATATAAAATCAGATGCCGACTATTCAGAAATTTTTGTAGGCAATAAAAAATATCTTTCGCCAAAACCATTGAGGTATTGGGAAGAAAATTTGCAAGCGCATCAATTTACTAGAATTCATAAATCTTATATTATGAACGGCTCAAAAATTGACAAAATAACCGCTACTCAAATTTTCCTTTTTGGAGGAATTGTATTGCCTATTGGTCGAGCATACAAAGAAATGGTGGCGAAGTATTTGAGTGGATATAAATAATATTAGCCCTCAATCAAGCTTTTTTGAGGGCTAATATTATAAGCTACTGATAATGCTTATCGGTCAAGGATTCAATAAAGGCAACTAAGGCCTTTTTTTCAGTTTTTGTCAAATTTAAAGCATTTTCTGGAAGCGTTTGGTTGGGCAAATCAAGCCCCATACCCAAGCCTCCTCCAAGATCGTAAAACTCAATTACTTTATCAAGTGTTTTTATAGAACCATTGTGCATGTAGGGAGCACTTAATTTTGCATTTCTAATTGTTACGGTTTTAAAGGAATGGGCAAAAAAATCATAATTGTCTTTTACGATGCCACTCGCCATTCGCCCTAGATCTTCATCCAAGATAGGTTGTTCGTAATTCTCATTAATGAGGACTCCCAATACTTCCGATTCTGAATCCACATAAGCAGGGGGAACCAAGCCACTAAATGTTGGCGGAAAATGGCAGGTAGCACATTGCGCTTTGCCCATAAAGAGATTAAATCCTAGACGAATTTCAGTTGGAATTTCAATTGTTTTGGTTTGTACAAATTGATCAAATTGGGAGTCAAAGCTAGGCAAACTCATCAAGTAACATTTTAGGGCGTGGTTGATGCTTGCTGTACTGATAGCATTGGGATATTGAGCATAGTTTTTTTTGAAAAGTGCGTTATATTCTTCTTGAGTTGCTAGCTTTTTAATAATAGCAGGATAAGAAGAATTAAACTCCTTTTCATTGTGGATTACATGATCGAATTGGTTGTTGAGGTCGTGGGCTCTCAAATCGTGGAAGTAGGCACTGGCATATATGGTATAATTTAAGGAAGGAGAATTTCGACTAGTCGTTTGGCTTTTGTCACCGTTCATGCTGTGTGGCAACTGATCGGTAAATGCCTGTGCTTCTTTGTGACAAGTCGCACAAGAGGTTGCTAAATTATTGGACAACAAAGGGTCATTAAATAGGCGTTTTCCTAATAAAATACGTTCAGTGGTAACTTCTTTCGCTGGAATGTGGGTAAAGTAGGATGGGTTGAAGAAATCTTTTTGAAAAGGGTTTCTAAAACTACTATTGATGGGCAGTGGCAAGCGATTTAATTCTTCTTTGGTTTCTAGATGAGCGGTTACTCGGATTTGTTCTAAGCACTCCAAAATGGGAATGAGTTGTTTTACTAAATAGTCATAGCGGTCAAAGGTTTCAAAAGATAGGTAATCGATTTGGTCAAAATGCTTAAAAATTTCACCTAACCATTCAGCTGAAAAATGATCTTTGTAAAGCTTTAACGTTTGTACAATTCCTTTATTGACTTGTTTAAAATCTTCCATGGCATGATCGGAAGATGGCGTGTCAAAACCTGTAATGCCTAGCGTAAAGGAACGAATTAACTGCTCTTTAATTGCGTGAATGATGATAGAATCATAAAAGCGCAGTGTTTGTATGTTTTCATAAAAGGTTTCTATGTTGATGTCTAAGTTTTTGACCAAATGGCACAAATACTTTGTATCTACGTCCTTTTCAAAAAGCAATTCATCAATTCTTTGAAACCCCTTGGGATAATGCGTCTCTTTGCTTGCCACCTTAGGCTCTGGTTTTAGCAATGGTGATTCATTGATGTTCTTTTCATAGAGTTGTGGAGCCAAATAAGCAATTAAAAACTCGGCTTGCTTAAAATAGGTTCTGCTTTTTAAGTAGATCGTTTTAGCGGTAGTAATGTCTTTTTTTTGCAAGGCATTAGAAAGTGCCGTTAAAGTAGTCCTTAATTGTTGCAATTGCTTGATAAGAGCACTTTTGACTTGAACAGAAGCGGGGGAAGGGAGAGGAGAAGATGAAGGCTGATTGGTCATCGATACCAATACAAACAATAGGGCTAATACAAAAATTGGAAATAACTTTTTCATACGCTTTTTATTTATCTAGAAAGGTAAAAAAGATTGTAAACAACTTTTTTGTCGAAAAATTTAATCAATGGTTGATGAAACAAAGGTGATGAATGGTTTTAAAACCATTCATCACCTCAAAATCAAAAATAGAAGGATGTTAGCTGTTATTTAACGATTAGTTTTTTGGTAACACCAGCTTCGTTTTGAATAAAGTAAGTGCCAGCCACAAGGTGGGCAACGTCAATTTGGTTGACATTTCTATGAACTTCCAAACGTTGACCATAAACATCATAAATAGCAAAGTCACCTGTTTTTTTGAAATAAACCGTACGAGAAACAGGGTTAGGGAAAAAGTCATATTCTCCTTGTTTTTTTAAGGCATTTTTGACCGTTGTAACGGTTTGATCCCAACCTGTAATGGCATAAGTTAAGGAGTGGTTGTAAGGAAATGGGTTGCTGCTGCTTGGGTGCTGAGAGTTAACAAAGATCGTCTTTCCATCAGGAGTCGCAACAGCACCTGTAATTTCTGCGCCTTTAGGAGCAAAAGAAATGCGTACTAAATCGCTAACGGTAGGCGTATTGTCAGACATATCAAACAAGTATAATTCGCAAGTTCTATTAGAAAAACCAGCAGGAACTCTACCATGAGACGTCCCATTCAAATCTTCGCAAATGATCATGTAAGATTGCCCATTAACATTCAAAAAGTTCAAACCATCAGGATTAGATAAGTGGTTGTATGGATAGTTGCTAGAATCAGGAGAGTTAGCATAGTGAGGACCGCCTTCTAAGAATACTGTCATGGCATCTGTAGCAGGATCAAATTGCAATACTCTACCATAAAAATCCCAATAATCGCTAGAATCAGGGTGGGTACCTTGTACAAAGGTAGCTCTATTCATGGTGTGAGCAGAGTGGGTAGCGCCAGCAGCATGCTCATCTTTCCATCTAGAAGCAGGATAATCACGCCCCGTTTCTGTGATATAGATTTTATTAGAGTTAGGATCTTTGGCAGACCACTCTAGGCGATTGAACATCGTTGCACCAACGGCTACGGCTTCTGTTTTGAAATCAAGCATTTTGTCCAAATCATTGTTGTCAATTTCAATCCATTTGTTGTTAGGAGCATCTTGCTTGTACACATAGGTTTTTCCTTGAGTAAAGTCACCCGCAGTAGTCGCTACAAATTTGGTAAAAAATGCAGGGGTCGCATCCACCGATAAATAAACCGTTTGGTTGTCAGGCATTACAACACCACCTTCAAAAGCTTGTCTTCCCCAGTTGTATTGCTTGCGAATAGCAACGGCTTGTCTAGGGTCAATTTCTGTCATGTAGTTGTAGTTTTGATACTTTTTGATGGTATCGCCATTAAATCCAGGAAAACCAGCAGGGGCAGCTTGACCATTGAGTGTACCTGTTCCAATAACAAAATCAGAAGTGTCTCTATCCGCAATGTCTTCGTTGTCATAGCGGAACCATTCTTCTGCGGTCCAGATTCTACCATCAACAGTAGAGGTGATGCCTCCACAATTCATACCTGTTTCTCCTGTGTGGTTGACAAAATCAACGTTGAAGAATTTTCCAGAACGACCATCTGCTAAGGTTTGGTTGGTAACAATAATAGAATCGGTATTAGGGTCTCTGTCTACCAAAAAGGTAGTCATTCCACCACCATCCCCTAGGTGATCATCAGCAACGACTCTTTCATGATTAATCGAAATCCACCCTAGGTGCTGCCCAGAGTTATCAGAAGTAAAACCAATAAAGTCATTCCACGATTTAGAAACAACGGTTTGAGCGGCTTGTCCATAAGTTGCAGTAGCTTCTACCATATCATATCCTCCAATGAAAATGATTTGAGTTTGTAATGGAGAAGGATGCATTACAACAGTATCAGAACTAAAGGAAGGTTGGATGCTTGGGTCAAATTGGATTTGTCCATATCCAGTTGTAACACAAATAACACCAAGTAATAATAGTGCTAATCTTTTCATAGCTTGTTTTAGATTTTAATAAAGTTAAGATAGTTGAATAGTGTCATTGGGCAGTGGCTTGTTTTCGACACAAAAGTAGTTCTCGTTTGTTAACGGAAATTAAAAAAAGGAACAACTTATGATAAAATTATTTAGATTGCCTTTTTATAAATATGCTTGTTTTTATTATGGAAAATGTTTTTATTTGTGCTTGTTAAATAGGCTATTATGCGTTGATTCGTGTTTTGGGAAAGAGCACTGATTGAAGCTTTTTATACCTTATTTTAGGATTGCAAAACTTAACATTTAAATAGCTTATATTTAAATGTCAGTAAATCTAGTGACTGTACATTTGCGTTAAATGAACAACCTTATTCTTAACAGTTACAAACCAATAAAAAATGAAACTTACCTTACTTTTATTAATGATAATGGTCAATTGGGTAGCAGCCCAAAATCTATCGATTAACGAATTAGGACGTTACACAGATGGTAGAGATGGAGCTTGTGAAATAGCTGCCTATGATTCTACCAGTCATCAATTGATTATTACCAATGCAGCAACCGACTCGATTGATATTATTGATGTAACTAATCCTGCTGCACCGATTGTTGTTGGGGGAGTTGATGTGAGCTTATATGGAGGAGGCATAAATTCTGTGGTTAACCTTAATAATGGTTATTTTGCCGCAGCAATAGAGGCACCAATTAAGCAAGATTCAGGAAAAGTTGTCTTTTTTGACATGTCAGGGGCTTATGTTGTAGAACTAATGGTTGGAGCCTTGCCCGATATGTTGACCGTAACTAAGGATGGCAACAAAGTTTTAGTAGCTTGTGAAGGAGAGCCCAATGATGCTTATACGATCGATCCAGAGGGAAGTATTGGGATTATAGATATTAGTGGGGGAGTAATGAACTTAACCGCTAACCAAGTTACGCTCCTTAATTTTAACAATGCTCCAGCAACCATTGCAGGAAGTGTTCAAAAACCAAACACTACTTATGCCGAGGACTTGGAACCCGAATACATTGCGGTAAATGAGGCATCGACCTTGGCAGGAGTGGTTTGCCAAGAAAACAATGTATTGATTTTGGTTGATTTAACAGCAGATACCATATTAAGCTATAAAGGGCTAGGTTTTAAAGATCACAGCGTACAGGGGAATGGTTTGGATGCGTCAAATGTAGATGGTGCAATTAATATCTTAACTCAAAATGTGAAAGGGGTGTATCAGCCTGATGCCATTGCAGCCTATACGGTTAACAATACTACTTATTTTATTTCTGCCAATGAGGGAGATGCTAGAGATTATGGGGGGTATAGCTCTGAGACAAGAGTTAAAAACTTAACCCTAGATTCTGCGGCTTTTCCTACTGCCAATGTTCTTCAAGGGGATAGCGTATTGGGGCGTTTGAAGACGTTTACAGCAGATGTTATTGGAGATACCGATGGAGATGGTGATGTAGATGAATTGTATAGTTATGGTGCTCGTTCTTTTTCTATTTGGGATGCTGCTGGAAATTTGGTTTGGGATAGTGGTGATGCAATCGAACAGTATATTGCTGCTAATTACCCGACCTTTTTTAATTGTAATGACGGTTTAGCTGCTAAAATGGACAATCGATCAGATGATAAAGGAGCAGAGCCAGAAGCGGTCACCATTGGAAAAATTGGAACTAGAGTTTATGCTTTTGTTGGTCTGGAACGCCAAGGAGGAATCATGGTTTATGAGGTAACCGACCCTAATAACCCTGTTTTTGAAAACTTCATCCATTCATTTGATTTAGCTACAGGGACGATGTTAGATATTGCACCTGAAGGATTGATTTTTGTGCCAGCAGCAGAAAGCCACAACAACAAAAATATGTTGATTGTTAGCAATGAAGTTTCTGGAACAACAGTAATTTATGAAGTGGAAGATTTATTGTCTTCTCTTAGGTTAACAAATTCTGTAAATGAAATAAGTGTTTACCCTAACCCAACTCAGCATCAATTGACAATTGATTTAGGGCAAGAATTGGACGGTTCTGTTAACTATCAATTGATCAATGGAATTGGGCAAGAACTAAAAAATGGACAGTTGGGAGAGACGCAATCAACGCTTGAAATTAGCGATTTGCCAAATGGTATTTATTATTTAACCTTACGCAATGCCGAACAATTGCTCTTCACTCAAAAAGTTGTAAAGTACTAAAGTAGATGAGCCAATTTGAAGTAGTCGTCTTCAAATTGGCTCCTGTTTAAATTGCTATTCTAGCTCAATATTAGTAACATTTCCATCAGCATCCGTCATATTGATGCTACCATTTTGTTCGTATTTAAAGGTATGAACAATATAACCATTGGCATCTAGCATTTTTTTCAATTTGCCATCCTCATAAATATAGGTACTCTTGAGCAAATGATCTTTGTCATATTCCTTCCATTCTCCTGTTCTTGCATAACCTAACTCAATGCTATGTTTGTTGGGATCAAAAATGCTAGCAGTTTGTGGGCTGTGGTTGCCCTTTAGTTTTAATCCCCCATCTTCATAGAAGGCTAAGTATTGACCTTCACGAACTGTTTTTTTGTTTTTTACAACAATATCTTTGATGCGTTGACTTTTTTCAAAACCATAGCTTCTATAAACATTAAAACGTCTATTTAATTCAGCTGGCGCAATAGAATACCCTGGCTCATGTAACCAAGTAATATACTCATAATGCATGTTGGAAAAATCCTCTTCAACCAATAAAAAGTGATGTTCATAAGGTAATTTTAAACTAAAAAAGATACTATCTCTGCTTGTTTCATCTGTTATGATAACATGGGTACCCGATTCCTGCAATTGTCCATTTTTATAATAACGTTTGAATTCTCCCTCTTCCAAACCATTGTTATAATTAGATTCGTATTTTAATTGACCACTTTCATAATAATGATTAAATTTACCGTGAGGGACACCGTGATTATAGGAACCTGCAAGGTAGGTCTGATTTTCGATTCTAACTTTCCAGAGCCCATCTCGTTTTCCATTGTTATCGTAGTTTCCTGTTTCTATAAAATCACCTTTGGTACCGTAATTAAATTCGATCCAACGCCCAATTTTTTTGCCATTAGAATAAGAACCACTCCCCACCAAACTTTCATTTGTTCCAAAGCTAGGATGATGTTCTACTTTATAAAAATTTAGTCTACCGTTATTGGTGCCATTTTCAAAAGACAAACTACCTTTGACATGAGTGTTCATATCTAAATAATAATCGTAGACCCATTCTCCAATACGAACGCCATCTTTGTAATAACCTTCAGACATTACCTTATTTAGTTTTAACCCATTTTTATCATGAGCACCAGTAGGAGTATTTTGATCGTAAAAAATCCATTTTCCATGGCGAATGCCATCTAGCATAAGACCTCTTGCAAGAATGCTGTTATTTTGGTCATAGTAGACGCATTCCCCTTGCATTAAATCATTTACAAAATTGACTTTTAAACTAATGTTGGAAAATAGATTGGTATAAAGCCATTCTCCTTGTTTGATGCCACCATTTCCATAAAAACCAATAACATCGGCCTGCTGTTGTTGACGGCTAGCATCAGAAACATAGAATTTCCACTGACCATTGCGCATATCATCAACATAGTTGCCTTCGGCATAAACTAAACCTTGTGCGTCTTTGAGTACCCATTGACCTATTTTTTTCCCATTCTCAGTATTGTTTTGAGCTTGTATGTAACTAGCTGTAAAGATTAAAATCAAAGCAGCAATTCTATTCAGTAATATTCTCATAACAATTGATTTTAGTGATTGGAGTAATCTCTTTTATTTACATAGAATTATAACAGTGTGTATTATAAATACGAAAAGAGTTTAGGATTCGTTAATGACTCAAATGTTAACAAAATGTTAAAATGATTTTGTTTTTTTACGAATATTGTGCTATAGGTGACAACCTTAAGCTCGACTATTTTTTGACGGATAATGTTTTTGCTGTTTGGAGTTCTATATAAACAAGAGCCATAACAATCGTAATTTCGGTAATGATATAGCCCCAAGCCAAATAGCTTAGTTTTTGGTAATGATAGATTGCTAGAATAATTGACAACAAACAGTAAGAACTATTCATGAGCGCAATTCCCTTTAAATAAAAAGGAATATTTTGTTTAACTGTCAGGAAACAATAAAAATCGTAAGCAACAAAAAAACAAGGTATAAAAGCTAGGAGGTAAAGTGTTGGTATAGGAATTCCGAAGAATCGTTCCAATTTTACCAAGACAACCCCTAGTAAAAAAATAGATAATAAAGCGCCTAGTCCATCTATTAAAAATAATTTATGGGGCGTTGTTGTGGCTTGTTTGATGGCTTTCTGAAACATTGGATTTTGTTTTAAGTATATGGAGTGAAAAAAATAAGGGTAACCCTTTGTTGTTAATTGTTTAATAAGATTGATAATAAAAGGCAGGGAAATAGGGAATGCCAATTAAAAAATAACCTTAAGGATTAAGAGCAGCTAGCAAAATAGAAGCATACATCAATCAAAATAATGCCCCCAAAATAGACAGTGCATTGTTTTGATAATTAGTTGAATACGATTTTATGCACAGTAATGATAAAAAAAAGATGCTTTGAAAATTAGTTTCAAAGCATCTTTTAATAAAAATAGAATTGTTCTTAATTATTAGTAGCATCCATGTTTGCACCAATGCCCATTTCGTTGCCTTTGTCGTCCAGCATTTTGATCAATTCTCCCTTGTCATAAGTCATTGTTCTCATAATATAACCATTATCATCATACTGCTTCCATTCTCCATCTCGTGCATAATCACGAACGGAAGTATTCGTTTCAGGATCAAAAACCTCTGTTACTTTAGGGTAATAACTACCTTCTAGTTTTAGTTTGCCATTTCTAAAAAATGCTTGATAAGGACCTTTTCTAACAGCTTTTTTGCCAATAGTTTTTACATTATCAATGCGTTTGTGTGGCTCTAGTCCATAGTCTTTGTAAATGTCAAAGCGGCGATCTAGCTCTGCGGGTTCAATCGAATAACTAGGATCCGCAAGCCAAGTGGCATAATGATAGCCCATTCGATGAAAATTAGGCAGTTCAACCAATTGAAAATGATATTCATAAGGCAATTCTAAGGTGTAATAGACCGTATCTCTTGTTACATCAGAGGGATTAGGAGAAAAGACAGTTGTTCCCGTTTCTTCTAAGTTTCCGTTGTCAAAATAGCGCTTAAATTCTCCAGTTGGCAACCCGTCTTTGTAGGTCGTTTCATATTTTAATTTGCCATTGTCATGGTATTGTTTAAAAATGCCATTGAGTACCCCATTCTCATAGATGGCCGCTTGGTAGTTTCTACGTTCAATCGTAGATTTCCAGAACCCCTGACGCTTGCCACCACGGTTATAATTGCCTGTCTCAACAAATTCACCTTTTAAACCTTGGTTATATTCAATCCAACGACCAATTTTTTTGCCGCTAGAATAAGTACCAATTCCAGACAGCAGTTCATCAGTACCAAATTTAGGATGTCTATCCACTCTATAATATTCGAGTTTACCATTTTTGACACCATCATCAAAATTAAAGATCCCTTTTATGTGCATTTGAGGATCAGGATAATAATCATAAGACCAATCGCCTATTTTTACACCATTTTGATAATAACCTTCTGTCATTTTGGTACCATTGTGGTAGAAGACCCATTTGCCATGGCGAATCCCTGCGCTCATTAACCCCGTAGCAAGGACGCTGCCATTAGAAGCATAATAGGTACAAGTTCCATCCATCAAATCTTGATCAAATTGTGCTTCTACTCTTATTTTGGTCTGCGTACTAATGAATGTCCAAGTACCCGTTTTTTTCCCTGCATCGGTATAATCTCCTTTTACATCTGCTACATGAGTATAGCGGCTGATCGGAGAGACAAAATATAGCCATCTGCCTTCTCGAACTCCATCTTGATAAGTTCCTTCTGCGTAAACTAAATCTCGCTTATCTTTATGTGCCCAACGCCCAACTTTTACTCCATTTTCCATGCGATTTTCTTGAGCAAAAATGTGCCCAGTAAAAGTGACCAATAGTATAATAACAAGTATTTTGTTAATCATTTGTATACAGATTGTGATAGTTTTTGAAACTCTTTATGTAAAAATAGGGTTTTTCTTTGAAAATTAGGACACAGCTTAATGTTTAAAATGGATATAAATATACTTTATCAAAAGTATCAATTCAATATTTCTTAAATACTTAATTATGACCTAATTAATTTAGAACAAAAAAACAATTTTTTCCTTTAAAAAAAAAGGTTCTCTGACAAATCCTGTGGTAAATGAAAAAATAGGCGGCTTCTTATTTGAGGAGGCAAGAACAAATCGCAACTCCAAAGCTGCTTGTTATCAAAATAAAAATAAGACTAAATACCCCCTTTTGTCAAGGAACAAAAGAAAAAACAATGAAAACAAATTATAAAAAAATAAGCAAATTCTTAAGTTTAGTATTAAGACACAAACCCGAAGTGCTTGGGCTTGTTTTGGATGAGCAAGGTTGGGTAAAAACGCAGGATTTATTAGAAAAAATGGCACAAAATGGGCGAACATTGAGCCTTGAGGTATTGGAAGAAGTAGTAGCCAATAACGACAAAAAGCGCTTTGCTTTTAACGCCGATCATAGTCAAATCAGAGCATCCCAAGGGCATTCTATTGCGATTAATCTGGGGTATCAAGCAATGAAACCCCCAAAAGTGCTTTTTCATGGAACAGCCCTGCGGTTTTTGGCTTCCATTCGAAAAAGTGGTTTATTAAAAAAGAATCGACATCATGTCCACTTGTCACAAGATATGGATACTGCTACTACAGTTGGGAAACGGCATGGCGCAGTGGTGGTGTTGGAAGTGAAGGCCTTAGAAATGCACCAAGCAGGATTTGAATTCTTTATTTCTGATAATGGCGTTTGGCTGACAGAGCAGGTGCCTACTGAATACTTAATTTTTCCAACTTAAATTTTGCAACCCAACCAGCATTTGAGCATTGCTTTACGTTTATAGAAAGATTAGAGGCCATAGTTGCTTCATGTTATTTAATACTTACCAGAAAAAAATATATGATCAACATTTACACGAGTGCAATAAATAATTATTTAAACTTAAAGTTAACTTATGCGTTACGTGTATCCATGGATCGTTGCAATCCTATTTCTATGGGGAGAGGCTTCTTTTGCTCAAAGCCCAGAAAGGACTGCTACACTTATTGGCGAAATTAAGGATGGCGAGGGTGTCAATTTGGTCGGTGTTTCTATTTATTTAGAAGGGAGTAGTGAAATAGGAACGAGTTCCAATGAAAATGGTGCTTACAAATTAATTATCCCTGCCAACAAAACATTTACGCTTGTTTTTGCCTATGTGGGCTTTCAAGAGATAAAACGTCCTAATTTAAGGCTTGAAGAAGGGGCTGCTATTCGGGTAGATATTGTAATGAAAGAAACGCATGTTTTGTTAAAAAATCAATTGGTCATCACTCCATTTGAAAAACGAGAAATTGACGCATTGCATGTTCAAAAAAAAGACATAGAACGCATCCCAACGACCGATGGCAACCTCACTTCCTTAATCAAATATTTAGCTCCTGGAGTTACAGCGGGCACAGGTGGAGAATTGACTTCACAATACTCTGTGCGTGGTGGAAATTATGATGAGAATCTAGTTTATGTGAATGGTTTTGAAATTTATCGCCCTTTATTGGTTCGTTCTGGACAACAAGAAGGTCTGATTTTTCCGAATGGTGATATGATGGACTACCTCTCTTTTTCATCAGGTGGGTTTAAAGCACAATATGGGGATAAGATGGCTTCCGTATTGGATGTCCATTATCGTCGCCCTTATGAGTTTGAGGCTTCGGTTGGTGGTTCTTTGTTGGGAGGAAGTGTTTATGTAGGCGGGGCTGTTTACAAAGATTCTTTGTCTAGAGCCAACAAAGTACCCAATCGGCTTAGTTATGCACTAGGAGCCCGTTATAAAACGACCTCTTCTTTGCTAAATTCTCTAAATATTAAGGGGGAGTATGTGCCACAATTTATAGACATACAGGGCGATGTTATTTATGATGTGAATGAAAAATGGCAGCTAGAAGCAATTGGGCATTATTCTAATTCTACCTATTCTTTGAAACCTAAACAGGGGGAGCATGTTACCGCTTTGTTTAATAAAGCGTTGAAATTGGAATCTGATTTTGAGGGGCAAGAAATTTCTAATTTTGAAAATTTTACGCTAGGAACTGCGGTGACGTTTTTGCCTTGGGGTGGAGGGAGAGAGCAGGAAATTGATACCACTGCAATGGTCTCGACCAATCTAAAGTTAAAATTATTAGGCTCGCATTATCAAAGCAATGAAAACGAACGAATAGATGTACTGAATGATTATGAACTAAATGAAATTGAAACGGGGCTGGGCAACGATAATTTTGGCGAGGTGATTGGCACTTTAGCAAAGGGACAGTCGCATCATTTTGCCCGAAATTTTTTGCAAGCAAATGTGACCAATGTTCAATTTAAAGGGGCTTGGTTGTACGATCGTTATGAACATACAGGGCTAGAAAATCATCATACTTTAAAGTGGGGAATTGGTTATAAAAATGAACTCATCAAGGATAAATTGAAAGAATGGCGTCGCATTGATTCTGCGGGTTTTACCTTACCATTTGATACCAACCAAGTCTATATTCCAGATTATATCAAAACCAAGGTAGCGCTCAATACACATCGCCTAAATGCTTATGTGCAGAATACTTGGGAACACAAAACTAACCAGCATTTGTTTCGGATGACAGCAGGGGTACGAGCCAGTTATTGGAACCTCAACCAAGAGTTTATTGTTTCTCCTCGTTTACAAATGTATTATACCCCCAGAAGGTACCAAAATTCAATTGTAGATTCTACCAAAAAGACCAAAGACCTGACCTTTAAATTAGCAGCAGGTTTGTATTACCAACCGCCTTTTTATAGAGAATTGAGAGATTTGGAAGGCAACCTTAATTATAAAGTAAGGGCTCAAAAATCAGTGCATATCTTAGGAGGAGTGGTTTGGGATTTTATAATGTTTAATCGCCGTTTTAAATTTATAACAGAGGGCTACTATAAGCATCAATGGGATTTGATTCCTTATGATATTGAGAATGTGCGCATCCATTATTATGGAGACAATTTGGCGAAGGGGTATGTTGCAGGGTTGGATTTGCGTTTAAATGGCGAATTGGTAGAAGGGTTAGAGTCTTGGGTTAATTTGTCTTTTTTGAGAGCACGAGAATCCTTTGATGAAGTTCAGCATGGCATCCGAAAATTATCAGGAACAACCATTGATACCATTTGGACAGCAGATGCCCCCAAAGCTACCGATCAGTTATTTATTTTTTCGATGTATTTTCAAGATAATTTTCCTAAAGCCCCTTGGGCACAGGTCAATTTTGCCTTTACAGTAGGCTCTGGGCTGCCCTTTGGCATTCCTAAAAATAATGTGCAATTTCGGAATTCTTATGCTTTTCAGGTGTATCATCGAATTGATATTGGGGCTTCTTTTAGTATTTGGGAGCGAAAACTGCATATTAAGAATAAGTACAACGGAAGCAAGACCGCCTTTAAGAAAAAATCAAGACATCCACTGCGCTTTTTTAAGGGAATCTGGTTGAGTTTTGAGGTGTTTAACTTGATGGATGCAAAAAATGTGGCCTCTAATACATGGGTGAAAGATTATTCCAATAGAAGTTATGCAATTCCAAGCACCTTAACTTCAAGGCGCATCAATATTCGATTTAAAATTGATTTTTAAGCAACTTCCGTTAATATTTTTGTCATGCCCTCTGATTTATGGCAAAAATCTTTACATTTATGAATTAAGATACTTTTCACAACTTCCTAACTATACTCTTATGCGCAGTGTTTTTTTGTTGATATTAACCACCGTCTTTTTATTCCTGACAACTGTAAATGCACAAGACGAAAAATTAACGGCCACGGTTATTGGTACCATTACCAATCAAGAAGGAGAGCCTTTGTCTTTTGCCAATGTCAGTTTGGATGGAACGAGTATTGGAAGTGCAGCAGATGTTGATGGAAATTATAAACTGGTTATTCCTGCCAACAAAACCTTTACCATCATCTTTACTTATTTGGGCTATAAAGAATTTCGCAAACCAGGTTTGAAATTAGCTGCTGGGGCAGGAATTCGCTTAGATGTTGCGATGGAATTGGGAGAGGGCAAGAATGTCTTGGAACAAGACATTGTAGTGGTTCCCTTTGAAAAACGAGAGATTGATGCGTTGCATGTCGAAAAAGCAGACCTTGAACGAATCCCAACAACAGATGGCAACCTTACTTCTTTAATTAAGTATTTGGCTCCTGGGGTTACTGCGGGAACAGGGGGAGAATTAACCTCTCAATACTCTGTGCGAGGTGGAAACTACGATGAAAACTTAGTTTATGTCAATGATTTTGAAATTTACCGTCCTTTGTTGGTGCGTTCTGGACAGCAGGAAGGTTTGATTTTTCCCAACAGTGATATGTTGGATTATTTGTCCTTTTCGTCAGGTGGATTTAAGGCACAATACGGCGATAAAATGGCTTCGGTTTTAGATGTTCACTATCGTCGCCCCTATGAGTTTGAAGCTTCGGTTGGTGGTTCTTTGTTAGGTGGAAGTGTTTATGTAGGAGGAGCTATCTACAAAGATTCTATTTCTAAAAAGAGAAAGGTACCCAATCGATTTACGTATACCTTAGGAGCCCGTTACAAAACAACCTCTTATTTATTGTCTTCTTTGGATGTTAAAGGCGAGTATGTGCCACAATTTGTAGATATACAAGGCGATTTTATTTATGATATTAATGAAAAATGGCAAGTGGAGGCTATTGGTCATTACTCTAATTCCATTTATTCGCTTATTCCAAAAGAAAGCTCTACAACAACGGGATTGTTTAATCAAGCCCTGCGTTTAACCACTTTGTTTGAAGGGCAGGAAATTTCTAATTTTGAGAACTTTACAGCAGGTACCGCCATTACCTTTTTGCCTTTGGGGGGAGGAACAGATCGAGAAATAGATACTACGGCCGTAGTGTCTACCAATCTAAAACTAAAACTATTGGCTTCGCATTATCAGAGCAATGAAAATGAACGCATTGATATTATTAATTTTTACAAATTAGATGAGATTGAAACGGGGCTGGGAGAAGATAATTTTGGGGAAGTAATCGGAACCTTGGCTTATGGAGAAACGCATCATTTTGCCCGTAATTTTTTGCAGGCGAATGTAACCAATGTACAGTTTAAAGGAACTTGGTTGTACGACCGTTATGAACATACAGGGGTAGAAAATCATCACTGGTTAAAATGGGGTTTAGGCTATAAAAATGAAATCATCAAGGACAAATTAAAAGAGTGGCGTCGCATAGATTCTTTAGGGTTTACGTTACCTTTTGACACCAGTCAAGTGTATATTCCAGATTATATCAAAACAACAGTGGGACTCAATACACACCGTCTAAATGCGTATGTGCAAAATACTTGGGAACACAAATCTACCCAACATTTGTTTCGGATGACAGCAGGAGTACGGGCTAGTTATTGGAGCCTAAACCAAGAATTAATTGTTTCGCCTCGTTTGCAAATGTATTACACCCCTAGGAAATACCAAAATTCAATTGCTGATTCTACCAAAAAAACAAAGGACCTTACGTTTAAATTAGCGGCAGGTTTGTACTATCAACCTCCTTTTTATAGAGAATTAAGAGATTTGGAAGGGAACGTCAACTACAATGTCAAGGCTCAAAAATCAGTACATATTTTGGGCGGAATTGTTTGGGACTTTATGTTGTTCAAACGCCGTTTTAAATTTATAACAGAGGGCTATTACAAGCATCAATGGGATTTGATTCCTTATGATATTGAGAATGTACGCATTCGCTATTATGGAGATAATTTAGCAACAGGATATGTGGCTGGCTTAGACTTGCGTTTGAATGGCGAATTGGTAGAGGGCTTAGAATCTTGGATTAACTTGTCGTTTTTGAGAGCTAGAGAATCGTTTAATGGGGTAGAACATGGGGTTAGGGTGCTAAATGGAACTACTATTGATACAACATGGATGTCTGATGCTCCTAAAGCAACCGACCAATTGGTGATTTTTTCAATGTACTTTCAAGATGATTTTCCCAAAGCTCCTTGGGCTCGTCTTAACTTGGCATTCACCGTAGGTACAGGCTTGCCTTTTGGCATTCCAGAAAACAATGTTCAATTTAGAAACTCATACCGTTTTGCTGCTTATCATAGAATTGACATTGGGGCTTCCTTTGGCATTTGGGATCGAGCTCTGCACATCAAGAAGAAATACGATGGGAATAAGGCATTGTTCAAAAAACAATCAAAACATGCCTTGCGTTCCATCAAGGGAATTTGGTTGAGTTTTGAGATTTTCAATTTAATGGACGTAAAAAATGTGGCTTCTAATACTTGGATTAAAGATTTCTCTAATCGTAGTTATGCGATTCCAAATGTATTGACCTCTAGACGCTTTAATGTTCGATTTAAAATTGATTTTTAGTGCTTAAAAAGAAGCATAAGTTTTTAGCTATGAATGGGGTTTTGTTTGCTGTTTGTTATTTGTTTATATATTTATTTATGTATAATTTATGTAAGATGTAGAATTAATTGTAGTTGGAGTTGAGTGAGTTATGGTTTATTTTTGAATCTATTACATCACTTCTAAACCTCCATTTAAATGGTACACCAACAAAGTTTATACAAAATAATAGCAGCACTGTTTTTATGCTGCTTGTTCGGTTCTGTCTATGCACAGTGCCCCAATAGTTACACTGTTACTACTCAAAATCAACCCTCTTGCCCAACAGCTAGCAATGGGACGTTATCGTTATCTCAAACCACCTATTATTCAGGAGCTTCTTACATTTGGAGCAATGGTTCTACCAATCGGAATCAATATAATTTGTCTTCAGGGCATTATACGGTTACGATAACAGACCCTACTACCTGTACTTATACAGCAACTACTTATCTGGCTCCATCTCCAAATGGAATCCCTGTAACTCCTTCCTTCTATGCTTGTAATGCAGAATTATATGCTAACGTAAGTTGGCCGCATAATCCTACAAGCTATTTATGGAGCGACGGAAGCACCAATTACCGCATTTTGAATCCTGCTCCAGGAACCTATTCTGTTACAATAACAGATGCAAATGGTTGTACAGGAGAGGGATCTACAACCGTTGTACCCTATGCTTCCCCTATTGCTGCCTCGCATACCTCAACGGCAGCTACTTGCAATGCCAGCGATGGATCTATTGATTTAACCGTAACGGGAGGAACACCGCCTTATACTTATTATTGGTATGATGGTGCCCAAGGACAAACCGTTCAAGATCCTACTAATATTCCTGTTGGGCGAACAAGAGTACAAATTAGAGATGCCAATAACTGTTACCTTTTTTATAATGCTCAGGTCGCAGGACCACAGGTTAGTTTAACGGCATTGCACATGAGCTGTGGACAAAACAATGGATCTATCACGGCAACTACTCAGGGGATGAGCAACCCGACTTTTACATGGAGCAATGGAGATGTTGGAGCTACGATTACGAATTTGACCAATGGGACATATACCGTGACCGTAACCGATGGATCTTGCGTAATTACAGAAAGTATTAGTATTTATAATGGAGGGAGCGTATATGCTTATATCGTCGATTCTTTACAGATGGGATGTGTACTTAGCCAATTAGACGTTCAAGTTCATGGTGGAGCAGGTTCTGGGTATACCTATTTGTGGAGTACAGGGGCAACAACTCCTTCTATTCCTGTACAAAATGGAATTACTGTTTACTCCGTAACGGTGACAGACCCGAATGGGTGTTCTGCGTCCGATACCATCAATGTAAATAACAATGGTGGATTATCTTTTTCTTCTGTTGTTCAGGATGCTACTTGTGGGAATAGTGATGGTGCGATTGATTTGACAATAAATGGATCAGTTAATACAATATCTTGGTCTCCAACGGGAGCAACTACCGAAGATTTGACCAATATAGCTGCGGGTTTTCATATTGTAGAAGCGACCAATTGGAATGGCTGTGCTTATCGAGATACAATAGCAGTTGGCGAATTTATTGAATTTACATCGGTTGATGCTAGTTGTGGACTAGCCAATGGTTCTGCAACGGTACATGATTATGGGATGACCAATCCAACCTTTGCATGGAGCAATGGAGCAACTTCACCAACCATCAATAACTTAGGGGCAGGTTTGTATATTGTAACCGTTACCAATGGTTCTTGTGTTATTATCGATACTGTTGATATTGTTGATGCAGGGCAAATGGTAGCAGGAATTAACCCAGAATCAACTTGTGAACCTGATTATTTAACAGCTGTGCCAACAGGTGGCGCAACGCCTTATACCTACCTTTGGGACAATGGAATTACCGACCAAAGTATTGTCAATGTTACACCTAATAGTACTTATTATGTAACGATTACAGATGCCAATGGCTGTTCAGACTCTGCTAGTTATTGGGTGCCTAATCCTGTACCTGTTACAGCTAGTTATACGGTTACAGCAGCAACTTGTAACAATAAGAACGGTGCGATTGATCTCACCATGACAGGAGGAACAATGCCCTACAATTATGCGTGGTCGTTAGGAAGTGGCAATGTCGAAGATTTGAATGGCATTTTTCCTGGACAATATTCTGTTAGTATAACCGATAACAATGGTTGTAAATTAGAACTTACCAATATTGTAGTAGGAGGTCAGACTAATATTGCAGTATCTCAATCCATCACCAATGTAAATTCTTCTAATATGGGAGGCATAATTGATATTACTGTCTCAGGAGTAGCAAATCCTACCTTTGTATGGAGCAATGGAGCCATTACAGAAGACATCATCAATTTGTCTTCGGGCTGGTATACTGTATCGATTACAGATCCTGCAACTGGCTGCGTTTTTGATCGAGATTATTATCTTCCTCCTCCTCACGTTGCGAATCCTAACATCAAAATTTCAGGTTATGTATACGATGTATCAGCAACGGGAACTTGTCAAGCTGGCTTGCCTTTGCCTTACGAAATGGTGCGATTACAACCGCTAGGGATTGTACGATTTACCAATGCCTATGGACGATATGAGTTTAATGTTACTACTCCAGGTAATTATACGGTAGAATATGTGAACACTTCACCACTAACAACAACCGTTTTATGCCCTGTTGGTGGAGTTGCAACCATAACAAATGCAGCACAAGGAGCTTGTTATACCAATCATTTTTATTTGACCAATCCTCCTGTTCAAGATTTGACCATCGACCTATGGGATTATAGCAATGCAACCCCTGGTTTTAGTTATTATACTCGAATCAAATACTGTAACAAAGGAAATACCATTATGAATGGGACGGTTGAGTATGACTACAATAGTCTATTGGGTTTTGAATCAATTACTGGGTGGAATTCTACGTTGACATTACACGATATTCCTGGACACAAGTTCTATTGGTCATTTAGCAACTTAAACCCAGGTGCTTGTCGTTATTTGGATGTTAAATTTAGAGTGCCAACTACTACTGCTTTGGGAACAGGTTTGCAGGGCTTGGCCGAAGTGCTGCCAATTGTTGGAGATGCTACGCCTTCTAATAATACAGATGGAGAATATACAACAGTAGTTGGTTCTTGGGACCCCAATGATAAACAAGTAGAGCCTTATCATACAGGAGATGCTTGGTCTGGTGGAATAATCTACGAAACAGACGAAGAGTTAGAATACACCATTCGTTTCCAAAATACAGGAACAGCTCCTGCGCATATTGTGGTTATTCGTGATACACTAGACGTTAATTTATTGCCGCATACCGTGCGTGAAATTGATACCAAACACGATGTAGATATTAGCCTTGAAAATGGCAATGTATTGGTGTTTACTTTTAACAATATTTACCTGCCCGATTCTTCAGCCGATTTTGATGCTAGTATGGGATTTGTAAAATTCAAAGTGAATAGAGCATCAGGTTTGCCAATTGGGACGGAGATTGAAAATACAGCGGCTATCTATTTTGATTATAATCCTCCTGTAATTACAAATACGCCAATTAGTATTATCGATCAATATCAATCTGTAATTGATGTAGACCAAGCAGGGTTGAAGGTAGAAACGATGCCAAATCCTTTTGAGCGTGGCATTACCTTAAAGTATACTTTAGAAGAAGCATCTAAGGTCACCATTAAAGTAATGAATAGCATGGGACAATGTGTTTATAGCCATGTGGCAGAAAGCGACCAATCAGCAGGTGTTTACATCGAACAATTGCAAATGGATCATTTACCAAGTGGTATGTATTTGCTGAATGTAGCAACCAATCAAACCATTGTAACAAAGAAAATTGTTAAACAGTAATTCTTCAAGAAGGTTAATTAATTAAGTTGTTCATGGTTGCCTAGGTCTTTTGATCTGGGCAACCTTTTTTTATTCAAAGACAAATTGCCCATTTTTTAGCAAGCTATAACGATGCGTTTTAATTACATTGGCTTTTGGGGGAGTTCCTTCCTTAAAATGAGTGTACAGTTGTTTAGTTTGACTTTTTAGTTTTAGTACCATGCGATCAGATTCTAGAAACTCTAAGTCCGATTTACAAGAAAAGCCCATCTTATACCCTTTGCTTGCTTGATAATCAAAAACAGAACTACCAAAGACCATTCGGGCATCTATAAACTGTTCGTTTGGGCGATTAAAGCTGGCTAAAAAAGAAGCTGCCATTAGATGCCCCTTGTCTTCTGCCTTATAATAAAAAGTAAAGGCAACCATAACACTATCCTCATAAATCACCTGCCCATAATTATAACTAGCCTTCTCCAACCCAAGGTAGGGATGTAAGCGATTATTTGCCAAGATAGGCTCTATATAACGGTCGCATAATTCTTTGGGAATACTGCTACCTGGCTCAACGAGCTGAAATTGCTGTATGAAATGCGACAAGCTATTGTCAGTTGTGTTGTTGGGTGTCGCAGTGGTTGAAACCTTAATAGAAGAGGGATTGGTATTGTCGCAAGCTCCTAGAAATATGAAACAGACAAAAATTAGAAAACTTGTTGTACCTGGTCTCCAAAGACTTTTTTTTATCATTAGAATAGTATTTCTGAGTACAGGACAAACTATAAAACGAACCCAGCTTGCTGGCTCATAAACGAAGTGCATAACAAAGTGCTCACGAACAAAGCGAGCTAAAGAGGTAAAGGATACTTATAAAGTACTGTTTGAGCTAAAACTATGTTTCGATCTTAGATGCTAGACCGCTTTGCTTTTAGATATTAGACCCTATTAGGCTGTCATAGGGTCTAATATCTAAAAGTGCAACGATCTAATATCTGAAAAATAGTTCCATTAATCCTTTATTTTATTTAATTCCAATTGTTTAGCTATTCGTTCCTCATGAGCGTTTCACTTATAGTTCGCTTTGCTCATGATATAGTTTATCCTGTATATAGATAGTATTTATAAATTAATTACTTAGTAGCTTTAAAGCCTCTTCGGTTGTATTGAGAGGACGTTTGCAAGCTTTGTTCTGACAGACATAAATGGTAGTCGTGCCTTGGATCATTTTTCCTTCTAGGAGTGCTAAATTACCTTCTTTTGTACCGCCCATAAACAAAACATTGGGAAGATAATATTGATCGAACTCTTTTCGTTTGGTCTCAAAATCGTTGCCCATAATAGCGACTTCATAGGGTGGTTGAATGATGGCTAACATCAGTTTTGACCAATTGGAAAAATACGTTGGGCTTTGAAATAGATTCTTGCTAACATTAGCCAACATTTGCTTGGCTTTTTGATGGTAATCTTTGTTATAAAAATAGAGACCTAATAGATAGAGGTTATTTGCCATCTCAGAGTTAGAAGCAGGGATTACATTGTCGGTGACTTCCATTTTTCGAGCCACTAAATTAGCATTGTAATTAGGAGTGTAATTAAACATACCCGTTTCTTCCTGAAAAAAATGCGTTAAAGTATGCTCTGTTAATGTGTCCGCTATTTGCAACCATTTTTCCTCAAAAGTTACCTGATACAATTCGATAAATGCTCGAATGAGAAAGGCATAATCGTCCAAAAAACCACTAATAACAGCTTTTCCGTCTTTGTAATTCCTAGTAATTTTATAATCCTTAGGAATCACATTTTTGATCAAAAAATCAGCATTTTTTAAGGCAATAGTTAAGAACTTCTCTTCTCCAAAAGCACGATAAGCTTTGACATATCCCGTTAGCATAATCGCATTCCATGAAGTCAATATTTTATCATCTAGACCTGGGCGGATGCGTTTGGAGCGTTCTTGTAGCATTTTGTTATTGAGCAAGGCAATTTTTTCTTGCAACTCAGCAATTGTCAATTGATATTTAGTAGCAATTTTTTCCTCGCTTTTTTTGCGGAGCAGGATATTGTTGTGCTGTTCCCAATTGCCCCCTTCTGTACAGTTATAATAGTCCATAAACAGCGCAGCATCCTCAGCTAAGATGGCTTTGATTTCTTTCGCTTTCCAAACATAAAATTTACCTTCTTCTCCCTCACTATCGGCATCCAAAGAAGCATAGAATCCCCCTTCAGGACTTGTCATTTCTCGTTCAACCCATTCCAAGGTTTCGTACACTACCTTTTTGTACAATGGATTTTTACTGTGTTGATAAGCTTGCGCATACAAACTAACGAGTTGTCCATTGTCATACAGCATCTTTTCAAAATGAGGGGCTTTCCAAAACGCATCTGTAGAATAGCGAGCAAAGCCACCACCTAATTGGTCGTAGATACCACCCCAAGCCATATTTTTTAGGGTAGTATGAGTTGCTTCCAATGCTTTGGAATTGTTGCTTAGTGTAGCATAACGCAGCAAATAATCCCAACTAGAAGGAAGTGGAAATTTATTATCACCTTTGTTAAATCCCCCTTTTTCAAAATCAATGCTTGTTGCCCACAAATCAAAGGAGCGATCCAGTTGCTCCATGGTATATTCTGAGGGAGAGGGATTGAATCCTACCTTACCACTTTGGGCGACCCCTTCGGTGATCTGTTTGGCAGCTTCCTGAAGTTTTTCTGGTTGTTCTTTATAAAAACGGATAAAATGATTTAAAACTTTTGTCCAATCCTCTTTGGGATAATAAGTACCTGCATAGAATGGTTTCCCATTAGGCAAAGCAATGGCATTCAAGGGCCAGCCACCACTTTGGTTAATCAGTTGACAGGCTGCCATATAAACTTGGTCAACATCTGGTCGTTCCTCACGATCTACTTTTATACAAACAAAATGATCGTTCATCAATTGGGCAACGGCGGAATCTTCAAAACTTTCATGTTCCATGACATGGCACCAATGACAGGCCGCATAGCCAATGCTAATCAATAGCATTTTGTTTTCTTGTTTTGCTTTATTCAGCGCTTTTTCTCCCCAAGGATACCACTGAACAGGATTGTGGGCATGTTGCAATAAGTAAGGACTGCTCTCATGGATCAGAGCATTGGTGTATGGATGTGATGCTGTTTCTTTTGTTGCTTTGTTGGAATGTTTTTGAGCGCAACTCGTAACACTTACACTTAACAAATAAACCAAAAGATAGAGATAGTAGGGATTCATTAAAATTGATTTAAAAATGAAATAAGTGCTTACTCAGGGACAATTTCTGCTTGGCTAAAATAATCCATATATTGTTGATACAGCTTATCTTGTTGTTGCTCAAAAGCCTTTGAGTTTGTTGTGAATTCTTGATGAGGATGATAGGGCGTTTTTTCAAAACTTAAGTTGGCGGCGGGCTTTTTTTCTAGTGCATTGACAATGGAACCCGTTTGATAATAAATTTTATTTTCGTAATAAGGTTCCTCCATTTCTTCCTCTTTATTATGCACCAAAATTAATTGATTTGCTTTAAAATAATAGCTGGTTTCCATTCTAAAAACCTCTTCTCCTCCAATTATTTTTAATTTGCTAGGGCTAGCCTTGTCTGTTTTATAATAAATTTCAAAATCAATTTGGACGTAATTCTCCGTATGATCGCCATTGGTATAACGCCTTTTTTCTAAAGAATAGTTGGATAAATTACCTTCAATAGTTTGATAATAGTCGTCTATTTCTTTGGTTGTTAAAGGTGTTGAAATGCTTTCTTTGGGCTTTGTGTCTGTATTGGAAACTTGCTCAATATTAACGTTCTGAGGGTGGGTAGAGTTGCAGGCACTTAAGAGGATAAGAATGCCAAAACAAGGAAGTATTTTCTTGAAAAAAAGCATAGGATAGTGCATTGACAAAATGGTGAAGTAAAGTTGTGGTTGATTTGAAAATTAATGGGCTATAGTTATTTTAATACGGATTAAGATAAACTATTATTTTTATACCAACCTCTAATATTGATAAAGAAAAAATAATAAATGTTCCCCTTTGGACAATACTTCATGGATTTTTTGTTTTTTTATCAACCCAAGCTAGTAATTTGATAAGCAGAGTGGACAAAAAATTAAAAAAGCTCTGTATTAAAATTCGTACAATAATCATGCTGTCACTGCCAAAAAAAATTAGTCCTGTGATAGTTACATAAGCATGAGTAAAACGAACGAGCGACTTGGTGTATGCGCATAGTGAACCGAGCACTGCGAGCTCATAAGCGTTAGCGTACTAACTGGTAGAGCTTGGTACGGCGTGCCAATTGTGATGCCTACCAGCAGGGCTGTAGGGAACTAATAAGCGGAGTATTAAAATAAAGTAAATGAAAAAAACAATCATCCTCATTGTAATTATGATTGCTGTTTTTGCAATGACTTGCATGGATACAAAAACAGAAATTATACCTACGAATACGGAGATAAGCCCAGAGCGAGCTGCTTTGCGCAAAAAATACCATAGTTATGCCGAAAAATTGAACCATCCTAAAGATTTGTTGCACCTCAATCCTGAGAACAATAAATGCCTAACTTGTCACAAAGAAATAGAACCCATTCGTGCCACTAGTTCAGGCATGATGCAAGATATTTACAAATTTGCAGCAACAGCAGGCTTTCCAGATAACGATTGTATTGTTTGCCATGGAGGAAATCCTGAGGCAGAAACAGCCGCACTAGCCCATGAAGGAACCATTGATTTTTTTGAAAAAGGGAAAGGTCCTAAGGAGTTTTACCCAGATCCAGGAAGCCCTTTTATTAATGAACATACCTGTGGTCTTTGCCACATGGATCAGGTCAAAACGCAGTTTACGTCTTTGATGTATACCGAAGCTGGAAAAATCCAAGGAACTACTTGGGGCTTTGGAGCGATTCAGGGCTATGAACATAATGTAGCTAATACTCATGTTCAAGAAGTTGTGGTGCATGAACGTTTGGGAACCGATATCTACAAAAAATACATGGAAAAGCTAAAGGCAGCAGAACCTCAGGTGTTTCCAAAAGAAATGAAACCATTGCCACCAGCACCTACCGCCGAAGAAGTCAATGAAAACCCTCAATTGTCGGTATACACCTATCTTAGAATGGAGTGCCAGCGTTGCCATACAGGAGTTAAGGGACGTTTTAAAGAAGGAGACTTTAGAGGAATGGGCTGTAGTTCTTGCCATAGCCCGTATTCCAATAAAGGCTATTATGAAGGGGAAGATAGCGCAATTCCGAAAGATGAAGTAGGGCATATGTTAGTACATAGCATGCAATCTACACGAGACGCATCGGTAACGGTTCATGGAAAAACGTATTCAGGAATTCCTGTCAAAACTTGTCAATCTTGTCACAATAGGGGGCGAAGAATTGGGGTTTCTTATGAAGGCTTGATGGAAACGTCTTACCAATCGCCATTTATGGGGAATGGTGAAAAACCGTCAAAAATTCACACCAAAAGTTACATGCACTTGGCTCCAGATGTACATTTAACAAAAGGAATGGTTTGTCAAGATTGCCACACTTCTGGCGACGCACACAGTTATGGTGATTTGGCAGGGGCCATTCAGGGAGCAGTAGAAATAGAATGTGAAGATTGTCATGGAACGCCCAGTCAGTATCCTTGGGAATTACCCGTTGGACATGGAGACGAAATTGCTGGTCCTTTGCCAGCAGAAGGTGCCGCTAGAGGGGTGTCAGATACCTTGTTGCCACATCAGTTATATGGTTCTGTGCATCCTGTTCAAGATGGTTATTTAATTTCGGCTAGGGGCAACCCTATGGGAAATGCTGTAAGAAAAGGAAATCAGGTAATTTTGCATAGTGCGGGTGGAAAAGATTTGGAATTGAAGCCGTTAAAATATTTGGTAGATCACGATGAGTTGAGTCGTGAAGCTAAAGTAGCTAAAATACAGACACATATCCATATGGAAAAAATGGAGTGCTATTCTTGTCATGCCACTTGGGCTCCTCAATGTTATGGATGCCATATTAATATAGATTATACCAAAAAAGAAGGAAAACCTGATTGGGTAGAATTGGCAACAATTGTAGATAAACATGGGATGACACCAGATGGTTTGTACAATGGTTTTAAAGGAATAAAACTAGGGGAGGACAGCAATTTATCAAAGGAAGAAATAGAAACGATTAAGGGCTTTATGATTCAGGGAGAAGTTTCAGAACAACGGAGTTATTTGCGTTGGGAGGACCCTCCATTAGTGATTAATGGAGATCATCGTTTCTCGCCTGCTATTCCTGGTTGTCAAACTACTGTAACGGTAAAGGGAGCGGATGGAAAAATGAAATTATTAAATCATATCTTTAAGGTGCCCCATGCTGAAGGAGCAGGAGAAGAAGGGCAATTAGCTATTGATATGTCACCATTACAACCTCATACGGTTCAAAAAAAGGCAAGGAGTTGTGAGAGTTGCCATACCAACCCCAAGACTTTTGGATATGGTATTAATAATGGGGACTTGTATGCGGCTCCTGACAGTAGTTATGTAGCCGATCATCCATTGGCATCGAAAGTAGATACACAATTTAATGCCATTCCTAATTTGACCATGGATTGGTCCAAGTTTTTGGATGAAGAGGGCAATCAATTACAAACAGTAGGACATCATTTTTCAGGTTCTAGACCACTCAATAAGAGTGAATTGCAACGACTGGATAGAAGGGGCGTTTGTTCTTCTTGCCATGCTTCCTTGCCTGATGCTGATTTGGCGACTAGTTTGTTAGATCATGTTGCCAAATACGCTGATGTTCAAATTGATAACGAGTATCACCAATCGATTCTAATCAAAACGACTCGTTTAGCGGCATGGGTTCAAGTTTTGGGAGGATTGTTAGGCGTTGTTTTTGCTTTTTGGTTGGGACGAAGATTACTTAAAGGGAAGAAAATCAAGGGAAAATAAGTGAATCTTTTTGTTTTTATTGTGCAACTTTTTGTTTTTGTTGCGAGAAAATTCTACCTTGTTGGTGTAGAACAATTTAATTAGAACATATTTTAAAATTATTAATTAGTGTATATATGAAACTAATATAGTATTTTTGATGTGTTCTTAACTCAATTTAAAATACTTAATTATGGGACCTAATTTAATGATTATTCCTCTGGTTGCTTTAATTCCATTAGTGGTTGGTTTTGTTTGGTATAACCCTAAAGTAATGGGAAATGCTTGGATGAAAGAAACGGGTATGACAGAAGAAAAAGCTCAACAAGGTAATATGGCGGTAACCTTTGGTGCTGCTTATGTTTTTGCTATTTTTGCTGCTTTTTCGCTGTTGGGCTTGGTCGATCATCAAATGGGAATTTTTCAGCTTTTTGCCGCTCAGGAAGGATTTGGTGAAGCGGGGTCAGAAGCAATGAAATCTTATGAGGCGACCATGGCTATGGTTGGTGCTAGACACTTGAGCTTTGGTCATGGTGCTTTTCATGGTGTTTTGGCAGGTATTACCCTTGCTTTGCCCTTAATAGGAACCAATGCCCTCTTTGAGCAAAAGTCTTGGAAGTACATATGGATTAATGTCGGTTATTGGATCGTGTCATTTGCCTTGATGGGAGGTGCTTTAGGGCAGTGGGGATTTAATGTATAGTCAAAATTAGTTGTAAATTATGAATCATAAGTTGTTCATTTGAGAAGGTGTACAACTTATGATTTTACATTGAGAATCAATGAGAATAATTGTTTTGTTTTTTTGTTTACTGCCTTTTGCAAACACAGCGCAAAATGGTTATAGTCAATGGCTTTCTGTTCAGGGGACAGAGATGCATTTATTGGGAGATTTTAAAGAAAAAAGAGTGTATGGCAACCCCAAAGGGGAGCAAAAAAAGGTAGCACTCATGCAGGTACAGCGTTATGAGAATGGGCGCTTAAAAAGAGATGTTATGTATAATGGTTATCCCCAATTGATGTATGACATGGTAATCGATTATCAAGAGGATGGAACAGCTAGGGGGATTAATGTATTGGATTCTAGTATTGTAACCTATGCATTTACAAACGATAAAAAAATACGTTATTATGTCGTTGATCAACAAAGTGCCACCCATGTTATTTATACCTATAATGATAAAGGAGCATTGATTCGTTGTAAGGATTGTTTGGCTCCTTTTGGAAACCATGAATGGTGTGCTTATTATCAATACATATACAATGAGCAAGAACAACTAATAAAAGTATTGTCTTATAATCTAGAAAAGGGGATGCCTGTTGAATCTAAAGTTTTATTTGCAACAGATTCTTTGGAGTATGAACAGGGCTTGTTAAAAAATCGTTGGACACTCAATCCAGCAGGAAACGTTACACAAAAAGCAGTTTATAAGTATAATAAAAAAAATCTGTTGGAGCAGGAGGAATCGACACAGTTAATTGCTAATCCAAATCCTAAACGTTATACTAAAAATTATACTTACCATTGTAATAAAAGATTAAAGCAAAAAGTAGAGGCTTATTATACAGGAAGTCATCTGGATGGGCAGCAAATTGCTAAGTATAACCCCAAAGGATGGAAAATCAGGCAGGAGTCGTATCGAGGAGATGGAAAAAGAACAAAGTACTATAAAATAAAGTATAAAGGATAAGCAATTAAGTAACTAAATCGTTTATTTAGCCTCTAAAGAAAACTGTTGCTTTAGCAGTGGGTAGACTTGGGCACAGGTAGTTTTCAGGCGTTGCATTAGCGGTTTGTTTTTTTCTGCATGATAAATTTTGTTGGACATATTATGTTCAATCTGCTTGGCTATCTTTTGTTGCTTAGACATTCCTAAGGTACCAAGTGTTGACTTTAATTGATGCGCTAAATCCTGTGCTTTGTCCCAGTCGCCCCTGTCGAGTGCTTGATTTAAAATGCTTATATTTTGAGGATTTTGTTTTAAGAACAATTGAACCATATCGATGACGAACTGTGGATTTCCCTGACTAAATGTATTTAAATGGCTTAAATCATATAATTCTTCCTCTTGAATTGGATCAACAGGAGGAGGAGCTAATTGAGTTTTTTCAAATGGAACGGACTGATCCAAACAGCTTATGATGGTACGTTGTAATTGCTGTGGTGAAAAGGGTTTGGTTATAAAATCATAGACACCAGCTTCAAACATTCGTTTGCGTTCTTCGTGCAGAGCAGCTGCAGTAAGGGTAACAATAGGGGTATGAAAATTAAGATTTAGCGGATCTTTTTTTATTTTCACGGTAGCTTCATAACCATTCATAATAGGCATGTTAAGATCCATGAATATCATATCATATTGTTTGGTGCGTGCGTATTCTACCGCTTCCAAACCATTGTTTGCCAAATCAAAATCGATGCCCCATTGAGTGAATATACTAGTGATTAGTTTTTGATTGATTAAATTATCTTCAGCAATTAAGATGGTCAATTCTTTAAAGGAGTCTATCGTTTGACCGTTGGTGCTTTTACTCTTTTTGATGTCGGTATTTAGCAATTCAGAATATTTGAAAGGCAATAAAACTTCAAAGACAGTTCCCTTGCCTAGTTCACTTTTTACTTTTATCGTTCCGTTTTGTAATTCTACTAATTGTTTGACAATAGAAAGCCCTAATCCTGTACCACCAAATTCTCGATGGGTATTAACGGTGGCTTGTTTGAAACTACTAAAAATAATTCCAAGGTTTTCTTTCGAAATACCAATTCCTGTATCCGAAACTTGAAATTTGATCCAACAAGTGTCTCCCTCAGATTTTTCCAACAAAGCAGTGATACCAATGGACCCTTCGGAGGTAAATTTACTAGCATTACTGAGTAAATTACTTAAAATTTGACCCATTCTAGTTTTATCTCCAATCACCTGATGCTTAATATTTTTATCAATGTTTATCTTAATCGATATATTTTTTTCTTGCAATCTGAATTGGTAAGAGCGATAAAGTGATTCTAAAAGGCTATGCAAGGAGAAAGGACGATATTCCAATTCGATTTCGCCTGCTTCTATTTTGGACAGATCCAGTATGTCAGAGATAATACCCATTAAGCTATCGGCAGAAAATTTTAACGCTTGAATATAGTCTTTTTGCTCTGCTGTAGGTTGAGAACGTTGCAATAAATAAGTCATTCCGATAACAGCATTCATAGGCGTTCGAATTTCATGACTCATGTGTGCCAAAAATTGACGTTCTACATTTCTAGCTTGTTCTGCCGCTTTTTTGGCATTGATTAGGGCTTGTTCACTTTTTTTCCTGATGGTAATATCTCGACAAAAAGCTGAAAAGAAGTATTGATTTTGTATTTTGATGGGCGACATGGTCAATTCAATAGGAAATTCTTCTCCCGTTTTGCGTATAGCAGTTAGTTCTATGCGTTGGTTTAATGGGGGCGGTTGCTCCATTTTCATAAAAAGAGCGATTTCTTTCTTGGATTTAATAGCCTTTGCATTAGGAACAATCAAATTATTTAGCACACGACCAATCACCTCAGTGGAGGAATAACCGAAGATTTTTTCTGCATTAGGATTCCAGTCAATTATTTTGCCTGTTTCATCAATGGTAAAGATAGCATCTAAAGAGGTGTTGAGAATTAATTGCAACTTTTCCTGGCTTTCTCTAATTTTTTGTTCTGCCATTTTGCGTTCAGTAATATCTAAGTGGATGCCAACCGAACCAGCAACATGGTTGTTTTCATCATAATAGGGAGCCCCACTAATCATAACCCATATTTTTTTGCCATTTTTCTTTTTTAACTGAATCTCATAAACCCCTGTCTCTCCTTTTTTTCTAGCAGCTCTTTCTTTAGCCATTTTTTTGATTCCAGCTTTTCCGAGAAATATATCTGCGGCAATTTTTCCAAAGAGTTCTTCTTCGGTATAACCTGTTAGCTTACAAAATTTGGGGTAAGCTTTTATGATTTTTCCCTCAGGAGTTACCTCCAACAAACCAAGCTCCATGTTTTCTATAATAGAGCGATATTTTTCTTCATTTCTTAGTGTTTCTTTAGTGGATTGTTCATACACAAGGCAGGCTTCTATCGATAATGCAAATTTGTTAATCACATCCTGTATAGACAAGACAAAAGAAGTTTTTAATCCTTTATGTTTTTTAGATGCTATAATATCTAAGATGATTAGCCCTCTAGCTCCTAATGGGTAAACAATGTGCTTGTAAGCAGGATTGTTTACTTTTTGGGTAAAAAGGCTTTCTAGAAGCGGATCTTTGTGCTCCAAAATGGCATAACCGTTTTGACTAACGAGTTGGTAGAGTGTTGATAGATTTTGATTAAAACTTTTTTTATGCTCAAATAAAGGGGACTCAAAAGTACTATAATGGCTTGTTGTTGCGGTAGAATTAAGAGATGTATTTAACCAAATAGCCGCACGCTCACCTGCTGCTTTTTTTATAAAAGAAGATAAAAAATGCTGAATGTTCTCTTGGAGGTTTAAGGACGTTCCAATAGCGAGAGACAATTTATAGAGTGAGGAAAAATCTTGTATCATGTTTTGGATATTTAAAAGGTGGCTCTTTGATACCTTACCAAGTTATGTATAAATCTTTTAATGCAATAATTCTTGGAGTAAAAAACTCCAAAAATGAGACCGTTACCCTATTTTATAAAGGAAAAGTAAGTTATTAGAGTAAAAAACGCCTAAAAATATGTGTTAATTTGTTCTAAAACAATGAAGTATGGATTTTTTAACCTTACTTAAGGAGCAGAGAAACAGAGCGCAGGGAGAGTTCGTAATTTTGGAGAAAAAACATAATAATTCTAATAAGTGTAATTCTTCCAAAATAGAGATAAAAAATAGAAGGGCAATTTATTGGTTGAGGAAGTATTAGTTGGGGGAAATAGGCAATCGTTACTGTGTATAAAAGCGATGCAAATCACCACAACTATTCAGTGAGGTATTAATCAATAATAAGATCATTTTTATACGATAATACTCCATGGCTTTTTTTTACAAAAAACATCTACACTGATTATTACATGAGCTAGCAAAGCTAGGTTATCAATGTTTTTAATGCTTTAAGTTGTGGTGCGTTTTTTTTAACGGAGCAGTGTAAGTTGGAAGAAAAAAATAACTAACTTTGATTTTTATAAGTAATGGGGCAAAATTATTTATAGAATTTGCAGTAAAAGATTTTTGATATTAACAAGGCGAAAAACACAGTCATAGCCTTAGCTATGGCGAGTATTTTCAACACAGTTAAGATTAAAAAGATTGCTCGAATAAACTATCAATAATTTAGATTCATTACTTACCACTTAAATACAATGCTTAATCGCAATAGCGAATTATTAACTAAACTAAAAAACATGAAAAAATTAACCCTTTTGAGTACGTTTCTTTTATGTACCTCAATCTTATTTGGACAAGCAACGCAAGTGATGGACATTCATACTGGAAGTGGAGACTCTTACCCTTTTGGTTTTATGGAATACAATAATGAACTGTATTTTACCGCCTATCCTAATGGACTATCTATGCAAGCTGAATTATGGAAGACAAATGGAACCAATACCGTTTCTGTTTTAACGCCTAATAATAACTTAATACCAATGATTTTAGCTAATTATAATGGTAAGTTATACTTTTCTTATGGAAACCAGAACAATGGAAGTAGGGAAGGATTATGGGAATATGATGGGGTAAATGCACCCACTCTTATTCTTAATTCTAATCCTAATGGAGGGGATGTTGGGAAGCATTTTGTAGAATTTAATGGAAAATTGTATTTCAGAGGAATAGACTCTATTCATGGTAGTGAATTGTGGCAATATGATGGAACCAACCCTCCAACTATGGTTGCAGATCTAAATGCGGGAACAGCAGGGGCAATAATAGCCAACCTTACTGTTTTTCAAAATAAATTGTTTTTCTCTGCCAAAACAGCTACCAACACAGATGTTTTGATGATGTACGATGGCGTAAATACTCCTACTGTTGTGGCTAATGATTTAAAATCATCAGGTTTTACCTATAATGGACCTATGCCAATTCTAAATGGCAAACTATATTTTATAGCGTATACAATAAGTGGAGATCCTACAAGTAGTACTATATTTGAATATGATGGTGTGAATCCAGCGACGAGTGTTGTTTCTAATGTAGGTGCAAATCAACCTGTTTATGCTACCAATCTTTATGCTGAGCGTTTTGGTACGTTATATTTTTTTATTGTAAATAATGGTGGGGGATCGCATGTGTGTTGGGAATATGATGGAACGAATCCCGCAGGACCAGCATCAAATCCAAGTCTAATTGCTTCTACAATGTATAACAATGAAGCATATTATTTTAGTTATGATGCTACTTATGGTACAGAGTTGTGGAAAACAGATGGGGTGAATGCAATAAGACTAACAGATATCAATCCTATGGGAAGTGTTGAATCCGAAGAGAAGCCTTTTATCTATCAAAATAAACTCTATTTTGATGCTAGAGATGGTACTACAGGTCAAGAGTTGTGGGTTTATGATCCTTCTGTATTGAATTCAATTAATAAGCAAAAAGATTTGAGTGTACAAATTCATCCTAATCCTGCTCAAAATCAAGTGCAAATAGAGGTAAATACAACGATTAGTGGTATAGAAGTTTATGATGTATTAGGTAAAAAAGTTTTAGAACAATCAACGTCTTTAAATAAATTGGATGTCTCAAATTTATCGAATGGTATTTATTGGTTGCATATTCACACTGATAAATACACAGAAATAAAAGAATTCGTGAAAATTTAACGCTTAAGATTAGTTGGACAAAGAATGCTAATCTCTACGTTAAGTAGCTTAACTTTATTATTAACGCTGTGAGGTTCTTTAAGATGAAGTGTCTCACAGCGTTCAATTTTTAGCCCAGCCTTAAAAAGATTTCCAAAGCTGTTTGCCTGTTTTTCCATCAAAAATTTGCAAGAATTTGCCTTTCGTTTCATAACTTTCTAACAAAATTTTTCCTTCGTACTCACTTAGCCAAATGGCATTAAAATAAGTACTATTGGCAATTCCTCCAGAAGAAGACATGTTAGCTTCCCACTTGATTTGTTTGGTTTGCAAATCTATACCCAATAATTGTACAAGGGGGCTGCGATGATTATAGACTGCTAAAATTAAGGTATGATCTAAAATTAGGGTTTCTGCATGACTAATGTCCTTGAATGTAGGATGCTCTACAGAAAAGTTATCGCTGATATAAGTTATTTTAATACTACTGCTGCTTTTGTCTAATTGAATGAAGCCATGAATATCCATATCCATTGCTGCATCTCGAATGACACCAACAGAAGAAAAATCAAAGTTAGACACACTGCCATCTAAGGTGCTAAGAGAAACCGTTTTGGGAATTCGATCTACATAAGATGAAAAAACAATTGTATTGGCAGTATGCATGGTATAGCCCAAATAAGGCAAATGATAAGCCAGTTCTCCATGTTGAACAAATTCGCTGTGCGGAACTTGCACGCCAAATACTTCTTCTCCCTTTGCATTGTATTTGTAGACCATAAAGCCATTGTCTCCCTTTAGTGGTTTGATGTAAACAATGCCACCTGTAGCCTCTAGAAGTAAACTATTTCCTTGCATTGGCAATCCCTTTTCTTTGTTAGGAAGTGGAATAACGGCCTGCGTTTCTAAGTTTTTAAACAATAGGCTATTGTCTTTGGACGCTTCAAATAACATTCCTTGATAGGCAATTTTATCCAATGCAAGCCCTTTGTAGCGCATGGCATACTTGCTGTCGGTTTTAAAGGAATGTGCTAATTGTTCTTCTTGGTTCGTATATTGCAGCGTTTGAAGATTGAGAATTTTTTTATTAAAAGGGTAGAGGTGCGTATTAATTTTTTTAGGGCTCTCTTGAGCTTTTGTGATCAATCCTAAACTACTAAAAAGCGTAATAAAAAGTATCGTTCTTATCATATTGTATAGATATTGTGGTGTGTAACTTATAAGTCAATAAGAAGTTCGGGACGGTATTCAAAATGCATGGTATCATAGTGATACCATTTGCCACCCCAAATAAAACCATTGTTTTCAAATATTTCTACAATTTGTAGAGGAATTCTGTTTTTATAAATAATGGGGCGTTTTCCATTTTCTGTTTTGTCTTTTACCGCCCAGCGCCAATAATTAGAATATTTAATGTTAATATCAATCGTCATACCAAAACTGTGTGTGCTCAATCGGTTGGTTCCCGCTATTGTTCGCCAATTGAAGCTACCGCCAACATTTTCCAAATAAGGTTTTAATTCAGGATATAAAGCCAATTCTTGTGCAATTTTAGTTAGTTTTTTATCAATACCATTAATCCTTGTTACCTTGAGTTTAGTGCCTAAAAAATCAATTTCTACCAATTGTTGCATGACTGCTTCTTTATTCTTGCCATACATCTTCAAAAAAAAATCCTCTACTCGAATTCTTCCTGGATCTTGGTTTCTACTCGGAATTTTATAGTTCTTTCCTTTGGTATAAACCATTGCCATTTGGTCTTCTAAATCGGGCTGATTCAACAATTGCTCAAAAGATTTTTGAGGGATCGTATCTTGATATAGACTCGTTGATCCATCTGACCAAATTAAGTGATTCGAAGAAGCGCTTAGTTGCTGACTGGGGTAAGCAGCTACTATTTTTTGTAAACCTAAGGGAATGGGATCTTGTTGTTGAACAGGATCTATTTTGGGGAGGGGGATGTGTTGGGGTTGATGTTCAATAGGGGAATTACAAGCGCAAAAAAAAATGCACCAAATAATGTTATGTAAATAAGTGTTCATCATTAAAAATACAAAAACCATTGGACTCTTTGGCAATTTGCGTTAAAAAAGAAAAGAGATTAATAAAGTCTAGTAGAAACACACCAAAATTATAGAAGTGAGCATCTTCTTAAATATTGAATCGTACCAATCTTCTTTTACGATTTCGCTAGAGTTGTAGATTACTAATACTCCGTTAATGTTTTGCTTTTCCACAACTGTTCTCATGAGCAAAGCGAACTAAAAAAAAGCAAAACATTAACGGAGCAATGGATTACCTAACCCTCCAAAAAATAAAAATCTTATGATAAAAGTACTTCATATTATCTTTTTTAGTTTATTAATTCTTCATAATACAATAGCTCAAACAACAGGAACACTTCAAGGTCAAGTGCTAGACCTTAATAGCGACGAAGGCTTACCTTTTGCTAGGCTTAGTTTAGAACATCCCATTCATCCAAACAAAGTAACAGAAACGGATTTTGATGGAAAATATAATTTTAGTAATGTCAAACAGGATACCTACCAATTGGTTGTTTCTTATGTAGGGTTTCCTACAAAAACGATGACGGGAATTGTGGTACAAGCAGGGCAAGTAACCATTATAGATGTTGAGATGGAAGAGACCGTTCAGATGGCAGAAATAGTGGTGGCAGCAGAACCCTTGATTGAACAATCTGCGGTTGCTGGGGGACAAACCCTAAGTGCCAACGATATTAAAAATTTGCCAACTCGTAGTGTGACGAGTATCGTGGCAACAACAGCAGGCGTCAATCAAGCAGACAAAGGAAGTGCTGTCTCTAGTCGTGGATCGAGAGCGAATACACGACTCAAGAGAATAAGTGGAAAAAAAATGAAAAGAAAGGCAATGCGCCCTGCTGCTGCCCCAAAACCCTATTCCAATTCAAAAAATTACCGAACAGCGGCTCCACCAGTCGAAAAACCTGCCAATGAAGAATATGCTTCTTTTGTAGAAAATGAATTTCGAGCGGTACAAGACGAGCCCTTGTCTACTTTCTCTATTGATGTTGATCGTGCTTCTTATGCTAATATTAGACGCCACCTTAATCAAATGCAAAAACCGCCTAAAGATGCCGTTCGAATAGAAGAGATGATTAATTATTTTGAGTATAACTATCCACAACCACAGGGCGAAGATCCTTTTAGTGTGACAACAGAAGTAGCAGACTGTCCTTGGAATAAAGCTGCTCAATTGGTGAAAATTGGCTTGCAGGGCAAAAATATAGATTTGGAAAAAGCACCAGCGAGCAATCTTGTTTTTTTAATTGATGTTTCTGGCTCCATGTCTAGTGCGAATAAACTACCCTTGTTAAAAGAATCGCTTAAATTATTGATTAATAATATGAGAGCACAAGACAAAATTGCAATTGTTGTTTATGCAGGTGCAGCAGGATTGGTACAAGCCTCAACCAACGATAAAAATAAATTATTAAAAGCCTTGGATCAATTACAAGCAGGTGGTTCAACTGCAGGTGGTGCAGGCATTGAGTTGGCTTACAAAACAGCCAAAAGCAACTTAGCAAAGGACGGCAATAATCGAGTTATTATTGCGACAGATGGTGATTTTAATGTAGGTGCTTCTAGTGCTAATGATTTGGAAAAATTGATTGTTGAAAAACGAAAAGACAATATTTTCTTGACCGTTTTGGGCTATGGAATGGGCAATTATAAGGACAGTAGAATGGAAGTTTTGGCAGATAAGGGAAATGGAAACTATGCTTATATTGACAATATAAAAGAAGCCAAAAAAACCTTGGTCAAAGAAATGGGAGGGACACTTTATACCATTGCCAAAGATGTGAAAATTCAAGTAGAGTTTAATCCTGTACAAGTCAAATCTTATCGTTTGGTAGGTTATGAAAACCGCTTGTTGAACAAGGAGGATTTTAACAATGATACCAAAGATGCAGGTGAATTAGGAGCAGGACATACGGTAACAGCCTTGTATGAAATTGTATTGTCAACGGGTAAAAAAGCCAATAAAGCAGCTAAAAAAGTAGATGAACTGGTTTACCAAAAAAATAAATCTACGCACTTAGCGCAAACTAGTAATGATTTGATGACGATTAAATTGAGGTACAAAAAGCCAACGGGAATGAAAAGTACACTTATGAAATTCCCACTAGAAAAGAAGTTACAACCAATTTCTGAAGCGTCTGAAAATTTCCGTTTTGCGGCTTCTGTTGCTGGTTTTGGTATGTTGTTGCGAGATTCTAAATTTAAAAATGACTTGACCTACAAAACGGTTTTAGAACTGGCTAAAGGGGCTAAAGGGGCAGATAAAGAGGGATATAGAGCCGAATATATAGAGATGGTTTCTAATGTGTTGTCTATGACAGCGCAAGCACAAAAATAGAACCCAATACAACCGTATTGATAGGGACAAACCATCGTTCAAAATAATCGTAGTTGTTTATTTTGAACGGTGGTTTTTTTATGCCTATTCGCCACCCGTTTGCATTTAGAAGTGATAATACCTTATCTCCAAAATAAAATCCTATCAAGTATTAACATGCTCTGAATTTTGAGTATCTTTGCGTTTTGATTAGCCTGCCAAAGAATCATAATACGTTATAACGTGGATTCAATAGGTAGTATTTATGTTTATGAAACTAATAAAATATGGCATCAAATAGACCCCGTAGACGTAAACAGGAAGAAGTTCAAGAACCCCAAGCTCCCAAAGGAAGACTCAATAATATGGAATTGTTGGGCATTGCTTTGTTTTGTATTGCTTTTATGTTGTATGGAATTTCTAAATGTGGCAAAGAACCTGTAGTAGAAACTACAGATAATCTTCCTGTTGTAACAGAAGAAATTGTAGATTCTAATACCGTTGCTCCTAATAATAATAATAATGAGAGTTCTTATAGTAGTGGAGATAACAATAGAACCGTACCGAGACCTACACGAGTTGATAGCGTAGCAACTCCTCGAAAACTTTATAGTATTGCAGATAGTTTAAGAGTTCGAAAAGAACCAAATTTGTCTGGAGAATTAATTACTTATTTGAGTTATGGGGAGGAAGTTGTTGATTTGGGAGAGCATACCGTTTTGGAAAAACTTCGAGTTTCTGTTGATGAGGTTAGAATGGCTCCATGGATTAAGATTAAAACAAAAAAAGGAAAAATAGGTTGGGCTTTTGGTGCGTACATGCAATTTTATCCTGTTGCAAGAACAAATCCAAATAATCAATAATCCATCATGGAAAAGAGCTTTGGTTCGTATCATCTAAAATTAGCTAACAATAGCTATACAGATGCTATAAAATCTGTTGTGTTTGATGTTTTAAAGGAATATCATCTAGTCGCTGGAGCAATTGATTTTTGTTTAGAAAATGTCGAGACACATTATTTAAATCAAGGTGGAATTTTTTTAGTGTTGATGGATGGCAAAGAAAGGGTTGTAGGAACAGGAGGCTTGTATCGTTTGAACGATCAAACTGTTGAACTTAGAAAGATGTATTTGTTGTCTGAACATAGAGGAAAGGGCTTAGGAAAATGGCTTTTAACTACCTTGTTGGATGAAGCCAAACGATTAGGATATAAACGAGTAGAACTAGAAACAGCAAGCGTTTTGAAGGAAGCAATTGGGCTGTACAAAAAATATGGCTTTCAACCGTTCAATTCGGACCATATTGCAACTCGTTGTGATCAAGCTTATGAACTGATATTATAAATAAGAATGAGAATATACAGAGATTTAGATAATTTACCCCATTTTAAAAATGCTGTTTTAACAATTGGTTCATTTGATGGGGTACATATTGGCCACCAACAAATTATCAAGCAAATAAATGACTTAGCACGATCTATTAATGGTGAATCGGTATTAATTACTTTTCATCCGCATCCCAGATTAATTGTTACGCCCAATAACAATGACTTGAAATTGCTCAATACTTTAGACGAAAAGGCAGCTTTATTAGAACAGTATGGCGTAGATGTTTTGGTGGTGGTGCCGTTTTCCAAAGCGTTTGCCAACCAAAGTCCTGATGAATACATTCAGCAGTTCTTAGTGGCTCATTTTCATCCTCAAATTATTGCGATCGGTTACGATCATAAATTTGGCAAAAATCGAATGGGGGACATTTCTTATTTGAGAAAATTTGAAACGGCTTATCAATATCAAGTTGTAGAAATCTCCAAACAAGAAGTAGCCGATATAGCAGTTAGTTCCACAAAAGTTCGCAAAGCTTTGTTGGCTGGAGATGTAGCAAGAGCCAAACGCTTGTTAGGGCATAATTTTAGTTTGGAAGGGAAGGTGGTGAAAGGGCTGCAAATTGGAGCAACCATTGGATTCCCAACCGCTAATATTGAGGTTTCGGATGCACACAAATTAGTGCCTCCAGAAGGAATTTATGCCGTCTCTATTTATCATAATGCTACCCAATATCAGGGCATGCTGTATATTGGTAATCGTCCTACCATTGACCATGATTTGAAGCAGACGATAGAAGTTAATATTTTTGATTTTGATCAAATGATTTACGACCAAAATCTCACCATTGAATTTGTTGAATATTTGCGTGGTGATGCAAAATTTGATACATTGGATGGATTAAAGTTTCAATTAAAAAAAGACAAAGAAGCTGCTTTGCAAGTGCTTGGCAATCGAGAAAAGATATAATTATGACAACAGAACATCGTTCTAGTATACCTAAAGTTGCTATTGTGATTTTGAATTACAACGGCATGAAAGATAATTATTTATCGGACTTTTTGCCTTCTGTTTTTGCTTCTGAATATGCCAATTTAGAATTGTATGTAGCCGATAACAAATCAACAGATGATTCTGTTGCTTACCTCAAAAGCCAAGGATTTCAACCTCATACCGATAAAACTCATCAGCCTTACGATTGCCCTAGGTATTTAATTGAAATGCCTGAAAATTATTGGTTTGCAGGGGGCTATAACAAAGCCCTAAAAGAAGTAGAGGCTGATTATTATATTTTGCTGAATTCTGATGTCAAAGTATCGCCCAATTGGATACAACCCATCATAGATTTAATGGAACAAGATCCTCAGATTGCAGCTTGCCAACCCAAGATCAGGATGGTAGCTGAGCCTTATTTGTTTGAACATGCAGGGGCTTCAGGAGGCTATATCGATAAATGGGGCTATCCATTTTGTAGAGGTCGAGTTTTTACAAAAGTAGAAGAAGACAAAGGACAATACGATCAAGTTTTGGAAGTTTTTTGGGCAACAGGAGCAGCCATGTTTATTCGAAAAGAGCTCTTTCACAATATGGGTGGTTTTGATGAGGATTATAAAGCTCATATGGAAGAAATAGACCTCTGCTGGAGACTCAAACGAGCCAATTATAAGATCATGGTTTGCCCTCAATCTACGGTTTGGCATGTAGGAGGGGGGACGTTGCCGCAACATAGCCCCCAAAAGGCTTTTCTCAATTTTAGAAATAGCCTAGCAACAATTTTTAAGAACGAAGTAGGCAGCAAAGCTTACCGCATTGTTTTTATTCGTTTGTTACTGGATGCTGTAGCAGGGTTTAGATTTTTGTTGAATGGGGAGTTTGCGAATATTTGGGCCATCGTCCGAGCGCATTGGTCTTTCTTTGCCCAATATGGCAGAAACAAACAAAAGCGAAAAGAATCCGCCGCCATTATAGCGCAACATTGTTATGAAAAACCACATTTTCGCCCAACGGGTGTTTACCCGAATAGCATTGTTTGGCAGCATTTTGTTAAAGGAAAACAGACCTTTGAAGAATTGGAGTTGTAATAATTTTCGTGCTTTGACAATCCATAGGCTCAGGCAGTAACCATGCAGAACCCCGCTTGCTGGCTCACGAGTGATAACGAACCAGCTCATAAGCGCTAGCGCACTAGCTAACCTAGCAGCGAACTAAAGCGCAGCGCTCATGAACGTAGTGAATAACAAAGCTAATCATGTAGAATATTAAACAGCCCTGCTCTCTTATTACTACTTTTGTTATAAGTTATAGTTTGTAAGTCGTATGCTTAGTTCCTGTAAATACAGGACATACGACTTAGAACCTATAACTCTCTACTAAAAGAAAAGTAGTAAAAAGCTTACCCTTTGTTAGGAGCTGTCACACGACTAGTCAAAGAACCACAACTTTTAATATTCTAAGACATTAAAGCTCTCCATCAAAATCGGGAGGCAGCATTTTTTGTATGTGTTCATCTGGTGTATCAATAGGAACCTCTACCTTAAAGACATCAGCGGCTACTCGTTCCCCTTTATGGTTGATACAATACGATTCATTTTTTTCAATTACCTGTGCAATGCCATTTTGAAAATGACTAACATAATTGTATTTAAAAGGAATGATCTCATTGCCTTCAATGTCTATAAAACCCCATTTTTCCCATTTTTTAACCCCTGCTAAATTTTCACTAAAATTGTAAGCCGCAGTGTATTTAGGAGCAATAATAATGCTTTGATCCTTGGCATTTACAAAGCCCCATTTATTGGTTTTTTCATCCAAAAAAGGAGTAACATTCTGAAGATAACCAATCAGTTTTAAGGCATGTTCAATTCGGTACAATGCCTCGTGGTTGATACTTTGGATGCTTTCCAACAATAAATCGGCCATGCGTTGGTAGTTCTGAATTTTATACAAACGAGCGGCTTCTTTTAATGTGTTTTCTAGGGTGTATTCACGGTCACAAATTTGAATTTTATGCTCAATGACTTTTCGTTCTGGAGTAAAGTTGCTTTGATGATATTCAAGGGCTGTTGTGTATGCTTCTTTTGCCATTTTCCATTCTAAGGACAAAAAGTATTCATGCCCCTGTGTTAAATGTTGTTCAAAAGGAGCTCTTTTTTCTCGCAAGTCCTCCTCGTCCAAATAAGCTTTTACCTTAGTATACAGTCGTCGAATGACGGCATCATCTCTTAGATCAAGGGCATCTTTGCAATTAAAAAAGCAAGTTTGATAGTCGTGAATTTTATATGCTTCATGTGCGGCTTTAGAATAATGCCTAAAATCTATTTCACGATGACAGATTTCGATATGAGCTTCTATTATTTTTCGATCAGGAGCAAAGCCCTCTCGCCAATAAGCTAAGGCTTCTTTGTATAGCGGTAGGGCACTTCTAAGTTGCCCTGGATGCCTTTGCCAATGGTTAAAAATAGCCTCTGCTTCCGTTATTTTGAGTTTAAAAACTTCTTCCAATTCTGCCTTTCGTTGTCGAACTTTCTCCAGTTTTTTATCAAGTTCCTCTACTACCTGATCAAACAATTCATTTTTTATATTAGAACTATCATAAATAGGAAGCCCTGCTCGTGGCAGCACATCTAAATTTTTGAACACGGTATCTTCCCACCAACAGGTATTCAAAATAATGGGGACAACAATACTTCTTTCGTTATCGTGCTGTTGCAAAGTTTCCCTTAATTCTCTAGAAATAAAAAATGGGGACAAAATAGAGTTGTCGCTCATAAGCAGCAAAACCAAATCAGCAGCTTCTGTTAATTCACGAATGCTTGCTCGACCAGATTCCGAGAGATCTGTACCATCATACCAAACCTTGTTGACCACATAACCCCTGTTTTTTTTGTCCAATTCCATTAGGTACTGCAACAGTTCCTCAAATTGGGCTTGATCTTTAGGGTGATAAGCAATGAAAATATTTAATGTATAGGTTGCTTTTAAGTGCATGGTCTGTTAATTTTCTAATGGGACATAATGTATGGACAAGACGACAAAAGTTAAACTCCTTTCATAGCCATTATCTACATTGTTTTGAGTTTTTTACATTTTTCTAAAACCTTTTTGATGATTTGGTTTTATAATATATAGAACCTTTTTTGCCAATTCTAGACTAGGCAGATTTTTCAACTAATTTATAAAAGGGTGCTCCAAAATCTCAAATTATAAATTAATCTCATAAGAAAAAGAAAAAAAGTCATGGATCAATTAACAAATATAATGAAAAAAATAGCGATACTAGGTGTATTCGCAATATTGCTGACTTCTTGTGTTAGTAGAAGTGCAGAACGTAGTTTTAACCGCTATGCGGAACAACAACCTTATGATGCAATTATTGTTCCTGGTGTTCCTTTTGAAGATGGAGAATGGAGCAACATAATGAAGATGCGAGTACATTGGGCTGTTTATTTGTATAAAAATAACTACACCCAAAATATTATCTTTTCTGGGAGTTCGGTTTATTCTCCTTATGTAGAGGCTAAAATAATGGCGCTCTATGCCGAACAGTTGGGGGTGCCCAAGGCACATATCTATACTGAGGAGCGAGCAGAGCATAGTTCCGAAAATCTATATTATTCTTATCGAGTGGCCAAAGAAAATGGTTTACAAAAAGTAGCTTTAGCAACCGACCCTTTTCAAGGTTCTTTTTTAAAAGGTTTTGCTCGAAAAATAAAACTAGACATCGGCTTTTTACCCGTTATTTTTGACAAGCTCAAAACTTTGGATACCTACACGCCTAAAATAGATCCTTCTTCCGCTTATGTAGAGGATTTTGTTTCTATAACCAAAAGAGAAAATGCTTTGGTGCGTTTTCAAGGAACCATGGGAAAACACATTCAGTATGAAGCCGAAGATAATCCTAAGTTAAAACGAAAGAAGGCTAAAAAATAACTCGATTGCTCTTAGGGAGAAGTGTCTAACCAATACCATTGGTCTTTTATTTTTTGATCGCCAGCATAGGGAAGGCTATTTTTGTGGTAATAATATCGAATGCTTACGGTCTTAAGGTAGAAACTTATGCAGCCATGCCCCAGTTGGAAACTATCTACTGCCGTTTCCCTTAGCAGAGTTTGGATTTGTTTTGCCGTATCTAAGTTTAGCGCCCTATTTAGATCCATTAATTTATAATTACTTAATAGCTGATAAGTACCCTCAGCCTGTATTAAGAGGGCAAGTTTTTGGAGTTGCTCTTCTTTTTGGATAAAATCAAGTTGTCTCGTTATTAAGGAAGGCTGGATTAACAACATCATCCAAAAGGGAAGCACCATTGAGCTCAGAAAATAGTGCATCTTTTTTGTTTTCATCCATATTAGAATAAAACATAGGATAAGAAGTATAAGGGTAGCTGTTCGGAAAAAATTTGCCAAACTATAAAACGTATGGTGAAAACTAAAGAATGGAATACTAAAGGCGATAGCTACCCCTATAACTTTATGATAAATATCTGTTTGCATAAGCTGTTATTTTCAACAAAAAAGCAGCATTCTACTTACAAAACCTATTGAAAATTATTGAACTTAGTATTTGGTTGGCTGGATAAGTATTTGGAAACAAACTTTACAGGTTTAAGTTTGGGTTAAACTTTTTGATTAAAACAGTACATTCTAACCGATTAAAGTTTTTTAGAAAGGACAAAGTGGCTTACTTTGTGTGGCTATTTTGTTTATCAATTACTTGTCGTTGCTATACTTTCCAAATTTTCTAAATCAACAGATATGAAACAACTATTCTGCCTTTTTCTATTGTTAATCAGTTTTAATCTTGGCGCACAAAACAAACCTCATACTTGGGAATCAAAAATTGATGCAGAGGTTTGGAATGCTGCTAGTCAAAAGACAACCTTTGAATATTTTGTCTTATTAAAAGATCAAGCCAATACAAATTATGCCAAGCAATTAAGTACAAAAAATGCCAAAGCAAATTATGTATTTAATACCTTAGAAAATAAAGCGAATGAAACACAAGGAGAGTTGTTGCAATTGATTGTTCAACATCAAGGTGCATATCGCCCATATTGTATTGTAAATGGAATTTGGATCAAAGGAACCCAAGCCTTGATGGAGGCTTTGGCGAAACGAAATGAGGTGCAATTGATTGCTCCCAACCCAGCCATTCGAAATGAATTGCCTAATCGACCTGATTGGCCAGCACCAGCAACAATGCGTAACCCTAAAGCTTCAGAATGGGGAATTGGTAAAATTCGTGCCGATCTTTTGTGGAATCATAATATCAAAGGAGCAGGTGTTGTAATTGGAGGACAGGATACGGGGTATGAATGGATTCACCCTGCTTTGAGAAGCCAGTACAGAGGAGACACCTTAGATCATAATTACCATTGGCACGATGCTATTCACGCACAGATTAGCATGGATTCTATTAATAGTTGTGGTTTTGATGTAAAATATCCCTGTGATGATGCGACACATGGTACTCATACCATGGGAACCATGATTGGAGATGATGGCGCAGGAAACGAAATTGGGGTGGCTCCTGAAGCAACGTGGATTGGTTGTAGAAATATGGAAAATGGTTGGGGAACTCCCGCAACTTATATTGAATGTTTTGAGTGGTTTTTAGCTCCTACAGATACCAATAATTTAAATCCCAATCCAGCTATGGCTCCCCATGTTATTGCCAACTCTTGGGGCTGTCCTACCGTAGAAGGCTGTAATCCTAGTAATTTTCATATTATGCAAATTGCCGTTGAAAATTTAAAAAATGCAGGCGTGTTTATTGTTGTTTCAGCAGGGAATGATGGTTGGAGTGGTTGCCATTCTATTAATAGTCCAGCCGCTATTTACGAGGCGAGTTTTTCGGTTGGTGCAACAGATATTTTAGATACCCTTGCCAATTTTAGCAGTAGAGGGCATGTCACATCAGATGGCAGTTTGCGGCTAAAACCGAATGTTGTTGCGCCAGGGGTAAATGTTCGTTCTTCTATACCAGGAGGTGGTTACGCTGCTTATTCTGGCACAAGCATGGCTGGCCCTCATGTAGCTGGAGCCGTTGCGCTGTTGATTAATGCCAAACCAAGTTTAGCAGGGAATGTAGATTCACTTGAAACCTTGTTAGAGATGACGGCTGATAGCGTTTATACCTATCGAGATGATACTTGTGGAACGACTCCCCAAACGGTTTTCCCAAATAACATGGTTGGATATGGACGCATTAATTTGTACAAGGCATTAGAGATCATTCGCCCTGATTTGATGGTAGGAACTACTAAGTTATTTACACATCAAGTGCAAATTTATCCCAATCCAGTTGCTAAGACGCTTTATCTTCAAACTGCGAACCCAATGGGAAAATGCACGGTCACAATAACTACGGCTTTGGGGCAGGTAGTTCGCCATTTTGATACCTATTTTTCTACTATTTTAGAGATGGATTTAGGCAATTTGTCGAGTGGTGTTTATGTGGTTACAATAGAAAATAAGCAGGAAAAGGTTGTAGGGAAACTGGTGAAAGATTAGGATGATTTAAGCCAGTTTTTGAATACTTTTTTTAAGGCTTTTAGTTCATAATAACTCGGAGCCATTAAATAGGTAAGGGTTTTTTGATCTTTAATTTGAATGGACAGTTTGGTTAGTTCATAGTTGATAAGACTATCTTCTTGATGATCTAATTTGATTAATACCTTGTCAAAACTAATATGGTTGATTTTTTCAAGATCAATAAAAGCAATTTTTTTGTGGAGCAGAGTTTGACGGACTATGATTAAAACATCGGTATGCAACTGGAAATGATAAACCGTCGTTCTTAGAATGCCTTTTATACTGATTCCTATACAAAAAACGAATAGCCCAATAAATAGAAGGGGAGCATTGGGGTTAACTTTGGGAACTCTAGAAAGCTGATGGGGGTAAATAAATAGACTATGAGGACACCATTTTATACCTAGGTATAAAATACCAGTACTCAAGATTAAAAATAGTAGAGAGCGGAGCAAAAGAAAGCGTTGGTCAATTTTTTTTAAAGGAACAGAGGTCTTAGATAGCAAGGTATAGAAATTTTAGTAGTTGTTCTTATACAACACTATTAACTAAATAAGCAGTTCCTACTTCTTGTGTCAATTTGAAAATATTTTAGATAATTTTTCAAATTGACACCTTTTTTTAATCTAATTCTGACTATTAAATTCCTGAATTGCCCGAATAAATTGTTTTCCATACCGTTCAGCCTTGTGAGCACCTACTCCGTTAACATTCATAAACGCATCCAATGTGGTAGGAGCCTTGGCACTCATGTCTTTTAGGCTCGCATTGCTAAAGACAACAAAAGCAGGCTTATTGATTTGTGCCGCCAATTTTTGACGCAAACCCCTTAAGTGTTCATAGAGAGAGGGGTTACTTTCTAGGATTAATTTGGGAGCTGCTTTTGCTTGTTTTTTCTGAGATTCTTGACGCTCTCTTATTACATCATAGCTCACCAATTTGACAGGAGCCTCGCCTTTTAAGATTTTCCAACTATAATCGTTTAATTTAAGGTTGTAATGATCTTTGTAGTCCAATTCTATAATCCCTTGTTGGATCAACTGCTGAATATAAAGTTGCCAAGCAGCAGCCGTTGTTTTTTTGCCTACCGCAAAGGTTTTGATTTCGTGGTATTGCTTTTCACGAACGGTTTCCGTATAAAAGCCTTTTAGTATATCAATAAGTGTACTAATGCTAATTTGCTGATTGGTTCTAGCAATGGCAGAGAGCGCCATTTGAGCAAGCAACGTTCCTTCAAAAAATTTAGGCGGATTTTTGCAGACATCACAATGGCCGCAATCTTTCTCTAATGTTTCACTAAAATAGCTCAACAGTATTTTTCGGCGGCAAACCTGTGCCTCTGCATATTCTTGCATGCGTTTTAGCTTTGCAATTTGAATATCTCGATAGGTTTCATTGGCAATATCGCCAGCGAATCCGAGGTGTGTTTGCACATCTCTATAACTATAAAACAGAATGGTATCTGAATCTTGCCCATCTCTACCTGCTCGACCAATTTCTTGGTAAAAACTCTCTAAATTGCCAGGCATATTATAATGAATAACATAGCGCACATCAGGCTTGTCGATTCCCATCCCAAAAGCAATAGTAGCACAAATGACATCCAAATCACCTTGAATAAAGGCATCTTGCGTTTTTTCTTTGAGGCGATTCATCATGCCAGCATGATAGCAGGCCGCTTTTACCCCATCAGCCTTTAGTTTTGCCGCCAAAGTTTCCGTTGATTTTCGGCTGCTACAATAGATGATGCCACTTTTATTGGCATATTTATGGACAATGCGAATGATTTGCTCCCATTTTTTTTGACCAGGCAAAACCGATAAAGAAAGATTAGAGCGATCAAAAGAAGACAAAAAAGTCTTGGGCTGCTGCATGCCTAACAATGCCCCTATGTCAGAGCGAACTGCTTTATCAGCAGTAGCGGTTAGCGCAACCATGGTAGCTTTGGGCAATTTATTTTTGAGTAAATACAGTTTCTGATATTCAGGTCGAAAATGATGCCCCCAACTACTGACACAATGTGCTTCATCAATCGCAATCAGTTGAATATTTAATAAGGTTAAAAAAGAAAGAAAATTAGGCGCAAAAACCCTTTCAGGAGAAACATAAAGCAGCTTTATTTCATTGCGTTCTAACTTAGTTTCTATTGCTTTTTCTTCTGCTGTGCTAAGGCTAGAATTTAGATAAGCAGCAGAGATGCCGTTGGCATTAAGTCCCTGAACTTGATCTTTCATCAGTGCAATAAGCGGAGAAATAACCAGTGTTAGTCCATCTAAGAGCAGAGCAGGAACTTGGTAACAAAGCGATTTTCCTCCCCCTGTAGGCATTAATACAATGGTATCATTGCCCGCCAAAATATGTGTTATAATGGCTTCTTGTTGATCTCGAAAGCTATTGTACCCAAAATGCGTTTTTAATTTTTTGTAGAGATTGTCTTTGTTGTGTTTTGTGATCATTCTGTTGGTTCTCATCAATAACTTTGGAAAAATAGGCAATAACAGTTTCTATGGCAGATAGGCGATTGAGAGCAAAGCATCCTATTGTGGTAGAAACAAAACGGAAAGTTATTGTATTTTTCTGATAATACAAACCAATAGTCGGCTAAAAATTAGCAAACACGAACTTTAAAGGACTCTGTTATCAGCAGTATGTTGGGTATGCTTTTTAGGGCTTTACTCGAAAGAACCTTGGATTATTGGTAGCGTTATTTTGGTATTCTTATAGAACGAATAAAAATAATCCTTTTTAGGGGCAAATTTTTAGTTCATGGTGTCTATGGGGATTTTAGATGGGCAATTATTTAGCGACTTCAATTAGAAAAAATGTCAATTTTAGAAATATTCTCTTTCTTACATTCTTTGAGTTGAGTCAATTTTGTATTTTTGTTCCACTTTCGTAAATAATAAAGTATTTGACAAAATATACAGATCTAGTTGAGATAAACGCTCAGGTGTAAAAATTGTTAAAGGCTTTATGAATGTAAAAAATACTATTAAAAGACGTTCTTTTGCCAAAGAAGTTGTTTAAAAATGGAGTTACTTCGTTATGCGTTTCACTGATGAGCCTACAAGCTGGGTTTGTGAGTGCTTTAGCTACACTGATTTTCAGTTCTTAAATAATTCCTAAATGGTCAAAAGATCTTAAAAGAAACATAAACAATGAATTTAGAGAAACTTGTAGCAGTTAGTGGTCGTTCTGGAATATATAAAATGGCAGCAAATCGCCCTAATGGATTAATTATTGAAGATTTGGATAGTGGGAAAAAGTTTTTTGCACCAAGTAGAAGACATCAATTTACACCATTAGAATCTATTTCTATTTATACAGAAACAGAAGAAGCTACCGTAGAATTGAAGACGGTATTTGTTAATATGTTGACTCAAGTTGAGACCAACCCACCTGTTCATACGAAAGCAAGTTCTACAGAAATTAAGGATTATTTTGAAGGAATTTTGCCTGAATACGATAGAGATAAGGTATTAGTAAGTGATATTAAAAAATTGATTAAATGGTTTAATTTCTTAAATTCTAGAAATTTATTGGAATTGCCAACGGAAGAAGAGCTCGCTGCTGAAACGGAAGTGGTAGAAGAAACCAACGTAACGGAAGAATAAAAATAGTAGAATACAGGGGTGATCTTTTATCTTGATTGGTACCTGTAGATGCTAACAATATAATAAGGCAGTCTCCGCATTTGCGAGGACTGCCTTTAATTTTTGGTCTTTGGTGAATAGCTTATAATTTTTGAATTAGATCTTTTGACCATATTGTTTTAAGGAGGTAGAGACCGCTAGGAAGATTACGTATATCTATGTAAAAATTATTCGTTTCTTTTTTGATGGGAACATCAACCTGTTGACCATAGGAATTATATAAAATAGGAGCAGGCAGTTCTTCTTCAGATGTTAATGTAAGATATGAATCACTAGGGTTAGGATAAATTGATACATTTAAATAGGGAACTTCTATGGCTTTGATTTCACTGTATAAACTAATATTGTCAGGATGGATCGTTTTTAAGCGATAATAAGACAAAGGAGCAAGTGGCGCAGCATCTATATAAGTGTATTTTTGTTGCTTGTTTTTATATTGCCTGCTACTCAGTGTAGACCAAGAAACCCCATCCGTTGAGCGTTCAATAAAGTATTGGGTTCCCTTTTCTTCTTGGTTTACAATCCACGATAGGTTGACTTCTCTGGCTGAGCGTTTGGTTACATCAAACCGTATTAAATCCAATAACACAGTTTGTTCAAAACAAGATGCCAAGGGAGGGCAGGAGAAAATGACACTGGGAGCTACTGTTGAGCTAGGAGCCGCATTAAGGGTGACACAAGCAACCAATGGACCAAAAAGTGTAGCGCTATTGTAATTATTAAGTGCGCCAGACCCTCCATCTGATCCTATATATCCACAATCCGTTGTACCTATATTGCCATAATTATGGATGGAGCCACTAGACCGAACACGCCCATGGTTTTCTAAAAGCCCATGATTGGTAAAGCTTCCATTAATAATTACATCTCCCTTTTCATCCACATAACAGTCACAACCATAATTATAAAATTCTACGCCTGAATAGTTGAATAAATCACTATTGGTAGAAATGGGACCATAGTTGGTTACTATTGTTGCAGTAGAAGATTCAGAGATATAAATATCTCCTTGTGCAGATATGCTACCACGATTAAGCATAGTCGTACCATCTGTAATATCTAAATAACCATTGCTTGCAATGCTCGCTGAATCTGCATTATAAAAATAGGTCGTATTGGCAGATAATTCTAAATCCCCCGAAGTAATGGCTCCATGATTCAATAAACTATCGGCTGCAAACAAAAATTGAGGACTGCTTGGGCTGTGACAACTGGTGCTGTTCCCAAGAATATTGATTTCACCATAGTTTTTTAGCACAGAATGGTTAACAATTCTTACTTCTTGGCTAGTCCAAACGCCACCATAATGATTAATCCAAACGGAATTGGAATATCCAGATCCTACCAAATCTACCTCTAAGACTCCATAGTTTTCAACTCTTCCAGGAGTACTCATGGTATAACAAGATATAGTACCATGGTTAAGCCAGATGGCATTTCCCCAAGCATTCAAACTTTGGCAGCTAGAAGCCTGAAGAGAAGCACCAGAATTAACCAACAATTGCCAAGCTGCTCCTTGGGGGGAAACATCCATAACAATAGCGTGATTAATGGTTACTGTATAATTTCCCCATGTGGGTGGGGGTGTTCCTATATTCCATGTATTAGGATCAGACCAATTACCATTGCTGATCGTTGTATATTGGGCGAAAAGAAAATGAGGGACAAGTAAAAACAATAGGGATTTGATGTAAACCATATAAATTAAAAATTTTACCTTGAACAACCATAGATGTTCAATAACATTAATGAAGTGTGTAAAAAATGCGAAAGTAGCCAAAATAAATTTCTTGGAGTAGAAATTTATTTTTAGTTAGATTTTTTGCCTTTGTAATAGCTGGCAGAAAAGATGAGATAGCTTGCTTGATAGCTTATTTATTCTGCGTTTCGGATGGGAGATAATTGAGAGATTTCATCTGTAGAGAATAGGCGAGACTTTGTAATAAAACGAATTCCCATAGGAATTTCTAAGGAAAAACTAGAACCTCGTCCTTGTGTAACGTCTATGGTTAATTGTGTATATTTCCAGTATTCAAACTGATCTTGTGACATAAAAAAGCCACAATTATGAATGTCACCTAGCCAAATGTCTGTTTCGTTAAGCATCAATTCTCCTTTAGGAAAACACATTGGAGCAGAGCCATCACAACAACCAGCACTTTGATGGAAGATTAATTCACCATGTTCTAATCGCAACTGATCAATTACGGATTTGGCTTCTGGGGTAATCAAAACTCTAGGAATCATTTTTTTAGTATAAAAATCCCATCCCTAGATAGACGGGGAGTCTATCCGCTGGATGGGATATGATTGAAATAGTGAACAGTATTGATTTTCTTTAGAAAAACCCTAATGCATTCTTATCGTAAGAAATCAGCATGTTTTTGGTTTGACGATAATGATTCAGCATCATTTTGTGCGTTTCACGGCCAATACCAGATTTTTTGTACCCGCCAAATGGTGCATGGGCAGGATAAGCATGGTAACAGTTGACCCAAACACGACCTGCTTCTACCGCTCTTGAAATTTGGTAAGCTTGGTGCATATCTCTTGTCCAAACGCCAGCTCCTAAACCATAAGGGGTATCGTTGGCAATTTCAATGGCTTCGGCTTCGTTTTTGAACGTAGTAACACAAACTACAGGACCAAAAATTTCTTCTTGGAAAACACGCATTTTATTATTGCCTTTCAAAATCGTTGGTTGGATATAATAACCACCTTCTAGCCCTTTGTTGTAGGCTGTTGCACCTCCTGTCAGGACTTCGCAGCCTTCTTCTTTTCCTATTTTGATGTAATTTAAAATTTTCTCGTATTGGTCATTAGAAGCTTGAGCGCCCATCATCGTATTTGGGTCAAGTGGATGCCCCAACTGAATGGCGTTGGTTCTTTCGACTACTCGTTCTATAAAAGCATCATAAATACTTTCTTGCACAAGAATACGAGAAGGGCAGGTGCAAACTTCTCCTTGGTTGAGGGCAAACATTACAGCACCTTCTAAGCATTTATCGAAAAACGCATCATCAGCATCCATAATACTTTCAAAGAAGATATTGGGAGATTTTCCTCCTAATTCTAATGTTACAGGAATGATATTTTTAGAGGCATATTGCATAATCAATTGCCCTGTTGTCGTTTCGCCTGTGAAAGCAATTTTGTTGATTCGAGGGCTAGAAGCCAATGGTTTGCCAGCTTCTAAACCAAAGCCATTAACAATATTTAAGACACCAGCGGGTAAAATATCTTGCACCATTTCTGCCCAAACCATTATACTTACAGGTGTTTGCTCAGCAGGTTTTAGTACAACGCAATTGCCTGCTGCTAATGCTGGTGCAACTTTCCATGCCGCCATTAAAATGGGAAAATTCCAAGGAATAATTTGCCCAACGACTCCCAATGGCTCAGGTATATTTAGAGAGACCGTAGAAGCGTCTAACTCGCTAACGGAACCCTCTTCGGCACGAATAACGCCTGCGAAATAGCGAAAATGGTCAATTGCCAAGGGAATATCTGCCGCTCTTGTTTCACGAAGTGCTTTTCCATTGTCCCATGTTTCGGCACGTGCCAAAGTCTCTAGGTTGGCTTCCATTGCATCTGCAATCTTGAGCAATATATTGCTACGTTCAGTAGCAGAAGAATTGTTCCATTCTGGAGCTGCCGTCCAAGCTGCATCAATTGCCAAGTTGACATCATCAGCGTTAGAACGAGCGATTTGTGTAAAAATTTTCCCATCTACGGGAGATATATTATCAAAGTATTGCCCATTGGTAGGAGCAACCCATTTGCCACCAATGAAATTATCGTAATGAGGCTTAAAAACGGGTTTTTCAACGACAAAACTGATGGATGTTTCAATATTGTTCATATTTCTATAATTTTAAACGATTAGTGATTGTTTTGAGATTGTTCTTTTCTTTTTAGGAAAAGTTCTGAGTCTTTGTTTGAACTCAAAATTATATATGGTTTTTGTTTTTTAATCGTCTAATTCTATTAAAAAGGTGAACAATCCTTGCAAAGTTGCTCTAATTTGATTTTTTAGCCTTTAAAAATTTGATTAGCGCTTATTTTTCATGATCTTAAAGAATCAATACACATGTAAAAAATAGGTTTCAAATGCTGCTATCTGATAAATTGTTAAAAAATCGCCGTTTGGAAACACTAGTAGAAAACCAAACTTCTTTTGCATTGCAAAGTGCAGAACTGCATGTGTTTGAGACCCACCAAGAGGCGGAACAGGTGTTATTAAAGTTTAGCCAACCCATTTTGGCAAGTATGTTAGAGGGAAAGAAGGTGATGCACCTCAACGATATGACGGCCTTTGATTTTTTGCCTGGCGAATCGCTCATTTTACCACCCAATGAGATGATGTGCATTGATTTTCCAGAAGCTAAAATGGATCGTCCTACTCGTTGTTTGGCAATGGCAATCTCAGAAGCTAAAATAATGGAAACAGTCAACTTCTTGAATGAGAGTCGTGCAAAAATAGACGATGAATGGAAGTTTACAGACTATAATTTTCACTTTACCAACGATATTGCCATTCAGCAAATTGTTCATCGTTTGCTATTTCTGTTCACAGAAAATCATCCATCTAAGGATGTTTTTGCAGATTTTATGTTGAGAGAATTGATTATTCGAATTCTACAGACAGAAACTAAAAAGATCTACACCAGTAAGGCAATGAAATTGAGTAGCAGTCATCGACTGGCTTTTATCATTCAGTATATACGACAAAATTTAGAAAAAAATCTAACGATAAAAGAACTCAGCAATAAAATATACATGAGTGAGTCCAACTTTCATCGTGTTTTTAAGAACGAGCTCAATATCTCGCCCATTGATTTTATCAATAATGAACGCATAAAATTAGCAACCAGTCTATTGCAAGACCCTAAGAAAAAGATAAAAGATGTTTATATGGAGTGTGGGTTTAATAGTTTGAGTTACTTCATAAGAGTTTTTAAGCGAAAAGAGCAACTTTCGCCCAAAGAATACCAACTGCGAGCTAACTATAAAGAAGGGATATAAATGGATTAAGTACAAAAAAAATGACCCATTCTAGTAAAAGAAAGAGTCATTTTATAGAATAAAACTAGCTAATTTAGTTCTCCAAAAGGTTCATAATTTCGTCCAATTGAGGAGACAAAATGATGTCAGTTCGGCGATTTTTTGCTTTGCCTGTATCAGTATCATTAGAAGCAACAGGAACATGTTCACCACGTCCAGCAGCCGTAATTCTTTGCGGAGTAACCTTATTTTTTATCAATTGGTTGACAATAGATAACGAACGTTTGGTACTTAATTCCCAGTTCATCTTCTCATCTCCATCGCTATCCGTATGCCCTTCTACCAAGACATTAATTTCCGTATTTTTATTAAGTACCTCCGCCAATTTAGTAATGGCACTAGCTCCTTTGCTATCTAGTCTAGAGCTTCCCGTTGCAAACAACAAATTTTGGCTTAAAGAAACATAAACCTTTCCATTGCGTTGTTCAACACTTAAGTCAGAGGCTTCAAAGCCCAATAAAGCCTGAGATAATTTATCTTTTAGTGCTTTGGCTTTTGCATCCCGTGCAGCAATCGCACTTTCTAGTTCTTTCACTCGTTGTTCCCGTGCAGCCAAGCTACTTTCTAAGTCTTTGACTTTTGTTTCACGAGCTTTGAGGCGATTTTCTAAATCTTTTAATTTTAGCTCACGCTCTTTGAGGCTTTTTTCTAATTCCGATTTGTCCCCTTGAAGATTGTTAATATTTGCATTTTTATTTTCCAAATCTTTTTGAAGGCGATCAATTTCTGCTCGTTCCTGATCCATTTTTTGTTTTAGATCAGCCATGTCTCGTTCACGGCGACGAATTTCGTCTTCTTTGCGACGCAACTCATCTTCCTTACGGCTAACCTCTTCGGTTAATTCTCTTCGTTTACCAGCAGCTTCTTGCGTTAGCTTTTCATTCACTTCAAGTAATTTGTCATAAAGTACTTGAAGGTCTTTGTTTAGTTTTTGTTGTTGTTCATAACGGGTTTTAATTAGCGTATAGTCCTTATCCAACTCTGCCAGCTCCTTTTCAATTTTTTGGATTTCAGACTCCGCCAATTCTCTTTGTTCATTGGCTTGTTTGGCTTCTTCTATTGCTTCTCTAGTTTGTCTTTCAGCGGCATTTCTCGCTGTTACTTCTTCCTGAAATCGTCTATTCGGGACACAAGAAAGCAAAGTGCCAAAAAGGAAAATAATGAAAATATAATTTAAATGTTTTAGCATAATTACCTATTTATTGATATTCGTTAAGAGCAAATTAAAAATAGTGTTAAATATTGTATTCATACACAGTAACTTTAGCCTAGTTTGGCTTTATTTAGCTGGTATTAACTTTAAAAGTTGATTATTCTGATAGTGTAAAATTATTTCTGTTCGGCTATTTTGGTGCTTGGCGTTTGGAGTTTCTTCCGACACCATAGGATGACCTTCTCCATAACCAATTACCCTGATTTTGTTGGGAAGAGTAGTTTTTTGAGTTAACGTATACAAAATAGAAAGCGTTTTTCGAGTGCTATTTTTCCAGTTTTCTTTGAGATCTCCACCCGTTGGCATATGCCCATGGATGTCAATGAAAACAGAGGGATAACGACTTAGGATTTCTGCTAATTTATGTAAATTATTGCGACCAGTACTAGACAAACGATTGGTAGAAGCAAAAAGACTGCTATGATCGATGGTCAAAATTAATTCTCCCTTGTCCAATAACTGTGTCATTTTTATTTCAGGGATACTTGCAAAATTGATTGAAATATCTTGCTGAATGGCATTCAAAGAACTATTAATATAAGAGAGCCTTTTTTGCACATCCAAAAAGGGAGATAACTGTTTTTGATGTTGTTGTTGCTCTGCTTTTAATTGCCCTTTGGTTTGTTGCAATTGAGTTTGATAGCTAACGAGTGCTGCCTGAGCTGCATCTAGTGCCGCTCGGTCTTCTGCCAACTGCTGCTTGAGGCTTTTTATTATTTCTGTTTGTTCCTCATTGGTATAAGAAGAAGCATCTTTTAATTTGTTCAATTCACGCTTGGCGGTTGACAGTTCTTGCTTTGTATCCAATAATGTGGTTTCTAATTTTTGCTTGCCTTCCTCTAACTGTTTAAATTTTTTAGTACTTACGCAGCTAGAAGATAAGGACATTAGGATTAGTAAATAACCCAATGGGAATAGTTGTTTCATTCAATTGATTGATTCGTTTATTGGTAATTTATTGGTCAAAAAGCAAAAGTATATATTTTATACGATGCTAAGCTAACGGTTTTTGATAAAAAAGAAAAGATTTCTTAACGGCTAAATAGAAGGAAATTTTAAAAATCTATTCTATTATAGAAATAAATATTTGAAAGTCTATTTCTTAAACTTTCTTTCGGAGAAAGAGCCGTGCTAAAAAAACAATTATAATACCAAAAAATAAGAGCAAAAGGCCGTTGACAAAAGAGAACAACTGAAACGCACTTAAAGTCAGCGGTTCTTGATTGCCCAATTGTATGAATGGAGCCCAAAGTGCAGGGTGAGCGGCTATTCCATTTCTTTGTTTAAGGTAGGTTAACTTGGCCGATCGAAGTGCAGCACTTTTAGATTTTCCTTTTTTTAATTCCGTATAAAAAAAGCGCATAATTTCGGAAGTAGAATAGTCGTTGACCTGCCACAAACTCACGACTAAGCTAGGGACACCCGCATGCATAAACGAACGGGCTAGAGACATGATGCCTTCCCCTTTTTCAAACTTTCCAAAACCTGTCTCACAGGCACTTAAGACAACCAATTGAGCATTTAGGGGTAAATTGCTGATTTCAAAAGCATGCAAAAAATTGTCTTCTGTTTGGGCACCATCCTCTGTAAAAGCCAAAGAAGAAGCGATTGGATTTTTTTTGTTGAGAATCCCATGCATGGCTAGATGGATAAGCCCATAATGAGGGAGGTGTTTTTTGAACAGGGTTTCATTGGCTTGTTGATCATACAAAAATATCCCTTTAGTGACTTTTTCTAAGGCTTTAACCTCGTTAACAGCCGCAGGCAGTGGTTTTAAATTTCGGCGAAACATCAAATCTTCTTCGGACCTGTTTTTTTGGGTAACCACCTTGTTTTTATAATCGGCAGCAACAGCCAATAGTTCTACTTGCTTGGCTTGTGTATCGTACTGCTGTTTATTTTGTAATAATAAAGTACCCGAATAAGAGTATTGAATTTCATAATCGTGGATCAGGTAGTTTTTATGCTGGTAATCAACAGAATGGTCTTCTTTGATCGAAGCGGTAAACGCTTCAAAAGGCAAGTGACCTAACAAATGATCGGGGATAATAATTAAGTGCTCATTAGAGCTGTTTTGGAGTACTGGTTTAAGGAGCGTTGTATAAAATTTGTGGGAAAGCTTATCATAGGTTTGGTTGGCAATGGTAGCATTGGCTTGTACATACTTCAAGTCCGTTAGTACTTTTCTAAATGCTTGAATATCCTTGGTGTAATTGCTATCTAATTGAATGCGTTGAAAATTAGCTGTTTGTTGCGTTGCACTCCAGATGTAAACATCTGGAAATTGAATATAATAGGCAATAAGGGTGGCTTGTTGGTCTAATATGATTTGTTGGATTTCTTGGACAGAAGCAATATGATTTTTGTATTTTAATTGATAATACAAAGGGTAATCTTTTTCGAGTTTTTGGATCAAAACCTCTAATGCTCGCTTCTTAGCAAACAATGCTTCTTGAAGTTCATAGGGGGGCTTTCGCTTCTTGTTAACCTCTAGTATTTTTTTATCTAATTTGCTAATGGCTTTTTTGAGTTGGTTTTCTTTTTGGATTAGACTGTCTGGAATACCTCCAAAATTAAGAGCTCTTTTAGAACTAAGGGCACTCGTTAAGGTCGCATCTCGACTGCGTTCTGCCAATTGAAAACCATCCTCTAAATATTTTCTGTCCTGCGTCAATTCATACAATTGGTGAGCGAGTTTAATCCCTATGGTAAAGGGCATAAAATTTTTGTTTAGAATCTTTAGTTTGTCTTGGTCGCTCAATTTATTTTTGGCTTGATCCAAAATAGCTATTTGGGCTAAAACAGTTTGATGTGCATGTTTTAGATTGGCAATGTCCTTGTTTTTTTTGTACAAGTGTTGGAATGCCATCGTGCGGTTATTTAAATTTCCAATTGCATTAATTGGATCTAATATTTTGTATTTAGCTATGATTGGTAGTAGATCTACTAAGGGAGTTGTATCTTTGTAATTTAACGTGTTGGCGATAAAGCTCTGTTGACTAGCGATTAAAGCATCATCGTGACGCCCCATCATATTGAGCAAAATCGTTAAATTGCCATAAGCCAGGGCAACATTGGGGTTGTGAGAACCAAAAATACGAGTTTTGATAGCGATTGATTTTCTAAAATAAGTTTCCGAAGTAGCTAAGTCATTGAGCTGTGCATAAGCAATGGCTAAATTCATATAAGCCATCGCTGTTATCGTACTAATCGCACCATGTTCTTTGGTAGTTGCGGCTATATATTCATGATAGATGCTCAATCCTTGATCTGTTTGCCCAACTTGGAGATAATGACCTGCCAAATTATTGAGCAATGAAATTTCTAGGCGGCGGCTGGTGTGGCTACTGTCTTTTTTGCAAATGACAAGCGCCTTTTTGATGTAATGCAATTGTTGAGTATAATCTCCAGCTTTAAAATAGCCCATTGAAAATGATCGATACAATCGAGCTAGATGAAGCGGGGTGGTTTGGGGGCTATTTTGATAAATCGCTAAGGCCTTGTTAAAATATTCAATCGCTCTGTTGGTTTGCGTTTTCTCTTTGTAAAAAATGCCTATTTTTTGATAATTATTAGCCAGTTCCAAGGTTTGGTTTAAACGATCTTTATTGTAAAAAACAATCAGTTTTTTTCCTTGTTTTATTGCTTTATCGTAATGCCCAATTTGCTCATAAGAAGATCTTGCAACCCAATGTGTATAAATGGATGGCTGAATAGAATCGCTATAAAGTTTAGCAATCTGTAAGGCTTTACGAATATGTAGAATTGCTTCAGCATAAGATTCTTCTAGTCCTAGATAATTTGCTTTGATCGAATGATAAATTTGTTGTTCAATGCTATTAGGAGTTAGTTTTGGGAGTTCATTTTGCTCAAATGCGTTTAAGGCTTTATGGATGGGAGTTGGTGGATTGCTCGCTAACATTTTTTGTAGCGCAGCTAACTTAGCACGTGGAGATGCTTCTTTTTGGGAAAATAGAATATTGGGGGAGAAAAATATAAAAATTAGTACTATTAATTTCATGAAATCTTTGTTCTTTTGCATTCAAACAAAATAGGGAGTAGAAGGAAATTGTTTTAAATAGTTTTGCTGTGGAATGTGACAGCATAAAATAACTAAGTTAAGAATTTTAATTTAAAAGTTAAACTCTAAAGTGTCAAGCCTATTCACCAAATCAAATAACTAACTTATATGAAATCAGTAAGGGATCAAATGCAAGCACTTATTCAGCTTCCTGAGCATCCAAAACGAATCGTATCTTTAGTACCTTCCCAAACAGAGCTGCTGTATTATTGGGGCTTAGGGGATAGGGTGGTAGGGATTACCAAATTTTGCATACATCCTAAGGAGTGGTATAAAACAAAGACAAGGGTAGGGGGAACCAAAAAAATCAATTTTGATGTAATAGAGGCTTTAGAACCTGATTTAATTATTGGAAATAAAGAAGAAAATGAGCAAAAAGATATAGAATTTTTAAAAAAAAGATACCCTGTCTGGATGAGTGATATGCAACGGCTAGACGAGGTCTGGGATATGATGCATTCATTGGGAACAGTGCTAAATGTAGAAGAACAGAGTAAGCGTTTGGTGCAACAGCTCAAAACAGATTTTGAGGACTTAAGAACGACTACAAAAGGCCGTCAATGGCGGGTGGCTTATTTTATTTGGAAAGACCCATTTATGGTTGCAGCTTCCAATACGTTTATTGATACGGTACTTCAACAAGCTGGCTTTGAAAATGCATTTAGGGATTTTGAGCGTTATCCTGAAGTTGGAATAGCTGAAATCCAACAACAACAGCCTGAATTGATATTTTTATCCTCAGAGCCTTATCCATTTAGAGCAAAACATATACATCTATTTCAGCAGATTTGCCCAACTGCAAGGATTGAAATTGTGGATGGAGAGCTCTTTTCTTGGTATGGGGCTAGACTATTGCATACGGTGGATTATATAAAAGAATTGCAAGAAAAGTTAGAACAAGGGGTTAAGGATAACTAAAGAAAAATAGTTAGAAATTTTTGTTATAGTGTATTTAATATTCTGCGTGGGTTGTTAGGTCAAAACAAAAAAATAAAGGGCATTCTTGCCCAAAACTTGGCGCATTTCTCTAAAAAGCATACTTTTAAAGTACAATGAACTCAAAAAAAACAAGATTGACCCCACACGAAGTACTTAAAAAATACTGGGGGTATGATGATTTTCGACCATTACAATTGGATATTGTTCAATCTGTATTAGATGGAAAAGACACCTTGGCCTTGTTGCCAACAGGTGGTGGGAAATCTATTTGTTTTCAGGTGCCCGCATTGTGTTTGGATGGGATCTGCATTGTTGTCTCTCCTCTGATTGCGTTGATGAAAGATCAAGTCAAAAATTTGGTCGATAGAGGGATTCGAGCCTATGCTATTTATTCAGGTATGAAAATTGCGACCATTGATCGAATTTTAGACAACTGCATTCATGGAGGAGTTGATTTTCTTTATCTTTCGCCAGAACGTTTGTCTTCAGACTTGGCAATAGAGCGAATCAAACAGATGAAGGTAACTTTACTAGCTGTTGATGAAGCACATTGTATTTCGCAATGGGGCTACGATTTTCGTCCTTCTTACCTAAATATTGCTGAAATTCGAGCGTTATTACCCAATATCCCTTTAATTGCACTAACTGCTACGGCTACTCGACCCGTTGTTAAGGACATTCAAGAAAAGTTAGTATTCTCCCAAACTGCTAATGTTTTCCAGAAAAGTTTTGCTCGCCAAAATCTCTCTTATGTTGTTTTGTATGAAGAAAATAAGCGAACAAAGATGCTTAATATTTTGCGAAAAATAAAAGGCTCAGGGATTGTTTATGTACAAAATAGAAGAGAGACACAGGAGGTGGCTTACTTCTTGAAAAAAAATGGTATTTCTGCGGAATTTTACCACGCAGGACGCAGTGGAGATACCCGAGAAAAGGTACAAGAAAATTGGATTAACAATAAGGTTCGTATCATGGTCGCTACCAATGCTTTTGGAATGGGGATTGATAAGCCTGATGTGCGCATTGTGATTCATTTGACCTTGCCCGATAGCTTAGAAGCTTATTTTCAAGAAGCAGGTCGAGGTGGAAGAGATGGGGAAAAAGCTTTTGGAATTTTGTTGTATAACCAATCTGATCGAATCAAACAAGAACGAAATTTTAAGCAATCTTATCCTACGCTCAAAGAAATTCGCAGAGTGTATCAAGCATTGGGCTCTTATTATCAGTTGGCTATTGGAGCTGGTTTGGGGCAAACCTTTGATTTGGATGTGGCAGATTTTGCCAAGACTTATAATTTAAATCCAATCGAAACGCTTCATGCACTCAAAATTCTAATGAAGGAAGAGTATTTAAATTTAACAGAGAATGTTTTTTTTCCTTCTACCTTGCAAGTGATTGTCCGAAAGGAGGAACTTTATGATTATATGTTGAGAAACAATAAAATAGAACGACTGATAAAGGTTATTTTGAGATCTTACCAAGGGGCTTTTAATCACGATGTAAATATAAGAGAAGGGCAATTGGCTCATTTTCTTAAGGTGCCCCAAAAGCAGTTGGTGTTTATGCTAGATAAACTGCATAAGGACGCTATTATTCGATACAAACCCCAAAAAGATGCTCCTCAGTTGACTTTTTTGTTAGAACGATTACCAGAAAAAGAAATGGTCATCGACCAACAGCGTTATAAATTCTTAAAAGAACGCCAACAAAAGCGCATGGAGGGGGCTTTGTATTATGCAGAAACACTGCAATGCCGCAATCAGTTGCTATTGGCCTATTTTGATGAAAAAGGAGCTAAGGTTTGTGGTCACTGTGATGTTTGCCTAGGGCGACATGACCAATATGTAAAGCATCAGGAGTATTATGAAATCAAAACAAAACTAGAGTATGCCTTGAAAAAAAATTCAGTGGAGCTGCGTGCTTTAGTGGATCAATTTCCTAGTACTATGAAAGAAAAGGTGCTAAAAGCAATTGAGCACCTTATGGACAATCATATGATTGTCCGAACGGGCAATAATCAGTTGCGTTGGAATTAAACGGCTTCTATATAAAAGAGCAACTTAGCAAACACAATGCTCGCTAAGTTGCTCAAATTAATGATATAAAATACACCTACTTTTCTAATGGGTTACAACAAATGGTTTGGTGATTTTATGTTGAGGAAACTGGATGCTAATCCAATAAGATCCAGCTGCTAATTGGGAACTGTCAAGATTTATTGGTTCACCTGCTGTGATTTTTCCTGTTTTTATTCTTTCTCCGAGATGGTCAACGATCTGATATTCAAAATTTCCTTTTTCAGTGGTTTTTAAACTAAATTGAACCGTTCCTGTAGAGGATGGATTGGGACTAATGATTAAGTTATTTGTAGTCGTTTCACCTGCGGATACCCTAATTTGTTTAGCATCCTTTTGCGTTTGGGGTTGTCTTTCTAGCGTGGTAGGAGGGAGTGCACAAATGGTATTAATTACTTGAAAATTGTAAATGGTACAACAAGTATCAGCACCAATAGCTGCACAAACTTCAACACTAATCGTTTTAATTCCTTCGCTTATAAACGTATGGGTAGGATTTAAATCAGTGCTTGTGCCATCTCCAAAATCCCAAGAAATACCCGCAGGAACACTTCCACCACCATAAACGATGATGGGATCAAATTTGAACTCCCCATTCTCAAAGCAATAATTGACACAAACATCTACCTCGCAAGGACTACACAAATCATCGGTTAGTTTTCCGAACGTAAATAGATCTGGTCTGGGATTACTACGCTCAAAATCGGTAGAAACAAGAGGAATTGCGGTGCGTATTGTTGGTGCTCCAGCAAGTGTTGTGGTAGCCAGACCACTATTGCCATGCGATACCCATTGATTGGGAGCCAAATCCCAACGAGTAACGGCCAATTCGCACAATTCATGATTAAAACAAGGAGTAGAATTGTAGTTCAATTCCAAATTAAAAGTCCAAGGGTCTGCTGCTGAATTATCATACTTTTGAATTGCCCAAACCTCACAAGGACTGATTTCGCTAAGGGTAGGTGTTTCAAAACTTAAAACAGATTCTACGGACTCGGCATCAAAATATTCTGCACTATACATATTAATAATGCTATGTCCTGTACTTATCCCAGAGATGGGTTTGATTAAGGCAGGACGATAGAGCGAAGACTTGCCAATTGGTAATTCAAGTTCCTTTCCTGTTCTAACTCGGATCGCTCCATTGCAGTGAGAGGCATCCGACGCACCCGCTATTGACGTATTGGTGTTTAAGACAAGTACATCATCCGTTAGAGCGTCTTGGGTAGAAGCAGTCGTAGGATAGAGAATACCTTGTATAAATTGAATTTGATTGTTAAAAGTTGTAGGTCCTTCTAAAATAATGTTTCCTAAAGGCTTGTTAATTTTTAGGGAGGGTAAAATCCCTGAAAAATTATCATTGTTATAGGGATGTCGAATATGCTGATTGGGATCTAAAGGATCATTGCCGTTCATAACCAAAAATAAATTGCCAAAAGCAGCTGTACCTGTAAATTCAAACGATGCGGTAGTGTGAACATTACCAACAATTAAATCGTTTTTGATGTGAATTTCAGTGCCTATAGGTGCATTCATAATAATTGGGTCTGAGCCCGTTCCTAATACGCCAAGTGAACCAGCAGTCATAAAGTTGTTTTCTACAATACAAGGAGCTCCTGAAAACTCTTTAGTGGCAGGATCTGCTCCATTCGTGGTCACTTTTAAGTCCCAAAAATGTACGTTGCCAAGGTTATAAAAACGGGTAGCCATTCCTGCGCTTCTATTGGACAAAACTACAGTGCCTTGACGAGAATTGTCAAAGTGAAGACCATTCGCAAAGGTCGCATTGTGTCGAATTCTAGTTTCATCTTCAGGGGCTTTAAAGGTTCCATTTTCAACAGTTAGTGGGACCGCAAACAATAGACCATAGCTGGGAGAAATTCCTCCAACAATACCAGCTCCTCCTTGAAAGCCATTAGACGCTAAGACTGGACCGCCAAAATTAAAACGTGCTTGATAGGCTAGCATAGCATTTACCGCTATTAAGTCGGAGTGACCTGATGAAATGGAAATACTACCATCCCAAAAACCTTCTCCTCCAGCATCATCGGATTCAGATACGTTGAATCGAGTACCATTTATTTGGGTAAGCGTTCCTGTATAACCTTCGATAATAATTCCTCCGACCCGTAAAGAAGCATTAATATCGCAATTGCCATCGTATAAGTTGTTGAAAATGGCAATATCATTTTTAGGTCCCTCTGGATTAATAAGCCCCCCTTGTCCAGGGTAAAAAGGAGCAGGGGAGATCCTATCACTAGTAGCATAGGGATAATAATCCCAATTGCTGGCATCTGTCCAGTCATCTGTTGATCCACCTCCTGTCCACAAAAACTGATTTTGGGCAAAAGAAGTACTAGAAAATACCATTACCATAAAAAATAAAAAGCCTGTTTTCAATACGGAGCATCTTACCGTAGAGTTGCTAGAAGTAGCTTTAATTACTTCGCTGTTTAAATTCTTTGTGTTCATTTTGAATCGTTTATAATAAATAAATGGGGTATATGTTGTTAAGTAATATAAATTATTCAGACTTGATTTGTTGTTAAAATCTTTATTCGTAGTAATTGAGTCTTTATTTGTAAATAAAGTGTTCTAATGTGAAAAATTTTAAGACTTGTATAACAGTTGCTCATAAGGAAACAGCCCATTCAAAACTTGTTTTGAATGGGCTGCTGGAATAATAAAAGAAATGGCAATTAAGTAAGCTTATCAAAGTAGTTGATTAACTTGTTTTTTAGTCGATGAGAGACAGGTATTTTATGATTGAGTGTCGTTACTAAAAAATTTTTATCTTTTTTGTCATAACGCATAACATGATTTAAATTAACCAAATAGGACTGATGTACCCGCATGAAATTATCTTTAGGCAATAAATCCTCGTATTCTCTCAATATTTTAGAAGCCATAACTTTCTGTGAATCTGCTAGATAAAAAGTCGTATAGCCTTTGTCGGATTCACAGTAAATAATATCAGCAACATGGATGACGTGGATACTGTCTGCGGTACTAATCGTAATCTTTTTGATGCTTTCTTCTTTATTATTTAAGTTTTGGAGCAAAGAGTCAAGACTTTCTTGTTGCTGCTGCTGAGAGAGTTTTTGCTTGATTTTTCGAACAGCAGCCATCAACTCGCTTGCTTTGACAGGTTTTAGTAAATAATCAACAGCAGAGGCTCGTAATGCTTTTAATACATAGTCATTGTGTCCCGTAACAAAAATGACGTTGAGTGCTTCTCCTTCAAAATGTTTTAATACATCAAATCCACTATCAGACCCTAAGTCTATATCTAAAAATAAAATATCTGGTCGCTCTTGCTGGATCGATAGAATAGCAGACAAAAGACTATCCGCTTGTTTAAAAGAGTCTATATCTGGGCAACATAAACTAGCAACTTGAATTAAGGTTTCTCTGGCTCGTTTTTCATCATCAATAATAAGTGCTTTCATTATTTGGAGGCTAATTAGAATGAATGTTAATACTTGTTGTTACTCCAAGAAAAAACCGCATTAGGTTGATGGGTAGGCTTGGAGACATAGACCAAAGCCAAAACCCAATAGCAAACTAATTTAGTATCTTAGACAACTCGATGCAAGATGCTTTTTATGTTTTATACCGAAAAACTAAAATCTCGAAGAACTCAGCTTGCTGGCTCACGAGTGATAACGAGGAAACCAAGCAACGTAGTTAGACTAATGGAGTATTAATATTTATAGCTTAAAGGTAAGGAAAAAGATACTAAAGTCCCCTTGTTTTCTAATCCTTTCATATCGAAATAAATTTTATTTCCTCGTTTTTTATTCAAGAAATGCAAGCGATCTTTGGTGATTTTAACCGCTAACGATTTGTGAGTCTTAACAGAAGGTGAAGCTAGGCTATTTTCTAGCCCAATGCCATTATCTTTGACCTCAATATGCAGAATTTGATCCTTGATGGTGATGTTTACCGTGACTTTGCCCTTGTAATTAATATTTTTTAGACCGTGCTCCAAGGCATTTTCAATAAAAGGCTGCGTCAACATAGGAGGAATCAACATATTGTCTAAATCAATAGCCTCATCAACTTGAATGTTGTATTCAAAACTATTATCAAAGCGCAACAATTGCAATTTAAAATAATTATTGAGCCACTGAATTTCTTTTTCTAACGAGATATATTCCTCCATAGAATTTTCGAGAATGGTTCGAATCAGGGTGGCAAAAGAAGCTAAATATTCTCCTGCTTGAAGGGGCTCTTTTTGGTAGACATAATTTTGGATGGCAACCAAAGAATTAAAAATAAAATGCGGGCTCATCTGATTGCGGAGCAAACGATGTTTGAGTTGGTTGGTCAGGTGTTGCGCATTGATTTTGTATTGACGCATTAACAAAAAGGAAATCACCAAGATTAAGGTAATTGCCAAAAAAGAAAGATAGACCAATTGCCGATTTCTATCTGCTCTTAGTGTTTCAAGCTCTTTTTCTTGCGCCAATAAACTATTCTCTTGTTCTTTTTTTTCGGTTTCATATTTGATTTCTAATTCTTTGATTTGTTGCTGCTTATCAGAATTGAGTATAGAGTCTGCTAAAATTTGAGTTTTATTTTGTGTATAAAATGCTTTTTCAAAATCCCTAAGTTGGATATAATTATTAACTAGACCCTCTAGTGCTTGTCGTTGATAAGAGATTTCATGAATTTGTTGAGCAGTATCTAATATATTCGTGTAGGCTTTAATGCTTTGGGGGTAATTTCCTTGTTCAAATTGAATGGCTGCTAAGACAATTTTGAGGTGCATTTTATGCGTTTTAGATTGAATTTTATCTTCTATCGCAATGGCTTTTTTTATACTTTCTAAGGCAAGGTCTAGTTTTTTTTGAATCTTATAGATGTTGGACTTATTGGAATGTGCAATGGCTTGATATTCTAAATTTTGATTGTTTTGAAATAAGATCAAGGCTTGGTCAAAGTATAAAAGCGCAGAATCAAGTTCTTCCATCTCCGTGTAGATCAATCCAATATTATAAAGCGTAGAAGAAATGCCAAGAGAGTGCTTCATTGTTTGATAAATATGAAGTGCTTGTTTGCCATTTTTGAGTGCTTGAGGGTATTCCTTTAAAATAATATCAATGCTTAGTAGATTGGACAAGATTGGTGCAATAGCAAAGGTGTCGTTTAGCTGCTCAGAAATATCTAGACTCTTGTAAGCGTATTCCGATGCTTTTGTATATTCATGTGTTCTACAATAGACCATACTCTTATTGCTAAAAACTCTAGCAACTCCCCTAAGGTTGTTTGTTTTTTTGTAAAAAAACAAAGCACTATCTAAATAATTAAATGCAAGAGAGGGCTTAGATAGATACTGAGCAAGAACGCCCAAAAAATTATAGGTTTTCCCCGCAAATGCTACATTGTTAGCTGGAAGAAGCTGTAGGGCTTGGCGCCCCAAATCTAGCGCTTTTGAAGGGTTGGTATGCTGGTATTGTTTTGCAATTTTTATGTATATTTTAGCTCTACTTAACGAATCAGTAGTTGTCAATAGAAGCTGTTGTAAACTGTCAATCTTTTGTTGAGTTTGTGAAAATACAACTTGATTTAGGAGTAAGGAACAGAGAAAACAAAGTCCTATTCTTGTCAAGAAAACAAAGTTCATTTTTAATGATTTAGAATGGGGAGTGATTGTTGATCGTTTGATTGTGCTTGGATTATTAATAAGTCAAAAAAGCTAATTTTAGATGTTTAGGCTTGAGAGGGATTTTAGTATTTATAAACGAGAGGAAGGGAAAAAGATACTAAAGTTCCTTTATTTTCTAGCCCTTTCATATCAAAATAGATTTTATTTCCTCGCTTTTTGTTCAAGAAATGCAAACGATCCTTGGTGATTTTAACCGCTAATGATTTGTGAGTCTTAACAGAAGATGAAGCTAAACTATTTTCTAGCCCAATGCCATTATCCTTGACCTCGATATGTAGAATTTGATCCTTGATGGTGATGTTTACTGAGATTTTGCCTCTGTAATTAATGTTTTTTAGACCGTGCTCCAAGGCATTTTCAATAAAAGGCTGTGTCAACATAGGAGGAATCAACATATTTTCTAGATCAATAGCCTCATCGACCTGAATGTTGTATTCAAAACTATTATCAAAGCGCAGCAATTGCAATTTAAAATAATTATTGAGCCACTGAATTTCTTTTTCTAACGAGATATATTCCTCCATAGAATTTTCGAGAATGGTTCGAATCAGAGTGGCAAAAGAAGCTAAATATTCTCCTGCTTGAAGGGGCTCTTTTTGATAGACATAATTTTGGATGGCAACCAAAGAATTAAAAATAAAATGCGGGTTCATCTGATTGCGGAGCAAACGATGTTTGAGTTGATTGGTCAGGTGTTGCGCATTGATTTTGTATTGACGCATTAACAAAAAGGAAATCACCAAGATTAAGGTAATTGCCAAAAAAGAAAGATAGACCAATTGCCGATTTCTATCTGCTCTTAGTGTTTCAAGCTCTTTTTCTTGCGCCAATAAACTATTCTCTTGTTCTTTTTTTTCGGTTTCATATTTGATACTCAACTCTCTGATTTGTTGTTGCTTTTGAGTACTCAGCATATCATTTTTGATGTTAAAAGCTTCTATGAAATAATTGAGCGCATCCTCAAATTTTTTAAGCCCCCTAGATGTCCTCATCAAACCCGTTAATGCTTCGTATTGATAATGTAAACTTTCTTGTTGTTTTGCTAGTTCTAGAAGCTCGGCATAAAAAAATAAGCTTTGAGTATATTTTTGAGTATTGAACAAAAGAAACGCTCGATCTTGGTGTAAGCGCATAAGGCTCTCTTTGGATTTACTTTGCTTTGCTAAATCAATGGCTTGATTCATGTTTTGTAAGGCGAGGTCGATTTTGCCTTGCATTTCATAAACAGAAGTTTTGGTAGAATAGACCCCTATAAGATGGTCAACATCATTCTCTTTTAAGAAAAAGCGTTGGGCTTCTTCAAGGTAAAGAATGGCAGAATCCAATTCTTCGGTATTGGAATAAACAATTCCTACATTATAGGTGCTGGAAGCCACGTCAAAAGGATCATTCATCTTTTTATTAATGGCAAGTGCTTCTTTGACATTCTCTACCGCCTTTGCTGCATCTCCCAGTACTAAATTGACAATAGATAGGTTGTTTAATATTTTAGAAATATTAGATGAATCTTTTAACTCCTTGTTAATATCTAAGCTTTTGTAATAACATTCAGCGGCACTTACATAGTCATTTTGTTGAGAGTAAATCGCCCCTTTGTTGATATAAACACTAGCAATTCCTAATTCAAATTGTTCTTTTTCAAAAAAATACATAGCGCTATCAATATACGTTAGCGCAATAGAAAAATTAGCTAAGTGAGCATTCGCACTAGCCAAAAGATTATACCGATAACCTAGCTTATTATAAGCTTCTTTAGAGAGGAGGGATAAAGATTGTTGAGTATATTGAATGGCTTTTGTTGGGTGAGCATACAGATACTTTTGAGCAAGGTTATACAATAGTTTTGATTGCTCCTCTGTATCTTTTGTGCTTGATAATAGCTTTTCCAAGCTATCTATTTGACTTTGTGGTTGACCATAATTAATGGTAGAAAAAAATAAAAAACAATAGAGAAGGTAAATACCTTTTGTAGGACTAAATGTATTCATTGGTGTTTTTTTAGAGGCGAATGAATTAAATAGATGTAAGTTGGTAACACGAACAAAGGGTAAGCTTCCTACTACTTTTAGCTTCGCTGCTACTATGTAGTTTAGAAGAAAATTATAGATAGTAAGTCGTAAGTCCTGTATTAACAGAGACTAAACACAGGACTTACGACCTATAACTTATAACAAAAGTAGTAATAGGAGAACTGGGCTGTTTTATATTCCACATGATTAGCTTCGCTGCTACTGCGTGGTTACTGCGTGAGCCTACGGGCTATCAAAGAACCATATTTTTTAATGAAATTATATATATTAACGAAAATTGTAGATGAGGTGTATAGATACAAACGTGAATTAATTTGCTTCTAGCAGGTTTTTATTATAAATTGTACCATGGAAAAAATAGAGGGAAGCTTAGAACATATTATTTATAGAAATGAAGAAAATGGGTATACAGTAGGCAAATTGTTGGAGAAAGAAACGGCAAGGGTTATAACTATTGTAGGGAGCATGATGGGCATTCAAATCGGTGAAACGCTTGTTTGTGAGGGAAATTGGCGCAATGATAAACGTTTTGGTAAGCAATTTGTAGTCACACTTTTTAATGTAAATATTCCTTCTACTACTAGAGGCATTGAACAATATTTGTCCTCTGGTTCTGTAGCGGGAATTGGAGAAGTTTTTGCCAAAAGAATTGTCGATCATTTTGGTGAAAATACCTTAGAAATTTTTGACATTGCCCCACATCGCTTATTGGAGGTAGAGGGAATTGGCAAAAAGAAATTGGAGCGAATTCAATCTTCTTGGATCAAACAAAAAGACATCCGTCAGGTGATGATTTTTCTTCAAAATTATGGTATTTCCCCTGCTTATGCGCAGCGCATTTTTAAAGTGTATGGGCAAGAAAGTATTGAAAAAGTAAAGGACAATCCTTATCGCCTTTCTACTGAAATAGACGGAATTGGATTCAAAAAATCAGATGCTATTGCCCAGAAAATGGGAATTGAAATTGATGCCGATAGTCGCATCGCTTCTGGAATAGAATACAGCTTGGAGCAAATGGCAAAAATGGGGCATAGTTGTTATCCGTTAGAGGAACTCGTAAAGGAGGCGGCTATGTTATTGGGCGTTGCTTATGAATCCGTTAACAAAGCGATTCACGCTTTAGCCGAAAAAGGAAGAATTTTACTCCAACTACTAAACAATGCCAGTGGAATACCTCAAACATTTGTTTGGTCCAAGATACACTATGATTACGAAAAGGACATTGCTGCTGAAATATTCCGATTACAGTTGTTTGATGATGTTTTTGTCCATTCCGATTGGGAAGAAGCAATTGAACAATCGAGCAAAAAATATGGCATCACACTAGCCGTAGAACAAGAAAAAGCAGTAGAAAAGAGCCTAGAGGAAAAAATCCATATCATTACAGGGGGACCAGGAACGGGAAAGAGTACCATTACCAAAGTGGTTTTAGACATTTGTTTGGCGTCTACTTCTTCTATCTTGTTGGCGGCACCAACGGGACGAGCAGCGAAGCGATTGAGCGAAATTACTAAACGGGAAGCTTCTACCATACACAGCTTACTGACCTTTGATTTTGTAAGCCATTATTTTCGAAAAAATAAATACGATCAACTAGACTGTGAGGTGATTATTATTGATGAGGCTAGTATGATCGATGCCTTTTTGATGAGTGCCCTCTTAAAAGCAATTCCTAGCAATTGTAAGGTGATTTTGGTGGGAGATGTAGACCAGTTGCCTAGTGTTGGTGCGGGAAATGTATTAAATGATTTGATATTGAGTAAGCGGGTGCCTGTGACTCGATTGAAGGAAATTTTTAGACAGGCAATTAACTCACAAATTGTATTAAATGCTCACAGAATTAATCAAGGCATTTTTCCAACCATAACCACCGACAAAAGCAGTGATTTTTTCTTTATTACAGAACGACAACCCGAACGAATTATTCAGCATGTTTTGGGATTGATTGATCGTCGTTTGCCAAAAGCTTACCAATTTCATAAATTAAGAGATATTCAATTGCTATGCCCTATGAATAAAGGAAAAATTGGGAGCATAGAATTTAATAGAGTTCTACAATTGAGTCTGAACCCAAAGAAAAAAAATGAGGAAACAGGGGTGGGACCCCGTAAATTGGTAGAGGGCGACAAAGTAATACAAATTAGAAATAATTATGACAAAGGGGTTTCAAATGGTGATATAGGCTACATCAAAAAAATATCGGAAGTAGATAAGTTGTTGATTGTAGAGTTTGAGGGGAAGGACATTGAGTATGAATTTTCTGAATTGTTGGAATTGGACTTAGCCTATGCGGTATCGGTACATAAGTATCAAGGGAGTGAGAGCCCTTGTATTATAATGCCTATACACGAATCGTATAATCGGCTCTTATTTAGAAATTTATTGTATACAGGGATCACAAGGGGCAAACAATTGGTGATTTTGGTAGGAACCAAAGAGGCTGTTAGTGCTGCAATTCGCAACAACAAAGCTCATAAGCGTTATACGGGCTTAGTGGCTAAGTTGGAGCAAGAGGGAAAGGGCTTACCTGTGATACAAATTGTACCTATGTTGGGAACAGAAAACTATTCCAAATGGGTGGAAGATAACTTTGGAACTTCGGCAGAGAAGCTGCTATAATTATGAATTAACAATACAGCTAATTATTATATGGATAATGAACTTGTAGATAAATTAGAAGGTGCAACATTAGAGCCCTATTTACTCTTGTCAGAAACTGCGGATCCAGAATGGTTCCGACAGCTAATGAAGGATGAAGGCGTAGAGGTAGTTTTAGAATGGCGTTATTACTATGCTTATAAAGATGCCATCCGAATTATCGATTTTGTAGAAACCAGCGGAATTTATGATGCTTGGGTCGTGCTATTGCCTAAGGCTGCCCAGACGACAGCGGACAAGATAAGAGAAAAATACCCTAAAATATTGGGTGATTTTGCAGAAGCAGAAGAGCGATTTTTAAGAGGTTTACCTCCGAATCTTTTGGTGCAAGCGTTGGCTTCCGAACGAATGAAGGACCTTAGCTTAGTGTTAGCGAAACAAATTCTGAAAGAGCAACAAATTGAATTTAGCGAAGAAGAAATAAGAAACTTCAAGCAAAAATTAAGAACGCAAAACGCTAAACAAAATTCAAAAATAGGCTTAACAAAAGTCTTTATTTGGGTATTTTTAGTGGTGGTAATCCTTGTTTATCTTTGGTTAGTTGGATTTTTCCGTTTCTAAGCTTATTCTTTTACAGAATGCTTTGGCACGACTTTTTAAGTTCAAGAGCAACGCACTAAATTGTAAAATAGGTGAATTTTTTCATTCCTAAAATCAGTATAATGAAAACAAGAACGTTATTTTTATTTATTTTATGGATACCCGTTCTTCTTTTGGGACAAGAGGAGGCGATTGATTATGCAGAAGGAAGAGATACTTACCATCAATTTGAAAATGGACAGGTTGCTTATTTGTTGGCAGATCGAGTCAATATAAGGGATAAAGCTTCTACGGAAGGAGCTATTATTGCTAACTTGGGTATAGGAACAGCGGTAACTATTGTGAGGCGATCCAGTTATTTACTTCGATTAAATGGCTTTGAGACCAATTGGTATAAGGTCTTGTTTGAAGATCAGGGCATTGAAAAAAAAGGCTATGTTTGGGGTGGCTTGATTGCGGAAGGAAGGGTTCAATCGACTAAAGATAAAACGATACATTTTTTGTATGGCATCGCATCTTACAAAAAACAAAGCAATGAAACTTATCCCAAGTATCGGTTGAAGTTACAAGTTCGAGCTTGTCGGGCGAACCAAGAACTAGCAAAGCTAGAATTCGAAACGTCAGGTTTTTTAGAAATTTTCCATGGTTTTGGAAATTATGGAGATAGAGGCTTGAAAAAAATACAAGATGTACTCGAATTTAACGAAAGCCAAGAAAGGTGTGCAGGGTTTAATGGTAATACCGTAATTTTTTGGGATGGAAATGTTTTACACAAAGTAGTCACGCTTTATCCTGGTAGTGATGTCCCTTATTATGCAACGGATGATTTGATTTTTCCTGCTGATAAAGGTGGCGTTGCGGGGCAAATTATTAGAGACCAGCAGGAAGGTTGGTACGATATCGACAAGGAAAAAGACATTGTAGAAAGCCATAAAAAGGTAGCATATATTTGGACGGGGAGTAGCTTAAAACAAACTAAGGTTTTAGCGGACAAAAGCACAGATTAGTGAGTAGAACAAGAGCCAACGAATCCGTTTGTAATCTGTTATCAAAAAAAAGAAGCTGCTAGAATTTCTAGCAGCTTCCAATGTACACCTAAATAAACCAATCGTCCAACTTATTTTTTTACAAACTTTTCATTGATGACGGTGTTTCCCGAAGTATATTTCAAAATATAAGTACCTTGACTTAGGGTAGAAATATTTAAACTAACAGAAGTAGTCGAAACCGTTTTAGACTGAATATTTTTACCATTAAGGTCTAAAACTTCTAGGCTGGCCTCAGCATTGTTTGGTAAACGCACATTTAAAGTTGAGGTAGCGGGATTTGGAGTAATTTGCAATTGATTTGACGGTTCTAGCTCTCCATCTAATCTTGCTTTTGCATTGTCTTGATCCACTGTCGAAGTTGCTTTCTTAGAAGTGCTACTTGATCCAGAGCTAGAGCCTGCGGCACCTGCTGGCAAACACAATAATTTTTCACAGATTTTACATTCCTTGTCAATTAATCCTAATTTAACACAATAATCCACACTATTGGGGCAACAAGTCAATTCTAAGGTAGGAGGGAATTGTAAATCTAAGGAAATCGTTTGATTGACAACTGTTGGTACAGGGAATTCATAGACAATCTCTGCGGAACCACTAGTGCTTGGTCCTGTAAATGTTGGTGTTACTCCTGCGATTATAGGCAAGTTGGTGATTTTTCCATACTTAGAAATATTAGCAGGATCACATTTGATGCATTCAGAATTCGCTGATGACTCGTAATAAGGGATGGATACATTTAGTTTTGAAAGTGGAACACCTGCCGAGTTTACATTAACATCAACAGAGGTAGCCCCTGAACTGGGAATTGAAGAACTAGCTCCAATTAGTTTGAGATCTTTGTTGTCACAAATACAATTGTCACAGCAATCGTATAAGATCGAATCCAAGAAAATACCATAACCAACCGTTCTGTTATAAGTTAGGGTTACTGTGGTTAAAGGGGTTGGACCAAATTCTACCCAGCCCAAGGTGTTGTTAACTCCGAAGGGAGGTGTCAATGTTCCAGCTACGTTATTAAACATTGGACCTGCGGGGCTAATAGAGGGGGATATGCTTGTAAACATAGGGCTAGTTGTCATTGTTTCCGTAGGAGGGGTAGAGGTTGGACCATAATCCAAGTCATTTACCTTTAGCTTTAGGTTACAGACAGGGTGTAAAAAATTAAGGGTAATCGTAACGGTTGTTGTTGGATCAGTACCCGTACTAGATGGAAAAAGGGCACTCGTCCCAGAGAGAGAATGCGTAGATGGGTTAGAAGTTAACTCAATAACATTTTGAATACCACAGGCAGCCGCTCCTGTGCTACTGCTGTTGCTATTGGTGGCTACCCAGCCAAAACTATTGGCATAACCTTGGGCATTTACAGAAATACTTGCTGCCATTAGAAATAGAGCAGCCAAAAAGATTTGAATTGATTTCATAAAATTGGTTTTACAAAGTACGGGGCAAAAATAGGAATGAACCATTTAAAGCATGAATCTACCTAGAACGATAAGTTTAATGTCTAATGCTGTCTATATTGGGGCAGATCAATAACTTTAGTTAGTGATTCCTCGTGTCATGCTTAGTTTGCCTTGTACTCCGTTAGTTTTAATAAAAATAGTACTTGGCAAGTCGGGAATAAAAATAAAAAAGGGGTGACTTGCTATTTCTCTTTAAAGATAAGACTGGGGAAATGAAATATAATTCAAAATTAATATTCGTAATTGTTAGATGATTATTCGTTAACTACAAGCCCTTATTCGTAATAAATGCAAAAGAGCCATCCCTTTTTAGGAATGACTCTTCATTTTTTAGTTGTTGTAAGCAAGTTGATTCATCAACCTATTTTTTGACAAATTTTTCATTGATAATAGTTGATCCTGAGGTGTATTTTAAAATATAAGTACCTTGACTTAGGGTAGAAATATTTAAACTTACAGTAGTTGAAGACACCTTTTGGGATTGTATATTTTTCCCATTTAGGTCTAAAATATCTAGATTCGCTTCCTTTTCATTAGGAAGGGTTACGGTTAAGGTAGACATGGCAGGATTTGGGGTAATTAATAGTTTCGCAGAAGGGCTCGGTACACCATCTAATCTCGCTTTTGCATTATCTTCAATGATGGTAGAAGTTGCTTTTTTAGGCGTGACACCTAATCCTGTAGAACTGATGTTATTTAAGCACAATAGCTTTTCACAGATTTTACAATCCTTATCGATTAATCCTAATTTAATGCAGTAGTTAACCTTATTTGGACAACACTTAAGCGCTAAGGTTGGAGGGAATCTTAGGTTTAATGTAATACTGTGAGCAATAACCGTTGGTGTACTAAATTCGTAGACGATCTCCGCAGAGCCACTAGCAGTTGGTCCCGTAAATGTCGGTGTTACCCCTGCAATAGTAGGTAAGTTAGTGATTTTACCATACATAGAAATATTAGCAGGGTCACACTTGATACATTCTGTATCCGCTAAAGATTTATAGTAAGGAATGGATACATTTAGTCTTGAAATAGGAACCCCTGAAGAACTAATGCTAACCGTTGCAGAAGTTATCCCTGAGTTTGGAATGCTAGAAGTTCCAGCTAACTGAATGTGCTTGTCATCACAAATACAGTTTCTGCAGCAATCGTAAGTTAGAGAATCTAAAAACGCATGGTAGCCTGTTATTCTGTTGTAGGTTAAGGTCACAGAACTGATAGGAGTTGGACCAAATTCTACCCAGCCCAAGGTGTTGTTAACACCAACAGGAGGTGTCAAGGTTCCTCCAACATTGTTGAATAGGGGACCTGCTGGGCTAATAGAAGGCGCAATACTCGCAAACATCGGGCTAGTGGTCATTGTCTCAGCAGCAGGCGTAGTAGCAGAACCATAATCTAAATCGTTTACTTTTATCCTTAAATTACAGACAGGTTGCGAAAATCGAAGCCTAATGGTAATAGCGGATGTTGTATCACTTGTGGTAATTGGAAGCCTAGCACTTGTTCCATTTAATGTGTGAGTGGCTGGACTAGAAGAGAGTTGAATAAAATTCTGAGTTCCACAGGCCGTAACGGTTGTGCTACTGGTATTGGTGTTTGTTCCTACCCACCCAAAGTCACCAGCATAATTTTGAGCAGTTGTAGAAGTACTTGATGCTATAATGAATAGAGCAACCAAGAAAATGTGAATTGGTTTCATAAAAATGGTTTTAATAGTGAGGTAATTAATAATGAGCAACCCTGCTCTATAAGGTTGGGAATGAGGAGGGTATGCTTGTTTTTGTAAAGGTAAGAAAAAAAATAAATTATAATTGATTTGTAAATAATATTTGTAATAATTTTATTTTTAATGGAATGTAAGTCAGTGTTTTGGGTTGTTGTTAGTTTTGGGGAGATGAGTAGGCTGAAAAAAGAATAGCCACCCGAAGGTGGCTATTTTACTTACTTAAAGGCTGGAAAGGAATTGGATTTAGCTTAAGTTGGGGGGGATTGGGATGAAAGGAGGGCATTAATTATCGTTTACTTACCAATACGTCAGGGTATTTGTTGCCTTCTCTACTTTTGGTAATCCAAGGAGGGATGGTATATCCTGAGCTACCATTATAACTCACAGCACCATCTTCTTGGATACTATAAGACCAGTTGTGGTATTTTTGACATTGAAAACTACAATTGCCAAATTTTAAACTATAGACCAGTTCCCAACCTTTTTTGGTTCGTTCAATGTGTATATCATTGCCATCACCATAAGGCAACACTTCTTCTATGGAGCCAATTCCCTTTTCTACAAAGAAACGCATCATTAAGGCGGGAATATTGATAGGCGTTCTAGACTGTAAAACCAAGGCAACTCGCTCTTCATCTATATGGACTAATTTAGAAATGCTTAAATCATGGGCTCTAATAATGGCATTAATTTGGCTATTTCCTGTGGTATCTTCCCGATGTTTTAACGGTTTTAACCAAGGGGCATCATGTTCTGCAATTAGGATAATTTTTTCTACATTGGGGACAGGAAAAGTTCGAATATAATACTGGTTGACCATTGTATCAACAGCGCTGTAATTACTGGTTCTTACTGCTACCATGGCATTGTAAATAGCTTGAACCAATTCTTCAGGGATCTGTACCGTTTGTTGAGAAATTCGCAACTCTTTATTTAATAGTCGGATAGAGATTCGTGCGGCATCTCTTTTGTAAATTTGTTTCATATATAGAGGCAGCCTAGAATCGTCTACAAAAAAAGTAGGCAAATTATCCAAAATAGATTTTTTGTGTTTTTTTAAGAAACGGGGTCTTGTGTGCCTGTTTTGGCTGTAATTATTTTCGGTGATTCCAAAAACAAAAAACAAAATAAAGAAATAGGAGATGTTAGGAAGTATTTTCATAATCGTCTTATTTTTAGTAACCAATTGGACAGAAATAGAATGACCGAGTAAAGTAATACATTCAATTATTCGCCAAATAAAAAAAGGTTATCACCGAATTCTCAATCTTTTTAAAAATTCTGTTTATTTCTATGAAAATTTGCGTTGGAAAACTTATATTATTACATCATGGATCAATTAAAAAAATAAGAATAATTACCAATTGATTCGCTGACAATTCTTTAGTACATAAAAAGGCTAAAGAACCAAAAAAACCTTGAGAAGTTTTACAACTACAATAGACTTTCTTAGCGTTGATGATTTGCTCATTTGAAACCTAATTGGTTTTGAGTTGGCAAATCACCAAAACGGAGACGACAATTTGTAAGCAATTAAGGTGTTTGTAGACCAATTTAATTTTTGTCCTAGAAAGAAGCTAACTTCGTGATGGCTAAGTAGTGCTTGTTTGGGATGGTTCAATCCTAGAACAAATGCTATCTTTTTATGCGATGCTAATCATTAGTTAGACCGCATTTTTACGAAGTAATGATGAAGTGGCAAATCATAATTTAAATAAAAAAACGGATGACCCCGAAAATAAGCATTACGATTCTTACAATTATATTAACTAGTTTTTTGATGTGCCAGTCGGACCGCCCCAACAGGGCCTTATTAGCCCGACAAAAAATAACACAGGATTCTATTGCAAAAGCAGAAGCAGCAGCTCGTTTATTAGCAGAAGAACATCGCAAAGCAGCAGAAGCTTGGGTTAATCAGGAAATGAGCAAAATGGATAAAAATGCTCGTTTGGGACAGTTGTTTATGGTGGGAGCTTATCCCCCCAAAGGAGCGAGTGACGAAAGAAAAATTTTACATGCTATTGATAGCCATAAAATTGGAGGAATAATATTTTTTAGAGGGCATCAAGATAGAATTGCACTATTGACCAACCGCTACCAAAAGCGTTCAAAAGTCCCTTTGATGATGGCAATGGATGCCGAATGGGGAACGAACATGCGAGTAAGTGCTGCGGTCAAATTTCCTCGTCAGTTGTTAATGGGAGCAATACAAAACAATGCTTTGATCTATGATTTTGGAAAGGCGGTTGCAAAAGAGTGCAAAGCCATGGGAATTCATGTGAATTTCGCACCTGTGGTAGATGTTAATAATAACCCTGCTAATCCTGTAATTGGAGATCGTTCGTTTGGCGAAAACCGAGAAAATGTCACCGCAAAATCATTTCAATACATTAGTGGTTTACAAGATCATGGGATAATGGCTTGCGCCAAGCATTTCCCAGGTCATGGAGATACAGATGTAGATTCGCACAAAGATCTGCCTGTTATTTATCACGACATGAAACGCCTAGATAGTATTGAGCTTTATCCTTTCAAAAATTTAGCACAACATGGAGTACAAAGCGTTATGGTCGCTCATTTGCATATTCCTGCCTTAGATTCTACGCCTAATTTGCCGATCACACTTTCTAAACCCGCTGTAACTGGATTACTCAAGGAAAAATTGGGCTTTAAAGGCTTGATTTTTACGGATGCTCTCAATATGAAAGGGGTAACCAAGCATTTTAAGGATGGGGAAACAGATTTAAAAGCATTGTTGGCAGGAAATGACATTCTTTTGGTAACACAAGACATTCCCAACGCTAAGAAACGAATTTACGAGGCCGTTGACAAAAAATTGATTAGCTGGGAAGAAATTGATCGCCGAGTGCGGAAAATTTTGCGGGCTAAATTTGAATTAGGATTAAATAACTACAAGCCTGTTAATGCAAATAATGTTGCGAGTCGCTTAAATGTTCAAGAAAATAAAGCGTTAAAACAAGAAATGGTCAGCCAAGCACTGACTTTGATTGATAAAAATTCTATTCTCCCTTTGGGCAAAAAACACGTAGCTTGTATAACGGTAGGAACAGGAAAAAGAGAAACAGATTTTACCAAAGAACTATCTCGGTATGGAATCAAACATCATCATTTTGCCAGAAATAAGGTTGCCCAAAACAGAATCCAGCAATTGGCAAAAAAAGATGTGGTGATTGTTGCGGTTCATAATATTGGAAAAAACATTAAAAACAATTTTGGAGTCGCACAGGGCATTCAAAGTGCCGTTCGTGCATTGAGTGCCAGAACAAAGGTTTTGGTGGTCAATTTTGGAACGCCTTATGCACTTAAGAATTTTCCAACGGCACAGGCTGCCGTAGTGGCTTTTAATGACGAATCGTTAACTCAAAAATTAACTGCGAGGGCTGTTGCAGGTGCTTTGCCATTTAGGGGGCGTTTGCCTGTTTCTGCATCGCCTCAGTTTCAGTATGGCATGGGAAAAGATACCGAAGTACAAAAAATGATGTATGCTGCTAGCCCAGAATCTGTGGGGCTTAGCTCTAAGACGTTATCAAGAATCGATCACATTGCTGCTGAAATGATTCAGCAAAAAGCGGCTCCTGGCTGCCAAGTATTGGTGGTCAAAGATGGACAAATCGCATTTCATAGAACCTATGGTCACTATACCTATCGACGCAAAAAGCGTGTGAAGTTAGAGAATGTTTACGATTTGGCTTCGGTTACTAAAGTAGCGGCTACGACCATCTCTATCATGCGTTTGGTGGATGAAGGAAAACTAGATATTAACCAACCTTTGAGTTTTTATTTGCCAGAGTTAAGAGGAACCAATAAATCTAGGATGACGATCAAGGATGTACTCTTGCATCGAGCAGGGCTAAAACCTTGGATTCCTTTTTATACCAAAACCTTAGACGACAACAAAAAGCCAATTATGGGGCGTTATTATGCTACAGAACAACAGCCCGATTATCAGGTTCGAGTAGCTGAAAATCTTTATTTTGCTGCGAGTAAGACAGACTCTGCCATTTGGCAGCGGATTTATGAGCAAGATTTGCGTTCTCAACGAAATTATAAATATAGTGATTTAGGATTTTATCTTTTTTCTAGGTTGATAAAACAAGTGACAGGTAAAACTATTGACGATTATGCCAGTGAGACGTTTTATCGCCCAATGGGATTAACTTCTACTACGTTTAATCCTTTGAGAAAGGGCACGCCAAAAGATTTGGTGATTCCTACAGAGGACGATCAATATTTTAGATACCAAGTTGTTCAAGGAGATGTACACGATATGGGGGCTGCCATGTTGGATGGTATTTCAGGGCATGCAGGATTGTTTTCCAATGCGCAGGATTTAGCGGCTATTTTCCAAATGCTGGTTAATGGAGGGGAGTATAATGGAAAGCGTTATTTGAAGGAAGCCACTGTGAAAAAATTTACAGCAAAATTTAGCAATCAATCTAGACGAGGTTTAGGATTTGATAGAAAGGAAGAAAGCCCAAAGCCAAAAACTTCTATTAATGTTGCTTATCAAGCATCTGACCTAACCTTCGGGCATCAAGGCTTTACGGGAATAGGTGCTTGGGGAGATCCTAAAAATAAAATCGTGTATTTGTTTTTATCAAACAGAACATTTCCTTCTGGAGAAAATATGACTTTGATTCGTCGTGATATTCGCTCTCGAATGCAGGAGGTGGTTTACGATGCCATTCTGAAATAACTACTTGCATCTACATTAAATTTAAAAAAAAAGGTAACCGCAAATCCATTTTGTGGTTACCTTTTTTATTGATGCAGAACTATTGAGTTTATTCTTTTAGACTCAGTAAAACTGCTCCGCCTCCATTACCATTGCAGGCACCAGGAGTATAGTGTTTTACTCCATGACATCGAGCAACACAGGCATTGCTATAGGTTACGCCATTAATTCCACAAACTGGATCATAGACCATGGGGCAGTAGCAATTAGCCGAGGTTAGTTCTTGTTGAGATGAATTAGAAGATGATTTTTCCTGCCAGCTTATAAGAGTCGTCATTGAGGCAGCAAGTAATGTTAGCATAAAAAAAGAAATTTGCTTTTTCATAATAAATTGAGGTTATAATGGTTAAATAAGAATAATAGAGGATAAATTTTTGTTACGAACTTTCTTCTTGTTAGCAGTCTTCATAGAAGCTATTGAAGAGTCCAAAGATTTGGTAAAGAGTTACTTACTTAAAAGAAAGGGAAAAGCTGTAGCATTAAGAATCAATGAACCAGTTAATTTAGTACCATCTAATGAGAATACTCCAGAGAAATAATTGGTTCCTATTTTTTGGTTTGGGATACTAATGGTCGAACAATCTGCGTTCAGTTCTCCAGAAAGGGTAACCGTTTGCCCAACTACATTAAAGGTAACCGATAGAGCTTTTTCGGATTCTCCTGCATCCAATACACAAGTAATTGTTCCATAAGTGGGGTCGTCGCCATCGTAACTTCCAAGCCTACTGTCTCTACAGTTTTCTTTTTTACAAGCAACAATAAGCAAAAGGTAAATACAAAAGGTAATTAAGCTTAATTTTTTCATGATGTTTAATCTTAGTTGTGAATAGATATTTGATAAAAAGGAATTTGTTCTTTTGTTTGTAAGTGGCTGTTTATTAGTAGTGATAGCCATTGTTTACAGTTGTAAATATCTAAGAATAGAGCTAGTTTTGCAATTCTGTTATGCAAAGGGGGGATAGCTTTCTGTGTACTTGTGTTTTTCTTCTGCAAAAAAATAAGCGTTAACCCGTCTTTATGGATAAAAAAAATCCCTGCCGAAAATGAGCAAGGAGCTTAGTAAGTTGTTGATAATTAGGTGATTTTGCGTTGAGGGCTTAAGCTTTGATCTTTTTAAAAAAGGCGGCTCTATAGGTTTCAGAGATGGGGATAAGCTGATCAGAAATACGGATTCTACTGCGTTCTATAGAGTCTATTTTGGCAAAGGCAACCATATAAGATTTGTGCACTCTTGCTACTAGATTAGCGGGGAGTATTTGTTCCAATTCTTTGAAGTTTTGCAAGGTCATGATTCTTTTTTTTGTGGTGTGAATTCTTCTGTAATCTCGCATTCCTTCAATATAAAGGAGGTCTTCAAACATAATTTTCTCTAGGCGATTTTCGGTTTTTATAAAAATAAAATCCCGATTGATGGTTGAAGGCTTGGAACTTATATTTTCGCAAGCTTTGTTGACTGCTTGCAAAAAACGCTCAAAAGTAAATGGTTTGAGCAAGTAATCGGTAACATTTAATTCATAGCCCTTGAGTGCATATTCTTGGTAAGCTGTTGTAAAGATGACTTGACTATTAATGGAAGAATTTTCAAGCAATTCTATCCCCGATAGCTCATCCATATTGATGTCTAAAAACAGCAAATCTACGGCGTTATTTTTAAGATAAAGTAGCCCATTCAGTGCATTGTCAAAGGTAGCAGACAAGTTTAAAAATGGGATTTTATGGACAAAAGACGCAGTTCGTTCAAGCGCCAAAGGCTCATCTTCAATAATAATACAATTGTATTTTCTCATAATTTATCGTACTGTTTGCAGCCTTAAAAAGACCTGATACAAGTCCTTTTGATTGCTAATATTTAATTGGTGTTTTTTTTGGTAAATTAGATTTAGACGTTTTTGAATTAAGTGATTACCAATGCCATTACTTTTTGTTTGCTTTTTTCGGCTGCTATCAAATTTATTTTTACAAACCAAGGATATAGCATCCCCTTCAATTTTAATGACAATATCAATTGCATTTTTTATTTTTTTATTATTGGTATGCTTAAAAGCGTTCTCGATAAATGAAATAAATGCCATCGGGGCAATGGTTTGATGTTGAGGATTGCCTATTACTTCAAAATTTACATAATCCGAGTTAGAGGTTCTTATTTTTTGCAATTCGATATACTTTTGGATATACTCAATTTCGTGTGCCAATGGAATTTTATCTGTTTTGGTTTCAAAAAGCATAAACCGCATAATATCAGATAGTTTGTTTAAATACTTAGAAGCTTCCAAAGCATTTTTTAACATTAAAACATCAATATTATTAATCGTATTGAATAAAAAATGAGGGTCTAATTGGGCTTTAATTAAAGCTAATTCCATTTCGTGATTTTTTTGCCGCAGGCGATCCTTAAGCTTTATTTCTTCCAACCAAGTTAAGCAACCTTTTAGTATGAGCGCTATGGCACCACAAGCCAAGGAGACAAAAAACATAACCAGCAAACCATCGGGCGAATTTTTTTTGCAAATTCCGAATGTAGGGGTGACATCCCGTATAAAGGAGAGGCTAAGCACTCCTAAAGTTACCGCCAGAAGCGTGCTGAATATCCCATATACGATGGATAGAGCAATTTTTCGTTGGCGCAAATAATTTGGAAACACCCCAAAATAAAAAAGATAAAAGCTTGTCATTGATGGAACTAAGATAAATCCACAAAGTAGTTCCATATAGAAAGCAAGGCGTGATTCTGGGACATTACCCCTAAAATAAATGCCTAACATAACCATTAACAAAAATAGAAAGCCTCCCCAAAAGATTAAATGCAACACAATGACAAACGGTTTTTTCATCTCTAAGAATTTTGAGGTTAATAAAAGTTAAGATCAACTATTGTCACCAATTTCAAAAATCTATTCTGCCAATGGAGTAAAAATATCTGCAAACGATTTGTAGGGTAAATAAATTAAAGAATGCTTAATTCATTTGTATTTAATTTTCATTGCTCAATGATGCCTTTTTTTATTAAAAAACTAAACAAGCAACGGAGTATTATTATGATATGGGTCATAAAAATTAACGTGAATAGTCCCTAATTTTGAAATAGAAAGAACAACCACAAACGTTGGTGTTTAATTTATAAAAAATAACTCTTTGGGTGATCAAAGAACTAAAAAAATAAGACATGAGAAAAATATGGGCCTTGTTTGCAATGGTGATTGTATTATCATTTGCCATACTTAGTTGGGTAGGTACAGAAATTTATCAACAGCAGCCCCCGATTCCTAATCAGGTACTTGTTGAACCAACAGGAACGATAATTTATTCGGGAAAGGATATTCAACGAGGACAAAATGTTTGGGAATCCATAGGAGGGATGGAAGTCGGATCTATTTGGGGACATGGGAGCTACGTAGCTCCCGATTGGACAGCAGATTGGATTCATAGAGAAGCCGAATTTATGCTTGATGCTTGGGCTAGAGAATTAGGCGCAACAACTTACCAAGCATTAAATGAAGAACAACAAGCACAACTAAAGGCTAGATTGATTAAAGAAATCCGAACCAATACCTTTAAAGAGAGTAATGGAGGAACCATTACTTTATCAGCAGCTAGGTATGCTGCAATACAAGCGAATGTGGTTTATTATAGTTCCATTTTTAGAGATGGGAGGGATGAGTATGCAATACCTAAAAATAGCTTGACCGATTCAGCTAATTTAGCAGATTTGAACGCTTTTTTATTTTGGACTTCGTGGGCAGCGAGCACCAATAGACCCGACCAATCGATTACCTATACCTCTAACTGGCCGCATGAGCCACTTATTGACAATACCATATCAACAGATGCACAACTTTGGTCTGGTTTTTCTATTATTTTACTCCTGTTATTCATTGGGCTATTGGTGTTGTATCAACTCAAAAAGAAGCATGAAAATCTTGATATTCCGAATACTGATCCTTTGGTTGGTTTACAATTAGTGGCTTCCCAAAAGGCGGTCTTAAAATACTTTTTTGTTATTAGCTTATTAATTGCCTTGCAAGTTTTGTTGGGGGCATTGACTGTTCATTATACGGTAGAGGGAACTAGCTTTTTTGGGGTAGACCTTATTGCGGAGTTCTTTCCATATAGCGTTACCCGAACATGGCATACGCAGCTAGCTATTTTTTGGATTGCAGCAACTTGGTTGGCGACAGGCTTGTTTTTTGCACCAATCATTAGCGGTCAAGAGATGAAATTTCAAATCTTTGGCATTAATTTTTTATTTGGAGCATTGTTGTTGATTGTGTTAGGTTCAATGTTTGGAGAATGGCTAGGCATCCATCAATTTTTGGATTTGACCACTAATTTTTTCTTTGGGCATCAAGGTTATGAGTACATGGATTTGGGAAGATTTTGGCAATATATTTTAGCCATAGGATTAATTTTGTGGATGTTTATGGTAGGTCGTCATATTGTCTACGGAATCAAACAAAACAACGAAGCAAAGCACTTGTTAATCCTTTTTTTGATAGCGGTAATTGCGATTGGGATGTTTTTCTTTTCGGGGCTTATGTATGGAGAAAACAGTAGTTTGCCCGTTATTAATTATTGGAGATGGTGGTTGGTACACCTTTGGGTAGAAGGATTTTTTGAAGTATTTGCAACCGTTGCCATTGCTTTTATTTTTACAAAAATGGGCGTCATTTCTTCAAAAACAGCAGGGAGAGCTTCTGTTATATCGGCTATTATTTTCTTGGCAGGAGGAATTGTAGGCACCCTTCATCATCTTTACTTTTCGGGAACGCCTGTTCATGCAATTGCGCTAGGTGCTACCTTTAGTGCCCTAGAAGTCGTTCCATTAACGCTTGTTGGATTTGAAATATGGGAAAATTGGGAGTTGCTAAAAAGCAAACCATGGATGGAACGCTATAAATGGCCCATTTACTTTTTTATAGCTGTCTCGTTTTGGAATATGATTGGAGCAGGCGTATTTGGCTTTCTAATTAATCCTCCTATTGCCTTATATTATATTCAGGGATTAAACACAACTCCTGTTCATGCTCACACGGCTTTATTTGGGGTGTATGGGATGCTCGGAATGGGATTTATTGTGACCTGTTTGAGGCTTTGTTCTTCCCGTAAATGGGAAGCATTAGAAAATAAGAAACTTAAAAGAGCTTTTTGGATGCTAAACATAGGATTATTAGCAATGGTCTTGATTAGTTTGTTGCCAGTAGGGATTATTCAAGCCCAAGCATCTATAGAACATGGTTATTGGTATGCAAGAAGCAGTGAACTGCTTTATTCGCCTTTAGTTCAAACCTTAAAATGGCTAAGAATGATAGGCGATGTTCTGTTTTCTATTGGAATTTTCTATTTCTGTTGGTTTTGCATTTCAGAAACTTTTTATTGTTATAAAAAACAGCAGTAACAGCATTGTTGTCGTGGAGAATAGCAATTCTCCATGGCAACAACGTTTATTTGGCTTTATAAGCAGTCAAGCGCATCAACCAAGCAAATAAACCTGGGATAAAACGATTGAGCCGCACCAAAATAGCCAACATAAAAGGTTTGATGGTTTCCTGCTTGGGAAATTGAGCTACCTTGGCGATTACTTTTCCGCTATATTCTTCGCTCATTGTGGAAACTAAGTAATCAGAAATTTTAGGAATTCGTTCCTCACTAGTGGGATTATTCGTGAAATAAGGGCTAGATACTTTGCCTAGGGTAACCAACGAGACGTTAAATTTACTGGCATACAAGTCTGCTTGCAAGGATTTAGCAAAACCTAACATTGCCCATCTTGCTGCGGTATAACCCGTTGCCGCAGGAAAAGAAAAGTAAGAAGCCACAGAATTGATAATAATAAAATGCCCGCTGCCTCTTGCTTGCATTTTATCATAAAAAACTTTGCAAGTAAATGCCGTGGCGAGATAAGGCGAAGCCATCGTCGTCTCATAATGTTTGGGAGTAGCTTCTTTAAGGGACAACCAGTCGCCAGAACCTGCACTATTGATTACAATATCGGGCAAACCGACCTCTTGAATAATGGTATTGGCTGAGGCCTCAACAGCCTCAGCAGTAGTTAAATCGGTAGAATAATAATGTACTTTAGCGCCCAATAAGCTTATTTCGGTCGCTGCGGCTTTTAGTTTGTCAACATTTCTAGCTTGAAGTATAATGATTGCTCCTTGTTTGGCCAATTCAATGGCTGTTGCTTTTCCAATACCACTGGAGCCACCTGTAATTAGAATGCGTTTGTTTTGAAGCACCATACCTTATTATTTCTTATCTAATGTATTTGGGATTTAGAGAACATGTACATTTAATCAGAAGATTTAAGCATCTGCTGAAGCACGAACTGTAATAGATTCTTCGATCACAGTAGCAATGATTAACAATTGTTCATCGGTCATGGCTTTTATAATTCCTTTTCCAACCGTTAAGATCGCTTTTTTACCAACTTTTATGGCATTTTCGACCGCAATCATTTTAATTCTGCCAAGCCCTGCTCGCTTTAGCGATTGTATAAAGTAATAATCTAATCCTTCATCGGACAAATCGCTAATTGCCTGGAATAGTCTTAAAGCATGCTGACGTTTATTCGTATCCTTTTTGAGGTCTTGGATTACCTCGTGGACACGATTTAACAGGGATTCAGACAGTGGAAAACCTAAGTACTTTTGTACCATATTTAAACATAATTAAAGGTGAATGAAATGGAGTTAAATTTAGATTGTGTGGAGTGATGTTTAAAATGGACTTTAATGAACGATTCTTTTAGCGGAATTCCAAAGAAAAATTAGTTTAGTTTTATTAATAAGCTTAATTTTTTGGTTGAAATTAGTTTAGAACTGAGCCCCTTGTAATCTATTTTTGGGTAGACTGAAAAATCAGGGCTAGTTCTAAAGGAGCGTGTTTTTTGTTGGGGGGAAGTTTATTTTAAGATTGATTGAATGGCTTTCCATTGCCAAGTAATCTGATAAGGATATGTTTCGTACGAGGAAGAATCTTCATTAAAAGTATATCCATTTTCAAAATTTTGTTTTCCTAATCTCATCAAAGCTTTTGCTGCTTCTTTTTTACCCATATAGTTTAAGCAAATACTCTTATAATATTGTGCGTCAGAGAAGTTGGGGTAAATCTCCAATACCTTGTCCAATTCCGCAATAGCAGCTTGGTAATTATCCAATTCATAGTGGGCTATGGCTAAGTAATATCGATCTAAAAAATGAAGCCAGTCCGCTCCATTTTCTTTTTCTTGCTTTTTGGCATTTTCACTTAAAACGTGGAGGGCTTTATCGTATTGATTTAATTGCAAATGGCAAATTCCTATATAAAATGCTAAGGCATGATCTTGTTCATAGGTAGAACCAAATTCATTGATATAAGCAATCAAATCATTTAAGGCTCCTTGGTAATCTTTAGCAAAAATACATTTGAGAAATCCAAGCCTAGACAGCCATTGCTGCCGATCATAGATGACGGCTTTGTCATAATAGGTGACCGCTAATTGATATTTTTTTTGTTTCCAAAAGGGCAATGCTTTTTGCTGCCATAAATAAGCAATCGTTGAATCTTTTTGGAGCCCCTTATTGATCCATTTGTCCCATTCTTTGGTGAGGTAATGGTGGTTCCATGCACCATTTTTTAAGTATTGGGCAATAATTTTTTCTTGAGAAAGCTCACTAGAATGTTGTTCCTGCTGCCCTTTGCAGCTTACGATTAAAAATAAAAAAGTAAATAAAATATATGCTTTTGTCATGTTGTAAGTTGGAATGTAAAACGGTTTAAATTTTTTTTATTCAACTTAAGCCTTTTGTTCCAATTATTTATGACCAGTCTATATTCGTAAAGATTGAGTTAATGTTTGAGGCAAAAAAGTAAAGAAGTGTGTAAAAAAAATCCTTACTTTGTTCTATAATTACCCAACCAAGCATTTCTAATTTTTAATACTTTTGCTGTTGCCTTAGGATTTATAACAAAGGTGTTATTGATTTCTGTCTCTACTTGAATTAACTTAGCACTTAGTTCGACTTCAACATAAACACCATCTTTATTTTTACGCAACACCGTAACATTTAATAGATCACCATCCTTAGCCGATTTTTTATAAACCTCCCACGTTTCTTTAAGCGTTCTCATTTCAAGCTCCTTTCCTTGCCACTTGTAGAGTAAATCCCCGTGCAGGAATCCCATAATGTTTTTTCCAAAAGAATCAATTCCTTTTTCTTGTAACTCTAATTTAGCTTGTTCATTATTAAAACGCAGTCCATTATTAGGATTAAATCCAAAAGCAGATAATTCTTTGATCACGGCGTTTTTTAGAAAAGAAATTCCAACTTCATCCATCAGTTGCCCTATTGGTAACGGTTCGGGACCTTCTACATAGCTTTTAAAAAAATCCCTAATTTCATTTGGGTAGCCACTTAGTTCGCTTATCTCATCAAATAGATCCTCATCATTAAATGGCTTTTTGGCATGGTACTTTTGGGATAAATCATGGATCATGTTCTGAAAACCATAAGTTCCATTAGAAAGAATTCTAAGTTTTAGATCAAGGCATAAATTAATAAGTGCCCCTTTTTGGTATACATTACCATACTCACTGCTCAATTCGTTAACACATTTTTTACTCATAACAGTGAATGGAATAGAATTGTCATAACGACCACTATTTTTAATCTTTGAGCTTAAAATATCGAGATACCGTTGAACGGTCATAACGCCATTTTGCACTTGATAATGAATAGATGCATATTCTGTTCCCCCTTCATAAAGCCACAAGTGCTTGGACATTTTGGGTTCCATAAAATCAAAAAAATGAATTTCTTTAGAACGAATGCTTAATGGAGTCCACGTGTGAAAAAATTCATGAGCAGCAATATCACGAATAACATAACGTAAGTTTTCTAGTGCTCCCTCCTTCAAGCAATATACAGAAGAATTTGTATGTTCTAATGCACCAATTCCCCAAGAAGCTCTATAGTTTTCAAACTCCTTAATCATAAAAATTAAGAACACATATTGCTCTAGCGGCAACTGTTTGTTTAAATAAGCCTGTTGAGCTATTACGATTTGCTTTAAATCCTTTACAAACGATTTGGAATTATTTCGACCCGTTGGTGAATAGAGTTGTACTAAAAAAGTTGTATTTCCAACCTTAAACGTTGCCGTGTCAGGTCTTGCAAATAGGATAGGGTTATCAATGAGCTTAAAATAAGAATCTGCTTCAAAAATATCGGTATCATGATCGCCCCCTGTTTTCTTTAAGGCGGTTCCTCCGTATAAATAACTTGGCCTATCGATTTCAATGTTGAAAGGCAGATGTTCATAATTTTTGAAAAAACCAAAAAAGCCGTGGTTGTTAAAAAGAAAAACGTTGCTGTCTATATTTGTTCCAGCTGGGTTAGTAACAATATTGGTATCCCAAGTATCATTTACACGATAAGAAATTTCATCAATATTTTCAGCATTTTTGATCTTCCAAGTATTTAGCGTAGGGTGGCTAACTTTTAATTTATTACCATTTTTATCCTTTGCTTCTAACTTAAGAATAAACCTTCCAAAATCTACGGTACCATAGGAGCCTGGTATTACCACAGGAAACTGAAAAAGCAGTGTTTTTTGTTTTAGATTCGGAACTTTTAATTTTATAGTGAGCTGATCCTTGCTTATCTCCTTGAGGTTTACTTTATAGTTGTAGCGTTGAGCAAACAAAATGGAAGTAGGAAATAGACAAAAAAATAATAAGAAAATTGCCAATTTCATGGGAATACGAAATTTGAAGTTTTAAGAAACAAAAAGAGATACAAGATAAAATAAATTTCCGAAATAATTAACGATGTTTTAGTTCCAAATGATGTCTAATACCATAGCAAGCAGCAAATAGGAGTTATTAATCGTTAGATGAAATATATGTTATATATTTTTTCTAAAACACTCCTTTAACATTACTTCGTGGAAAACTTGAAGGCTCACGTAGTAGCAGCGAAGCTAATCGCATTAAACTATCTCATGAGCGCAGCGAATAACTAAGCACAGCACTCATGACCACAGGGACTAATCCACGAAGTATTACTTAAAAAACAAAACAAAAAATGCACCGATCCTTTACGCTAAAACTTTTTTTTGGATGTTTATTCATCCTTTTCGGAACCCTTTCATCCATTGCTCAACACAAAATCTTAAGTGGAGAGATTACTTACCACAGCATTGCTAGCAACACCTATATTATTAGCACAAAACTTTTTGTAGATTGCCAAGGGACAGCTTTACCCGATTCCATTATTTTAGATTGGTCTTCCTCTTGCCAAGGAGGTATTGCAGGCAGCCTGCCTTTGTCCAAAGCCGCAGGTTATCCAATAGACGCCACTCAATATGCTTTCTCAGGAGGGAGTTATTGCAATGGAGGAACTGGAACGAGAGGAATAGAGCACTATCTTTATCTAGATACCTTGGTTGTACCAGCAGCTTGTACGGTTTTTGATCTCAGTTGGTCCTCTTGTTGCCATAGCGATAGCTTTAATTCGATCCTTAGCCCTAACACGACCTCATTTTATTTACACAGTGTCCTTAATAATGTTAACAATATGGGCTACAACTCATCTCCGCAATTTGGCAACTTCCCAATTATTGGAGCTTGTCAAAATATGCCAGGGCAGTATTATCAAGGAGCTTATGACTATGAAGGAGACACTTTGCGCTATTCATTGGTCTCCTGCTTAGCGAATGAAAATGATACCGTTAATTATCAAGCAGGATATAGCGGAACAGCGCCTTTAGGAGCCTCTAATCCTGTCAGTATTGATCCACAAACAGGAATAATTGACTATCTTATATCTCCTCTACAAATGGCCATGATATGCGTATTAGTAGAAGAAATTAGAGGAGGGCTTGTGATTGGAAGTGTTACCCGTGAAATTATGATAGTGGGATCGAATTGTTTTAATAATACGCCTGTTATTACAGGAATTGATAGTACCAATAATTACGATACAACTATTGTAGTTGGGCAAACGTTGTGTTTTGATATTCATGCTGAAGATTTGGATACAGCTCAACAATTAACAATGTCACTGCTAGGAGTTCCTATTCCAGGAGCAACGTTCACCATTGATACTACCAACAACCCAATTGGTACATTCTGTTGGACACCAACGGCGGCAGATACAGGACAGCATGTTTTTGTGATTGAAGTACGAGATAATGGTGTCCCTATTTATGGAGCTGATTTTAAGGGTTTTACAATTAATGTGGTAGCAGTGACAAGCATTCCAAAAATAAAGAAAAAAGAACCTACGTTATCTATTGCTCCGAATCCAGCCAAAGAATTTATCCAAGTAGAATTCGACCAAGTACTGCCCCAAGCTATTCAATTATTAATTGTAGATGCTCAAGGAAAAGTTGTTCAGCAAGAACATAAAAAGGCAGGGACTCAAGTTTTAGAAATCGATATTCATTCCCTTCATACGGGATTTTATTCGATTGTTACTTTTGATGAAGCAGGGGAATATATTAGCAGTCAAAAGCTGATCATTCGGTAATTAATGAAATCGGAAACCAAAAAAAGGAGAAACCAATGAATCGTTGGTTTCTCCATATAATAAAGGTGTTTCTAGAACTAGTACTCCGTTGATTAGCTAGTGCGCTTTGCTTATGATCGCTTCACTCATTATTCCCTGCGGTCATGAACGCTGTGCTTAGTTGTTCCCTACGGTCATGAGATAGTTGTTTAGTTTTTTAATGTTTTAAGTTGCAAAAATATATGGTGTTAATAATCAACTGCGCAGCACTCATGCAATAATGTGATGCGATTAGCTTCGCTGCTTCTGCGTGGTTACTACGTGAGCTTTGTTACTCACTCTGTTTGTTACTCGTACCTCGTGAGCCAGCAAGCTGGGTTCGTGAGGTCGCAAGCTCTGTTCGGGTTTTTAACGGAGTAATGTAGAACCTAAAATTACTTTTTAAGCGCATCGCTAGGTTTAGGAACATAATGCCCAACACCACCACCACGTTGATCGTTAAAAGTAGTTGGGGCAGAATTTTCATCCAAGCGATTTTGCCAAGATTTAAATTGAGTGCCATCGTCCGTTTGAACCATGGTGATACAATCGTCAACAGGGCAGACCAAAGAGCACAGGTTGCACCCCACACAATTATGATCAATAATGTTGGGAACACGAGTGCCTGCTTTTAATTCTATTGCCTGATGAGCGCCATCTTCGCAAGCGATATAACACAATTGGCAACCAATACACTTATCGGCATTGATTTTTGCCTTAACTTCATATTTTAAATTTAAGTCTTTCCATTCTTTGACCTTAGGGAGTGATTTGCCAATAAAATCATCCAACTTGTTAAAACCTTTGTCTGCCATAAATTGGCGCAAACCAGATTCCATTTCACGAACAATGCCAAATCCGTAATGCATAACAGCAGTACAAACCTGTACATTGCTAGCTCCTAACAACATAAACTCAACAGCATCCCGCCACGTTTCGACTCCACCAATACCTGAAATGGGCAGCCCAACACCAGCGTCCAAAGCGCAGTTTTTGACCATGTTCAAAGCAATAGGCTTTACAGCAGGGCCGCAATAACCTCCATTGGTAGATTGCCCTCCAACAATAGGCGTAGGGCAGAGGGTATCCAGATCAATATTAACAATTGATTGAATGGTGTTGATGAGCGAAATGGCATTTCCTCCCCCTGTTTTTGCAGCACGAGCGGGTTCTGTTATATCGGTAATGTTGGGCGTTAATTTTACAATAACGGGAACCGTAGCAACTTCCATTACCCAATTGGTAATCGTTTCCAAAGCACTAGGATTTTGCCCAACAGCAGACCCCATACCTCGTTCACACATTCCATGTGGACAGCCGAAATTTAATTCGATACCATCGGCACCAGCATTCTGGACATCCTTAACAATTTGGTGCCATTCCTCACGAGTATCAACCATTAGAGAAGCAATGACAGCATGATCTGGAAAATACTTTTTGACCTCTTCCATCTCACGCAAATTGTCAACTAAGGGGCGATCCGTAATCAATTCAATATTATTTAAGCCCATCATTCGTGTATCTCGATAATTAACAGCACCATAACGGCTAGATACATTAACGACAGGGACACCTAAGGTTTTCCAGACAGCACCACCCCAGCCAGCGTCAAAAGCTTTCATAATTTGGTAGCCTGAATTGGTAGGAGGGGCAGAAGCCAACCAAAAAGGATTGGGCGACTTAATGCCTGCTAAATTTGCGGATATATCAATCATTTTATTTTTTTATAGAACATTTCTATCCTAGAATAGAAAATAATTTTAGGTTGAATTAAATACAAGATATTTTTTTTGCTTTTTTACAACTATTCTCATGAGCATAGCGAACTAAAAAAAGCAAAAAACTATCTCACGAGTGTAACGAACCGACCTCAGGGAGCTCATAAGCGCTAGCGCACTAGCTAATTAACGGAGTATTATTAAGAAAAGTGTTGATGGATGGTTTGAGCAGCTATTTTAGCTTCCCCAGTCGCATTAACCACTTCGGCGCCGCCATTAACAGCATCGCCTGAAGCATAGTACATGGGGTTGGTAGTTTGATAACCATCGTTGCAAACAATTCTATTTTTGGCATCCAATTCTAGACCATCAATTAAGCCTAAAAAGTCGGGTAATTTTGCTTGACCCGTTGCAAGAATAACCATATCACATGCCAATTCAAATTCTGATCCTGCTATTGTTTGAACCCGACCCGCCTCAACGGTGGTCTTAATTAAACGGATTCCTTCTACTTTTTCTTTCCCTAGAATAGCAATTGGATTGCAGTTGAACAGGCCCTGAGTCCCTGCATTTTTTGCCAAGTCATATTCAAAAGCATAAGCTCCCATTTCTGCCTTGTCTCGTCGATAAACCAACTGAACGGAGGCACCCATTCTAGCGGCTTCAGAAGCTGCATCCATTGCGGTGTTGCCGCCACCAACTACCACTACTGATTTGCCAACAAAGGTATTCAGTGGATTTAATTTGAAGGCTTCTATAAATTCGGTTGCCCCAATACAATGTTGTAGTTGTTCTCCCTCAATGCCTAAGGAGCGAGTTCCTCCCATTCCAATGCCCAAAAAGATAGCATCGTATTTATTTTCTAACGCTTGTAATTGTTCTTTCGTACGAATTGGATGATTGTAATGAACCGTATATCCAAATTGCTCTTGCAGGTAATCCATTTCTGCCAAAATCTCTTCATTGGTTATTTTGTAAGGAGCAATGCCATAAAGACAGAGCCCAGAGGCATGTTCTTTTGCCTCAAATACATCAACGGTATAACCATATAAACGCAATTCACAAGCGGCACTAATACCAGCAGGTCCCGCACCAATAACCGCTACTTTTTTACCGTTTTCGGGAGCAGGTTGGTATAATTTTTTGCCTTTTTTTAGGGTATGAGCAGTAGCAAAAGCTTGTAAGCTTCCAATATCAATAGGCTGTACATCTTGGTGATTGTAAACGCAAGCCCCTTCACAAAGCACCTTGGTAGGGCAGACTTTTCCGCAGATGTTACCAAAGTAATTGGCATCGTAAATTGTCTTAGAGGCTCCATCAATATTCCCTGTGTTAATCTGTTTTATAAACAAAGGAATGTCAATGCTGGTTGGGCAAGCCTGAACACAAGGAGCATCGTAACAAAACAAACACCTAGAGCTTTCATAATAAGCCATATTAGCACTCATAGTAGGATGCAACTGCTCAAAATTAGCAGCGACTTCTTCCTGAGTAGTGGGTGATTTATATTCCATATTATAATTTATAATAGTCCGTTGCTTTTTCTGTACTATAGAAAAAGTAGGTTGCTAAATCGCATTTTGACGAACTAACTTTTTTTAGTGAAGAAGAATAAAATGTTTTGGCTGCTACCAATCAACTGCACAACACTCATGCAATAATCTAATAAGGTTTTCACCGAACTAGTAATAAACTTGACCGTAAAAATTTATGTCCTTAATTCTTATTTCATCAAGTATAATCAATATAGTACGATTTACTACGTGAGCCTTCGGGTTTTTAACAGAGTAATGTATAGTAGCGAACCAATGAACTGACTACAGTTCTGTTAATTTATCATAGGTTTCAGGGCGTCTATCTCTAAAAAATTGCCAAGTAGAACGCACTTCATCAATAAGGTCTAAATCAAAGTCTGCAATTAATAGCTCATCATCGTATTCTGAAGCCTGAGAAAAAATTTGTCCCCTAGGATCGACAAAATAAGAAGTGCCATAAAAGCGACCTAAATCCCATGGTTTTTCTTCTCCAACTCGATTGATACAGCCCATGAAATAACCATTGGCAGCAGCGTGGGCAGGTTGTTCTAATTGCCACAAATATTGAGATAAACCAGCAACTGTAGCAGAGGGATTATAGACAATTTCAGCACCATTTAGACCCAAGCAGCGAGCACCGTCTGGAAAATGTCGATCGTAACAAATATAAACCCCGACTTTAGCGTATTTGGTCTGAAAAACAGGATAGCCTAAATTACCAGGCTTGAAGAAAAATTTCTCCCAAAAACCTGTTGTATGAGGAATGTGATTCTTGCGGTATTTTCCCAAATAGGTACCATCTGCATCAATTACAGCAGCAGTGTTGTACAAGACACCAGGTTGTTCTTTTTCGTAGATCGGAACAATGATAACCATGTCGTATTTTTTGGCATATTCTGCCATTAAATCTGTGGTGGGACCAGGAACAGGTTCCGCAGAAGCATACCATGCTTTATCTTGACCAGGGCAAAAATAAGGCGTATTAAAAATCTCTTGCAGACAAAGAATTTGAACGCCAGCTTTGCCAGCCTCTTCTATATAGGGAATATGTTTTTCTACCATAGCATTCATGATTTCTTGAATGCTTCCTTCTCCCTCTGTCATGGGTAGACTCATTTGGATAAGTCCAGATTTGACCATTCTTGGCATAATTTATTTTGTTTTATTATTGGAATAATAGTTTTAGTATAATGTGGGCTTTGGAGTTAGCGTCTTCCAGTAAAATAAAGGTTAAATAATTCCATTTACTTTATTGCGTTTGACAAACTGACCGTAGCCTTTATTAATCTTGGTTTCACCTTTATCGATTGCAATCTGTCCCCTCAAAAGTACCGTTTCGCACTTTCCTGTTACTTCCCAACCTTCATAACCTGAATAATCGACATTCATATGGTGTGTGTTGACCGAAAGTTGGTGTTGCTTGTTGGGATCGAATATGACTAAATCTGCGTCCGAACCAATTGCAATGCAACCTTTTTTAGGATACATACCAAAAAGCTTGGCGGCATTGGTAGAACTTACCTCTACAAATTTATTGAGGGTGATTTTTCCTTTGTTCACTCCCTCTGAATAAAGTAATTCAATGCGATGTTCAATAGCAGGGTGACCATTGGGAATTTTAGAAAAATCATCTTTGCCCATTAGTTTTTGTTCCCATTTGAAAGGACAATGGTCGGTTCCAACTACTTGTATCAAGCCTTGGTTGAGTCCTGCCCAAAGTGCTTCTTGATCCTTGGGTTGACGAAGAGGAGGGCTCATGACCCATTTGGCTCCTTCAAAATCATTTTCATACAGAGAAGCGTCTAAAATTAGGTATTGGATGCAGGTTTCAACAAAAACTTGCTGGTTGCGCATGGTGGCACGACGAACAGCATTTAGGGCTCCTTCGCAGGTCATGTGAACAATATAAGCAGGAACATTGGTATAATGCGCCATGTCAGAAAAACGACCAGATGCTTCTGCTTCAGTTACTTCTGGTTGCGATAAGTAATGATACAATGGGGATAATTTCCCTTCTGATTTATGCTTGGCTATAAGTTTGTCAATCATATCGCCATTGGTAGCATGAACCGTAACCATTCCACCTTGCCTCTTAACTTCTTGCATCAAGTCCACCATTTGCCCATCGTCAATCATTAAGGCTCCCTTATAAGCCATAAATGTTTTGAAAGAAGTAATGCCCTCTTCTACCATTTCTCGAATCTCAAGCTTGGTATTTTCATTAAAATCGGTAACGGCCATGTGAAAAGAATAGTCACCATAGGCATTCCCCTTAGAGCGGCCTTGCCATTCTTCTAGTGCATGACGAAGAGATTTGCCTTGTGTTTGAAGAATAAAATCAATAACAGAAGTTGTTCCTCCATGCAGTGCTGCCAAGGTTCCAGTTGAATAGTCATCGCTTGAATAGGTGCCCATAAAAGGCATATCTAGATGTACATGAGGGTCAATTCCTCCAGGAAAGACTAATTTACCAGTTGCATCAATTTCTTGATCTGCTTTAAGACTTAAATTTTGCCCTATAGCAACAATTTGCTCGCCTTCTATATAAATATCTGCAATATAATCTTCAGCAGCAGTAACAATGCGACCGTTTTTAATGAGAATAGACATGTTGTTTGTTGTATTTTGAAGAAATTATTGGCACTTGTCAAAAGGCTTACATGCTAAAGATGCTCCTATGGTAGGAATGAGCCTAGGGGCTGTTCAATAACCTCTGTTTTAATGAAGTAATTAAGCTTATTCGTTGTCCAAATCTTGATAAATTTAGCGTATAATCAATTTTGCTTCGTTACTTAGATATTTGGTTTCTTTAAAATAGGAAAAAAAAGTTATTGTATAAAGTTCTTAATTAGTAGATTAGGAATTTTTATCTCTAAAAATAGATTTTATTAACAATAGTTGTTTGCTTAGCCGACTTATGAAGTTGAGGAAAAAGAGCTAAAAAAACAAGTAAAATTAAAGATTTAAATAAAATTTTATACTGCAAATGAATTTATTGGTGAAATAAACAGTAAGAGAAGGGCTTGAAAATAAAATGAAGTTGCTTGAAAATGATTTGTAGATAATCTTTTGGTGACTCAAAACATCCTCAAAAAATGGACTTTAGTCGCTCAGCAGCTATATATTTATTTTTCTGACCGTTTTGAGATGGATTTGAATATGGGAGATGATTCTTAGAGCTGTATCCCTTCAACAAAAAAGCCCTCATAAAAAAGGGCTTTTTTGTTGAAAAATACTATTTTTTAATTTTGACGCAGTTTAGTGAACCTTTCCCGTTTTGAGATAAATTTGAATATAGGAGATGGTTCTTGAACTCTTTATCTAGAGCTTACCAAAGCTTATTCTTTTAGTCCTGCATTTGTTAGAGGATTCCTATTAACACTAGGAGCGTACGTACAGTTTTTCTGCTTATAGACCGATATTGTACTTATTCTAAAAGCTTAAGTACTTTATCTTTGGCATTTTCAATTTTGTCTGTTGGAACAATTGTTTGATAAGCTTTTGAAAACAAGGTAGGGAATTCCATCAACAATTTTCCTCCTTGAGCGTTTTGAAGATTGGCATACATTTCTGTTTTCTGAAAATGATCAAATGCATACGTTGAAATCAGAGATATTATAAAAAAGCGATCTGAGAAATAGTTAAATGCTGCCTCTGTATTTCTTTCATTTAAATAATTTATTGTTTGGTCAATTATTGCCTTTTCATTTTTCCCAATCCATTTACTACCCTGCAATTTTTGGAGCCCTGCAACGGCTTGATCAATATTTTCTGCTTCTAAATCCAAGTAAACCTCTAAGGACAATATTAATTCATTATCAAGACCTGTTTCTTTTGCACGTTCTAAAAAACGATGGAAATCCTCGATTCCTTCTTTTCTTTTCTCATCAGTATTCATTCCTATACGGCTTAGACCTCTCAGCAAATGTGTTATTGTTTTTAAATCATCCAATACGGTTTGTTTTGATGAATTTGGAATCAATGTCAAAAAAGAAAAATTACTTTTAGGAGTAATCGTTTTTTTCTCTATCAAAAGGAGGATCTGGGTCAATATCTCTTCTGTAGAATAATTCCACTCATTTTGCATATAAACAATTGCCTTTATCCAAGCACATAAAACCTTATACTCATCGGGGTCTAAGGTTTCTATATCAGTCATATAAGCTTCATACACTCCACAAGAAGAAGGGGCGGGAGCAACTTTTGCGGCCATTAATGAAGCTAATAAAGCATGTTCATAATTATTAGTCCACCTGGGCATATCTGATAAATATTGGGGATTTATCATAAATTTATCAATTCCTTGTATATGACCACCTGCAGATACAGCAGTTAAAAGCAGTGATATATTAACAGCTTGAGCACTTAAATAGGCTAATGCAGGTAACATAGGTGGCAAATCATCTTCCTTTAGCGTTGCCATCTTCTCACGTATTTCATTAAAAATCTGATATAAACTCATCAAATCTTCTGAGGTTAGAGAATCTAAAGTGTAAGAATAAGAAGTATTCACTGTTTGTAATCCCAATGCGAAAACAAGTAGCTTTAATTTTGCAGTATTCTCTTGATCTGCCCCATTCATTTTTTCTAAATCAGCAGGCACAGTTTTTACTAACAACTTTGTTGATTTATAAAAACTCACAACCATTCCATTTACTGCATTTTCTATTTCAGCTTTCTCCCTTTCCAAAGGGGCTTGTTTGGTTAACAAGTTGCACGAATTAAAAAATAGAGTAACTAATATTATGACTAATAATTTACTTTTCATTAATGAGGTAATTTGTAAATAGTTTTTCGAAAAAATTTTCTAAGATAACCCAAGCAAGCTGTTGAAGATCGCCTTAAGTATATTTCCAATAAAATTTATAATCAAATATACAATAATAAGAATAGTCTCTATTTTTTTAAAGAAATAACTAAGAGGGTACTTAATAAACACTAGGTTTAATATACTAGCTTACATAATGTTTATTATTCACCTAGGCACTCTTATTAATGATGTACTATTTGAAAAGAAGGGGTGGCAGAACAAAACAGAGGTCTATAGCTTAACAAATTTGGATTGCCAAAAGGGTTCTTCTTTATCGTCTAACAATTCAATGTGGTACACTCCAGCAGGGAGTTTTTCTAAGTGTAATTGTTCTTGCTCATGCTGTATGGTTTGATGAAAAACTACTCGTCCTTCGAAGGAGTGAATTTTACAGGTTAAGTTGGCTTGAAATGGATGGATAAAAAGGGTGGAAATCCCTTTGGTAGGGTTGGGACTTAGGCTAATATTTGATGGTTTGATTTTGTCCTGCCCCATTTTTAGGGGAGGAGTTGGAGTTATTTTGAGCATTACAGTATCAAAATCAGATAGACATTCATCATCTATAACCTGAAGTTGAAGGGCATAATCAGCTGTTTTTAGTCCCGAAACACTGGTGTTGATAGCGTTAGGATCAGAAATAGACAAGCCAGTTGTAGTAATGATCATGGCATTTAAATAAGCATAACTAGAAGTAGGTGATTTGGTTACATAGATAACAATTTCGCCATTGGCATCTGCTTGCATCCAATTGAGTTGAGCTAAATTTTGGATATTGTAAGCTGCATTTAACTGAACACTGTGTTTCCCAATTCTATAAATGGTTGTTCTATCGCCATTGGTGTTCCTGCTCGCAAAAAAAGAAATCGAATACAATTGATTGGGCTGTAAACCAAAAATGCGAATAGGATGTATACCAGACTGAAACCAATAATAACTTCGGGCAACTACATCAGGAACAATGCCTGTATTGTTGCCTGTCATCACGCCATTTGTATTGCTGCCATTCCAGTTGTTTAACAACTCTATCCCAATAGGAGTTGTATTGCCTAAGGAGTCTATTAAGTCATGAATAATAGTGCCTTGATGCGTTTGAGTAACATTATTCCATGGGCTTGGGGCAGCATAACGCTGATTGGTAAAGTTCACCAGCAGTTTGCTTGTAGGGTGTAGAGGAGCCTCTATAATATTCCATTCATAAGAGATAATTCGCCCATTGGGATCACTACTTAAGTTGGCGTTTAGATGATTATTGGTATTTCCAAAATCTAAATTGAGATCGGGACCTGCATGTGCAATAGGCTTTTGGGGCATATAAGAAATCAAAAGTTCTGTGGTATCTCTTCCGACAAGCCCTTGATGTGTATTGACTGTCAATACAAAAGCATATTGTCCTATTGGTGGATTGGAAATGGAAAGCTCTGAGCTATTTTGCCCTGATATAGAAAGTGGATTGCCTTGGATTTGAGTCCATTGGTAACTTTGTATCGAATCGGTAGCAGTAGAGCAATAAGCATTGCCTTCTAAGCTTACTGTAGTAACTGGGAAGAAGTGCGATTGATTGGCTCCTGCATCAACTTCAAGACCAGTTTGGGGACTCACTAAACCAATGTTTTGGGTGTGGTAAAAACTACCAACATCTAATCGAACATCATCAGGAGGTAGATAACTAATATTCCCTTTGTTGTTCCATTTTAACAATTTCCAATATTGATTTCCATCAGGGCTGGGTTCTTGTAGTGTGTGGGTTTGTATACAACGGTAAAAACGGGTTTGTTTACCAACATGATATTGCACAACATCTCCTACCGTATAGGTAACAGCTTGCCCTTTGTTGGTATTGGTAGAAGGAAAACCATGCTCTTCTCCAACCGTTGCCGTCCATCGTGTCCATCTTAGATAATTAAAATTATCAGATTCTCCAATAAAAGCTCTGAAACAGGGATTGGGCAGTGCTTTTCGAATGTTGTTAGAATCGTTAATTTGTATTAGCCCGTTGCCCCAAAAACCATAAAAAGTAGAACGGGAATAATCGAAACAATTGTCTAGAATATCAGCTGTAATGTTTAAGTTTCTAAAACCAATATAAACAATATTGGGCAGTGGAGTAGTATTGGGGTATACTCGATCATAATCAAAAAAGAACTTTCCTGCATAGTTTTTTTTCCATACCCAAGGCGTAACACCATCTGTACTGCCCAAATAGGAACCAACATTGCCTCTGCTACACCAAATGAGGTTATTTTCTACCGCAATAGGGAGACCATTGGGAATAATGCCCAACTTACTTTTGTTAAAGATATTAATAGCATTGCCTGAAGCGCCCATGATAATGTTGTTTTGGATGGCAATATCACCATTTTTACTTCCTAGTTGAACAATGTTATCTTGCCACTTCTGAAAAGGAGACAACCAGTCAAAAGCCCCCCAAAGTACATTGTGTTCTAGTCGGCATCCAGCATCTTGTTGGCTGACTTGTATGGCTTCACCGCCTGTCCTAAGGACCGCACAATGATGGATGTGTAAATTTTTAAAAACGTGTTGAGCACCGTTTTGAGTAGAACCAATATACATTCCTTCTGAGCCAATGTCGTGAATATACAAGTGGTGTACTTCTACATCATCCATACTGTGTATGTCCATATCGTCATACTTTAGCATCAGGCCTGCAAAGCCCCCATCAGAAATTTCAAGGTGATCAATTTCAAAACCAGTGGCTATTCCTGAAACTTTTACAAGGTTGCTACCTTCATCAATCCATTCACGAGAAACCCAAATTCCATACTGACCACTACTAAAACCGAAATTGGCTGTTGAGTTGCCTTGGCGACACCCTTTATAGGGGGCAGAACCTAAGCCCAAAGTAGGGTTGTAATCTCCTGTTAATCGCCAAAAACTTCCCCCTCTCAATTCAATATAATTGGTTACATAGACTTGCCCTAGAAAATTAGTTACAGGAACACGTTGATGGGTATTGATACCATGTACTTGTGAAAATAAAATGGAAATGGCTTGGTAATGGTCACCACGAATTAAGACTTTATTCGGATAAGAAACGGATGGATAACCTTTGTTTTGAGCATAAATAGCATTATTGCTGTTTACACCATTAAAATAAATATAATCGCCAACATTTACTTGTGGGTATTTATTGGCAAGGTCTGCATCTGCATAACCATTTTGGTCGTATTTCCCCCAAACATCTGTCACTAAAATCGTAGAATGTTGAAGAAAGGCTTGATTGGTAGAATCAGTAGCTTTGATTAAAACAGAATAGTTATTTTTGCGTTCAAAATTAAAACTAAAAAAGGTAAATAGGCTATCAGAGCGAATTTTAAAAAAATCATTGTCATCTGCTCCCTCAATTAACTGAAAAACGTGGCCATTGTTTTGGTCAGCATCTATAGCCGATAGGGTACCAATAAAGGTGTAGAGATCTTCATTTTCAGGAACGTTATTATTGGTCAAAACAATACCTGTTGGTGCTTGGGCAAGGGATGAGATGGTAGATCCAATTAGGAGGAGGGGGAGTAGTACTAGGGATACTGGGAATTTCATAACTTAGGTGTGTTTTATAAAGATAAAATAGACTGTTTTTATTCAAATTCAGAGAGTTATATCAATAAAAAATAATGCCTCAAGAAACAAAATATTATGGGTAAAATGCGCATTAATGAATAAGAATATAGGCTTTGGTTAGTTGGTCTATTTTTATGGTTTAACCCTTGATTATTATGTAGATAGCTGTGGAGGTTTTATCTGTCTTATAAACAGTGGTTTAAATATTAAAGTGATAATAATTGATAATTAAGTTGAATTTGTTAAAAAAAGGAGAGCGAAGGGGCGGGGCATAAAAAAAAGCTGTCCAAAAATATTTTGGACAGCTTCATCTTTTAGATTTGTGATTCTATTTATAATCTTGCCTTGCGAATCATCATAGTCAGGCGACTAACACAGGTTAATTTTCCTGCTTCGTTTGTAATATCAATTTGCCAAATATGCGTTTTTTTGCCGAGGTGAATAGGGCTTACCTTGGCTCTAACTTTGTCTCCCTCAGGAACCGACCGAAGGTGGTTGGCATTGATATCCAAACCAACGGCATGATTGGTCATCGGATCATCAAGACAGAGCACAGAGGCAATGCTGCCAACTGTTTCTGCAAGCGCAACAGAAGCCCCCCCATGCAAAATTCTCATAGGTTGGACATTTTTGTGGGTAACAGGCATTTCTGCAACCAAATAATCATCCCCAAAGGCAACAAATTTTATATCAAATGTTTCAACTAGCGTATTTACAGACATACTATCTAGCCCTTCTAAGGTGAATTCTTGTTTCCAAATTTTCATATTCTAGTAGCTCCTTTTATGGGATATATTGACGATCAAATAGTAATTAATTCATAACAAATTTGTAGCCCACACCACGGACAGAATGAAAGAAGTTTGGCGATTTTGGATCTTCTTCAAAATATTTGCGGAAGGATAAAATAAAGTTATCAATTGTACGAGTAGAAGGATAGACATCATAGCCCCAAACACTTTGGAGAATTTGTTGCCTTGAAACCACTTCTCCTCTACGTTCAATCAGCAATTTTAGCAACATTGCTTCTTTTTTGGTTAACTTAAATTCACCTTGTTTGCCTTTTGCTTCGTAAGTTTTAAAATTAGCCCTGTTGTTTCCAAATTCAAAACTTTCTAAAGAGGTACTTGTTCTTGCTTGACTACGTTTGAGCAAAATTTGAACCCGCAACAACAATTCTTCCAAGTTAAAAGGTTTGACAATGTAGTCGTCGGCACCTTTTTTCAGACCAGCTACTTTGTCGGCAGTGGTATCCTTGGCGGTTAAGAAAATGATTGGAATATCGATGTTAACCAATCGAATCTGTTCGCATAATTCTAGACCACTTACCTCAGGAAGCATGATGTCTAGGAGAATAATATCAAAATGCTGTTCTTTGAATAATTTGAGGACTTGCTTGCCATCACCTGTTGTAACAACTTCGTAGCCCTCTAATTCTAAATTGAGTTTGAGTGCATCTCTAATACTAGCCTCGTCTTCGACTAAAAAAATTCGTACTGCCATGTTTTCTCAGTTAGGAGTTTTAATATTCGTTCATCCAGCATATCCATCCATAACATCCGTGGGGCAATGTAGAAGAGAGGAGGAGAACCTTTAATTCGTTTAAAAATAGCAATTGTTAGCTTGTTTTTTGGGTGTTGGTGGTGTATGATGGATTAGGATTTGGGTAATACAATACTAAAAATACTTCCAGTAGGATGATTACTACGGACATTAATCGACCCTTTGTGCGCTTTTACAATTTGTTGGGCGATGTACAATCCTAATCCTGTCCCTTTGGTTTTTCTCGTATCTTCATTACCAATCCGATAAAATTTGTTAAAAATATTTTCACGTTCTGCCTTGGGGATACCTTGCCCAAAATCGGCAATTTCAATACAGTACATGTTTTCTTTACTAAGCATTAAGTTAACAATAATTTTAGATGTATTTTGGGCATATTTAATCGCATTTTCAATAATGTTTAGGACAACAAATGCCAAGGTGGTTTGGTCGCCTTTTTTTAATATAGCTTGGTCTAAACTACTATTAAATTCAATTTCACCAGCGTATTTAGGAGCGGCAATTCGCATACACTTTTGAGTTAATTCATTTAAATCTATTGCTTCAAAAGTATATTGATACCCTCCGTCAACGCGAGCTGCCAATAATAAATCTTCGACTAATTTATTAAGTCGTTCTGTGTCAGCAAGCGCATTGGTGGTAAGCATTTTGCTTTGTTCGGGGGTGAGGGTTCTTTTGTTGAAAGTGTCAAGTGTCAATTTTATAACAGCAATAGGAGATTTTAACTCATGTGTGATCGACAATAAGAAGTTACGTTGTTGTTCGGCTAAAGCTAATTCTCGTTGGCGGCTTTTAGCAATTCTCCAAATCCCTAAAACAATTAGAATCAATAAAACAGAGGACTCTCCAAATATCATCCATTTTTGTCGCTCATATTGCTCCGTCAATCGAGTATATTCTACCGATTCAAGGTAGATTTGTTTATCTTCGACTCCTTGTTCCTTCATGTTTAGCCAAAGAATTTGCTTTTTGGCAGCCAAGGCATCACTATTTTTTATATACAATAGATAAGACCACCAACCGCCAGCGACCATAACATAAGTGATCACAAAATAGAACAATATATCAGCTCCCTTGATTTTCTTTGACAGCATTGTTAAAACACTTTTATAAAATAATGGTTCGTAATTTTTTAATTTTTTGTTCTTGAATCAAAAAAATTATCTTTTAAGAGTAAGTTTTAACTGAAAAGTTAACATTAATACAACAAAAAAAGCACCAATTCGAGAAAGAATTGATGCTTAATAAAGATATTTTTTAACAATTAGTACATTCCAAGTACGAGTTGTTACAAATTTTCAAGAATTTTACTTTTTAATTAAGACCTAATTGGATCGTAATGTCACCACAAGCTTCAGGCATACCAGGTGCTTTTTCGTATCGGTATTCTTGAGCGCAGCCAACCACCAAATCAATTAACGCTTGACTCGTAATGGTTGATTTTCGGCGATTGAATTTTGCATTTACTACCTTTCCTCTAGCATCAACACAAATGGTTACAACAGCCTTGCCTTTTTCTTGCCAAGAGGCATTGCCTTTTTTGTAATCCTCGCACTTTCTGATATTGCGACGGCTACCAATTTTTCCTTTTCCATTTCCTTTGTCACCATTTCCTGTTCCTCCAAGATCACCCTTTCCATCTGGAGTACCTTGAACACCATTCCCTGTTCCTGTCCCTTTTCCATTGGTTTTGCTATCACCAGGAAACAAGGCATTGTTATTGACGACAGGTTTGGGTGGAGTAGGCGTTGGTGTAGGTTCTACTTTAGGTTTTTCTTCGACTTCGGTAACCGTAGGGCTTTCATCATCCTTTACCGTTTCTACCTCTTCTACTTCCTCTTCGACAGGGTCTACTACTGGTTCTTCAACAGGCTGTTCTACGGGTTGCTCAACGGGTTGTTCTTCTACAAAATCCTCGCTACCACCAGCAATTTCTACATCGCCAAAAGAAGCCATTAAGCCCTCTGCTTCAGGAATAGGATAGATGGTATGAAACCAAGGAAAAAATAAGATAATTAATACAACGGCTAAAAAAATACCCGCACCAATACGACCTTTTTGTTTGTCTTCTGGTTTTTCGAAGTCTTCTAGACTGCTATAATTATTAGATATCATATTATTTGTTTTTTATTTCCCAATCTAAATCCATAGCGGCTACAATCATAATAATATCCGTAATAGACGTAGATTTTTTGGCAGTTGTTGGTACAGTTAATTGAATTTGGTTATTAAGGTGTTCTTTTTTTGCCTGAATAACACGCTGTTTTAAAGTAGATGCAAATTTATTGTAATTGGTTGTGTCTGTCTGAACAACAAATTGATCACGGCTAATCATTTCCACACTTATAATATGCGGTTTAGGGCTTATGGCATAATTCCAAGCCAAATTAATTAGGAGCACCACCAAAATAATGGTTCCGATGAGCATAATTACTTTGCGCCGAATTTGCGCATCATCTGCCCTTTCAAAATTTCTTCTAAACGCCATGTTGTAATGGTTTGTTTTCTATAAACGGGTGGCATTTAATTATAACGAAGATGATCTGCAAAAAGGTTCGAATAAATTAAGTATTCGTGGAACCTATCCAATTAAGAAGAAAGTTTGGTTGCCAAAATCATTTTAACACCAAAATCATTGAGCATATCTACATTGGTAACCAAAGTCTGTGCATCAACCGATTCGTGTATAGAAAGAATGATGGTAATATCCTCTGGTTTGCGTCTATCTTTGCTAATAATACCCGCTAATTTTCCACGAACGGCATCTTCTGCTAGACGGCGGCCATTGACGGTATATTCTTTTCGTTTATTGATGTCCAATTTGATTGGTCCCTCTACCTTTTGCTTACTAGGCGTACTTTTACTAGAATTTGGCAATTTAAGATTAATAGCTGTAGGGCTAACTAAACTAGAGGTCAACATAAAGAAGATGAGCAACAAGAAAATAATATCCGTCAAAGATGACATATTAAATTCTGCAGATACTTTGGTTCTCTTTTTTAATCCCATTTTATATTAAATTTGAAAGCAAAGGTGAATAAAATCGTAGTTTGAAAACAAGATTTATTCATCTCCAGGTTCAGTGGCTAAGATTAGACGAACACCTAATTTATTACTAAGTTTCATATATTCAACAATGGTACCCGTTGTCTCTGTCATTTCTACATTGAGCACAATGGTCACTTCTGTTTGAATATTTTTTTCACGATTTTTCTGACGTTCTTTATTAATAGCCTCTAATAACTTCTGTTCCAATTGAGCTCTAGGCACCTCATCTGCATCTACAAAAAACTTGCCTTCAGGAGTAATCGAAAGCGCTACATTTTGAGGAGAAGGAGTTTTGCTATTAGATTTTGGACGATCTAAGTTTTGTGTGTTTGGACTAGTCAAACTTGATGTCAGCATAAAGAAAATCAACAACAAAAAGATAATATCCGTCAAAGACGACATATTAAATTCTGCGTTGAATTTATTTCTCTTTTTTAATCCCATACTTTTAACTAAGGTTCTGTGGTAAAATAATGAAGAGAAAGGTTTTGATTCTAGAAAACACGTTTTCTAGAATCAAAAACAAACTATTGAACAGGCTCTTGCAATAAGTCTAAAAACTCTACGGTAGCTGCTTCCATTTTAAAAACAACCCGATCCATTTGAGCAATCAAGGTATTATAACCAATGAAGGCAATAATTCCTACCACTAAACCAAAGGCAGTCGTAACCAAGGCTTGGTAAATACCACCCGCTAAAGACTCTGTACTAACATCACCGCCAGCCATATTCATAAACGACAAGATCATACCCGTTACCGTACCTAAGAAACCAATCATAGGAGCAGCACCAGAGATCGTAGCCAATAAAGACAGGCGTTTTTCTAATTTGTATATTTCTAGATTACCAACATTTTGTACGGCTGTATTAATATCCTCTAATGGTTTGCCAATGCGGTGCAAGCCTTTAGATACAAGTCTAGCAACAGGTGTGTCTGTTGTGTTGCACTTGTTGATGGCAGATTTAATATCGCCACTTTGTACAAAATTACCGATTTCTCTCATAAAAGTGTCGTCTACTTCACCAGCACGTTTGATGGTCAAATAGCGTTCGATAAGAATATAAATAGCAACAACAGATAAGAACAAAAGAATAATAGCGATAGTGATACCAATTGGACCACCTTTTACTACAACTCCAATCAATGAAAAACTCTCTACTGTTGGTGTCAAAGTAGAATCTGTTGCAGGTAGCTGAAATAAGAAAAATGGATTAGAAAACATAGTGTTATTATTTGTTTTATCTAAGGATGTAAGTTTAAAAAAAAAGAAATGTAGGTATTACACAGACATTTGAGCGTAATATATAAATTATAAGAAGTACTTACTACAATATTGTAGAATAATTTTAATAGAAAACGGATTTTGTATGCTTTTATTTTGTTTGGCTTGCTTTATTAGGATTGTCGTAACATTTTGTCTAAGCCCCTATAGAATATTTGGTTGGTTTCTTCTACCTTTGCTAGTAATGCACAATTTATGCGCTTAAATATCATTATTTAGGGCATTTAGAAACTAAAAAAATCCATGAAATTTTTATTTTTTTTCCTTAATATTTTGCTTACTTATTCTGCATTTCCCCAATTAGACAAGGAAACCGAATATCAAATAAATCAGCTTGTTGAGACGTTTAAACAAAAAGACTATGGGCGAGTGGTTTACTTTGCGGATGAGTTGCTAAAGAAAAAACCAGATGATTATTATTCATTGGTCTATAAAGGGCAAGCCTTGTATCATCTTGGAAAAAATGAAGCAGCGATTCAAGCCATTACAGAAGGGATTAAAATTAATCCCCAATATTTTGAAGCTTATGAGTGCAGAGGGCTTATTTATAGTTTTATGGAGGAGTATAACCTTGCGATAAAAGACATTCAAGTAGCCATAAAAAATGACCCTAGAAATGTAATGTTATTAAATCTTAGAGGGAAAATTTTTCAAAAAAAAGGCGAATTTGATAATGCCATAAAAAGTTATGGTCATACCCTAAGTGTCGATTCTTCCAATCACGAAGCCTTGGTTTCTAGAGCCTATTCCAACAAGGCGCTAGAGAATTATTCTAAGGCACTTGAAGATTTAGAAAAAGCAATAACTATTGATGCGACAAATGTCCTTCAGTATGAAGTAAGGGCATTTACCTATATTGGAATGGAGGCATACGAAAAGGCAATAACAAATTTTGAAAAAATCATTCGTTTAATTTCAAAGGTTGATGGAAAAGAGCATGAGGATTGGCTAGCATATACTTATAATAATATAGGATTTGCTCAATCCAAAATTGGAAAAAATACGCTTGCTTTAAAGTATATCAATCAGTCAATTGATATGCTAGATACCAACCCTTATGCCTACAAAAATAGGGCACTTGTTTATTTAAATCTCAATGAAAAAGCAAAAGCATGTAATGATCTAGTAAGATCAAAACAGCTTGGTTTTACTAAATTATACGGCAATGAAGTTAATGAGTTAATCAAAAAAAATTGCGTGAATTAATCCATTTGAACGGTAAGTGGTGCATCACCATCTATATCCGCTAAAATCATGATTTTTTGCCAAACTTTGCGACTGAAACCACTGGTTAGAGATTCTATTTCATTAACTGTTCGGACAATAACATCATCAGGAAGACTTTGAGAATATAAAGCTGCAACTTTTCCAATTAGCGATAACATTTCTGAGCAATAATCTAGATAACGTTGCAATTCAAATTTGCTAAGGCTGCGCTCTGGAGAATTGTACGTTTTAAGTTTGATAACTCCTATCATTACAGGATCTTTGGTGAGCTGATGCATGTCAATAACATGCGCCAAACCTCTGAGTTGATCTAAAATTTTAATGGCTTTGTTGCGTTTGAGTCGAACTTCTAAGGTTACCAAAAAGAAAATAGCTGCTCCCAATAAAACCAAATCATTGATGGTGGCTTCTGCAAGCGTAACGACATCCACAAAACTAAGATTAGAAAACTTAAAATTAACCAAGGTAAAGCTATAAATAATGCCTACCAGCCCCATTAAGATAATTGCCAAAGCAAAAATTCGAATCGACAAGTTTGGACGACCGATATAATTAATGTTTTCTTGGCTGTCGTCGGCTATTTGGATAAAACCTTTGCAGGTTTTTAGTAAACTAGAAGAAGGAAATCGGTCTTCTATGCGTTTTTCCAAAGCCTTAATGGTTCCCATTATTTTAGCGGAATCAAGGACGAGGTTTACTTCGTTGTGTGGCATATATTAGGTGAAAATGAGTGTTAAATAGAATTTAATCATAGAAGTTGTTAAAAAATGATCTTAACACCTGCGATCCAACCATAGCAGCCATCGAACTAAAGTGAAACGCTCACGAACGAAGTGAGCTAATCGGCAGCTAAGGCTTGTTCTGTTGTAGCATTGCTACAAACCACGCAGTTCGCTGTTGCTCATTAGCTCCGTAGCTGCTTCGCAGTTCACAACACACAAAGTCTATCAGACTTTGTGTTAGTTCATAGCTACGAAACAAAAAACGAGCTTTGCCCGATAACTACTAGCTTTGATCTCGAAAATCAACAACATTTTTAAACAACTTCTTAAACTAATGTAAGAAAGTTTTTGTGATAATACGATTTTAACCTAAAAATCACGCTACTTGACAGTTGAGGCGAGCTTTAAACTTGGGCTAGCTTTTAGCCATTTTTAGCTTGTTTCTAACATTTATTATCAAAAAATCAATCGTGTTAATTTTTTTTAACCGTTGGGTAGCGCAAAAATATTGTAACCTTTTTTTTAGAGTACATTATGGAGTTGTATCAAATTACAAAAATCATTTTAACCTATCAATACACTAAATTGCTAGAATGTGCAAAAAAAAGTTAGCAAAGCCGTGTAAAGGGAATTTATTCTAATAAAAAGAAAATTATATGAATGCCAAGAAAACGATTTTACGGCTTTTGGCACCTGTTGCGACAGGGGCTATCTTATTAGTTGCTTGTAATAATAGTTCCAATTCCATTGAGCAAACTCAAGTAGCGTTGCCAGAAGAAAACGTAAACGCAGAACAATTAGCTGTTCAACCGCCAATACCAGGAATTGATGTTCCTTTTAAGTCTTATGCTGTTCCAGTTGACAAAGGAATGCTTATCGAAACAGAAACGGGAACAACTATTGAAATTCCTGCGAATGCTTTTGTGGATAAAGATGGAAATCCAATTGAAGGAAATGTGGACATTAAGTTTAGAGAGTTTCATGATGCAAAGGATATCATTGCTAGCGGTATTCCTATGCACAACCCAGAAACAGGAGAATATATGGAAACCGCAGGAATGTTTGAAATAAAAGGAGCGCAAGCAGGAAAAGAAGTTTTTGTTAGAGGGGATAAAGATATTCATGTCAATTTAGCTTCTTTTAACGAAGGAGACAACTTCAATTTTTATCATTTAGGACCTAAGGACTGTCGTTGGGAAGATAAAGGGACAGCAAAATCCAAGCCTAATACCAAAAAACAAGCACGTATTGCAGAATTAGATCGCCAATTACCAACTCGTCCTATCCAAGCTAGAAAACGTTCGAATGTAGAAAATTTTGTTTTTGACTTAGATATTAACTATTCGATGTTTCCCGAATTAAAAACGTTCAAGGGAGTAGTTTGGGAATATGCAGGAGAAGGAGATAATCCTCAGAAGAACGATTGGATTTTTACATCGGATTGGGATGGTATTGATTTAAAAAAATCAGAAACGGGTTATTTTGAGTTGGTATTGTCTAACTCCGAAAAGTCTTTCAAAACCTTGGTACGTCCTGTATTGAGCGATGAAAATTATGAGGAAGCTCTAGCTCAGTTTTCGGCGACTAAAATGGAAGAGTACAATAAAGTAAAAAAAGCACAGCAGGAGGAGCGCAAGCGTTTGGGGATGCAAGCAGATTTAGTCCGTTCTTTTGCTGTACAAGGCTTTGGTACTTACAATTGGGATATTTGGCATCGACGAGGAAGAACTCGCTGTGCCGCTAAAGCTCAATTTGATGAATTAGCAGGTGTAGATAAGGATGTCAATAAAATCTCTTTTTTCCTAGTAATGGGAGGAGAACGATCTGTTGTACGGTACAGTCCCTCTACCTTAAATAAGTTCTCATTTGACGCAAACGATGAAAATATATTATTGGCTATTTTACCAGAGGGAAAGGTTGCTGTTTTTTCGGCACTAGATTTTAAAAACCTAGATTTAGATAAAATTGTCCGAAGCAAAACGGCATTAATTGAAATGGCAACTTCAACCATTCAAATTTCATCATTAGACGATTTGGATCAAGTAATCGACCAAGCTCTGTTGACTTAAGAAGCCATTTAATAAAAGTCTGTAATAAAATCAGTGCCTAGGTTTGTCATAAGATACAAAAACCTAGGCACTACACTAGAAGCCTTTCGGTCTTAAAATTCAATAAAAAGAGTTAATTTTAGCTAGGCTAGCTCTTACAGGGGCTGTCAATTACCCCATTTTTTTCATTCCAAAACATACCAATTATGTTACATTTTCTTTTGATAGTTATTGGAGTTCTACTTTTTGATACCGCTAGTGGGCAACAACGCTTGTATCCCGTTCATGTCAATCAAAAGTGGGGTCTAATGGATGTTGAAGGAGGGCTGGTAGTAAAGCCTATTTATAACAATATTGGATTATTTGAAAAAGAAGGGTATGCCATTGTGGAAGAGGATGGTTTGTTAGGGGTGGTCGATACCTTGGGGACAATTGTTATTCCCTGTAAATATGCCTTAATGGATTATATCGGCAGAGGATTATTTTCTGTAAAAGTTGGTGAGGTATGGCAAGTGATCAATATAAAAGATAAGCTAATCTTGGATAAAATGGCGGGAAAGATTCGCTTTCTGGAGGGCAATTACTTGAGTTATGAAGAACTGACAGGGCTGGGATTGGCGCATATTGATCGTGGCGTTCTTTTACCACCTCAATTCAAAAGCTTTAATTTTTTAGAGGGAGGGTATATTGTAGGAATAGACGAAAAAGAGGTGCAAACAATACATGATAGCAGTGGTCAGTCAATCATAGCCCATGGATTTAGTAAGATTAAGATTAAAAACAACTGGATTTGGGGAAAGCGAAATGGCAAATGGGGGAGTTATACCCTAGATGGTCAAGTAAAGCTCCACCATAATTGGAGCTTTTACGAAAGCAAAGGAGTTAATTTTTATGAATTGATTGATGAAGATGAACGGCACTTTTTATACTCTAGGTTTTTGGATACGATAATCTTACGTAAAGTTCCAAAATTGGAAGCTTTTGATGTCAATCGTGTTGAATTTGTTCGAAGAGACGGATCTAGAGGTTTGGTAGATCGTAGAGGGAACATTCTTTTTGAAGGAGCCTATGAGTTTATTACAAAATTTTCTCCAACTACTTTTCGGGTTAAAAAAGAGGATCATCAAGGGGTTATTAGAGCCGATGGCAGTGTTTTGATTCCGTTTATTTATAATTATATTGGAAATTTGGATGACCAAGTGGCGATTGTTCGTAAAAAAGAGCAGTATGGAGTGATTAATCAACAAGGTAAATTGGTATTACCTCCTGTTTTTCAGACTTCACCAGAGCTTAGGGACAACCATGTTCGTTACAAGGACCCTAATGGCGCTTTGCAGTTATTTGATTTTGACGAAAAGGGAGAACTGATTAAGAATACAACATTTTCGAACCTAAAATCACTAAAAATTCGCATCTCTAACCGAGGAGCTAATCTTGCTGTTAATAATACTCCAAGGAACACAACCAATCCTTATCAAATTAGTGATAGTCTGTGCTGGTTGTTTCATTCTGGCTCTAGAATGTGGGGCTTGTGGAATCTCCAAACCAAAAAATATAAATTTGCACCACAATGGTCCAGTGTGGTCGTTCTTAAACAACAAGGATTAAGCATTGTTGGGCAATCCGATTTGGACATAGGGGGGCGGCTTAATACAGGGCGGATTAAGTTGAGAGTCAATGAAGTTTTTGGTTTATTTAATAATAAGCACGGTTTGCCAATTTCTAAGATGGAATTTATTGACATTAGAATGTCTGATTTTCAAACCTTAGGTTTGGATATTGCACGTTGTATTTTTGTTGGTGGTTCGCATGGTTTGCTCAAAAGTAATGGCAGGGTCTTGGCTAGGGGCTATGTGTATATTGGTGAGTTTATAGAAGGCAAAGCAAGGGCAACCAAAAAGGGGCGTTTAGTTGTTGACTTAGATAGAAAGATCAAACGTCCAATAGGAAAAGCTAGTACCTATTACAATAGTTTAAGAGCAAGCTATAGTTTTGATAATGATGATGATCCTAAATTTTTTAGGGCGTTAAATACTCATGGTCAGTTGTATTGTGTGGATGCTAAATGGGGGTATATTGATAGCTTAGGAGGAAAAAATAGTGGTTTTAAGTATGATTATGTAGAAAACTATTCAAACGATCGAGCATTGATTCGTCAGGATGGCAAATGGGGAATGTTAGACCATGAGGGAAATGAAGTTTTAGCACCTGCTTATGACAATTTTAATTTTTTGCCCAATGCCAATAAAAAACTCTTCTTTATTACTCGTAATCAGCAACTCTATGGTGCAATTGATAGCAATGCAAAAATTATTGTGCCCGTTAAATACACCAGAATTAGAACCTACAAAGAAGATAGAATTGCTGTCAAAAATCAGGCTGGACGCTGGGGCTATGTAGATCGAAATTCCAATGAAATTATTAAGACAAAGTATCGAGTAGCCTATGATTTTAGCGAAGGCTTGGCGGTTATATTCGATCAATCAAGATGGGGTGCCTTAGATCAAAATGGAAATGTAGTAATTAAACCTCAGTATCTTAAAATGGGGAGTTTTGTAGAGGGCAAGGCTTGGGTGCATCTTGCTAGAGGAAAAAAAGGCTATATTAACCAAAAGGGGAAGTTATTATTTTCTGGAAAATACTCTAAACTAACCGACTTTAAGGATGGTATAGCAAGAGTTTTTGTTCGAAAAAAAGGCTGGGGCTTGATGGATACCACAGGGCACTTGATCCTAAAACCTAAAAGACATTTTAAAAAAATAGAACCATTTAATAACTATGGTTTAGCTAAGGTAAAAATAGGCAAGAAGTATCGCCTAATTAATCGGGAGGGTAAATTTGTTGGAAAGAGAGCTTATGGAGCCATTAAGGAATTCAATGAAGGACTCGCTATTGTTCGACTACAAGCATTAAGTGGTTTTCATTTCGGAAGGCCTAATCTTAAATGGACCTTTATTGATACCACAGGAGAGTTGGTTACCAAGAATGAATTTAGACAATTGCAGGCTTTTTCTGAAGGAAGGGCTGCTTTTACCAACGAAGATTCTAAACGAGGTTATATTAATAAAGAAGGAGCGGTAATTATAGAACCAGTTTATTTTAGAGTAGAGGAATTTAAAGAAAATAGAGCAGTCGTTTGGGACAATTATAATCGAACGGGAGTCATTGATACCACAGGAAAAGTAATTATACCAATCGAATACAATAAAATCCTTGACATTAATCAGGGGTTGGCATTGGTTCGAAAAAATTCTTGGACTTATTATTTTGTTCGGGAAGATACCAAGCGACACACCCCAAATAATTTTTCAGGCGCTCATATTTTTGAAGGTAATGTTACCCCTGTCAAATCCAATAACAAATGGGGCGTTATCAATGAAAAAGGTTTGCAAATGTTGATTCCTAAATACGCTAAAATTACTCCCTTTGAGGAAGGGGTTGCTAAGGTTTCGGTGACCGATCTAATAGGCGTTGTAGATGTTAATGGAAAGGTGATTATAGAACCAGAATACGAATACATAGCTTATGTGGGCAAAGGCTTGTTCAGGGTAGAACGAGGCGATAAAATGGGCTATCTAAATATGGATGGTGAGTGGGTTTGGTCGATGAAGTAATGCTCGACGGACAACAGAGTGGACTAGTAGTACCTTGCCAAAATAGACTAAATCAAATAAATTATGGGGGATTATATTTTTCTAATATGCATGATAATATTTCTTCTTTGAGAATGCAAATTGTATGGCAAGGCTGCCCAATAGATTTCTCTGAGCTTTAAAAAATAAATACTTAAATATAATGAAGTACCTTATCTTTGGGGGCATATTATGCGTCTTCCTAAACACCAATCTTTGGGGACAACATAGTATTTCTATTAACGGAGGATGGACATACTCTAATTTATATCAACTAGCAACAAAGGAAGCTTTTGAAGCGAGCTATTATCATAAAGAGTTATTTGATTTTGGGGTGGTACACATGCCTTTTTTAGGAATGAAATATGAATACATTTACCATTCCCTAAGATTGTCAACAGGGATAAATGTATTGTCAATGGGAGCCAATCATTATTATTTAGAGGGAGCCGAAAATATTTATATGTATTTAACCTTTCCAATCATTGTAGGTTACCAGTTTAACTTCAAAAATAATTATTCTTTAGTCTTGGAAGGAGGAGTAGAAGGAGGGACTAGTATTGCTAATGTAGGGTCTGTAGTTGCTCTTGCTAGGTATAAACAAACAAGACCTTATATTGGACTTTTGTTGGGGTTAGAGGGGAAGTATAAACGCTTTAGTTTGGGAGCCAAGTTTCATTTGGGATTAAATGTTTTTGATAAATTTGTTTTTGGTGCTACTTACGATGATGATACTTTGTATTTTAAACATATAGGAGGAACAGTCTATTTAGGTTATACGCTTTGGAATTCTAGCCAATCAAAGAAAGAACAATAGTTACTGGCAAAAAAGACCTAATAATCATTGCATCATACGAATTTATGATGCAATCATCTCTTCTGAGTAAAGAACCCGTTTTCGTTCAAAAAACTGTAGATTATACAACAAAAATGCTCATTAAAAATTAGTTGTAAGCCATTTCCCAATCTTTCCAAACGGGCTCATAGCCTTGGGCTTTGAGCATTTCAACAATTGTTTTAGGAGAACGCTCATCCGAAATTTCAAATTGTTCCAAGGACTGAGGCTCTACCTTGTACCCACCTGGATTGGTTTTGGACCCTGCGCTCATAGAGGTAATCCCTAATTTGATGATGTTATTGCGAAAAACTTCTGTTTCACGAGTAGATATAGATAATTCTACCTCTTCGTTAAAGATTCTATAAGCACAAATTAGCTGCACCAATTCTTTATCATTCATCGCAACTTTAGGCTCTAGCCCTCCCGAAAAAGGACGCAAACGAGGAAAGGAGATCGTATATTTTGTTTTCCAATAGACTCGCTCCAAATAATCCAAGTGCAAAGCTGTAAAAAAGCTATCGGTTCGCCAATCTTCCAAGCCAATCAAGGTTCCCAATCCAATCTTGTGTACCCCTGCTTTCCCTAGTCGATCAGGAGTGTCTAAGCGATAATAAAAATTAGATTTTTTACCTTTAGGATGGTGTTTTTTGTAGTCCTCCTTGTGATAAGTTTCCTGATAGACCAAAACGGTATTTAAACCCAAAGGAAGCAATTCTTCATAGTCTTTTTGATCCAAGGGCTGTACTTCCATCGAAATATGCGCAAAGTGAGGGCGAATGATTTCTAATGTCTTTTTAAAATAATCAACCCCAACCGTCTTATTGGCTTCGCCAGTGACCAGCAAAACGTGTTCATAGCCCATATTTTTGAGGGTTTCTATCTCTTGAAGCATCTCAAAACCGTTAAGGGTACGGCGTGGGATTTTGTTGTCTAAGCTAAAACCACAGTAAGTACAAATATTTTGGCACTCATTGGATAAATACATGGGAATATATAGCTGCATGGTTTTGCCGAAACGCTTTAGGGTGAGCTGATGGCTAAGTTGTGCCATTTGCTCTAGGTAAGGCTCCGCAGCAGGTGAAATCAAGGCTTTAAAATCTTCTATTGTTCGTTTTTGCGTAGTCAGTGCTCGTTCTACATCCGTTGCAGTTTTGTTATAGATGCTTGCTTTTACGTTGTCCCAATTATATTGATCAAATATCGTCTTAAAATTGCTCATCGTTATCTCCCTCTAATAGCATTAGTAATGATTCTTATTCTCTTATTTTACTGGCAAAAGTAAACCATAGATGTTAGAAAATCTATTTATTGAAGGGGTATTTGTTCATGGACAAAAAATAGGGAACAATAAAGCGCTTATAGGAGTGATAAAAGTCATATATATAATTGATTTTTGTCATGACAAAAATCAATGCTTTCAACTACTTTTGGAATTGTAAATAATAACCTTGTTAACAACAAAAATGACAATTATGATTAAGGAAGTAGAAGGAGATATTTTATTGACAAACGCTCAAGCTATAGCACATGGAGTAGCACCAATGGATCATTTTGATAGAGGTTTGGCATTGGCTTTAAGAAGCAACTATCCATCTATGGCAAAAGATTTTAGACATTATTGTCACCTTACGAACCCTTCGCCAGGAGGGGCTTGGATTTGGGGTGGTGTTGGAGGTGTGCGCATCATTAATCTAATGACGCAAGAGCCTGCCAAACAACTTAATGGACACCCTGGAGAGGCTACTTTGCCAAGTGTGAACCACGCTTTGAAGGAATTGGTAAAGATGGTTAAAAAAGAAGACATCAAGAGTTTGGCATTGCCTAAACTAGCAACAGGGTATGGTAATTTGGATTGGGAGAAGGTAAAACCATTGATTTATGATCGTTTAGGAGACTTAGATATACCCGTCTATATTTATAGCTTGTACGTAAAAGACAAAAAAGCAGAAGAATAAGCTTATTTGGATTACACAATCTGCCAAGTTGAATAAGAGCCAATTGGAAAATTACTTCCAATTGGTTCTTATATTTTAAGAAACAAACCCCTCCAAGATAGGGTCTCAAAGGGGCAATATATTGAATATGCAAACTATTCAACTATTTATGTTTTGGATATAATTTTGAACACTAGGACTGACCGAAATATTGGGGCGCAACAATTCGTCATCAATCGCTTCTAGGGCGATTGTTTTTAGCGGAATTTGCCCTGCCCATACGGCTAAGTCATAATCTTGTTTTTCATCTTTGGGATGTCCTGTTCGAACTTTGGCCGCTCCTTCTTCTATCAATAATTTTAACACGGTAGTTCCTTTTAGCTCCTTTGTATTTGGACCCCGTACTTCTTCCCAACGATTGGGGATGAGATGATCGGAAATAATTTTTAACCCCAACTCTTTCTCTACTAGGTTTTCTACCAAAACGGGTTGCCCCAACAACGAAACCGATTGATAATTCATAGAATGATGAAAGGCTGACCGAGCGAGGACAATGCCATTGACCAAGGAGACACTAAAGCAAATCGATTGTTCTACAATACTTTTGAGCATTCGACTACTGGCCGCACCGTGAATATATAAATGGTCATCTAGGCGACCATAGAGGGTAGGAATAACAAAGGTTTGCCCTTCAATCGTAAACCCAATATTGGCTAAATAGCCTTGATCTAAAATTTGGCAAATACGTTCTTTGTCATAAATGCCTCGTTTGGGAACTCGTTTGACGGTTGTTCGCTCTGTTTTTAACGTTACTCTTTCCATTGTTTCCTATTTAGTATTGTGAATCGTCTAGATTGTTAAAGCAAATGTATAACTTTAAAGGACTAGTAATCTCGTCCAGATTTAATAAAATAAATAGTCCAGTTATGTTGCCTTATAAAAACCTTATCGTTATAAACCGAAAAAATGCACAAGCTATTTACTTGCAAATAGCAGAGGCATTGGTGCAATTGATTCAGCAAGGAAAGTTAGCCGCAAGTACCAAATTGCCTGGATCAAGAGCCTTGAGTAAACTATTGGAAGTGCATAGAAATACGGTTACCACTGCTTATGAGGAGTTAGAAGCACAGGGTTGGGTAGAAATTCTTCCAAAGAGAGGTGTTTTTGTTCATGCTAAAATACCCCTGCTAAAAAAACAAACATTAGGCAGGGCAGCGGATAAAACTACTGCTACCATTGGTTATTCACTGGAGCCTTTGGATTTTATTGATCCTGTTTGTGCGATGCCGCCACATCGTTTACAATTTAACGACGGTGTACCAGATGTACGTTTAGCTCCTTTGGCTTTATTAGGACGAGCCTATCGATCTGTCATACAGCGTTCTACTTTTCGAAAAGACTTAACTTATGGCAATCCATTAGGAGAACAAACATTAAGATTAGCCTTATTAGAACACCTCCAAAATACAAGGGGAATTGCAATGGAGTTAGATCATATCCTAATTTCTAGAGGGTCCGTTATGGGGATCTATATGGTTGCGCAGGCCTTGTTAAAAAAGGGAGATGTTGTTGTTGTTGGAAAATTAAATTATACAACGGGTAATATGATGTTTCAGCATTTGGGAGCAAGGTTGGAACGAATCAATGTAGATGAGCATGGGATTGTGGTAGATGAATTGGAAATATTATGCCAGCAAATGCCCGTTCGCATGGTTTATGTGGCTTCGCATCATCATCATCCTACAACGGTAACATTAAGTATTGATCGAAGACTTAAATTGTTAGCCTTGGCAGAGGTGTATCATTTTGCGATTATAGAGGACGATTACGATTATGATTTTCATTATCAAAGAAATCCTATCTTACCATTGGCAAGCATAGACCAATTGAAGCATGTGATTTATATTGGATCACTTAGTAAAGTAATTGCTCCTGCTTTTCGGGTTGGTTTTGTGGTTGCTCATCCCGATTTGATTCAGAAAATGGGAAACCTAAGAAGAATTATAGATCGGCAGGGTGACTTCCCACTAGAAAAGGCAATTGCTGAGTTATTCCATACAGGAGATATTCAACGACATATTCGAAAATCACTCTTCATTTACGAACAAAGAAGAAACCGATTGAGCGATTTGTTAAAGACCCATTTAGGCGACTGTGTTCAGTTTCAAAAACCTAAAGGAGGGATGGCAATTTGGACTATTTTTGATCCACAGATTGAACTTAAGAAAACAAGCCAGAAAGCATTAAAAAATGGTTTGTTCTTTTCGGACGGAGAGAGTTATACCGTTAACACTCCTCATTTAAAGGCAACTCGATTGGGGTTTGCTTCGTTGAGCTTAGAGGAATTGGAGGCTGCTGTTTTGATACTCAAAAAATCAATTACAACAACGTAGTAGGACGATGTAATTTGACTTGTATAACCGTCGCAATAGATAAGGCTTTATTTTTGGCATTATTCGCTACTTTTCCCTCAAAAAGTTCATCAACTGTTGCTACAAAAAGAAACAGCCAACGTTCAAAATGTACTGCTTTAAGTGGGACTTTTTGGTGTAAGTCCAAATGTGTCTTTAAAACATTGTGTTTATAGCCATTGGGAGTTAATAAAATATTTTCCCAGAAATCAAACAAGCGAGGAAAGTGCTGTGTTAGATCAATTTGAGCAACAGTTGTAAAAATGAAACCAATTTGTTCATCCTGCAATGCCTTTTCGTAGAAGGTGCGAACGAGAAGCTCTATATCTGCTCGGTTTTGTATATCTTGTTTCATAGGCAAAATATTATTGAGGAACCTCTAATTCCATCCTCAGCAGATGGCTAGAAAAATTTTTTCCGAGGGTATCTACTCGCAAAGAACGAGAAGCGCCGCCATCCAAGGCTTCATAGCAAACAAAATTGAGTGCCTCTAAAGCGTCCCACTCATAACGAATCACCTTTCCTTTGATAAGCGCCCCAAAGTGTGTTTTGACTTTTTCTGCGGTTAAATACTCTTTTAGCAGTTTGTAATTTTGAGGATTATTTGCCAAGACACCTATGTTACAAATGTCATTTTTGTCGCCAGAGCGAGCGGCAGCAATATCAATGAGTCGTATTTTTTTCATGTTATTAATATTAATACAAGGTGATGGTAGGATTTACATAAGTTCTAGGAATAAGTGTTGGAAATAAGCCCAAACGCAATGAGGCTGCTTTTCCCCAATTCATACTTGCTGCCATACCAGGAGGGCCGTTTAACCCCAAACAAACAATGGATTGGATCAATAACTTGCCTACTTTTTTATCTTGATGTCTAAAGGCAATGCGTACTCCAATTTCATTCATCGTATCAATTAGCTCTTGGGGCAATGCAGGAGCGGCAGATTCGTGAATGCCATTAATACCTAGGTAATTAATGCGTAATTCATCGTATTGAAAGGGGAGGGTTGCCCAAGTTTCTTTAACTGCTTCAACAAATGCTTTTGCCTTTTCATAGGCATAGGGATACGAAAAATAAAAAAGCTGTTCGGTCATGTAACCTTCTAGCTGTCCAATACAAAGTTTTAGCATTTCGGGGCGAGGATTGCCTTTGGCATTTTCTACCCGTACTTGATTGGGAGCAAGCTCCGTTACTTTTATTTGGGTGAAATCGACGGTTACATCAGGCGTGATATAAGCCTGAGGGTTATGAATTTCATATACGAGTTGTTCTCGAATGGTATTACGGCTAACCTTACCGCCCTGTTGTTCTAGCTTGGTAATCACAGCACTTCCATCCTGTTCTACATGGGCAATAGGATAACCTAAGTGGCTAAATTTATAAGCTCGACCAAGCCATTCCGAATAAGCATTTCCTCCAGAAGCTTGCCCACCACATTCTAAAATATGCCCTACCATAATGCCATTGGCCAATTTATTTAAATCTTCGGAGGTCGTAGCGTCCAATTTCCAATCAAATTCATGGGCTAAAATACCAAGAGCCAAGCAAGGGTCTGCAACTCGTCCAGCCAAAATAATATCTGCACCCTGCGCCAAGGCATCTTTAATGCACTGCGCTCCAATATAAACATTGGCATGGGTCACTGGAAGGGGAGAGTCGGCATAAGGAAGCCCTGTATCGAGATTGAGCAAAGGCAAACCATCTGATTTGAAGCGTTCTAAGGCATCTAGCATATCATCTCCATCAATTGCTGCAATTTTAGCGGTTGTAATACCTTGTTGCGCCAAGATTGCTTTAACTTTTTTTGCGGCACTATGAGGGTTTAAGCCACCAGAATCGGTAACTACTTTTATGCCTTTAGCGAGGGTAATCGGAAAAAGTTTTGCAGCGTGAAACTCTATATCCCTAGCATAACCTAAGTTGGGATCTTTGAGTTTGTCTTTTTGCAAAATAGATAGGGTTAACTCTGCCAAGGCATCGTGCATCAAATAATCAGCAGCCCCTGCTTTGGCTACGGCAATTGCCCCCATAGGGCTATCTCCATAAAAGCCTTGGGTACCTGCGATTCGAACGATCTTTTTTTTCATGTTTAATATTTATATAACAACTATTCTCCAGACCAATTGGGTAAGCGTTTTTCTTTGAATGCGTTAATTCCTTCCTTGGCATCTTTGGTTTGTATTAATTCCATCAGTCGTTGATGCAAGAATTTGTGTTGTTCTTGGCTAGGGATAGATTTCATTTCCTGAACGGTTTGCAGACCAAGACGAATGGCCGTAGGCGAGTTTTGACAAATCGTATCTACTAAAACGTCAACCGTATGCTCCAAGTCTTGATCCAGCACTAAATGGGTCACAAGTCCTGCTTCATAAGCAGATTGAGCAGACCAACTCCCACCATGAATGCACCAATTCAGAGCCGTTCGCTCTGGCATAATGCGGAGTAAACTAGCCATAACCTGAAAGGGCCAGATGCCTCGCTTAACCTCTGATAAGGTAAAGGTACTAGATCCTACTGCAACAACATGAGTACAGCCTGCTAATAAAAGAAAACCACCTGCATAAACAGGTTTAGCAACTTTGGCAATACAGGGTTTATGCAAATTATTAAAAAGATCCCCTAAAATAATTTTTTGGTTTTCAATCGGAATCGTTGAGCCCGAATGTTCGTCTTTTTGCCCCATAAACGTTTTTAAATCTGCCCCTGCACAAAAAATATTTCCTACTGCCCCCAAAGTAACGACCCAAATGTGGTTGTTGTGTTGCGCATAGGAAATCGCAAAAGCCAATTCTCTAAGGAGCACTTCATTTAAAGCGTTTTTTTGTTGAGGGCGGTTGAGGGTAATATGGAGGCTATGTGCTTTTTCTTCGAGGATTAAATAGGCAAAAGTCTGTTGGTGAATATCTTGGGTTTGTGCTGGAGTATAAATCATAGTATAAGCTTTTATATCATCTCATTACCCCGCTAGAAACCACGTAAAACCGAGCTTTGCGAACTCATGAGTGGGAACGAACCGACTTTAGAGCGCCCATAAGCGCTAGCACACTAGAACCTAGCAGCGTAGTATTAATCATCTGTTACAAGATAGTTAAAAATAGCTATTCTACTAACAATTTTTAGATTCAATTGTTTGCAGTTTTATTAATGATTAAAAAGTTACCTCATTCAAAAAAAGTAAAGATATGAACAAGTTATTTGTGGGAATTACGCTATTGATTACGGTTGTTGTTTTAATTGCTTGCCAATCAAAAAGTAATGCTGTGCATCAAGGAATGGAAGCAGCCATTGGTACTGTTGAGGCATTGGATTCTAATGGCGTTGGAAAAATTATAAAAACAGAAGAAGAGTGGAAAAAAGTGCTTAGTTCTGAACAATATCGTATTTTACGGGAGAAAGGAACAGAACGTGCTTTTACGGGAAAGTATTGGGACAACAAAGCGAAGGGCATCTATTCTTGTGCCGCTTGTCAATTGCCTTTGTTTGATGCGGAGACTAAATTTAAATCAGGAACAGGTTGGCCAAGCTTTTATCAGCCAATTGGAACACCAAACGTAACAGAACACAAGGATAACAGTTATGGTATGGTTCGAACAGAAGTAACTTGTGGTCGTTGTGATGGACATTTGGGGCATGTATTTGATGATGGACCAGCACCTACAGGTTTGCGGTATTGCATCAATTCTGAATCCTTGAGTTTTAAATCAAAAGGAAAGTAGAGTTGATCTCTATTTATTATTACTACTGCGTGGTAGCTTATTGGGTAAACTAAGAATCAAGTTTTTAAATACCAAATGATAGCCACCCAATCACTTATTCTAATGCATTTATTACAACGACTAGTTATTTTTCTGATGTTAATACAATTCGCAACTGCCTGCAAAAATTTAAAAAAAATGTTGCCAGAGGGACCTGCTCTAACCGAAAAGGAGCGGCAAGAAACACTAGCACAGCCTAAGCACAACATTGATTATAAAGGAGCCCCTTTGGTTCAATTTCCAATTTTACCCCTTCAAGTTTGGGCAGCTACTTATGAATTAGATCTTATTTTGGTGTCTCAGAATCCCGATTGGAATATGCATGAATATGCCAAGTTAGAGACCCCAGATGGGGATTTGTGGGTTATGAAAGATGCAGAAGAGGGTTCTTTGGATCAATATATTGTTACGGATTTGGCAAACGTAGATGCTTGGCTTCCTGAATTGCCTGTTGTGCGGAAATCTTACCCTGTTAAAGTCGTAGACAATAGTACCAATAAAATGCTAGACATGTCTTTTTCTTATGAAAATATAAAAGGGCAGAAGGTAGAAGCTTGGTATCAAGGTAAACGCCCAAAAACAGCGCTCAAAAAAAAGAATGGTTCTACAATGGGACATTCGAGAAATCAGTTGTTGGTGGCTTTAGATTTACCTTATCGTGATTTTGGCAAAAAAGCGGGTATCTCTTACGATGGCAAACCATACAAAATGAATAAATTGCTGGGTTTGGTACCTTTTCAGATGGCCTTGACTCAAACGCAGGGAGGGGCAAGTTCTGGTGTCTTTGAGATGGCGGTAAGAGACGAAGGAATTTTGACAACGGCTCATCCTGCTCAGGGAAAGCCTACCATTCAAGATTGGACGGTTCAGGTGCTTGATGACAAAACAATTGTGCAACAAAAAAATAATTTTAGGACATTGTGTTATGAGTTTGAGGGAACTGAAAGTCTGGCGTTAAAAGTGGCTTATGTGCAGCAATGGAATAAAAAAGAAAAGGGTGTCCGCTTAGAATTTTCTCCTGCTTTGCCCGACTTAAGACGCCCCTTTGATGGAGCATATACCTCTACCTTTGTAATGGATATTGCAGGACAAAATAACAATGCAACAGGGACGGTAACAGCCAGTTGGAAAGAAGGGAAAGCTCAGTTAATCGTTAACCCAACTCAGCCTTGGTGGGTTGTTGATCGTCCTATGAAAACAAGCATTGATTATCAAGAAGGAAAAGCGTTAATTGAGATCGAAATGTTGCCAGATCCTACGAAATAGGCAATAGAATCTATTGTATCTGTTTTATATAAGTAAATTGATGTAACGTTTGATAGACTTTGAGTTATAGATGTATAAAATGTTTATTTTTATAAAATATAAAGTCTCAACAATGAAATATCTACGATTCTTTTTTTTGCTTATTGCTTTTTATTCTTGTACAACGCCAAAAAACAAAATTTCTTATACAATTTTATCAGGAACGATCAAAGCACCCACATCAGACTCCTTGTATTTGTATAGCCACCTTAATGAGTTGGAACGGATTATTACTTTAGATAAAGAGCACCATTTTAGAGATACAATTACTGGGCTTGAAGGTTATTATTATTTGATACAGAACAAGAGGAAAGCGGTTGAAATTTTTCTAAAACCAGCCTTTGATTTGGATCTTGTTTATGACCCCGAAATGACAGAGAACGTTACTTTCAAAGGAAAAGGTGCTGTCGAAAACAATTACCTTCGATCCAAAGTTAAGATAGAACAAAAGCTGATTCAATCCTTGAATCAGGAAGAGGAGCGTGAAGAAAAAGTTGTAAGGCTTAGCAATGCTTTGGAAAATGGGCACATTAGCCACCTAAACGGAGTTAAAGATAATATAGATAAAGATTTTGAATATTTAGAAACTCAGAGAATAGATCTTTCAAAACGGTTAAGGTTAGCTAGCTTTAAAAAAAAGGCAATGTCGAAATCCAATTTAGCGATATCTGATAGCTTTTCAGACCCTTTTGAAGGAGTTGGACGTTTGTTGGAGAACGAAAAATTACTACTACTGCCGAATTACTTGCCCTATATTGTGAGTAACTATATTGCTCAGCACTATAAGTGTTGCTATAAAGGAGGAGATTTGTATATCTGGTATATTCAAACAATGGACAGCTTAATTCAGCATCCTAAGATTAAGGACGAAGCGATTTTTTACTGGAAAAATATAATGTTCCCCTTTCTGGCAGATGTTGAAGAAAAGGAGGGGATAATTAAGGCGATTCAACCTATTTTATCTAATATAGAATACAAACAAAAATTAGAAGAGGAACTTAAAAAATTAAAGAAAAACAGGAAAGGTGCTGTAGTTGAACCGTTTGAACTTTACGATGAAAATAACAATTTAATTTCTCTTCAAAGCCTGAGGGGGAAACTTGTATACATCGATATTTGGGCAACATGGTGTGGGCCTTGCAAAAAACAAATACCTCACTTAGAGCAGTTGCAAAAAAAATTTGAAGGACAGGACATTTACTTTGTAAGCATTAGTTACAACGACAATAAAAAGAAGTGGAAAAAAATGGTGACAGAGGAGAATATGGGAGGAATTCAATTGTTTGCTCCAGATAGCGAAATTCCTTTTCTGAAAAATTTAGCCATCAATGGAATCCCACGGTTTGTTTTACTTGATAAAGAAGGGAAAATCTTGGAGGCTAAAGCCAAGTCGCCTTCAAATCCAGAGATAATACCTTACTTAGAACAATATTTGAAAAGAGAGGGGACAAAAGAATGATGGTTATAATCATTTTTTTGAAAGAATACTTTAGAAGTACGGTAATTTTAAGGCGTTCAGCCGCACCAATAAAAGGTGGTGAAGCGATGAAAACAACTTCGTTATAATAATTTATTTTCATCGCTTCAACGTTATGTCAAATCAAAACGCACTATTGTTTTATAAAAGGACTACTGACCTGCCCTTTTTGAGTTTCTAGTTGCAGAAGATAAGCTCCAGCGGGCAAATCTGTAATATTTAATTGCTTGCTTGGAGAATAGCTTTTTATCCTTTTTCCTGAATAATCTAAAACGTGGATTGCCTCAATAATTAAATTGGGGGCATCTATGGTCAATTCGTCAGCGCTAGGGTTCGGAAACGTATGAATTTGAGCGGCAGCCTTAGGAAGTAAATTTACACCAACATTTGTAATCACAACCTCCGTAATATCTCCATAAGGAACAGCGCCAGTATAACTATCAAACGTATGCCTTTTAGCCATTGTACTTGTTGCGGTATTATAAGTAAAAACAATCCCATCCGTGCTATTTCCTGCATTGCCACCAGAAGTAGTCATACCGAATAAAGTACCATTTCGATTTTCAATTAAGCTGCCTTCAGGGTTACTACCATAATTTCCACCCCAATTAGTTCCTGATTGAAATGAAATCTTAACTAAATAAGTATCAGAGGTAATGTCATATTCAAAAAGAACGCCCTGTAAGCTAAATCCCCCTTCCTGAGCCATGCCATACAATCTACCATTGCTAGCTTGGATAAGATGCCCATGTGGGAATTTTCCATCATATTGCCCATAGTTGATTATTTTTCGATAAGTATTGGTACTTAAGTCGTACTCAAAGAGCACCCCGACATTGTTGCTGCCGCCATATTTAGTCATGCCATATAATTTGCCATTATCGGCTTCCAGTAGACTTCCTTGGGGCGAAGCACCATTATTGCCATCAAAATCCAGTTTTTTTACAAGTGTATTCGTTGCTATATCATATTCAAAAATGATTCCCTTGTCATTGTTTCCACCCCGAGAAGTCATACCATATAGTTTACCATTACTAGCAGCCATCAAATTTCCTTTAGGAACTGCTCCTAAATTACTATTTGCTAGATTAAAATCTATTTTTTTGAGAAAGGTATTATTACTAGGATTATATTCAAAAAGAACCCCTACATTATTTGTTCCTCCAGCCGAGGTCATGCCATATAACTTGCCATTATTGGCTTCTAACAAACTCCCCAAAGGAACAGCGCCATTATTCCCATCCAAATCAACTTGTTTGATATAGGTATTGGAAGATAAATCAAATTTAAATAGCACTCCCTTGTTTTGACTGCCTCCAGCAGAAGTCATTCCATAGAGGTTGCCATCGCTTGCTTGAGTTAGGCTTCCATGAGGCGCCATCCCCGAAGTAGCCGCTCCAAAATCAAACTCTTTGGCATAGGTATCGGCAATCGGATCGTAACTAAATAATATCCCTTTTCCATGTGCGCCAGCTTCTAAGGTCATGGCATAAATTTTACCATTACTAGCCATTGTCATGGGGCCGATGGCATGGGTAGAATTAATGTTGGTTATTAAATCCCGTTTTTTGGTATAAGTATTGGTTGTGAAATCATATTCAAAAATAACTCCCTGATCGTGAGTGCCCCCCAATGGTGTCTCTCCATAGAGTTTTCCATTGGAAGCCTCCACTAATCTTCCAGCGGGAAAAGCTCCTTTGTTTGTTCCATCAAAATCTATTTTTTTGGTATAAACACCAAAAGGCAGCGAATATTCAAAGAGAACACCTTTGTTATGTATTCCGCCCTTGAAGGTTACGCCGTACAAATTGCCATTACTGGCCAACACTAAACTACCTTTGGGGCTGTGCCCTGGAGCTAGTGAGCCAGCTGAAAAAGCGACCTTGTGTGTATAAGTACTTGTTGTTAAATCATATTCAAAAAGAGTTCCACGACTATAAGCTCCTCCATTATAGGTTAGTCCAAATAATTTTCCATTGCCAGCATCAACTAAATCACCATATGGATGGGTTCCAGCAGCTAGATGCTCTACAATTGTACAAACGTCTGATGAGAGGTTACATTTAAAAATCGTGCCTGCACTATAAGTACCTCCAGTAGAAGTCATTCCATACAACAATCCATTACTAGCTTCAATAAAAGACCCCTTAGGGTAAGATCCTTGAACGCCTATAAAATCTTTTAACTTCGTAAAAACACCTGTTGTTAGGTTGTACTTAAACGCAACTCCTTGATTGTGTATTCCCCCAGAATAGGTCATTCCATACAACAGCCCATTACTAGCCTGAACAAGTCCTCCTTCTGGATGGGCTCCCATGTGATAGCCATTAAAATCTAATATTTTAGTGACAATTTTGGTGTTGGGGTCGTATTCAAAAATAATACCTTTTTCGTGTATTCCGCCCCCTTGAGTCATACCATATAACTTTCCATTACTGGCTTCACATAATAAGCCTTTTCTTAGGGCACCTTCGGCATCCGCCTCAAAAGTATGAACGACCGATTGAGTATAGGCATAAATGTTTTGCCCAAAAGGGGTGGTGTGTTCTTCCATTTTGAAAATAACTCCAGCATCCGTACTGCCATGAGAGGTCATGCCCCAATATTCGTAAGTTTTTTGCGCTTTTGTGGTTGTAGAAAATAAAATAGTACTATAAATAACGAATGATAGTATGGAATAGAGTCTCATAAGTGTTTTTTTATTAATTGTGAATTGATAAATTTAAGGCAATTAATAAAAATGAACAAGCCTACTTTACGAAAGAAGCATTCTTTCTGATGAATAAGGTAAATGAGGAAATAAAGGTAGATAGTGTGTGGTAAATTTATGAAAAGACCGTTTTAAGAATTGCTAATACATAAGCATTATTTCATCTAGTGCTCTAATTTTTTAAACATTCATTGATCGATTGCGTCAATATTTTTTCAATTTTCTTGCTTGCCTTTTCTGGATCTGTTGCTCCACCAGCTGTGATTTTATGAATTTTTCCCGATTTATCAACGACAATTGTAGTAGGAAAACCCCATCCGTTTTTAAAGACATTAAATATTGTTTCCTCTGAGTTAGGAATAATTTCAAAGTTTAGCTCATAATTGGGGAGAAAGTCTTCTTCAAGCACCTGTTTGCTATCTGTTGTGAACGAGATAAATAGCACATCCTTTCTTTTTTTGTAGTTTTCGACAACTTTGTTAAGCCCATCTAATTCAGCAATACATGGAGCACAAGCCATAAACCAAAGATTGATGACCACGACTTTATTTTTGATTGATTGAGGAGTTATTTTTTTTCCCTCATAGGTTACTTCCTCAAAAAGTGGTATTTTTTCTCCTATCATGCATTCTTGGCTCTCAAAATAGCCCAAACTTCGGCACTCTTCCATTGATTTTTTATAATCATTTTGTCCAAAAGTTACGAATACCAATAATAAATTTAGGGTTATAATAAAGGTCGCCTTTTTCATATTGTTGTTGTTTGTTTTGTATAATAGCTTGTTTGTGTGGTGGTATATGAATGGCGTGCAAAACTAAATTAGATTTTTTTAGAACCAAATTGGTACTTTTATAGTGTTTTATAAAAACCTTAAGATTTTGAAGGGGGCTTGCAACAATTGAGTAAATGATGTTAGGCAGATGTTAACTTAGCTTCCATTATTTTATCTATTGCTTAAAATGACACTCCGTTGTTTTTATAGAGTGCTGTTAAAAGCTGTTTCTATTTTTTCTTAATGGAGAAATCCTAAATTGAACTTGTAATTGTAAGGCATGTTGTTGCAAAATGGCAAAGTTAGCTAGGGTAGGCAATAAACCGTAGTGGTATTTTAATTCTGCTCGAATTCCACAAGCCGAGAACGGAATATCCACACCTACAAAAAGCCCTAATCCAACTTCTCCTGCATATCGTTTATAATTTTTAGGCGCAACAAGAATAGCCGTTCCAAAGTCAGTAGGATGGGTAGAAATAAAGGCATCATTTTGGTTCATCAAAATTCCTCTGGTTAGTTCTGTTCCCCAATAAGGCTTAATTTTTCCAAAAGGATAATGGTAACCTAACGATAAACCCAAATTCAGATAATGTTGTTCAAAGCGAGTCTCAGAGATTTCAGAATAAGCCCCTTTGAGACTGTAAGAACTGCTAATGCCTAAAAAAAATGTATTTCTGATGAATGGAGGATAATAATAGAGAGATAAACCAAAAGGAGTTCCAACTAAAGGTTGAGGATCTTCCATGCTTTTCCACCAACCTGAGCGACGATAAGTGACCATTTCGGTAGAGACATAACTAATACCTGCTCCAAAGACAATTTGCAAATTCCCTTTGTCCTTCCATGCAGCAGACTCGTGTAGAATTTTTTCGCCAAGACAACGACTTGATTTTGTGAAAAAGTTAGCAATAGCCCCAATCGTAAAACCTAAGTTATCTAGTTTATTTTGGGTTGCATCTTTACAGTCTTTAAAACAAATTTTTAGAAGGCCAATGTATTTCTTATTTACATAAACAAAATTAGAACCATTTACCTCCTTATTTTTTACTTCTCGAATTAACTCCTTAAGCTTTATCTCTGGCGTTTGGATAAATAATCTTCGATTGCTGTCAATTGGTTTGTAAAAAAATAAAGTGCGCTTAGGCGTTTCTACCAATACCTCTGCAAAGACATTCTGAATGGTATCCGTTATGGTGGTAGAATCAAGCCTTGGTAGCGTAATTTGTTTAAAAATTCGATTTAAGTTTTCAAATTTGAATTCTTTAATCTCTGAGGGATAATAAACCGTTTTTTTTGTTTGGTCACTGCTTAAAAAGGTAATTTGTTGGCATAGGCTTTTGTTTAGACTATACTTTATATAGCCTTTTATTTTTTCTCCTTGTTTTTTTATAATGTATCCTTTCTCATATTTTGATTGACAAATTATAGAAAGAGGGATGAATAACAGCAGTAAAAGGGTTAATGTTTTAGAGTACATTTTTTGATTAAGGTGTTTAGTGTTTTTTTATTTTAAGTGAATTTAAGAATGGATAGGAAATTAAAAAAATAAATATTGATAATCTATCAATTTTCATTTGTTATATTTTATACTTTTTTATCAAACAGATTAAAGAAAGTTTATTTTTTGACCACTAATTCAGATTTTCTTTATTAAAAGAATGCCAAGTTTGATATTCATTTTTTTGAGCGAATGAAAATGGTAGATAATGCTTATATTGAGTTGTTTAATAGTTTTTTAGAACAGAATAAAAGCAATATTATGCCTTACATTTCATTTGAGTCAGGACAACTTGACAAAAAAACGAAGCAAGCGCTAATTCAGAAACTAACAGAAGTATCTGTTGAAATCACGGGAATTCCGAAAGAATTATTTCTTGTTTCCATCAAAGAAATACCAGATGATGACATTGCAGTGGGAGGGAAGACCGTAACAACAATGAAAAAAGAATTGAATGAACAAAAAAATACATAATTCGAAGTGTTGCTAATAGGAAGGGTACAAATAAGTTGTTCCATCACTTATACTTAAAATAGAAGTAGTTTTTGTAAAAAAAAAAGTTTATTTTTGAATCTTATTTTTTTACTTAAAAACAATGATTATGTATCCTGTTCTTCCAAAAAGAAGTTGCTTCTACTTCTTACTAATTTTTCTATTTGTCCAAACAGCTTGTGAAAAAACGTCTAGTTCGAGTATCGTAATATCTTCATTTGCAGTGACCCAATCTTCGAATCAATTGGAGTTTACCTTTGCTTCATCTGGAGGTGTGGTACAATATTATGAACTATCTTACATGCCTACAGCAAATAATACAACAGGTGAGTCAGGATATAAATTTATTACCAATAATGCCAATTCCATCACAAAGGAAATAAAGGAATTAAATATAACTACAGGAAACTTATACTCTTTTTATATCCGAGTTGTCGGAGATGACAATGCCAGTTCAGAATGGTATGGTCCTAAGACCATTAATGTTGATGCTTTTTGTGAAAGCCCCTACAGTCTGTCTTTTTCAAATGGGTTGTCTTGGCAGACAAGTACCAATACAACAACTGCATCCTACCATGAAATTAGTTATGGATTAAGTGGTTTTCAGGTTGATTCAGGTACTATTATTACCGTTAATAACACTTGGCACAATAGCAGTATGGTACTGCAACAGGGAAATGTCTATGATTTTTACATGCGTAGTTATTGCAACCAAACATTGGGCTGGAGCGAATGGGAAGGACCCTTGACGCATTATGCTTCAAATAATATGAATACTTGTATACCTCCTTCTGGTTTAAAATTTTATGTTGTTAGAAACAGCTTATCACAAGCCGTTGGAGCAGAATGTCATTGGGACGATTTAGGAGGAAACAGCAACTATGAAGTTAATATGGTTAGAAATGGTTTTGCTCCTAACTATGGTAATATTGAAACGGCCTCCTCACAGCAAACAACTTATATGCCTATGGTTCAAAATACAGAATATGATTTTTATGTTCGAAGTGTTTGTCACGACGGAAGTAAAACTGCTTGGGCAGGACCTTTGGATGTAAATATTGGACAGTAACATTTTGTAAGCCATAGGCAATTAAATAGCCTATGGTTTACTATTTTGGTGTTATAACATTAACTGATCACTATCCAACAGCGTAATGCCAGCCGTTTGCAAAAGCTCAAGGCTGTTGGCTCCATCCTTTGGACTATCTAAATTAGCAGCTCGACAAGCGTCTTTGATAAGATGCGTTCGAAAACCAAATTTTTGAGCATCTAAGGCACTTTCTTTGATTCCAAATTCAGTCATAAAACCTAACAAAAAAACATCCTCTACTTTTGACGCTTTTAGATAAGTCAATAATTCCGATTTTTCATTAATCTTAGGCGGAAAAAAACAACTATAACTGAAATTATCTTTATCTGCCCTTTTAGACACGATCTTATCAATTGGAGCTAATTCTAAAGCATCAATAAATGAAGCTCCAAAGCTGTCCTGCACACAATGAATAGACCACAAACGCTCTGAATGCCCGTCTATATCAACGAGCTGATTGGGATAACGAAAAAAATGGTTAGCAGCAAAAATTTTATGATCAGCAGGTTGCCAATATCGACTGGCAATAACAAGGTCAAAAAAGCCAGTATGCATGAGTTGGTTGGCAATAGCAATAACCTCATTTGCTTCTTTCAGGGCTAAGGCTCCAAAATTGCCAAAATCATTTTGTAAATCAACTAGAATCAATGCTTTCATAAGGATAGGTTTAATCGATAGCGTACAACGTCGGCTTGCTAGGAGTTGCGTCATTCTCAAAAGCAGCAACTTGAAGATTTAAAAAATAGATGGCATCTTTTATGGTATCAGGAACATAGATCAATTCTGTAATGGTTGCATCTAAACGGGGATTGCTAGGATAATTCCAAAAAGCATGATGAGCGGCTAAAACACCATCATCTACTTCCTTATCTACAGAAGGCGTGTCAATAAGAAAATGGCGAACTCCTTGTTCGTAAAGCCAATTCATAGCCTGAGGCTCTACAAATGGTGGATTCGTATTCGTGTATTGTTGTTGTTGTTTAGATGCGGAATTGGGTAAGGTTCGAACAATAAATGCCTGAGGGGAAGGAGATTTTTCAAAAACAGCTTGAATTTGTTCTAATGTAATCACCAAATCTTCTCCTAGTGAAAAGGGAGTAATACTAACAAGTTGAGCCAAAAAGAAAAACTGATCTAATAGCTTATTAATAGAATAAAATTCTTTAGCAATATGCCCAACACATTCTGTATGAGTACCATTTCCATGTGGGTTAAATACTATGTTGTTAAAATTGACAGAGCCACCTTGTTGAACAGAACCCACAAAATGCTCTGTTATAACAGGGCTAATTTCAGAAGGAGGGCAATACCATGCACTTGCCGCATCTATTCTACTTTGGATTGGTAGAGTAAGATCAAGTGGTTTTAATAAGTTTATATTGTAATTAGAATTCTTGTAATAAATTGTCGCTTTCATCTTATTTAAAAGGTTTTCCTAACTCATCTAATTTTTTCCATTTTTTATTGCCATAAAAGGTCAAAATAAACCAACCAATAATTGGAATAAAATAAGCAATCGTAATTGGGTTGCGCCAAATTAGTCGCAAAAAGGTTCCCCATCCTGTGCCAATTTCTATAGGTTCTTGGGTCTCATATTTGCGTTCTTTGAGCCATTGGCGCTCAAACTCATGAAACAATAAAGGCCAGAATAAAGGTAAATTATAAGGAAAATACTGCCGTTTTTGCCACATGACTTTAATTAACTCTTTAACTTGAAAAGGAGCTTGACCATATTTTTCAACCGCAGCATCCAAATCCTTTTGCATAATTGCTTTTACACGATCTCTGATGTCGCTTATTTCAGCTTCGGTGAGCTCTTCATAGGGTTTGTCAATCCATTTATAAGGGCTAATTCGGGTTCCTCGCACAAAATGCATTTTAACAGGAAAAGCTAGATAAAAAGCCCAAGGGAAAACAAGCGCTACCGTTAGTACCCCTAATGCCATAAAAGGTACTCCTATTTTATTAAATTGACGATTAACAAAATCAAAGCTATATACATAGGGAACAACGTATTCTGCATTAACAGTAGAGTACGGTAAAATATCTGTTTTATATTTTAAGCTCATTCGAATAAAGGACGTAGCAAAACGCTGCAATTGATATTTTCTATTAAAGCCCTTCCCAATACCAGGAACACCTTCTGGGTAAATCAATAAATGCCCCTTAGGGTACTGCATCATTGTTTCAAAATTAAGAAAAGTAGCATCAACCCCTCCAGAGACTTTCCAAGAGCCTTTCATGTAGAAGGGGTGCATGGCAGGAATTCCCGAAAGCCCAGGAGCAATGATTGCTCTAAAAATTTTATTTTCATCATAATTGAAACGTTTGAGCATGCCACAGCCAAATACCATAGCATCCCAAGGAAAGGCCATTCCAGAATGGTTGCTTGCCAAAATGATTGGATGGGCAGGGTTATTGCGCTCAGGCATTTCATCAAAGCCAATATAAACAGGGCGGAAGTAGGTTTCTTCCACAATCTTAAACAAGGCATTGTTGATCTGACGGACATAGTTTGCATCAAAATGGTCGTAGATAAATTTGTTGGCATCAATTTCTTCCTGTGTATAAACACGTTTCTTTTTTGTTGTAATGGTATTGGATGCAGTATTTTTGGTCATGTATAACTTTTTATAGCGCAATATTAAAATGACGAAGACTAGAATCTTTAATATATCAATCTTTAGATAAAATGTGTGGGTCTAAGGCTATATTTTTTTGGATAAAAACAACTACACGACTAAAAAGACATAAGCTCAAATATTTTTTAAAAAAAATATAACTTTTTTTAGTTCTTATAATGAATGAGTTAGCCTAAAAGTGTGTTTTTTTTTCTTAAAAAGAAGAATTAAAATTTGCAAAAACGAAACCACTGCCGTATATTTGCACTGCACTAACAAAAAACAATGTGCCAATTCAGGTAGCCCGGATGGTGGAATTGGTAGACACGCAGGACTTAAAATCCTGTTCCCGTTGAGGGAGTGCGGGTTCGATTCCCGCTCCGGGTACAGTTGAGATGTGCAAACGTCTCCTAGAGAAACAAAAAAGCTAGTAACCATCGAGGTTCTAGCTTTTTTTGTTTCTCTTTTTTTTTGTTCCACCTTTTTTGTGGAACACGGTTTAAACGCTCTCTGCATAGGTTTACATGGGTCTATGTTCCATTTTTGTTCCACTTTTTTAGTCTAGATTTTGTATATTATAATTCTACTAAAAAAGCAAAACAAATGATACAATTCACGATTTCGCACAATTTTAAAAACAGATTAAAAAAAGACGGTACAGCTCCCGTACAGATTCGGGCTTACCACAACAAAGCAAGAAAATATATTCCTACAGGAATTTTTGTAACCCCTGCTCAATGGAGCAAGAAATACAATAAGGTAATCGACCATCCCAACGCCTTGCAGTATAATGCTGAAATAAGAAGGCAATTGGACGAGCTGGAGGCTTATGCCTTAGAATGGATCAAAAAGCACGGGTCGATGACCTTGGAGCAGCTAGACAGCTATTTTAATTATGGCAATGTTCAATCCTTTACAGAGTTTTGGGAATACGAGCTGGCGCAAGATACCAAGCTGGAGAAAATTACCAAGAAAAAGCATCGCACGGCTTTAAATTATTGGAAGGGCTTTCAAAAAGATGTCAAATTTTCGGAATTAACCTATTCTTTAATTCACGATTTTGATACCTACCTCTATGCGCATAAGCTGCATGTCAATACGGTCTACACGCATCATAAGCAGGTGAAAAAATACATTAATTTGGCGATCCGAAAAGATTTATTGGACAGCAATAAAAATCCTTATCTGAAATTTAAGGCCAAGACGGTTCCTACAGAGCGGCTGGTTTTGTCTGAAGAGGAGGTAAAAAAAATAGAGGGGCTGACCTTTCGAGAGGAGGAGTCTTATTTGGATCTTATTCGAGATATGTTTTTATTCTCTTGTTATACGGGCTTACGCTTCTCTGATACTTGCGCTATCAGCTACGAAGATATAAATCATAGCGAAGAGGGCATGGTCTTAAATATAGTGGCTAAGAAGACGAGTAAACAGCTTCTACTGCCGTTGTACAAATTATATGAGTGCAAACCTGAGGCCATCATTAATAAGTACCGTGCTGAGGTGTTATATGATAAGGGCTTGGTCTTTCACAAATACTCCAATCAGTATTTTAACCGTGCTTTAAAGAAGTTGGCAAAACGGGCTGGCATCCAAAAGGCAATCACGAGCCACGTGGCTCGTCATACCTTTGCGACTAATTTGGCATCCAAAGTACCGATTCATATCTTAAAGGCAATTCTACAGCATTCTAAGATCGAAACGACCATGGTTTATTTGCATCTTTCTAATAAGCTGGTGAATGATGCTTTGGATAAGGTGGATTGGTAGAACGATAGAAACAGGTCGCTTTGATTTATAAGTGACTTGTTTGTTTTTGTAATGGATTGCTAAGATGGATTTTAGCTTTAGCCCATATGTGGTATTGACGTATATCTCTTGTTTGCCCGCAGTTTTATTTTTTTATGAATACTCTGCTTGTATAGGAATCTTTTAATAGGTCAATTTTGGGGATTAATTTCCATGCTTCATACATTTTGTTTTCCATTTTAACTAAATTACACAGGGGCTATTTTTCAACTGTACTCAGGGCGTTCAGTACAACAACATGATAAAATTAGTGGGATCCCACGACCCCACTTAATTTTGATCGCTAATTGTTGTACAGTGCTTTTTGTTTTATATGGTTGATATTTTAGAAATTTATGAAAAAAATTATTTCTCTCTTAATTGCTTTTTATCTTCGATGTCCTTTACCCATTTATCTAACTTTTCTTTCCATGATAGCTTTACAGGATGTTGAAAAGTTTCATTTTTAGTTTGTTCTTTTACAAACTCTAGTGTCTTGTCCATTGCATTTAGAAATAGTTCCTTATTTTCAAAGTCAGCTTCTATTTTAAATAAGAATGATGTATTTTTATCTAACCTATGTTCGAGGCTAAAAGTTGATTTTTCTTTGATGATTTTCCCTCCACTGATTTTGTTATGCTTTTTGCCAATAACTGATGAAGAGATTTTTTCAGCACAATCTTTAATAACGTCCCATAAAGCACTTCCACTTGCACCATATAGTAAGTTTTGTAAAACGCCCTCATTGATAAGAAGTAAGACTGTTATTTCTTCAAATGAGTTATAAGGTACTCCACTTTTATCATAAGAGCTAAACTCAATTTTTTGATTTTTGAACTTTGATTCAAATTGTTCTAAATCTTTAATATCAATCAATCCTTTGATATAATTTAGATGAATTACATTAGGACCTGTTTTTACACTTTTTTGTTTATCAAGAAGTTCTTTTAATTTTTCTTCTATTTGCTCTTCGCTTGAATGCTCTCCATACATTGCTTTTAGAGTCTGACGATATATGTCTTCCATATTCATAATTGAAGGTTTTGTTCTTAATAAAAAAGTTTATAATTTAAATGCTGTGCAACGGCCTCTGTATATGCTTTGGCACAAAGCATGCGCCATACAATATAGCTTTTCGGGAAGCAAAATCGTAGGTTTTGCAAGTAATTTACTTTCTAGTACTGGCAAAATCTATGATTTTGCGCTGTGTCACATGCGTTCATTCTTATAACGCTGTTTCCGGGATGTGCCATTGCCATATACAGATTGCTTAGATGCAGTTCTATTTTTTACATAAAATATGGGGTTGAACATTATAATCTCGACATGAACTAATAAAACTATTGATAAGCCAAATTATTTGAATGTGGTGAGAATTTTTGGAAGTTCCATTTGCAATTTTTTCCAATTTGTCTTTTAGTTTGCTTTTACTAAAAAATGGTGTAGCTAATATTACTTTTCTATTTGAGTTTGGAGTTGAATTAACTTTGTTATAAGCTTTTTTTATATCACTCCAATTATTATTTGTTCGAATACGTTTTATTGATGTGCTTTCATAGTTATTTTTCCATTTATTATCATATTTCTTTTTGTATTCAGAAAGTTCGGAGTTTAATCGGCCTAAATTTTTAAGAGCTTGTGAAACAACTTCATGGAAACTACTAGCACCATATGTATCTTTTGAAGTATATTTTGAATGTATAAACGAAATAGTTGGTTGACCCAATTCTGTAGAAAAAATAATGTGATCAGCCCATTCATTTCCCATATCATCACAAATAACTATTTCATCTTTTTTTATGAAGTTATTTTCAACAGCATAAAAAAGAGATTTATCTGGGAATTCCGTTATAGTATTGTCTCCAAATGGTTTTTCTTTTTCAGATACAACATCAGAAAAATCCATGCTGTCATCAAATACAGACATCATCCCCTCTATATTATTAAGCAACTGTTTGTCTTTGAATGTGTATCTAGAAACATACATGTAATTAGGGGTGTCAAAAACTACAGAAAAATTCTTTTGAGAATTAATAAATTTTGAGAGGGAGATAGTTTCGGTAGGTGTCTTGATTAAAATATTTTCACCAACTTTCGATTTAAATGTTATTTGTATTTTGTTGAGTTTTATTTCACCCAACCCATCTTGACCTTTTAATATAATAGAGAATACATCAGATTTTGGTATCTTTCTTAAATTTAAAGGAGATCTAAATAGTTCAAAAAAATTATTAAGCTCTTTATCTTCCTTAATCTCAACCTCAGTCTGATTTTCTTTACTAATGAGCTTATAAGGAGAACTGGAATCTCTGAGATTTATATCTAATTCTTCAAGATGAAAAAGTATTGCAGTAGGAGAACATGTGGATTTAATTTGCTCTAATTTAATTGGAGCTGCAAAACTTTTAATGAATGAATTAATAGTAGCAGGTGTAATTGAATTTAATTCTTGTGTTAGTAATAAACACCATTCTGCTAGGTCATCTAGACTAGATTTCTGAGAACGTAAAGCCAAACGAGATGTATTAGGGTTTATCAAATAAATTTCACCATCTACATTTAATCTAAAATTATTTGGAATCGACCTACTAGCAGAGTTTGTTGGTAAAATACCATCAATATTTCTACCTTCAAAAGACCTGTTTCTTATTTGCATATCTGAAACAGTCATGCTTTTCATTGATATTCGTTCATACTTAGCGTTAGGTTTTGCTTTTAAACTTGTGAATTTGCCATATTCTATGGGCTCAATGTAAAGTTGGATTTTTGATTGAAAGGAATCTATGTTTCTTTTAAATACAAATAAATAATTATTATACTCAATTAGTAATAAGAAAGCGTATTTCGTCTCTTTAACTTTAGTATTTAACAGGAAAGAAGGTTCTTGCTCAAGTGCAAAAGCTTTGCATGAATATATTAGAGTATTTCCATTTATATTAAGTGATGTTTTAACTTCATCTATAATAAAATTACTTGTTTTATTTTTTGAACACTCAATAAAAATTTTTTCTACTGCTGTTTTAGAAAGGGGAGTCTTGATTTTAAAAATTTGAGCATTTTTAGGGAAATGGAAGCTAGAAATGGAAATTCTCATTAGAAGGATATTACAATTGGTTATAAATGTTTTGTATAAATTTAAGCTTTTTTACTTAAATCTAGCTGACACAGTTTTATGAACAGTCTCACAATGAACGCTGATGCATTGTTCTCAACAGTCTTCTTCTTTATCTCAACCAAGCTCCAACAGATGATTTAACTTCAAATAGTTTATTAATTCTATCAATATCTACTTGTTTTGTTCCGCTGATTAATCTGGTTTTATATTTTGTACCTATTCCCTCTGTTGCTTTTTTTACGACTGGGTGTAATTTTCTTGCTACTTCAAAAATAAAGTTTTTTTCAAATGCAATAGTTTGTCTCCCATAACTTTTGAGTTCATCAACTTTTTGTGCGTCTGGAAGAGTAATTGTTCCTCCTGTATGAACAACTGAATGCCTGAGTTGCCATAATACTTTTAATCTTCTACAATCATCATTACTAAATAATCTGTATCCTAAATTAAAGGCTGCGAAATAGCTATTTACTCTTTCCGGATTATGCCACCCTGAAAGACTATCACTCAAAACATTACCAATAGATGCAGTGCCAATATTTCTATATGCAGCCAATCTTCCAATATCAACTGAAACTATAGTTTCTTTTGATAGTTTGTTCAAGAATTTGCTTACATCAAAGTTATTCAAATGCACTGAATTATCGAACATCAATCCAAAGAGAATTCGTTGGTATGTTTCAAAATGCCCCATTATCGAGGGTAAAATTGCAACAGTTAGATGTTGTAAACTATCCAAGCTATCACTGCTATAATTTCCGTCTTGATTTGTAGGGAATTTCCTTGCACATAAATCAATTGCACTTTTAGCTTCAATTGCATATTTTAAAAATGCAGTTGCAGGAGACACTAAATAGTCATTTAGAGTTGTATGTTTATTTGTAGCAGTTGTTAAATACTCGTGGAAATCTTTTACTCGTCTTCCTGCCATTTGTTTTTCTTTTTTTGGGTTGTTGAGAATTTACCTGTATACACAAAGTTAGTTTTTTAGTATTTAAAACTTTAGATAAAGTTGGTCATAATACCTTGATATTTAAGGTCTATTTTTAACCCCTGATTCGCATATATACAACTCTTCTTGTTTAAGAATCAAAATTTAAACTCATTTGATAAACTTTTTTAAATATTTTATTGAAATTATTCTTAAAGTCTTCTATGTCTTCTGATAATTCCATCACTGTTATTAATTTCAATAAATGTTTATCTAAGTGAGGTAATCCAACTTCTTGAGTTAGGTGCTGGTGATGTTTTCGTGGTCTTTGCCCTTTTAGGTTCGGTGGATTAATTTTTTTCAATTTATCAAGAATACCAGGAGGCAATTGTTCATATACATATTTATTGGTAAACGTTCCTAAACAACCAGGACGTTTTAAGGAGAAAGGATCATATTTCCAATTATATAGCCTAAAAACTTCTTGATAAAATTTTCTAGGAAACCTGCTTTGCCATTTTAGAAAATCTTCTAGGATATATTTTGATAAAATCTTTTGAAGTTCGTTCTTTTCTCTATCATATTGATAACCTGTTGCTTCGTCAATTAAAGCTGTAATACCAACCTTTGCTAAAGAACGAATCAGAATGTTTGCTTGTACTACCATTTTATCTTGAGAGCTTACAGTTGCGTTGGCATCTTTAGCTTTTAAGTAAAGTTCACAGACCAGTGGAATTAGCTCTGCGTCATACCCCACAGCATGGGTGCCATTAGTATGATAATAGTGAATAGGATTACATTTTTCTTTTACTTCTTCAGTAACAAAAGGAAGTAGGTTTTTTGCACCGATAATTGATGGAAGTCCTTTTTGCCTTTTCTCTCCTTTTCTTGGGCGTTTAAATGCTGCAAATAAGCCAGTTTGCGATATAATTCTTTTCTTACCTTCTAATACAGCACAAGGAATCTTTACAAAGCCATATTCTTCGCTTCCAATGTTTAGGTACCCCCGGTGAGTCGCATGATAAATTTCCATGGATTTTTCTTCTTTCATGATTTTATTTTTAATGGTCTTATGAAGCGAATGTAGTCACATGACTATTTAAAAACAAATTTTTTAAGAAATATATTAAAAAAAAACATAAAATAGATTGTACTCAGAGGATGAATGTAGTATCAAATAGATAAAAACTGTTTAGTGGAAAAAGTATATTATACTTAATAAAAGGTAATTAAGGAAAAGAAGATAGACTCTAAACCTACCTTCTTTTCTTTCTTATTTCTCAATTTTATTCAAAAAATCAATAGCACTAAGTCCAATAGCATAAGCAAGGTTTACAGGAACAGCATTTCCAATTTGTTTATATTGTTGACCTTTGGCTCCCTGAAATACCCATTCATCAGGAAAAGTTTGTATTCGAGCACTTTCTCGAATAGTTAAAGGTCTTGTTTCTGTCGGATGGCACCGCTCGGTTTGTTTCATAGCAGGGGAGCAAACAATAGTAAGAGCAGGGGTCTTTAGAGATAACCTTCTTGCTAAACCAGTTTTTCCTCCACCCAAATAATAACTTCCTCCCATATATTCCTTCTGTAAATCATCGGGCAGGTCCTTCCAATATCCACCTTCTGGAACTTTTTCCATAATTTCTTTTTTCCTTTGAGGGTAAGAAACCCCAAGGCTTTCAGGGACATTTGTTTTGTATAGAATTCCTTTTTTAAAAGCATCATTTACTGTTAAAACTTTAGGGTATTTTTCTGGAAATTTAAACAGATGAGCTTTATCTGCAAAATCATTTCGTATTCCAACCAAAATGAGCCGTTCTCTTTTTTGAGGTACTTTATAATACATTGCTTTCAATACTTTAGGCTCAATTAAAGTGTATCCTAAATCTTTTATTGCTTGCTTAATGACACTTAAAGTATTTCCTTTGTCATGATTTAATAAACCTTTGACATTCTCACCTATGAAAATTTTTGGCTTTACTTCATTAATGCATCTCGCAAATTCAAAAAATAAAGTTCCTCTTGTATCTTCAAACCCTAGTTGTTTACCAGCATGAGAAAATGCTTGACAGGGGAAACCTCCTGTAATTATGTCAATTTTATTATTATAAGATTTGAAATCAACTTTTTCAATATCACCTTCTATTACTTCCCATTTCGGTCGATTATGTCGCAAAGTAGCACAGGCTTCTTTATTATTTTCATTCAATAAAATATGCTTGAATCCAGCCTTTTCCATGCCAATTGCCATACCTCCTGCTCCTGCAAACAACTCAATAGATGTATATTTTCTTTTTGGCTTAATTTTAGTAAAGTCAGTCCAGTTTGTATTAAAAACTTCTTGTGCGATATTAAAATTTAGTAAACTTTCCTTAGTGTATAATTTTTCATCTTTATTGATTTTAAAAGGAATTAGTTTACCATTTCTAGCCCATAAATCTAATCTATGTAATGGGGTATCAAGAAGATTACTTACTTCAAATTGGTTATACAATTTCATTAAAGTTTATTATGTTATTTATGTGTTTTGGTGCTCAAAGTAAATTTTATTCTTAATGGGAAAAAGATTATTTAGTATCTAAATTAAAATCATTAAATCCTTCGTAATTTTTAAAGGATAATAAATAGATACTAGTTAACAAATCTGGTGATAATTTGTTTAATTCATCAAAAACAGTATTTGCTTTTTCAGCATTTTTTAATTTACTTGTGGCATCTTTTATAACAGTAGGGAGTGCTTTACATAATTTTTGAAAAGCATTTTTGTCTCCTGTTACTAATTCGTAAAACTTATCTATAGAAACTCTTCTGATTTGATGGTTTGCACTCTGTTTTTGTCCATCTAGGGTTACCACCCAAGGGATATTTTGACTTTTTTTAGCGATAACTTCTACTAATAAACATGTTGCGTTAGGATTTTTGATAATGCTATTTTGCATTCTCATATATGTTTTTGCACTAGATGAAGAATTCATTGTATTGTGTTTATTTTTCATTTCTACAAAAATTGCTTCCCGAGTGTTTTCTATATCATATCCTTGTTGAGGAACATGCCAATCAGAAGAAAAATATTTGAAAATATTTTGATGAAAATACCCAATAAGGTTTGAGTTAGATTTATCCAATTGTCTTAAAACCTCATTTTCGATGGTTTCTTCGTATGATTGGTTATATACGATAGAATCAAATGTGAGCTTAATTGGATCTATTAGGTTTTTGTTAAATTTTCTTAGGTCCATACTGAAACTGTACTTTTTAACAGTATCGTAAACATGGTTAAGTAATTCTTTATCACTGATGAATGTTAGGTTGTACATATCACTATTGTATCTTTATTTCCAATTTGGACATAAAGGGCACCAAGTAAAATATACTTGGTGCCCTCATTCTTTGTTTATTATAATTGTGCTTTATTTTTACTTCTCTTCTAAGCTTTTTTCTAAAAAAGCAATGAGCTTATCTTTGTCTTTTAGCCGCCCTTCCCTGTCTTTTAGCCATTCCTCCTTGTCTTTTAGTCGTTCCTCTTTATCTTCTAATGATTTTTCTAAAAACTCAATTTTATTCTTTAGTTGTTCAATTTCTGTAGAAATTATACTATTACTAGGTTCACTCTGAGATTTTGAAATTAACATTTCTCCTTGACCGTTTAAAATCCAGTCAAAACTAATATCGGGACTATGTTTTTTAATAGCCTTAACCATTCTCATTGATAGGTTATTACTACCATTTAGGTAACTTGTATAACTTTGAGGAGTAGTGTAGCCTAGGACTTTAGCAAAACTTGTCTTGTTTAGATTTAGATAAAATCTAATCTTTTCAATTCGTTCTCTCTCAGACATTTATCTTATTTCAGTTAAAAACCAAATAAAAAATTGACTCGAAAAGGTCTTTTAATTTTGTTTTTCCCAATTTTTTAATCTAGCTTTGTTATATCAAAGGGGAATAGGTTATGAAGTTAAAACCCCTTTAACAAGAAAAATATTAACAATAAAAACAGCCCGACAATAACAAATAGAGCAGCAAATCAACAAGACATATTAAATTAAATAACATGTAGACAAATGTAGACCATGTAGACCAATGTAGACGGGCATGTAAACAAATGTAGACAAAATGTTAAGAAAAGGCAAAGGAAAAGAAACAAAATTCAATCAGGGAATGGGGATTGAATAGGCTTGGTCGTGCCATGTGGCATTGTTTATTTCTATGGGGATAGAAACAGCAACTAGGGGGCGACCTCTGGCGATCAACTGTTAAGTGCAGGCACATCAAAAGGGTGTGCTGGTCAAATTTTGAGTGTTTCTCTAGGATCTAGTTCCTTAGCAGGAAGGACATTGCTAAAATGAGAGGGTTCGACTCCCTTTACTAGAGCAAACCAATTACAAATAAACAACGGTATACAGCGACTTACTATGCTAAGTGGTGAGGCGAAGCTATGCCCCAAATCAAGTAAATTAATATGAATACAGAGACAGACAACAACAGTAGTGCTGAGTCAGATGCTCAAGCGGCTAATTTTCATGAGCATGTAAAAAATACCTTGTCGGTATCGGCTTATAAGAATTTGCCAAAGGCTTTGGGCTATGGTAGACGAAAAACAACGATGTTATTATTAGATCCCAGTAAAATGGAACTAGAAACCATGGAGAAAATGGCGGAGTTCTTAGGGGGCAATCTGCGTACGATGATTGACCGTTATCAAATGGGGTATGATGTATTGAGCATCAGAGCATATAAAAAATTAATGAGCTAAACTAAAAAAAGTAGGCGCATGGATGAAACACTTAAGGCCCATTTGATGGACCTGATAGATCGACAAAATGAAATAATAATTCAGCAGGGAGCGAAACTGGATGCATTAGAAGAGGAGATCGAAAAAGGAGAGATCTATAAAAATAATTTTGTAACCACAAGGGAGGTGTCCCGAATTTTAGGATTAAAGCCAAGAACAATAAGGAAGTACAACTATGACGGGCTTTTGACAGGAAAGAAGCGAAAAAAAGAAGGAATGCTTTATTTCCCGTTAAAACAGGTCATGGAATACCGAAGGGAAAACTTCAAACATTGGGCTTTTTTTGAATGATTAAAATTAAAAAAGACTATGAACAGAATAACAAAACGGCTCTTCTTTGGAGGAACGCTCTTGCTGGTCGTCACTTTTATACTGAGCTATGAAGTTAGCGCTTCGTTTACCAATAGCATCAAGGAAGAAGTGCGAGCGGTCAGGGTAGAAATTCAAACGATCAAGGCTCAAAACAAAGCCATCAAAGCAGAACTCAAAGCGATTGACCAGAGAATATTTAATCGCAGAATTTCAAATCGTATAGCGCAGCGTTTCCCACCTCAATAATCATCTTTTAAAATCATAAAACAAAATGCTAGACAATGGATAAATCCATAAAAATAGTAGAAGGCACGATTAATATAGAAGCTTATATAGCCTGCCCACATTGTGATACTTATATCGATCTATTTGAAATAGACCGCTTAAACGATGATATGCAATTGAGTAAGGTTATCGCTAATGAAGATAACGAAGAGCAAGACAATTACAAAGAAATGATTACTTGCCCAGACTGTTATAAAAAGATTCAGATAGAAGGCTTGGCTTACTAAGCAAAATATCAAAACTAAATAGTTAAATCACCTTTTAAAACGATCATAAAACAAAAATGGAACAATACGAATTTTATATCCTTGTGGTCATCAATACGCCCAAAGAAGAAAACGCTTTGTGTTTTGCAACAGAAGCCGAAGTTAATGGGGTATTACCTGCGGATACGGATCTAAACAAAGCTTATGTCACCAAGGATTATTACGACAACGACAAAGAGCTAATCTACCTTAAAAGATCAGCAGTAGACGCTTTAGCGATTGGTGTGGAAGGAGGCAGAAAGATCGTGCCCAACAATAAGGAAAACCGCAAGGAATTGGGCTTGAAGTACAAAAAAGGCTTCCTAAAAAAGAGAAAAGTAAAAGAGCCTAAAGAAGCCGCAACTCAAAAGCCACGCTTTGCAGAATGGCTGGAGGTGTTAAAGATGGGGTTGAATTTATTGTTGACCATGAAGGAAGAAAGTAAGGCAAAAAAGCCAAGCTCCTCCGCTGCTCCCTCTAGGAATTTAACCGTTTTAGCACAGAAAATTCATGCCCTAAATCAAGTCAAGGGATTTTGGAACAAAGAGCGCAATATCGGGGAACTGTTAATGGGAGTTACCGCAGAGCTGAGCGGAGCCATGGAGGCTTACCAAGAAAGTACGCCTGCCAATTGGGATTTGTACGATGCAGGTATTTATAGCCCCAAAGAAGCTTTTGAACACTACATTCAACATACCTTCGAGGATAAAATTGCTGGTGCCATTATTCGGCTCTTAGATTTAGCGGCAGGAATGAACATAGATATTGAGCGCCATGTTCGGGTTAAGTTGGCTTACCATTATCTGAAAGAAAATAAAGATTAGGGGTTTATAATTGTGAAGAGCTGTGTTTTGCTTTGGCAGAATGCAGCTCCATTTTAAAACGAACTGGATTGGATGCAAAAAGGGTTCGATTCCCTTTCTAGTCACGAGGAAGCAAACAGTTGTTTGCAAGTTACGGCGACTATATGCCGATTTAAAAAAGAGGGGTTTGGGAGCAACCCCCTCTTTAACATACTATCTAATCTATAAAAACACACAAGGTTTACAATAAAATGCAAACTCAATCTAACATACACCCTGAGGTTAAAAATAGTTCCCTGAGTCCTAGCTTTTATGAAATGATTGATAAAAAGGCGACTCAGAAGGCAGGAAAAGATATGATGGCGGCTTATCAAGCCAAGCGCAAAAAGGCAGGAAAACGGGGCGGTGTAACGCCGTATACCTTTGATCTGTTTCATGCGATCATTCGCAGCGTTGCCCCTACCATGGAGAATTTAAAGAAGCATCAAGATGGTTTGTACGAGGAATGTCGTATGCATGGAGAGTATTGCTGTTTTACGACCATTCCTAGCCTGATCACGCTCTTAAATGACACAGCGAAGCATCGAGTACTATCACCCAATAAAAAGACCGTCTACAACCAAATTAAGAAGCTCATGGACATTGGCATCATTACCGAAAAGGTCAACCATGTACATACAGGTCTAAGAAATCCTTATCCAGACGAACAAAGCCCCAAGGGACGAGGAAAAATCCAACTGTGGATAAGCCCTCAGGTCTTGTGTATAAAGCCCTGTTACGAGGGTTCTGGGGCTTCTGATACCCCCTCTTTTTTTGACGTTAAAGGGGAAACTTTACCGCAGTACGAACAAAGTTCTTTACTATATAAAGATAAAGAACTAGAATCAATCATTAATAGTCCTTTGGTTGTGGATAAAGCGGCTTTGGCTGTCGCCAAGCTTAAACCATCCAATATTCAAGATGGAGGACAAGGAAGCAAGTTTACCTCCTCCAATTCTCCAACTATTGCGGTGCTTAATGCTCAGAAATCGGGTGAAGGACAAGGAAGCAAGTCTATTTCCTCTGATTCTCCAAAGATTACGCCCCGAAAAGCGTCTAAAAAGGAGCATGTTTGCGCAAAATTATGGGATTTGATGCGTTACAACCTCTATCAAAACCAAGTGTACAACGAACAAACCAACACGGATTGCAAATTGATGCTTGGCGAGCTGTTGGATCTAGCAGCGCAGCATGTAACGGCTTATCGACAAGCTAAAATCCAGTCGTTCCGTGAAAATCCTGCTTATTTGGCCAGCAGGCAACAAACTAAGTTGCTTAAGAACTTTGCAGCAGGACTCCCCCATGAGGAGCGCTCTGCCATTGAGATCGTTTCTCATGCCATCATCAAACAACAAAAACACGCCGACAAATACGGCTATCCACTGTATTATCCAGTCGATTATCTCAGCTCAACGGCTGCGGTCAAGGCTCTGAATTATTCCATGGACGATTGGGATCGAATACAAGCCAATTATTTTGATAAAAACAAAACGGCTAAAGCCTATTTCCAGCAAGTGCAATGGATCAACAAGCGTTACAGCAATGCCATTGAGCAAATGGAGCAGGAAGGTGCAAAGGTAGTCTACAAAGACATTGCTCAGCATTACAACCACTGGTATCAAAGCTTGAAAGATAATCCTTATTTGAACGAAGATAAAATGAAAGCCTTAGGCGATTTATTCATACAAAAATTTAAACCACTGCTCAACGATGAACATCTCCAACGCCAAAGAAATGGCAACTACTAAAAAGAGAAAATACAAAGCGCCCTCGGTTGCTTATTTGCAGATAAAATTTAAAAACAACAGCAAGCCCAATGGTTTTAAAATAAGCGACTTTGGCAAGGATTTAAAGAAGATTGAACGGTATTTGGCAAGCGTAGAAGGAAAATGGTCTTGGGCGATTTTACGGCAAGTTAAAACAGGGAATATTTATCATTATTACCACCCCAAAACAGGGCTACAGCGATTGGATCTAAAGGACTACAAAAAACAGCTTACTTCCTACTCCTTGTACATCATTCCTACCCAACAATACAAAAACCGCCATGGCAGCCAAAAGGGCATCAGTAAACGGGTTTATGATCTTAATGAGGTGACAAAATACTGGAATAAAGATGTTTTACGGATTGATATTTACCAGGAGAAAAAATTGATTAACCGCTACCAAGGAAGATTTTTGATGTAATGGATTATTATCGACAACATTCCATCCTAATTCAAGATAAGATCCCCTTACAATTACAGCGCTCCCATTGGCATAAATTCCATTACTGGTTAGGTCAATATCTAATTGAAACCAAAGCGCAAAGCACGATTGAAAAATTAATACAAGCTACGCTCTTACAAGCGTTCATCAAAATTTCAAAGCTGATTCAACGCCTAGAACGAAGTGGCAAACCGATGAAAAGCAAAATAAGCCTACAACTTAGCCCCTCTGAAAAATACGGTTTAGAGCACAGCATCCAAGCGGTAGCCGAAGAAGTAGACAACGATTTTTTTGAACCCTTTTATTTAGCCTATTTACAACCCATTTTAGACCAATTTCACCAACACGACATCAATCAACCCAATCAAGGATTGAGCTTATTATAACCGCATTTAAAAGACAATAGAAATGACCAACAAACAATTTATAAAGATGGGCCATTCGGCATTCCTCATCTGGATCATAACGCTCTTAGGCATCTATTTAATTTACCAGTATGGAATAATTGTAATTTTTTGCTTGGGGCTGCTTTTTTGCTGCCTTTGGGGGCTGCTCTATTCCTTTGTAACAGTGACTTATTTTATCAATTTCCTACATTTTAAAAACTGGGTAGAATCAACGCCCTTAGACATTTATTTACTACTTGACAATAAAGAATCTGACTCCAAACACGATTAAAATGTACTACAAAAAACAAATTAACACCTTAGAAGAAGCAGAACAACTCGCACTCTTTTTAAAAATGTCTATTCGACAATTGCTAAGAAAAAAGAGGATGTACGATGGTTTATTAGCTAAAAGGATCAGAAGGAAAACTGGATGGGCAGCAGTTTGGCCAGTTGGTTTAAACCGAATTAAGCTACTAAACGATCCTCGATGTAAATCCATTCTGCTAAACCTATTTTGTTTAAAGGAAGCCATTCGAATCAAACGCTTTATCCAAAAATTAAACAAGATTAGAAGCGCATTTACCAATTAAAAAAAGGAGCTGCTTAGGGATAATAAGCCGCTCCTATTCAAAAGAATTAAAAGACAAAGATATGACAACTTTCACAAAAAATCCCTACGCAGAAATGCGAAAAAAGATCAACCGCATTGTATTTCGGGATAGACTAGACAAAACCTTAGACGGAAAATTTAAACACAAGCGTTTTTCTGAGCGGTTTGCCTTGGCAAATACCGCCTTTATCGGCATGAGCGGCATTGCTCAACTCGCAAGCATGGGAACTGCTTTTGTGATGCTCTCCTACTTATTTGAAAGCTCGCCAATGCTAATTCGGGTAATCTTTTCCGCTGCTTTGGTTAGCATGATTGAAGTGGTTAAACGAGAAGCCACCAACGATGTAATGAAGAGTTTAAACCAATACAAAGAGGTTGAAAAATTCCCTACCTTTTTAGCCTTGTTGATGGTGGGCACCAGCATTTACATTTCCATTGAAGGTGCCAAGATCTTACCCAGTCTTTTTATTGCTGATGCCATGGAGCTGTTCCCTGAAGAAAAAGAAGCAGAAGCAGTCAAGGCAACCTACGATACGAAAATTGAAACCTTGACCAAAGAACGAGAAAATTATATCCAAACTCGCTTGTATCATGGTAGAATTCGCACCGAAGATTCCGAAGAGGTGATGCGCATTAATGAAAGGATTGCGCTTACAGAACATAAAAAAGATTCTGCGCTTCAAGTATTAGACAAAAAAAATGAAGCAGCTCAAACAGCTACCCTATTGCAAAATAAAGCGGCAAAAGCGGCGGTTGAAAAAGAGCGAATGGAGTTAGGAGAACAGCTCGTTATTGCAGCCATTGGTTTTGAGGTTTTGTTTCTCTTTTCGCTCTGCTTTTCTTGGTGGTATTATACCGAATGTGAAAAGGAAAGACAAAAGGCGAAGGAGAACAGCTCCCCTTCTAGTGATCCTGAAAATATGCCGAAAGTGGACAAGGAAATTCCTGCTGAAGAAGCGAAGGTTTTAGAGGTGGAAACGATTGGTGTTAGAGCAACCAAGAAAGTTAGTTTTAAGGATTACGAGCAGGAAGAAAACTTGACCGAAACCGAAAAGGTTAAGAAGGATTATACTCGAATTTGTCCTGAATGTAATACGCCTTTTATTCATAAAAACCACAATCATACTTTTTGTAATCGGGAATGTTATTTGGCTGCTAGGAAAAAAAATAAAATCAAATAAACTGCCTTTTCACGCTCGAACTTCCGCAGTAACACTCCGTTACTTCCGAAGTAACAGCACACCTTCAAACACCGATATATAAAGGATTACTTCCGAAGTAACGCTTGTTACTTCGGAAGTAAAACAACAAAAAAAACAATTCTAAAATAATGATAGAGATAGAAGAATTACCAGATGTTATAACCGTGAGTGAACTCATCGCTCAAGTAATTGGAGAAACTGTTTTTATGATCTCAGGCGAAAGACCAGGAGACAAGGAATATGAGTATTTGCAAAACTTGGATTTAAATAAAATGAGACAAGAAGCTGAATTGTATTTCTTGAAATTTACAGACGAACCCAAAAAACAAACAAGGCTTATTTACACTAAAAAACATCGTCTAGAAGACAAACTAGAGCTTTTTCTCAGTAACTATCCTTTGTTGGATGAATATGCTATTATCCAAAATGTCAAAAACAACCTCGAAGCTTTAGACCAACTTTATGAAACTGTTAAAAAGCAAAAAGAATCGTTAAAACGACCTGCTTTACTGCCAAAGTAAAACGGGCAGATTTTCGCTACTTTGTAAATTCTTTAAAACGCCCGAAACCCCTATAAATAAAGGAAGTACTTCCAAAGTACGTTGGCAGTACTTTGGAAGTAAAAATGAATAACAACAGTAAAAAATGATACTAACCCGATTAGGCAACAAACGCCAATTAGCCCAGACCATTTACCGCCATTTTCCAAATCATCGAATGCGAATTGATTTATTTTTTGGAGCAGGAGGTTTGTTCTTTTACAGCCCCAAAGCAGCATTCAATATTTTGAATGATTTGGATGATGATGTTACCAATTTATTTTTGATCCTTAAAGAACGAAAAGAAGATTTATATCAAGCCTTAGAATTATTGCCCATTAGCAGTTCCTTGGTTCAGCATTGGAAAAAACAACAAGAGACAGATCCCCTGCAAAAAGCAATTCGATTTTTGTTCTTGAGCAATTTCACTTATTTGGGAAAAGGGGACACTCTGCGTTTAGGTTTAGACAATACCAAAGCTAGATTATTAACAAGGATAGAACCAACCTTTGAAGCCCTAAAAAACACCAAAATTACGAACTATGATTTTAGGGAAGTCTTGGGCAAAATCTCCTTTTCTAGAACAGTTTTAGACAAAGAAAAAGCCTTTGTCTATTTAGATCCTGTCTACCTTGAAACAGAACATTGCTATAAGGTGCCCAACTGGACACAAAAAGAAAGTCTGGATTGCTTTGATATTATGAGCCATTCAGGAATCAAATGTGCTATGAGTGAATTTGACCATCCCTTTATTCTTGCAGAAGCCAAAAGGAGAGGGTTTAATATCATACCCATTCGGGAACGCCAAAACATCAAGAACAGAAAAATGGAACTGCTCATTACCAATTATCAACCCATTCAAAGAACTTTATTTTAATTGTAATGATGTCGATAGAAGAACAACCAAGCGATTATAACAAGACTCCTGAATACCAAGAAGGACGAATGAAATTTGAGGTGCATCTCAAGACAGGCGCTTACCGATTTGGCACCGATTATAAATACATTCCACTTCGTATAGCAAATGATTATCCATCCAAAGAAATACAAGAATTATTAAATCAAGGATTGAGCAACAAAGCCATTCAGAAAATCATTTATGGAGATTCCTTATCCATCCTAAAACCTTATTTTAAAGGTGATCTAAATAGAATTAACAACATGACAAAAGAAGAAAAAAAGGCAGCCTTAGAAGCCAAAATAGAAGAATTACAAGCCGAATTAAAAAAGATGCGAAAGCTTAAACGAGCACAAAAGATTCCTTTAGTAAAATTGAGTATAGACCTGAGTATATCGGTTTGTCAAGGTCAATTAAAAGGCTATCAACATTGGTTAGAACAACTTGAAAATCCATTAGAAAAACAAGCAAAATAAAAAAAGTCAAAAAAATACGCCATTAGTTTCTAGTGGCGTTTTTTATTTGCTTGCATATAGCCTTACAATGCTTTATTTTAGGGCTTTTACATTTATTTACAAAATTCTAATTCACATGAAAAAGCTAAAAAAAACGAGAGCTAAACTAAGACCAGGAGAAGAAGTCGTGGGCATGGCTGTCCCTGATTTTTTATTAAACGAAGAGCATCAAAAAAAGCTCCGTAAGCCCAAATCAAATTCTAAAACAAAATCAAACCGCAAGCGCTCATGAAAATTATAGATACCTTACGTCCTGAGGGCGGTTCAAAGGCGGAGCAATGGTGGCAAGACCAAGGCTTTAAAAAAGTTTACCAAGAATTCAGAAAAGGCGATGCCAGTAATGATTTGAAAAAGATCAAAGATGTACGAGATGTATCGGAATTTTTTAAACTCAAAGGGTATCAATTTGGCAACTGGGTCACCCATGAGGATCGCTTTAACTATTTAGCAGCTCTAGCCGTTTGTCTATTTGATCTCAATCGAGTATTACGCTTTAAAGGCAATAATTTAGGCTTAGACAAACATTTAGGCGTTGCCTTTGGTGCAAGGGGCAAAAAAGGAGCTAAAGCGCATTATGAGCCATGGTCGCACATCATCAACATGACTCGTTACAAGGAAGCACATCGTTTTAAGGAGCCATACACCAAACCAACTCGTTTTGTTATTTCGGGTGGAGTGGGTTCTTTTGCCCATGAGTATGGGCATTTCTTGGATTACTTCTTTGGTTCCAGAGTAGAAACAACCGCTAAAGTTTATGCTTTATCGGATGGGCATTCTACTGACCCTACACGGATTCAATACGATAAAAACAAGTACCCCATGCGCTATTTAATGGAGTCCATTTTAGAAAAGGCCTATTGGGATAGTAGCAAACGCTCTGAGTCTGCTTATGTGAAGCGAATTAAAGAGCTACTTCCTGATCGTTATTGGGATTATTTTCTAAGTAGAAATGAGATTTTTGCTCGTTTATTTGAACAGTACATTTCTTATAAACTAAAGGAATTGAAGATTAAAAATGTCTTTCTAACTAAAACCAAGTATCACACCGCTCAATATATGCTCCTTTCGGAAATAAAAACGGTCGTGCCGCTCTTTGACAAGTTATTGATCCAAATGAGAAAGCATTTTTAGATAAGCACCCACCCATGTTTATCTTTTCATTTTAGGTTTCATTTTCAAAATAGAACAGTTTATATTTTATTTAAATATGTACTAGATTCATTTTCAATACTTACATTTTCTTGGCATTGATTTGGCAAATGTAATAAGTGTATCAAAAGTGATAACAACTAATAAGAATAAATTTGGGTTTTAATTGGGGTGATTAGGATTTGCACGAATGGGAATACGTGCAAATCCAATCTTTAACTCCGCTAAAATTCCATCAAGATAAATTTGGGTTTTAATTGGGGTGATTAGGATTTGCACGAATGGGAATACGTGCAAATCCAATCTTTAACTCCACTAAAATTCCACAAGATAAATTTGGGTTTTAATTGGGGTGATTTAGGGTTTGCATGAATGGGAATACATGCAAATCCTTATCTTTAACTCTGCTAAAATTCCACAAGAATAAATTTGGGTTTTAATTGGGGTGATTAGGATTTGCACGAATGGGAATACGTGCAAATCCAATCTTTAACTCCACTAAAATTCTACAAGATAAATTTAGCTCCGCTGCTACTTCGTGGTGGGTTTTAATTGGGGTGATTTAGACCTTGCACGAATGGGAATACGTGCAAGGTCTTTTCTTTTTTAAAACTGCTCTCCATCTAAATGTTAAAAGAAGCTGTTCATTTTTGAGCAGCTTTTTTTATGTCATCAAAGAAAGTCAAAAAAATACGCCATTAAATTCGACCCCTGTAATCTGAATTCTTTTCAATGCTAAAGACATGCTCTAACTTTATCTAAAACCAATTGATTACATAAAAAATAAAAAACCATGATTTTAATATTGAGCTTAATTCTAATTGGAGGGCTACTTTATTTTTTAGGCCCTAGTCCAGCTCCTTTAACAGCAATTCAAAAAGAAGAAATTGTCTATTTAGACGAAAATGAGTTTTGGGCATTGGATGGAATGGAGCAGGAAAAAACAGTGCCCTTATCCATAGAAAAAAAGCCCGTAAAAAGCATTCAAAAAACACCCCGATTAAGAGATACAACCAACCAACAGCAACAACGCAAAAAAGCCGTAAAAAAGCGTAGAAAACGCAGAAAAATAGCCAAAAAGAGTCAACAAATTAATCGTTAATTTATCTAAATTAATTCAACCATGTATAGCAAATTAATCAAACTCAAAAAAGGAGCTGTCATCACTTTGGACGGAAGCCCTTTACAACTGTCTAAAGCCGTTAATTTACGAGTCGTAGCCACCAATAAAAGCGATTCCAAGCCAGCGCCCACCAAAGTCGAACAGGGCGAGCATCAACAAGATTTACCGCATCCCGTGGACAAAAAAGAAGTCTTGGCTTTGGTCCAGGAGCATTTAAACAAATTGGGGCAAGACGAATATGCTTTAATGATGGATGGCATCTTTCAGGATGACGACCTAGAGGCATTAAATGGTTCCTTTAATGATCTTCATAAAACGTCTATTTATGCCGCTACGGTTACGCATATTTCAGAATTAAAATCATTGTATCAAGCTTTAAAAAACTTGTAAACTATGTCCCAAAAAGAGGAAGACAAAAACCCCATTTTAGATGCGTTTATCAACCCCTCAGAAAATGAGTTAGAAAACGCTTTAGAAAATGATTCAGAAAATGGATTAGAAAATGCTAAAAAATGCGTTTTTGAACGTAAAAACGCAGAAAAAACGGAATCTGAATTTATAGAAAATGAACGTGGGCAGCACGTAGAAAATGCGGAAAAAATGAACGTAGAACCCACCGCAGAAAATGGCGAAGGAATCAGCGATGATTATGCCCCCGAAGAGAAGGAAGAAATCGAAGAAGATTTGGCGTTTGAAACGGAGGGTGAAGACGAGGAAACGGAGGATCAAGAAACCGAAGATTGGGAGTTCCCAAATGAGGACGAAGAGGAGGAAGATGTTTTAGATCAGTCCATTCCTGAAGGAGGAGAAGATAAACCCATTGATGAGCTGATTAGTGAGGTGACAGGTGATAGCGTGAAAAACTTGGAAACCCTACGAACTTTGGGTGATCTAGTTATGGAAAAATTAGACGATTCCAAAGCCATGATCTGTAGTGCCATTAGTGGACAACCTGCCGCTAATTATACCAGTGATAAGCGTTTGAACAAAGCTTTGTTGAATGCCTTTATCAACTATTTCAACAGCACAGAGGTCAAGGCTCCCACGCCAATGGGAACGCTTTTAATCGCTTTGGCACTTTGGGGAATGCCCACACTTGGAGCTGCTTATTTTCATCGCTTACAAGCCAAGCGCCTGCAAAAAAGAAAGGCGGCTGGAGAAGAAATCGAAGAAGAAGTGGTCGAAGCAGAAACACAGAGCGATTCAGAAGATTACAGCCAGCTCAAGGAATATAAAGAAAACCGTAGAACATTTAGTGTACACAAAGAAACGGGCTGTTATAATCGAACGCCCAAAGGGCAGTTTTGCCGTACGAGTGTTGCCGATGAAAAACCAAGTCCTGCGATCCAAAAAATGTTAGATCAGGGCTATGATAATACAAAGATTCGAGAACTTTTATACGGGGAATAAGCATGAGCAACCATCCATTTTTTTTAGCCTATTTTGGTAAACCACATTCAGGAAAAACCTACGATCTACAACAGTTTGTGAAGCGTTGTGGACGAGAGACTATTTTTGTGTACAATTCGGGACATGAAAAAGACTGGAGAGGCTTTATTGAAATTGAACTGCATTCGGATTCCAAAAGCAAGAAGCTCTATTTTAGTTACAAAGGAAGGGACTATTTGTTTGAGAAACATTTTATGAAAAAGTTCAAAGGCAAAAAAGTCAAAGCCATGATGGCCGATGAAAAGCTAACCGAGCAATTATTGTACAAGGCGCTCTCAAAAAAGGGCTACAAAGGCTTGTTTTTTATCATAGACGATGCCACCAATGTTTTCTCGGCTCAATTGACCCAAGCACAAAAAGCCTGTTTTTATCGTGCTAAGCACGTAGGAATTTGGTTTGCCTTGGTGTTTCACGATCCGAACATGTTCCCCAATGGTGCATGGGGAGCCTTGACCTTGGCAAGATTCTTTAAAAACAATGTGGCACCACCCAGCAAGAAACAAAGAATCATTCCTCATTTTCCAGAAGTCATGCAAGCTTTTAAAATCTTGCGCACGGCTCCTGTTTACAGCCATTGTACCTTAATTATGGATTCAGGGCAACTGGTGGTGAAACGAGCCAAACCACGATTAAATCCTAAAAAGGTAAAACCTATCATTATTAAAAAAAGTACCTAAATCAATTATGAGCTACTGCAAAATAAAGAACCGCTTTTTAGATTGGGAGAATGGCTATAAGTCGTATGTCGTAAGTCCTGTATTCACAAGGACTGAACATACGACTTAGGACTTATAACTCAAATAGGTTAAAAAAGTCGGTTACTTAAGGAGTAGAGCTATCATTTATTAAAATCAAACGATAAAACAGAAATCAATGCTATTAGAATTATTATTAGAACAGCAAAAACCACAATTAAAGAAAGATTTAGAAAAGGTCATTGAACAGCTCTTGACTTCTATTGCGGACAGTAAGCAATTAAACCCCTTTGAATTGGTCTTAAAATTATCCGCTAAAAAGGGACAAGCGATTGGGCAGATTTTCACCCCTCAAAAGAAATTGTTGTACGATTTTGACGCAGGCGAAGAAATCAGCGGTTTGTTTGAGCATCAATTGGGGCGCTTGCCTGAAATCGCTAAAAAAGCAGTCTTAGCCAAAGTGGGACATCAAACCATTAGTGTTCAGGTCGCTCAAAGTTTAGAACATGGAGGAGCTATTTTGGTGCGTTATGACAAAAATTATCAATTAGAATACTTTCAACAACTTGAAAAAAAGCTAAAACGTATTGATATAGATCATTTTTTTGCTAATATTAAAATATAAATGAATTGGTTTAGCATTCTTTCGTTTTAGATAAAGATTAGGGCTTGCTTAAGCTTCTTGGGTGTTTGGATATTAGATGTTAGATCATAGATATTAGACTCCCAATAAACTACAGTCTAATATCTATGATCTAACAGCAAAGCGATCTAAAAACGAAGTGATCTAAAAACAGCAAAGCGATCTAAAAACAAAGTGATCTAATGAAAACAATTTAAAGCATAAAAAAAGTTTATTATGAACCGTCAAGAAGCTATTTTGACCGTTCAACCTCCATTCCCTAAAAAGCAATTGGGGCGATACCGCTCCGTAAAAGGCATTTATCTCATTCGTTTTAACGATCAAGTAATTTACATTGGTGCGTCTAAAAATATCTACAAGGGTATTTCTAGGCTCTACCAAAAAGGCGGCGTATTGTCCCACTTATCCTTTGAACGTTGCACCTTTGAAGTCATTCTGTCCAATCTCAAAAAAGGCAGTATTGAGCAGGCTTTAAAAGGTAAATTTAAGCCAAAAAACAATCATCAAGCGAAGACCTTGATCAAGTATCAATTTTACCGAAAACATCAACATCAACGCATTTTGGTGGCCTATCAAACGCAAAGTAGGTTTAGCCAAGGCGAACACAAAAGCGATTCTGAAAACCAACCTAAAACCAATTCAAAATGATGGTTATTTTAGACAATGGGCACGGGGGAATGATTGGAGGCAATTATCAAACCTTGGGCAAGCAATACCAATTTAAGGACGGCACCACTATTTATGAGGGCGAATTTAACCGTGCCATCAAAGCAAGGGTCGCTGAGCTGTTGACCGCTAAAGGAATTCCTTATTACGATTTGGTGCCTGAAAACAAGGACATTTCTCTCAAGGAACGTATTCGGCGGGCCAATGCCATCCACGAGCAATACAAGGGCAAAACCTTTTTGATTTCTATTCATGCGGATGCAGGAGGAGGAAGCGGAGCTGGGGTCTTTATTGCCAAACAGTCTAGTCAAAAGAGCCTATACTATGCCACTTGGGCTAGGGATCTATTCTCGCAGCATTTTCCAGAAAGCAAGCATCGAGGCATCAAACGCAAGAATTTTTATGTCTTGCGTTACTCGTTCATGCCTGCCATTCTCCTGGAGAATTTCTTTATGGACAACGAGCAGGAATGCAAAACCTATTTGTTGACGCAAAAAGGCAGGGACAGGATCGCTTGGTATATCGTTGATTTGATTCAAAATATTTTAGAACACGGAGATTTAGTCGCTTAACCTATGAAATTTAATAAAGACAATATTCAATTTATAGCCCTTTTGTTACTGATTGGTTATAGCCTTTTTTTGCAAGAATGCCGACAAGGAACCAAGAATGAGCAGCCCATTTATAGGGTTGATACTTTGGTTAAAATGGATACCATTTTACCACCGCCTGTTATTGTCAAGCTTCCACAACAACAGATACCAGCTCCAACCATTATTTATATAGATAGTACTAAAAATATTGTTCATAAAGCGCTAATTGATACCAGTAAACATCGTCCAGCTCATGTTTATCAGGACAGCTTAGAAGATGAAAATCTAACGCTTTATTATAGTTCTATTGTAAATGGAGAGCTGCTTAAAAATAGTTTGGATTATCGGCTTAAGATTCCCAAACAGATCACTAAAACCGTAGAAATTACAAAACCTGTTCCCCTTCCTGTTAGCTCTTTGCTGCTAACGGGTAGTGTGGGTGCTAGTATCAATTCCTTTAATAGTGTTCGTTTGGGGTTGCAATTTGTTAGCGCAAAAGGCTGGGCGCTGGGCTATGATTACGATCTATTGCAGAACATTCATTCGGTTAATTTGGGGGTTCGCTTGGTTAGATTTAAGCCAAAACAACAACGATAATCAATAAAAACGTTAATGAATCGAAATGTATTTTTTTACAAGTTGGGTTAAGATATGATCTTCCCGTTCTATAAATTGAGAAGGGTTTAAGTTACACGAATAGGCTTCCCAAATATGGTTTATCATCGTTTGAATCTCTGATTGAGAAAGTGGTTCTGTATTTAGAAGCCTATTCACAACGGCTGCTATTTCTGTTAAACTAAAACAATATTCTCCCATTGCATAAGAAACTGCTGTTTGGATCTCTTCTAGTTCTTCTGTTAATAATACTCTAATATTATTCCCCTTGAGTTCTTCTTCCAAAAAGGCAAATGCATCCTCCAAACAATCAAAAGGATAGGTATCTTGATAACGGTAAGCATACTTAAAAAGTAAAATTCTCCATTGAGGGGCATTTTGAGAACGGTATAGGGTAGCTAACAATTGTTCAAAATCTGTTTTTGCAATCCAATTTTTAATCGACATATTTAATCAAATCGTTTTCTATTGATAGAATCTCCCCATCCATTCTATACATTTAGTTCCAAATGCAAGACGACCTCGAATAGATATTTTTTTGAAAAGCGCTTTTTCTTTTTTAAGAAACATTTTAGGATGGAATATCAGGTGATGTTATAAATAAGACTACAATCGATTTTTCTCTTCTTCTTCGGATTTTTTTATACTAACAAGCATATAAATTACAAAAGCAATTAATAAGGCAAGGAGTATAAAAGGGCCAAATACCATCAAAAATATTAAAGCATCCAAAGCAAAGCCTCCTTTGAGATCGTTCATGAGTATTTTTTATAATGAGTTAATGCCTTAAACCTATCTCTTTTTTATTAAAACACCAAAATAAGTACTGCACTTAACCAACCTATAACGACTCAATATCCAGCTAAATGCAGCAAAAAAGAACAACTCCACCCCAAAGGCGTAATTTTGTGCGTAATTTTTTTTAGCCCACCTGCTAGGCTTCAATAAACACCTGATTTAGCGCCCTTTTCTAGCATTCAAAAAACAATTCAAAAATACTAAAAAGTACGCCACTAAATGCCCTCAAAGCGGCTTTAGAATTGGGATTCCTAGCCTTTTTTGCTGCATCTTTGTGTAGACGAAAATAACAAAAAACAAGAAAGAAAGCTAAACCTTAAAACACTTTTAGAATGTACCACTAAACCAAAAACCATTGACATTAATGGACAAAATCAATTTATTACCTGATGAATCTGAGCACGATGTAAGAATCCGATTTTTTGTAGATCCTTTGAGTTTGGGTATGACCCTAACAGGAGTGCTACTCTTAATGGTTATTTACCTTCGTGTGCTAAAAACAAACGGATGAAAGAAATAAGCAAAGCCCTTTTTACCTTTTTTGTTGGATTGTTTAACGTTGGAATCTACAATTTGAGCGATGGCATGGATAGTTTGCTCTTAGCCTTGCACAAAAACGGCGTAGAACGACAAGCCAACGAACTGTTAAGGCTTTACCAACTGGTCGAACATCAACAAGAAATCTTAGTGATTTTAGATGTTTTTAAATGCCTCTTTATGTTGATTAGCATTGTCTTTTTATTCATTGTCAATCAGCCTAGAATTTGCCGTTTTTTTACCGCTGTTTATCGTAAGATGCAGCAATTTTACCGCTTTCTTAAACGAAAGTTCCAAACTTCAAGTAGAGGATAATTTTAGACATTTTGGTCTAAAATCTAGCATCTAAGAGCGCAGCGATCTAACCTTAGAACGAAGCAACCTTATTGTTTATCTGATCCTTACATTTTATTAACAACCTTATCATTCAAACCAACAAAATTCCTTCTCTTATGAAAGTTAGAGTATTTTTTCCTGTAGGCAACCAGTATTATTTACCTTCTCCATGGGTAGAAATCAATGGAGAGCGTTCTTTTGAGCCTGTAGAAAACCAACCTCAATACAAATTAGCTGCTGTGGTAGAACAAGCCGTGCAAAAAGGAACCGCTATCATTGACAAGAGCATGTCCATGGGCGATTGCTACAAGGTAAAAGCCATTACGCCTAGAGCAAGCAACAAAGAAAACAGCGACAAGGTGGAGTACAGCCAAATTGAAGTCATTATCGAAACGGCAACCGATGCTGAAGCCAAAGTTTGTTTGGGCATGTCGGATCTTGGTTTGGAAATCTTTGATGGAGCACAGGTGGTCAAAGGTAGCCCTGTCATTGGCGGTACCTTTAAAGACAACACCTTAAATGTAATTGGTCGCCTAGCCAATCATGGTTTGTTGCAAATTACAGGCGCTCGTTTCCTTGCCAGTAATGATAATGTTTATTCATATAGCCCAAGGTTTAAAACCTATTCTCATGTTGGAGAGGTCATCAACGATAAGCGTTTGCATTATCCAAAATCTTCTTCTAACGATGAAAATACAGAGATCCGCACCATGGACAGCAATTATCTGACAGAAAAAGGACTTAGCCTAGTCTTGGACGGCATGAACTTTATTGAGTTTACTGTTCCTGTGGGTGAAGAGCTGACCATCACCTTATACACTGCCTTTACGCCGATTCGCTAGAAGAACACCGCTAAAGCACAATAACAAGCAGAGCGCCAATACGATTCCGTATTGGCGTTTTTCCCAACCCTAAACCAATAAAAGATGGCAGCAGCAGCAGAAGGCTTTAGTTTTGAGGATATAGAAATAGGCGACATCCTATCCGATATTAATATTGGAAACCATGGGATGAGCAGCAAAGAGGTCGCCGCAATGATGATTGGGGTGATGCAAGCGCAAGAGAGCAAGAAACGAGAACAGGAAAAAGATGTGATGCAAGACCGTGAGCGCCGATTGATTATTGGCGTGGGAGCTTCTATTGGCTTAGGCTTGTTTCTCTTAATCATATATTTAATCGCATTAAAACTAAATAGATCGTGAAAAATAGTCAATTCGAAATTCAAACCGCTCCTAATCTAAGTACAGACAATGCCAACGCTATGACTCCTACCGATAGCAATAAGCCTGTACCTGATGCGAGCACCACCACCACAACGACCACCACAGCAACGCCAAGTGATACCGCTCCAACCGATGCAAGTACCACGGCAACCACAACCGATAAACCCACTACCACCCAAGAAGACAATGCACCAGCAACGCCTAGCACGCCAACCGATGCGATTAGTTGTAAAATCTGTACCTATTACGATGTAGCAAGATTGGGGCTGATGGGTTCTTTATTTATCTTGTTTTTGGCAATGGCTTATCATTCTATTAAAACCGCCAAATTGCCCAAGGGTTAATCCTTAACCACCAAAGAAAACATTGATTCATTCGCCACTAAATCTAAAACAATGAGCTTAACAGATAGCCAATGGAAGGTTCAAACATTAGGGGATTCTAGTCCTCCTGACGATTCCACTTCTAGCAATGGAGCTGGAAATTCCAGCCCTCCCGATGATTCCAACAATAACAACAATACAGAAGCTGACAAGGATAATAAAGTAACCGTAGATAAGATTTTTGCTAGTTTGGGGTTATTATTTAATGGCGGTGCTAACGTGATTGATTCCGTTGGCAATGTTGCCAATGGCGGCGGTGCTTCCAGTTCTACTCCTTCTACAAATACAGGAAACAACAACAATACAAATCCTAAAAATCCCACTAGTCCTTTGTTAATTGGCGGTGGTGTCGTGGTCGTTTTGTTGTTAATTGGTTTAATCATTTATACCACAAAAAATGGAAACAACAGCAGTAGCCCCAAAGCTTAAGAAAGGCCCTTCGAGCCGCTTAATTGTTCTTTTGTTTGTCCTGCTTATTGGAGGTGGAATCGGCATCTATTTTTGGGTACGCCCAAAGAAGGATGCAGACGATGAAAAAGAAAAGAACAACAACGATGGAGGCTCAACGGGAATTAAAGGAAGAAATAATGCTTCTAGTCAAAACCCTGGACTGACCGCTGATCAAGTTGCCTTTTTAATGGGGTCTGGTAGTGGTGGCTTTAATAACGGTAGTCAAAACCCTAACCATAATGATGACAAAGGAACAACAACACCGCCGCCACCTCCTCCTAAGCCTATTTATATCTATGGTACCCAAGGGCAAGCCTTGATTCAAGAAAAAATGCAACGCTTACAAGCAAGGGAAGATGTTATGGACTTGATTCGGGCAAAGTACAATACAGGACTATCCATGATGGGCAACTCGCCTGATGAACAACAGGCTATTGATCAGCTTTTTGGGCAATTAGCCAATATGGATTGGAGCGCAGATCCTGCCCATCGTTATTTAAAATTTCCTGTTTATGGAACCAAAGAACAGCGAGGGGCAAAATATCGACACGATTTACAACGCTTTGTAGATGCAGGCTGGGAAGGATTTAATCTCTCCCATAGAAGGGATAGCAATGCCCGTTGGTGGTTGCCTAACATTGGTTTAAACTTAATGGTTGGTACTACTTCTGCCTTTACACCTAGCGCCGATGATGTTTGGTTTTCTCATGCAGGCGTTCGTACCCACATTGATTTTTTTAAACGCTTTAATAGTTTTTGGGTTAGTGACCAGCAATTGACCGAATGTGTTGATAAATACAATAGAAATTTAACCGTTCATCATCACCATCATGCTAATGCTACAGGGGCGTATTGTGGGGGCAAACAATATTCTTTTGCAGAGCGTTGGTTGGCTGAAATTGATCGTTTAGATCGTGTGACGGAGTGGGAAGCCATTCGAGCTTTGACCGCTCCCAAAGAGGACAATGGAGATGGTATTTGGATGACTTATATCAATCCTGATACGGGCGACAAAGAGCCTGAACCGACTGATCCAACAGATAGCAATACGAATCCTAATTCTGACATTATAAATGTATAAAACAACATGGCAAAAATAAAACAAACCCAAATTGATGAAAAATATCTTTGGATTGGGGGTGGAATTGTCGTCATTCTATTGGTCATTTTTGTACTGGGTAGAGTCTCTGGCAAGAAAAGCACAGATGAACCAAGCGATGCCAATCCCAATATCAAACCCATTACCGTTAGCACTGATTCAGGAAATATAGATTGGAATCCTTCTGCTATGGTCAAAAAGGTGCATACAGCTTATGTCGTCAATTGGTCAACGGGACGTTGTGAGGTCTTAACTCAATTGTTAGCCTTGCAAGATGTTCAAATACGAGCCGTTGCCGATGGCTATTTGCAAGTGTATGGCAAGACCTTAAGAAAAGTCTTAAATGAGGCTTGGGTCGCCTGTTGGAACTTACCGTGGCAGGATGATCCACACCAACAATTTATCAAGCGTTTAGATGCCTTACAAATCACTTAGGCGCTTTTTTCTTCTTTGGGAGCTGCTAGTTTTAGATGCTAGAGCATTTCATTTTTAGACCTTAGATTTTAGACTAAAATCAAATGATCTAGCATCTAAAATCTAAGGTCTAATATTTCAAAAACAGGAGCCTCCAAAGAACACACTTTTATTATTCAACAAATTATACTCAAAAAATCATGGCTGAAGAAATAACCGTTGCAGCAACCGCAAAAACAACTAAAAAAGGCATTCCTCACAAAAAGCGTTGGGCTGCTCTTATCCTTGTTGTGCTCTTATTTGGCGGACTTAGTTTTTATTACCACCGCAAAATTAAGGCACTAGAAAAAGAATTAGATAAAAAAAAACAAGCTCCTAAACAGGACGACATCAAAGACAGAACGCTCGTAACCGATAGCACTGATTCTGCCAAAGAATTGTCGGTGAATGGAGATGTTGACGTTAAAACTCAATAAGCATGAAAAGCAGCATCAAAGAATATAAAAAGCCCTTAATTGGGCTAGGACTAATTGCTCTTGTGATCTTGATTTACGCCACCAAGGAGCAATGGATGAACTTCTTTTTGCCCAAAGGACTGAGCAAAGACAGCAATACGCCAACAAAACAGCCTGTGAGCACCAATACACCATCTGAAACGATTGATCGAAATCAACTGCTAAAAAAGGGCGATCGGGGCTTGTCCGTTCAGGAGTTGCAACGCCTTTTGAATGCAGAGCACGACTATCAAAGCCAACACGGCACCGTTCCCATTGAAGCAAAGCTCGTGGTTGATCAGATTTTTGGTGCTAAAACAGAAGCGCTCTTGTTTAAGTTCACCAACAAAAAGACCATGAGCATTCATCAATTGCAACTGATTCTAGCCAATCAAAAAAACTAACGTATGCCCATTCCTTTATTAATTCCAATTGTAGCGGCTGGCGCTGGAGCAACGGGCTATTGGTGGATTACTAGCAAAGCAGAGAACAAGGAGCCGAGCTTCTCCTCTGAGCTGCTGGCTGTCCTCCAACCGCTTTTAATTATCATCGTTATCCTCTTTGGGCTGCGATGGCTCTACCAACAAGGCAACAGCACTGCTAAAAAAACATAAAATAGATTAATTAATTATGAATACTCCAGAAAATAAAACAACCGTAGAAGGCCCTAATATTTTAGGATTTATCCTAATTGGAGCATCGGCTTTATTGTCCTTAGTGATCCTTGTCTTATGGATTCGTTGGTTGTATAATTCAGGTGCTCCTAAATGCAAATAAACTATGAATACTAAAACAAAACTTTTTATTGTGCTTTTGGTGATCGGCATTGGAGGCGGTCTTGTTTATACCCAGTGGCAAAAACAGAATAAGCCTAGAATTAAGGTCAACCAATACCTCAAGGAAAAAAAAGCGATTCAGTTTGAAATGTCCTATAAAGGAGCTGCCTTTTCTGATACCATTCAATATGGGCAGACGTGGAGAAAGGAAAAAGATGGGGTTCGCTTTTTAGCTAGTTCTAAGGATGGTGTGATTTATCTTTTTATCAAAGATGCAAAAGGAGCCATCCTAGCTCAAAAAGTGGTGCTTTTATTTTAGTAAAAAAACTCAAATAAGGATTAAAGGTCTTGGCTTTATTTTTAATAACACATTAAAAGTAAAGCCATTTTAATAATTAAAAACATGAAACCACAACACAAAATATATCTTGGAGGAGCAGTGGGGCTGATTGCTGCGATTTTTCTCATTCGAACTTTTTTGCTAAAGCTCCAGAGAGAACGAATTATACAAGCTTGCGAGCAAGCCTTTGGAAGTTTAGATGCTACTCAAAAGGATTCAATTCGTATTATTGTACAAACCTTTGAACAATACGGTGACAAGGATTTTAATAAGCTCATTTATATTCTAGCCACCACCCGACATGAAAGTAACTTTAGACCCATTGAGGAGCGCAGAGCTTCACCTTCTCAAACCGATGTTTACAATCGTCAGAATGCCTATTGGTATACGGGGTATTATGGGCGTGGTTTTGTCCAGCTCACGCACCAGCGAAACTATGCTAAGATGTCTCAGCTCTTAGGGGTGGATTTTGTTGCCAATCCTGCTTTGGTTTTAAAATCTTCTTATGCCGCTCGTATTTTAGTGCAAGGCATGTTACAAGGGGCTTTCACTCGTAAGCCTTTAAAGAATTACATCAACAGCTCTAAGGTGGATTTTTATACTGCTCGTAGGGTGGTTAATGGCTTGGATCGGGCGCAAAGAATAGAGGGCTATGCTAATTTGATTGCTCAAGCTATTGTTTAGAATTGTACACTTATTTTTGATTTATTATTCTATTTTTATTTTGAAGTGCCGATCTTATCGAACTTTGCTAATCTCCGCAGCTGTTTACCAGGAGAAGTTTAAAATAGCTTTTGAATTGTACGCTTTAAAGGTCATGATAAAAGGGAAATAGTTATGAGAATTGCTGCTGTTTTACACAATTTCAAAACCATTTCTCGAAAAGCTTTACAATTTAATTTGTGATAATCGTTAGTATAGGATAATTATATATAGTCTGATACAAGGTAAGGAATTATTGGTTGTGCCTAAAAAAAATTAAGACATCTGATATTTAGTAGTATGAGACAATATTGAAATTTACAACACTAGTGAAAAAGAATAATTAATCGGTAAGAAAAATTCCTACCGATTAATTATGCGACTTTCAATTAGTACCAAGTAACATCATACGTACCGCCTGTAGTTTTCAACATAGTTTCAATGTATGCGGATGTGGAATACATTGTTTTATTTTGAGTGCACAAATAATAGCCTCTAGAATTTCCCCAGTTGTTCCAGGTACTGCTACCATCGTTTCTTGTATAAAACCAGGCAGAAACACAGCCTTGGACTGGGCTAACGTGAAAATAATGTGGAAAATGATCGGAATAAAAATATCTATAGCCTCCAGAGTAACTTCCAGAAGCTCTGCCATTTTCCGTGAAATTGAAATTCAGATTAAATGCTATTGCATTTTTTTCTAATGACTTACTTATTAACTTGAAATGAACTTCATATTTGTTTTTATCAATATTAGGTGGATTTTCAATGTTAGAATCGCTCTGGTTATTACTAATTTCCTCAATTTCAAAAACAGGTTTGATGGATAAGTTTTTTTCGTTGTATTTTTCCAATACGCTTTCATCATGTGAGGATATTTCGAGGATAACATTATTATTTTTTCTTTTATCCCATAAGGAGATCTTCTTGGAAAATTGAATTAATCTTTCACTTTCTTGTTTATTATTGTTGACCTTTATTTCCTTTTTTTCACAGGAAGTGAAAATTGAAATTGCTAAAAACAATAAAATAGAATTCAAAAATAAATTTTTCATGATTTTTTAAAAGATTTGATTAAGTAATAAATAAATGCAGCAATAGCTAAGTCACCAACTAGAACAATAAAAACGTAAAGTAATCACTTGTTTATTTCTATTTTTGCTTATGTGAAACTGGAAAAACTTAAGTTATTTTATTTTACAATTAATTTTGCCCATCTACTTACTTTCTATTGATCCAGCATATGACTCTGTATTTATATATTCATAAAAAACATATACAAACATAAGTAATAAATTTATTTAAAACAAAGTTATTGTAATATGATTTTAATTTATTTGTATTCTGTAAATTATTACCTTGATCCATATAAATTCGATATTTGAGCCAAATATTCTCATCCAATAATACTTTATATCTTTTAATAAATTTTGCATTTTCTCTAGACGAATTAGAAGAAAAATATCTAAAGAATATTCATTATAAATCTGCTTAAACTTGCCCTGAAAATGGGGTTAACCGTAATATATATAAGTGTAATGTGTTAGGTGTTTTTTACCAAAAACTTTATAATAAATAAATATTTCGTGTTGTATGCCTACTTATAAAGGGAGCAAAAAAAGCCACTCACAAAAAAATGGAGTGGCTAACCTTTTAAGCTTCAAGAATAATATGTTGGAGAACAGATATATTGTTTTCAATAATATCTGTATATTCTTTGCTCCATTTGTTTTCTAAGGCATCCCTTAATAATAGACGTTGTACTATCAACAAAAAACTTAAATATTCAGTTTTACGTTCTTTTAGTACAGAGAGATAAAGTAAAAATGTAGGACTAAAATCTAATTCTTTGGAACTTAAAATTTCGGGAGTTGAACTGCCCCTCTTAGGTTTTTTATTCATAATGAATTTAAGGTATTGAAATTATTATATTTATATCTTAAATCAATATATCTTACTTTTTAGTTCCGCCTTTTTCTTTTTTAGATATTTTTTAAAAAAATATCGTTTGAACTCCGATGTATAAAGGGTTTGATTAAAAAACTAATACTTATATTTTCTATAGTTAAAGCTGATTTTTGATTTTCGTAGCTTAGATTGTTGTATGGATATAAGTTCACTTTTTGGGACAAATAGAACTTGGAACAAAAAGCATTTCATTTTTTATGAAAAAAAACAAAAAAACGATTCAAATTAGAACCTATTTAGGTTGTTTTTAGGCAAAAAAGGGCATTGTTCCATATTCGTTCCAGAGAAAAAATGAAAAACACCCATAAAATTGACTATCAGTACTCTATTTGACCATAGAACTTAGCCGCTCCGGGTACTATTTAGACTTACATTTGTCTACATAGAAAAAATTAAAAGCTAGCAACCATCGAGGTTCTAGCTTTTTTTTATGCCTTTACTTTTTTGCCCTGTTTTTTTTAGGGGGACACAGCTTAAATGCGCTCAGGGCAGTCTAAGACGGTTTGGTGTCCAAATTTTGTCCCCCCTTTTGGAACTGTTTTTAGAAGCTTGTTGTTCTATCTAAAAACGCTATACATTAGGCTACATCGCTGTTTTAAGCTTTTTTGTGTAGAATTTCTTTTTTTGCTGCTTTGTATTGAGGTTGAAAGTCCTCATTTCGTGTCCAAATTTTGTCCCCCTTATTTTAGAAAGAGTAGGAGGAGGGGCAGAACTCTTTCATTGGGTCTTCTTTTTAGAATGGTTTTTGATAACACACAAATCTAAAAAGAAATAATATGATTAAATTTGCAATAGTTTATAATAGTAGAAATAAAAAATTAAGAAAGGACGGAACTGCTTCTGTTCAAATAAGAGCCTATTTAAATAAGAAACGGAAATATTTTGCTACTGGCATTTATGTTACTCCTTCGCAATGGTGCGCTCGCAATAATAAAATCGTAAATCATTCTAACCATTTTCAATATAATGCTGAAATAAGGCGACAATTGGACGAGTTGGAGGCTTATGCGCTAGAATGGATTAAGAAACATGGGAGCATGACTTTGGAGCAGTTAGAGAGCTATTTTAAGTATGAGGATGTACAGTCATTTACAGAGTTTTGGAAATACGAGCTAGAGAACGATACTAAGTTGACCAAAATCACCAAGAAGAAGCACAAAACGGCTTTTAATTATTGGGTTGCTTATCAAAAAGATGTAAAGTTTTCGGAACTGACCTATAATTTAATCCACGGCTTTGATACGTTTTTGTATGCCCATAAGCTCCACACCAATACGGTATATACGCATCATAAGCAGGTGAAGAAATACATTAATCAAGCGATTAGGAGGGATTTATTTGATGCCAATAAAAATCCTTATCTAAAGTTTACACCTAGCACAGCTCCAACAGAACGAACGGTTTTATCTACAGACGAGGTGCAACGTTTAGAAGCCTTGACCTTTAAACAGGATGAATTTTATCTGGAGCTGATTCGGGATATGTTTTTATTTTCTTGTTATACGGGCTTGCGCTTTTCTGATACCTGCGCTGTACGCCATAAGGACATCGACCAGGATAAGGAGGGGCTGATCTTAAACATTGTGGCAAAAAAGACCAGCAAACAGCTCTTACTGCCTTTGTATAAGTTGCACAAGCGAAAACCCGAAGCATTAATCTATAAATATAGAATTATCCAAGAGGGCGCTGAAGAGGAGCCGATCTTTCATAAATACACCAACCAGTATTTTAATCGTACCCTCAAGGAACTGGCTGCTTTGGCTTGTATTCCTAAAGAAATTACTAGCCATGTTGGTCGCCATACTTTTGCTACACACCTAGCCTCTAAGGTGCCTATTCATATTTTAAAGGCAATCTTACAGCATTCTAAGATTGAAACGACTATGGGCTATTTGCATTTGTCTAATAAGCTGGTTAATGATGCGCTGGATGGGGTGGATTGGTAGGAGAATAATAGAACAGGTTGTTTTGATTATAAATGGCCTGTTTTTTAGATATTTATTTCCTGTAATTATTTTTCCAATTCCTTATAAATCTTATTTTCAATTCGTTTTACAATTTCTAGACGATTTTCATAAAACTCTTTTGGAAAATCTAATTCAGGATCACTTTGCCGTCTTTTGTTTTCTTTAAAATATGCCAATAATACTTTCAAATTTTCCATAGTACGAGCATATAAAAATCTGCGACCTACTGGTATGGAATAATAATAATCTTTAGATGTAAAATCATGTTCTCGATTACACCCGCAAAAACTACAAGCTACTTTTCCTTTCATATCTGGAACATAACAAGTTCTTCGAACAACAGTTGGTGCATAAAAAGCCGCTTTGCTTGAGCAGCTAGGACAGATAATTTCTATATCTGGTTTCATATCAATTGAGGTTATTTTAAGATTGATGAAGTGTTTTGTAAAAGAACCTCTTTTCTTAATAAATAGTTCGCCAACCAGTATTTTAATCGTACGCTAAAGGAGCTGGCTGCTTTGGCTGCTATTCCCAAAACGATCACGAGCCATGTCGGTCTCCATACGTTTGCTACGCATTTAGCCTCTAAGGTGCCCATTCATATTTTAAAGGCGATCTTACAGCATTCTAAGATTGAAACGACTATGGGCTATTTGCATTTGTCTAATAAGCTGGTCAATGATGCGCTGGATGGAGTGGATTGGTAGCTTTTGAACAATAGCTTATCTCGGATTTGGTAATATAGTTTTCAATTTAAGCAGCCTTTTACAACTAACAACCTAGTAAAGGCTCGCACTAGTTTAGAGATCTTCAAAAAAAATAAATGTGTTCAGACTTAAGATAGATTCCCTGCTATTTTGAGTAAATGACCCATTAATGTTAAAATACATCGCAGAAAACTAGTCTTCTATAGCAGATAAAGACAGGGTTCAATCCTCTGAGCATAGCGAGTTTTGAAGCGTTAAATTTTGTGAAGAAATACTTTAACATTAATGGATCATTTATCTCTAGACTTTTTTTGGGGGAGCATTTATTTAAATTCTCCTATAATAAATAGTATTTAAATAAATTCGTTCTGTGATAAAAAAGAAAAAAACAGCAACACAAAAGCAAAGCTCCCTTTCTCTTTCGTAGCTATACTTATAAAAATAATACCTACTCATGACTATTAACTTCTTCCCAAAAACAAACTATATTTTCGTTGTCTCTATCGCATTCTAAGTTATTATTTTCTGCATCAGCAGAAAATAATTCTTTTAAGTCTATAGTTAAACTCCATGCTTTGCTATTTACCTTTTTAGTAGATTTTGTTGTGCGCTCCTCAAGAATTCTATATTTTAAAAGTAATGGTATAATATCGTTTAAAATAAGACCTCTATCCTTCGAATAAAATCCATCTTCTTTTATATTCATTTCATAAAATAAAGTACTTTTATTATAGACATTTAGGAACCGATTTACAACTTTTTTGAATGAAGGGTTTCTTACTTTAATAGAAGGCAGTATTTCTTCTTTATTCAATTCAAAACCAAGATCTTTAAGAGTGACAGAAATGCTTAGTGGCGAATAGGCAGAATTTATAATATTATTATCTTTATAAAGAATAACACAAGCTATATCACAATCCACCAATCTAGTTCCTCTAAAATTATTTTCAGAATCGCAATGAACTCTAATTTCATTAAAAGTACAATTGTCAAAGACAACATTCTCAAACTTAGTATTTCTAAAGCTTATATTTATAAAATTACCATTTAAAATTCGAATTCTAGATAAATTTTTATTTTCATATATTAAACTAATATAATTTACCTTTGCAGAAAACTCTATAATTGTCTTGGGGCTATAATCATGCAAAAAATAAGGAATAAAAGTTCCTATATTAGTCTGTAAGTAAGTTGGCTTCCATTCTTCTTCTATAATCGAAGCAAACATATCTAACAATGCTGGCATGTTAATATTATCTACATTAATATATTTAGAAGTATATTTAGCCACACTATCTGGCAACTGAGCTATATAAAGAATTTTTTTTAATTGTCTTTTTATTGAGCGATTAGAGCTAGGAAAACTATTAATAATGGTGACCAAATATCTTGAAAGAAAATAATTCTTAAACTCTTCATGTTCAAATTTTCTCAAATCAGCTTGTGAGTTATTTGGAGGAATTAATAATGCATGTGAATTAACCATACTGATAATTCTAGGTCTAACTTTAAGTTCTATTACCCAATCATCACATAACAAAGTCGTTATTAATTGTATTTCTTCAATAGATATTTTGTCACTTTTAGATTCCCACATATCATAAGCAATTTGAGACAAAAGTGTGACATGCTGTTCGTAGGAAAGGTAAGGTTTACCTGTATCAGAATCTCTTAATTTCCATTTCGATACTTCTCGTTTTGTAAATGCTTCTACAACAGCAGCAACACCCTCTAAGGGATCTGATAACTGACCTATAAACTCCGCTGGCGAAACTTCTAATTCCGCCATTCCTTGAATTACTTTAGTTAATAAAAAAGGTCTTGTGATAATAGGATGTGATGAATTTGAATTAAGTTCAATTAATAATTCTTGATATATTTTCTGAGGGTCGTCATCATAATACGAAATAAAATCTATAGCATTATCCTTTGACCAATTCTGAAGTTTCATTTCATTGAATTGACATTCTGATGAAATTTTACCTCTTAATATCTTAGTTCTTTTAATGTAATTCTGAGTATCAAAAAATGTTCTTCTGGAAGCCGCTATAATTGTGCCGCTGTTCTTCATTTGTAAAACAAGGCTAGATAAAGCTCCTAATGCAATTGATCCCCCAACCTCTGCTGCTAATTCATCAAAACCGTCAATTGAAAGTACAATAAACTTTCTTTTTAACAAAGTTAATATAGAAGAGTAATAGAGCCCTGGTATTCGTAACTCACCTAAATCATACATTATAGCCTCATTCAATCTTACAAGTTCACGTCCCTGTAAATCCACATGCCAAAATAAAAAACTACTCTCTCCCCTTAAATATCTATTAGCTTGTTCTGACTGATATTGTTTCAATAATGCTGTTTTCCCATGTCCAGCATCTGCTGTAATAAAAGTCAGTTTTGTTCCTGATAATAAAAATTTAGAGCACTCTTCATGGATAAGTTCTAATCCTTTCTTTTCTTGCGAATTTGTTGCTGAAAAAAGAACCGCATTCCCATCAATATAAGGATCTGGGGGCATTCTTTTTTCAACTATTTTAGTAGCAAATAAATCTAAGTTTGCTAATTTTTTTGCAATAAATTGCCGATATACCATTCTTTCTCCTTCATAATTAACTAGAAATTGTCCTGTTTCCAAGTCTTGATATATATCAATAATAATATCCTTTCCGTTTCTAGAAAATAAAATATTACCATTATTTTCCACAATTACATCTGCATCATCATCTGCAAATGATTGAATATCTAATTTTATTTCTTCTAAATTCATGATAATATTTTTACTGGAATATCAAAAGGAGATAAATAATAATTACAGTTATCTTTTATACGATTATTTTTTATAATTAATGTAAAACTACAGTTTGTGTTATTCTTTTGCTTACTAACGACAAGCGATGGTAATATATCAGTATCATCTGAAACAACAACTATACTTTTTACTTGTTCTTCATCTGCATAACTCATAATATCACATGCCATCATAGTATCAACCATCTTTTGTTCCATCCCTTTAAATACATTTTCTTGAATTGTATTACAATTAGTAACTGAACAAACTTTTCTTTTTTTTCTAGTAAATTTAGCAATAATCTTAGGTGGACATATACTAGAATTTGAGCTGCAAGTATTTGTTAAAGAATTTTGATTAATTCTAATACTTTTTATCCCATCTTTTTCCTTATATGTGTTTTTCCATATTAATGAAGGAACAAAAAATAATGAATAAACTAGCTCTACAGTGCCTTGAATTTTTCTTTTCTTTAGATTATCAATATATGGAAATATATTGACATTTGAAATAACCTGTTGAAGAACAGATGCTTTATTAGTAAGTTTATCACCATGATACCACCCTCCATAAAGTCTAATATTTACTTCTTCTAATGCATTATTTTCAGATAATAATTCTCCTAAAAATTCTTTTAACTCAAGTTCGATCATTTGCGTTTTATCATGAGAAACAGGTGTTTTGAAAACGTTATCAAAATCGACTATTACAACTCCTGTTAAACGAGTAAGGATAGGTTGGTTATACGCCATAAATTATTATTGTTACATATCAGAATTTACTATTATTCAAAATAAAACAAATTTTAAAAAATCATAAACTATTGACATCATCTTATAAGACGTCCTATTTCTTAGATGACTACATAGTGTATCTAGTAATTTTCTTGTTTTATCATAATCTCCACCAACTACTTATTTATAGATTTATATCTATACGAAATTGGTATTGTCTACATTAAATGATCCTAATTGATTATCATCTTTGCATTATACATTAATCTAAACATTTTTTATACTCAAAAAAAGCATATATCAGAGCAAAAAAAATCAAAAGTCATTTTCTTATTTCTGATTCCTCATCAATCGAATGATCTCTTCTTTATCTTTTAACTTATCATTCAAATACTGGATCTCCTTTTGCAGGAACTTAACATTAGTACAAGTAGAATTTCTGCTGTTACTGGATAGATTGCTATCAGGTCCTGTACCTCCTATCATTTCTTGAGCCCTAGATGATGAACTATTAAGAAACATTTCTCCCTCCCCACCTAAAAGCCAATTAATATTCACATTAAATCTTTCTAGTAGAGGAATTAATACTTTAGCATTGGGTAAAGTTTCTCCTTTCTCAAGCTTTTTTATAGTAGGTTGAGTAACATTTAATTCCTTAGATAGTGAATTAGGTGTAAAACTTAGAGTTTTAATCAATTGTGTAAATCTCTCATTAACAGACATCAATATGTTGTTGCAGATTCCGTTTTCAAATAAAACTTTAATTAATTAAAGTTTTATTTGAATTTTTAAAATCAAAATCATAGTTTTGTTTTACCAAAGTGGTTAAATATAGAAACAGAAACACTTTGAAAAAAAATAAATTTGAAACCAGAAGCCCGAAAAACCAAAAGATAGGGCACAAAAACGTTAACACTTTCTTAACAAAAGCATGTCAACAAATGTAGACCATGTAGACCAATGTAGACGGGCATGTCAACAAATGTAGACAAAATGTTAAGAAAAGGCAAAGGAAAAGGGTTAAAATTCAATCAAGGAGGTTGGATCAAATTGGGCGTACTGGGAAGTATTGTTGCATCTATGGGGATAGGGCGCAACGACTAGAGGGCAACTTCTAGCGTCCAACTGCTAAGTATGCATACCAAAAGGGTGTGCTTTATAGGTCAAGTTGAGTGTTTCTATGGATCTAGTGCCTTAGAAGGTAGGCGGCTTAAAAAAGTTGAAGGGTTCGAATCCCTTTGCTAGAGCAAAAACCAATTATTAAAACTAGTAAAGTAAGGCAACTGCACACAAAGGCGGTTAGGCGAAGCTTTGCCCAAACACAACGAATCACAAACAAATGAAGACAAACACGACAAAGACAACAGAGCGCAATCGTAGTTTTTACCAACATGTACTCAATACCTTATCCGCAGCAGATTTTAAGAGTTTACCGCAGCAATTGGGCTTAAGTCAACGCATGACCACCCTACGCTTAAGAAATCCTAATCTGCTCGATTATCCCACCATCCAAAAGCTTGTCCCCATTTTGGGCGCTGACTTAAAAGAAGTGGTTCAGGAGTATGAGTTGGGCTATGATTCGCTGTCTGCACGAGAATACAAAAAATTAATGCATATCTAAAAAAAGGAGGACCCATGAATGAGGTCGAAGAACTCAAGGCCGAACTTAGAAAAGAAATCGAAGAATACAGAGCAGCAAAAAAGGTATTCTATAAACTGATAGCATGTATTAAAATATTATCGAAGATAAAAATCACCTCTCAGGAAGCAGCGATCCTATTGGGGGTGAAGTCAAGAACGATAAGAAAGTACAATCAAGATCGCAAGTTGTTGGGGCAGAAATACACCAAAACGGGCAAGATCTTTTTTAGACTTGAACAGGTCATGGCATATCGAGATGATAATTTAAAAGATGCGGATAGTTTTGATTGAGTTCTATACCATTTTTAATGAATTGTTCTTTGATAGATCCTGTGACAAACCCTAACAGAGGGTAAACGTTCAACTACTTTCTTTAGAAAAAAGGTTATAAGTAGTAAGTCGTATGCTTCGTTCCTGTAAATACAGGACATACGACTTACAACTCAAACCTTCATAAGAAAGTAAGAAAGTTTAATACCCACAGGAGCTATAAAAGAACGCTAAAAATCAAACCAATATTATGAACAGAATAACAAAATGGCTTCTCTTTGGAGGAACGCTCTTACTGGTCGTCACTTTTATACTGAGCTATGAAGTGAGTGCTTCGTTTACCAATAGCATCAAGGAAGAAGTGCGAGCGGTCAGGGTAGAAATTCAAGCGGTCAAGGCTCAAAACAAAGCCATCAAAGCAGAACTCAAAGCGATTGATCAGGCAATATTTAACCGCAGAATTTCAAATCGTATAGCGCAGCGTTTCCCACCTCAATAATCACCGTTTTAATTGCCCAGCGTACACCGCTATAAACAACAAACAATGAATTCAAACAGCATTAAATCGAAAAAAAAACTGACCCCATTCTATTGGTTCTTTACTGCTTTTACCTTTCTGCTTATCTGGAATGCCTATGATATTGCAACCATCATCATTCAACAAAACAAGACAAAGGAAGAGGTTAAGAATCTAAAAGAAGAGAATGAGATACTTAATGAAGAAATCTTTCAACTTCAAAAAGAGGTTAAGCGAAACCGCCGAATCATAGCCGACAAAGTGCTAAAACTAAATATTTAAATCACCTTTTAAAACGATCATAAAACAAAAATGGAACAATACGAATTTTATATCCTTGTGGTCATCAATACGCCCAAAGAAGAAAACGCTTTGTGTTTTGCAACAGAAGCCGAAATTAACGGGGTATTACCTGCGGATACGGATCTAAACAAAGCTTATATCACCAAGGATTATTACGACAACGACAAAGAGCTAATCTATCTTAAAAAATCAGCAGTAGACGCTTTAGCGATTGGTGTGGAAGGAGGCAGAAAGATCGTGCCCAACAACAAGGAAAACCGCAAGGAATTGGGCTTGAAGTACAAAAAAGGCTTCCTAAAAAAGAGAAAAGTAAAAGAGCCTAAAGAAGCCGCCCCCCAAAAGCCACGCTTTGCAGAATGGATGGAGGTGTTAAAGATGGGGTTGAATTTATTGTTGACCATGAAGGAAGAAAGCAAGGCAAAAAAGCCAAGCTCCTCCGCTGCTCCCTCTAGGAATTTAACCGTTTTAGCACAGAAAATTCATGCCCTAAATCAAGTCAAGGGATTTTGGAACAAAGAGCGCAATATCGGGGAACTGTTAATGGGTGTTACCGCAGAGCTGAGCGGAGCGATGGAGGCTTACCAAGAAAGTACGCCTGCCAATTGGGATTTGTACGATGCAGGTATTTATAGCCCCAAAGAAGCTTTTGAACACTACATTCAACATACGTTCGAGGATAAAATTGCTGGTGCCATTATTCGGCTCTTAGATTTAGCGGCAGGAATGAACATAGATATTGAGCGCCATGTTCGGGTTAAGCTGGCTTACCATTATCTGAAAGAAAATAAAGATTAGGGGTTTATAATTGTGAAGAGCTGTGTTTTGCGTTGGCAGAATGCAGCTCCATTTTAAAACGAACTGGATTGGATGCAAAAAGGGTTCGATTCCCTTTCTAGTCACGAGGAAGCAAACAATCGTTTGCAAGTTACGGCGACTATATGCCGATTTTTTAAAAGAGGGGTTTGGGAGCAACCCCCTCTTTAACATACTATCTAATCTATAAAAACACACAAGGTTTACAATAAGAATGCAAACTCAATCTAACATACACCCTGAGGTTAAAAATAGTTCCCTGAGTCCTAGCTTTTATGAAATGATTGATAAAAAGGCGACTCAGAAGGCAGGAAAAGATATGATGGCGGCTTATCAAGCCAAGCGCAAAAAGGCAGGAAAACGGGGCGGTGTAACGCCCTATACCTTTGATCTGTTTCATGCGATCATTCGCAGCGTTGCCCCCACCATGGAGAATTTAAAGAAGCATCAAGATGGCTTGTATGAGGAATGTCGCATGCATGGAGAGTATTGCTGTTTTACGACCATTCCTAGCCTTATCACGCTCTTAAACGACACGGCGAAGCATCGAGTACTATCGCCCAATAAAAAGACTGTCTACAACCAAATTAAGAAGCTCATGGACATTGGCATCATTACCGAAAAGATCAACCATGTACATACTGGTTTAAGAAATCCTTATCCAGACGAACAAAGCCCCAAGGGACGAGGAAAAATCCAATTGTGGATAAGCCCTCAGGTCTTGTGTATAAAGCCTTGCTATGAGGGTTCTGGGGCCTCTGATACCCCCTCTTTTTTTGACGTTAAAGGGGAAACTTTACCGCAGTACGAACAAAGTTCTTTACTATATAAAGATAAAGAACTAGAATCAATCATTAATAGTCCTTTGGTTGTGAATAAAGCGGCTTTGGCTGTCGCCAAGCTTAAACCATCCAATATTCAAGATGGAGGACAAGGAAGCAAGTTAATGCCAGTTGATTCTCCAACTATTGCGGCGCTTAATGCTCAGAAATCGGGTGAAGGACAAGGAAGCAAGTCTATTTCCTCCGATTCTCCAAAGATTACGCCCCGAAAAGCGTCTAAAAAGGAGCATGTTTGCGCAAAATTGTGGGATTTGATGCGTTACAACCTCTATCAAAACCAAGTCTACAACGAGCAAACCAACACGGATTGTAAATTGATGCTTGGCGAGCTGTTGGATCTAGCAGCGGAGCATGTAACGGCTTATCGGCAAGCTAAAATCCAGTCGTTCCGTGAAAATCCTGCTTATTTGGCCAGCAGGCAACAAACCAAGTTGCTTAAGAACTTTGCAGCAGGACTCCCCCATGAGGAGCGCTCTGCCATTGAGATCGTTTCTCATGCCATCATCAAACAACAAAAACACGCCGACAAATACGGCTATCCACTGTATTATCCAGTCGATTATCTCAGCTCAACGGCTGCGGTCAAGGCTCTGAATTATTCCATGGACGATTGGGATCGAATACAAGCCAATTATTTTGATAAAAACAAAACGGCTAAAGCCTATTTTCAGCAAGTGCAATGGATCAACAAGCGGTACAGCAGCGCCATTGAACAAATGGAGCAGGAAGGCGCAAAGGTAGTCTACAAAGACATTGCTCAGCATTACAACCACTGGTATCAAAGCTTGAAAGATAATCCTTATTTGAACGAAGATAAAATGAAAGCCTTAGGCGATTTATTCATACAAAAATTTAAACCACTGCTCAACGATGAACACCTCCAACGCCAAAGAAATGGCAAGAACTAAAAAGAGAAAGTACAAAGCGCCCTCAGTTGCTTATTTGCAGATAAAATTTAAAAACAACAGCAAGCCCAATGGTTTTAAAATAAGCGACTTTGGCAAGGATTTAAAGAAGATTGAACGGTATTTGGCAAGCGTAGAAGGAAAATGGTCTTGGGCGGTACTTAAGCAAGTTAAAACAGGGAATATTTATCATTATTACCATCCCAAAACAGGACTACAGCGATTGGATCTAAAGGACTACAAAAAACAACTTACTTCCTACTCCTTGTACATCATTCCTACCCAACAATACAAAAACCGCCATGGCAGCCAAAAGGGCATCAGTAAACGGGTTTATGATCTTAATGAGGTGACAAAATACTGGAATAAGGACGTGCTGAGAATTGATATTTACCAGGAGAAAAAATTGATTAACCGTTACCAAGGAAGATTTTTGATGTAATGGATTATTATCGACAACATTCCGTCCTAATTCAAGATAAGATCCCCTTACAATTACAGCGCTCCCATTGGCATAAATTCCATTACTGGTTAGGTCAATATCTAATTGAAACTAAAGCGCAAAGCACGATTGAAAAATTAATACAAGCTACGCTCTTACAAGCGTTCATCAAAATTTCAAAACTGATTCAACGCCTAGAACGAAGTGGCAAACCCATGAAAAGCAAAATAAGCCTGCAACTTAGCCCCTCTGAAAAATACGGTTTAGAGCACAGCATCCAAGCGGTAGCTGAAGAAGTAGACAAGGATTTTGAACCCTTTTATTTAGCCTATTTACAACCCATTTTAGACCAATTTCACCAACACGACATCAATCAACCCAATCAAGGATTGAGCTTATTATAACCGCATTTAAAAGACAATAGAAATGACCAACAAACAATTTATAAAGATGGGCCATTCTGCGTTCCTCATCTGGATCACAACGCTCTTAGGCATCTATTTAATTTACCAGTATGGAATAATTGTAATTTTTTGCTTGGGGCTGCTTTTTTGCTGCCTTTGGGGGCTGCTCTATTCCTTTGTAACAGTGACTTATTTTATCAATTTCCTACATTTTAAAAACTGGGTAGAATCAACGCCCTTAGATATTTATTTACTACTTGACAATAAAGAATCTGACTCCAAACACGATTAAAATGTACTATAAAAAACAAATTAACACCTTAGAAGAAGCAGAACGACTTGCACTCTTTTTAAGAATGTCTATTCGTCAATTGCTAAGAAAAAAGAGGATGTACGATAGTTTATTAGCTAAAAGGATCAGAAGGAAAACTGGCTGGGCAGCAGTTTGGCCAGTTGGTTTAAACCGAATTAAGCTATTAAACGATCCTCGATGTAAATCCATTCTGCTAAACCTATTTTGTTTAAAGGAAGCCATTCGAATCAAACGCTTTATCCAAAAATTAAACAAGATTAGAAGCGCATTTACCAATTAAAAAAAGGAGCTGCTTAGGGATAATAAGCCGCTCCTATTCAAAAGAATTAAAAGACAAAGATATGACAACTTTCACAAAAAATCCCTACGCAGAAATGCGAAAAAAGATCAACCGCATTGTATTTCGGGATAGACTAGACAAAACCTTAGACGGAAAATTTAAACACAAGCGTTTTTCTGAGCGGTTTGCCTTGGCAAATACCGCCTTTATCGGCATGAGCGGCATTGCTCAGCTCGCAAGCATGGGAACTGCTTTTGTGATGCTCTCCTACTTATTTGAAAGCTCGCCAATGCTAATTCGGGTAATCTTTTCCGCTGCCTTGGTTAGCATGATTGAAGTGGTTAAACGAGAAGCCACCAACGATGTAATGAAGAGTTTAAACCAATACAAAGAGGTTGAAAAATTCCCTACCTTTTTAGCCTTGTTGATGGTGGGCACCAGCATTTACATTTCCATTGAAGGTGCCAAGATCTTGCCCAGTCTTTTTATTGCTGATGCCATGGAGCTGCTCCCTGAAGAAAAAGAAGCCGAAGCAGTCAAGGCAACCTACGATACTAAAATTGAAACCTTGACCAAAGAACGAGAAAATTATATTCAAACTCGCTTGTATCATGGTAGAATTCGCACCGAAGATTCCGAAGAGGTCATGCGCATTAATGAAAGGATTGCACTGACAGAACATAAAAAAGATTCTGCGCTTCAAGTATTAGACAAAAAAAATGAAGCCGCTCAAACAGCTACCCTATTGCAAAATAAAGCGGCAAAAGTGGCGATTGAAAAAGAGCGAATGGAGTTAGGAGAACAGCTCGTTATTGCAGCCATTGGTTTTGAGATTTTGTTTCTCTTTTCGCTCTGCTTTTCTTGGTGGTATTATACCGAATGTGAAAAGGAAAGACAAAAGGCGAAGGAGAACAGCTCCCCTTCTAGTGATTCTGAAAATATGCCGAAAGTGGACAAGGAAATTCCTGCTGAAGAAGCGAAGGTTTTAGAGGTGGAAACGATTGGTGTTAGAGCAACCAAGAAAGTTAGTTTTAAGGATTACGAGCAGGAAGATCACGTGACCGAAACCGAAAAGGTTAAGAAGGATTATACTCGAATTTGTCCTGAATGTAATACGCCTTTTGTTCATAAAACCCACAATCATAAGTATTGCAATCGAGTTTGTTTTGAAAGTGCAAGAGCCAAGAAAAAGAATAAAAACAAATAAGAAAAATTTCTAAAGTGAAGACTTCCACTTCCAAAGTGACCGAAGTAAATTTTCGTTACTTTGGAAGTGATTAAAAATGCTGAAACACCGATAAATAAAGGAAGTACTTCCAAAGTTAAATTTTCACTTTGGAAGTAAAATGGATTAAATCAACTAAAAAAACAAGCAATGGCAACAAGAGCAAAAGACCAATATACTCGCCAATGGATCATCAATAATTCTTTGGATATTATCTCTAATTATGACGATGGCATTTTAACCTTAAGAGGATTGCACTATCAATTAGTCGCCTTAGGTATGACCAATACCATACAACATTATAAGCGAGTCGTCGCAGCCATGAAAAAGGCACGATGGGAGGGCTTGGTTTCTTTTGAAACCTTTAGCGACCATGACCGCTCTGTTTTAGGAATGACCATTATTGATGAAACGATTTTGGATAATGAAGTGGAACGAGCACAGGGCACCATTGAATATATAATGGAAAACTATCATAAAAATCGTTGGGAAAACCAACCGTATTTTATTGAGGTGTGGATTGAAAAGAAAGCCCTACAAGGAGTCTTTCAAGCTCCTTGTAGAAATCATGAAGTAGCCTTGGCACCCTGCAAAGGTTATCCTTCTTTAACCTTTTTGAATGAGGCAACAGATCGTTTTAGAAATGCTATGGATCAAGATAAAAAAGCGGTCATTTTATATTTTGGAGATTATGATGCTAGTGGGGAAGATATACCGAGAAGTATTCAAGAGAGCTTGTATGATTTTGGGGTAGATGTCGCAGTTCAACGAGTCGCATTGATGGAGGAGCAGGTTTTAGAAATGCAATTGCCCCCAGCTCCAACCAAAAAGACAGATTCAAGGGCAAAGAATTGGACAGGTTTAGGGCAAGTGGAGCTGGATGCGGTAAAGCCTGAGATTCTTCAAATGATGTGTGAGCAAGCAATAAGGGATTTATTTAATGAAGAGCTATACGAAGAGCTGATGCAGCAGCAGGAAAAAGAAAAGGAATCGTATGTGATTGCTTTAAAAAAGTTTGTGAATAACTTGAAAGAGGAATGATGATAGCTTTATTTAATCATATAAAAGTGCTTATTTTTTAACCAGCTTCTCATAAAATCAACATCACAAATATGAAATACCCAATCCTTATCTAAAGAAGTTTTATAGTTAATAGAATAGATTTTTCCTTTTATATCCTTAGCCATAGTTTCAAAATATGGTTTTATTTCTGACCAATTGACATCTTCTTTAGATAAATGATTTGGCAATAAATAGTAAGGCGAGAGTGCTCCTCCAAAATCAATTATACCATCAAATTTATCAGCGATAAATAAGGTTAACTCCCCTAATATTTGGTGATCTATCGTCTTACTACACATTGCACCAACATCTAAACAATACCTTGGTTTAATATTCAATAAATCGCTTATTTGAGATATTTCATTTACAGAATAATCAGTATTAATTTCATTGCTTTCAATATAAAAAGGTCGATTTTCATCTGTTGTAATGATCTTACCATTTATAGGATAAGTGGATTTTACCCAAAAACTACTCCCTTCAACCTTTTTCGAGATATTATTAACTATTGAGTTAATTTCGTTCCATACCAATTTTGTTGGAATAGCTTTCAATAGTATTGATGATGTTGGTCCTCCCATTATGTTTTTTATAAAGAATGAATATCACTTTTTGTTAAAGTAATAAAAAAAGTCAAAAAAAACGCCACTAGAAACTAATGGCGTTTTTTATTATTGCCTATGACCTTAAGGTATCTTCCTTTTTATTTTGTGTTGTATGAGCAAATAGTTTTTTACATGTAAAAACTTTACAGGAAACAACAATAGCAATAGAGCTAGGAACCAGCTATAAATTATAGAAATGCAAATCATTAAACTGATAATAGCAACACCTATCAATAAACTAATTCTAAACCAAGAATATTGGTATTCCACATAGGTATTAAAATCTATGATAATCCCATTTTTATTAGAAGATAATGCCAATGGATGTACTCGTTTTGAAAGAAATCGAACAATATTACTTCCTTGGATTTTTTTTCTACGAGAATAAGAAATTTTATCCCCTAATTGGAGTTGCTTTAATTTAGGAACATCAACTATTTCTCTTACAAAAGAACTGATATATATAATTTCCTCTTCATCCAATAAGTGAACTTCAATAAACTTTGATGTATAGTTTATAAAATTCACTTCAGCTCTTTTGTTTAATAATTCTCGTTTAGCTGGTACGGGTAATTCATAGATAGAACTAACTCCAAAAGAACAAAATATAGCCAATAAAGCTTCTAGAAAGAAAGCTTGTTTTATAAATATTATTTTCATAGGATTAGAGGAGATTGAAAGTTAATCGGTATCTATGCAAACGAAATAAATTTCTTTTTAGTTCTCTTTTTTATAAAACACTTCCAGTCGCTATTTTTTGAAAAAAACAAGCAAAATAAAAAAAGTCAAAAAAATACGCCATTAGTTTCTAGTGGCGTTTTTTATTTGCTTGCATATAGCCTTACAATGCTTTATTTTAGGGCTTTTACATTTATTGACAAAATTCTAATCCACATGAAAAAGCTAAAAAAAACGAGAGCTAAACTAAGACCAGGAGAAGAAGTCGTGGGCATGGCTGTCCCTGATTTCTTATTAAACGAAGAGCATCAAAAAAAGCTCCGTAAGCCCAAATCAAATTCTAAAACAAAATCAAACCGCAAGCGCTCATGAAAATTATAGATACCTTACGTCCTGAGGGCGGTTCAAAGGCAGAGCAATGGTGGCAAGACCAAGGCTTTAAAAAAGTTTACCAAGAATTCAGAAAAGGCGATGCCAGTAATGATTTGAAAAAGATCAAAGATGTACGAGATGTATCGGAATTTTTTAAACTCAAAGGGTATCAATTTGGCAACTGGGTTACCCATGAGGATCGCTTTAACTATTTAGCAGCTCTAGCCGTTTGTTTATTTGATCTCAATCGAGTACTGCGCTTTAAAGGCAATAATTTAGGCTTAGACAAACATTTAGGCGTTGCTTTTGGGGCAAGGGGCAAAAAAGGAGCTAAAGCGCATTATGAGCCATGGTCGCACATCATCAACATGACTCGTTACAAGGAAGCGCACCGTTTTGATGAGCCATACACCAAACCAACCCGTTTTGTTATTTCGGGTGGAGTGGGTTCTTTTGCGCATGAGTATGGGCATTTCTTGGATTACTTCTTTGGTTCCAGAGTAGAAACAACCGCTAAAGTTTATGCTTTATCGGATGGGCATTCTACTGACCCTACACGGATTCAATACGATAAAAACAAGTACCCCATGCGCTATTTGATGGAGTCCATTTTAGAAAAGGCGTATTGGGATAGCAGCAAACGCTCTGAGTCTGCTTATGTGAGACGTATTAAGGAGCTGCTTCCTGATCGTTATTTGGATTATTTTCTAAGTAGAAATGAGATTTTTGCTCGTTTATTTGAACAGTACATTTCTTATAAACTAAAGGAATTGAAGATTAAAAATGTCTTTCTAACTAAAACCAAGTACCACACCGCTCAATATATGCTCCTTTCGGAAATAAAAACGGTCGTACCGCTTTTTGACAAGTTATTGATCCAAATGAGAAAGCATTTTTAGATAAGCCCCCTATTTATCTTTTCATTTTAGGTTTCATTTTCAAAATAGAACAGTTTATGTTTTATTTAAATATGTACTAGATTCATTTTTAACACTTACCTTTTCTTGGCATTGATTTGGCAAATATAGTAAGTGTATCAAAAGTGATAACAACAAATAAGAATAAATTTGGGTTTTAATTGGGGTGATTTAGGGTTCACATGAATGGGAATACATGTGAATCCTTATCTTTAACTCCGCTAAAATTCCACTAAGATAAATTTGGGTTTTAATTGGGGTGATTTAGGGTTCACATGAATGGGAATACATGTGAATCCTTATCTTTAACTCCGCTAAAATTCCACTAAGATAAATTTGGGTTTTAATTGGGGTGATTTAGACCTTGCACGAATGGGAATACGTGCAAGGTCTTTTCTTTTTGGAGATATATCAAAAATAACTTTAGATTGTCAATCTTACTTTATTGAATAATATATTCATCAAAGTAATAATTTAATCAGTATAGACTTATTGTTATTCAAACAATTATCAAATATAATTTCATTATCTGAAATTGATCTAATCGTACGAGTTTGAAAACCTGTAGTACTCATAAAATTTTCATACAGAACTATTTTTTTTACTCTTCCTGATTCCTTAATACGATAAGCTACTAAATTACCATTTTTACTTGATTGGCATCGGCTAGGTTTCTCTGTAATATCTTTATATATATTATTTTTATTGTCTAAAAAAAATAGATAGTGAGAACCTTTAAGATAGCTGTATTTATATGATCCTCCTCCATAGTCTTTCATCCCGTAAGTTACATTTTTCGGCAATCTATGAAGCCATTTTTTTTTCAATTCCTTATCAAGATTAACCATAATAATATCTTGATAACTAATATAGTCGCCAAAATTAAATCCTTTAGGAGCCGCAATTCTTTCTCCAATTGCTAAAATTTCTTTTTCTTCTGTTTCAAATAGATTTATAGAATTTAATAATGCTTTAATTTTATTTTCCTTTTCTAATATATCATCTTCTCTAAATTCATCATGAGTAAATGGAATTTTTACTAAATCATTCATTTTAGAAATATAAAAGCAATAAAGACCGTGTTCTAGCCCTGATTTCGTTTCATTATCTCCATAAGCCCCTACACAAACTATTTCACCATTACTTAGCTCTTTTAGTGTTGCACACGTTATTTGATTTCCTTCTAGTTTATCTATTTCCTTCATCATGGTTTTTCCATCCACTTTCGAGTGCAGGTAAACCAAATTGTATTCATCTTCATATTTAGAAAAATTTTCACCAGAAGAGTAATTAAATTCATCCTCAAATTCGAACAATTTAGCAATAGCATGATAGTTTCCATGATTATCAACTAGTTCTGAAATTGGTATAAGATTTTTTTTATCAGAAAAGTCGGCAATCGCATATTTTAAGATAGGTTCCATTTTGGGATTAAAAACCAATCCATGAAGCCCGATATTAGAAACAATTAGTTTGCTAGAATCTTGAGATATATTTATTTCAACATATGGATAATTAAACATAGAAGAAGCCCTAGGAAAATACACATTTTTATGCTCATTTATAATTCCGCTTAAAAATTCTTGTGCTAACCCCGTGATTAGCCTTCCTGAAGTAATTAATTTTTCATTTTCTATATCAATTTCTTGACAATAAAGATGATAATAACCACTAAACTTATTGTTAGCTGGCGTTGATTTATAGAATAATAAAATTTTTTCTTGAAACTTAATTAATTCAATTGGTATCCAATTCTTAGGAAGAGAACTTAATGGAATTTCTCTTATAAGCATTAAGTTTTCTTGATTAAATATTTTAATTGAATTTGAATTTAGCCGAATTATTTTATTCTCCTCTATAAGGTAATGTGTGCCATTTTTTCCTTTTATAGTAATTTCATTAGATACACTTTGTGCGCATAAATAATTTAAAGCGGACAAATAAAAAACAAAAATAAACAATGGTTTCATGTAATTTTTTTTTGTTCTCAATTAGAGAAAGGGTTATTAATAATTGTAATATATCTTCCCAAGATACAACCCCTGTATCAGACTGTCTATTTATCAGAAAGTAAATTATTAATCCCCCCCCAAATATACGCCTCACTCAGCACCTAAACTTTCCAATCCCATACAATACTTTTACAGGTATATTTTTTTTATTCTAAAAAAGTAACGTATGAAAAAGCAACTCCAAGGTAATGTTCTTGAAATAAAAGTGGTGGTGCCTATTTTTGACAAGTTATTGATCCAAATGAGAAAACATTTTTAAACCTGCTCTCCATCTAAATATTAAAAGAAGCTGTTCATTTTTGAGCAGCTTTTTTTATGTCATCAAAGAAAGTCAAAAAAATACGCCATTAAATTCGACCCCTGTAATCTGAATTCTTTTCAATGCTAAAGACATGCTCTAACTTTATCTAAAACCAATTGATTACATAAAAAATAAAAAACCATGATTTTAATATTGAGCTTAATTCTAATTGGAGGGCTACTTTATTTTTTAGGCCCTAGTCCAGCTCCTTCAACAGCAATTCAAAAAGAAGAAATTGTCTATTTAGACGAAAATGAGTTTTGGGCATTGGATGGAATGGAGCAGGAAAAAACAGTGCCCTTATCCATAGAAAAACAGCCCGTAAAAAGCATTCAAAAAACAACCCGATTAAGAGATACAACCAACCAACAGCAACAACGCAAAAAAGCCGTAAAAAAGCGTAGAAAACGCAGAAAAATAGCCAAAAAGAGTCAACAAATTAATCGTTAATTTATCTAAATTAATTCAACCATGTATAGCAAATTAATCAAACTCAAAAAAGGAGCTGTCATCACTTTGGACGGAAGCCCTTTACAACTGTCTAAAGCCGTTAATTTACGAGTCGTAGCCACCAATAAGAGCGATTCCAAGCCAGCGCCCACCAAAGTCGAACAGGGCGAACATCAACAAGATTTACCGCATCCCGTGGACAAAAAAGAAGTATTGGCTTTGGTCCAGGAGCATTTAAACAAATTGGGGCAAGACGAATATGCTTTAATGATGGATGGCATCTTTCAGGATGACGACCTAGAGGCATTAAATGGTTCCTTTAATGATCTTCATAAAACGTCTATTTATGCCGCTACGGTTACGCATATTTCAGAATTAAAATCATTGTATCAAGCTTTAAAAAACTTGTAAACTATGTCCCAAAAAGAGGAAGACAAAAACCCCATTTTAGATGCGTTTATCAACCCCTCAGAAAATGCCTCAGAAAATGAGTTAGAAAACGCTTTAGAAAATGATTCAGAAAATGGATTAGAAAATGCTAAAAAATGCGTTTTTGAACGTAAAAACGCAGAAAAAACGGAATCTGAATTTATAGAAAATGAACGTGGGCAGCACGTAGAAAATGCGGAAAAAATGAACGTAGAACCTACCGTAGAAAATGGCGAAGGAATCAGCGATGATTATGCCCCCGAAGAGGAGGAAGAAATCGAAGAAGATTTGGCGTTTGAAACGGAGGGTGAAGAGGAGGAAACCGAAGATTGGGAGTTCCCAAATGAGGACGAAGAGGAGGACGAGGAGGAAGATGTTTTAGATCAGTCCATTCCTGAAGGAGGAGAAGATAAGCCCATTGATGAGCTGATTAGTGAGGTGACAGGTGATAGCGTGAAAAACTTGGAAACCCTACGAACTTTGGGTGATCTAGTTATGGAAAAATTAGACGATTCCAAAGCCATGATCTGTAGTGCTATTAGTGGACAGCCTGCCGCTAATTATACCAGTGATAAACGTTTGAACAAAGCTTTGCTGAATGCCTTTATCAACTATTTCAACAGTACGGAGGTCAAGGCTCCCACGCCAATGGGAACGCTTTTAATCGCTTTGGCACTTTGGGGAATGCCCACACTTGGAGCGGCTTATTTTCATCGCTTACAAGCCAAGCGCCTGCAAAAAAGAAAGGCGGCTGGAGAAGAGATCGAAGAGGAAGTGGTCGAAGCAGAAACACAGAGCGATTCAGAAGATTACAGCCAGCTCAAGGAATATAAAGAAAACCGTAGAACGTTTAGTGTACACAAAGAAACGGGTTGTTATAATCGAACGCCCAAAGGGCAATTTTGCCGTACGAGTGTTGCCGATGAAAAACCAAGTCCTGCGATCCAAAAAATGTTAGATCAGGGCTATGATAATACAAAGATTCGAGAACTTTTATACGGGGAATAAGCATGAGCAACCATCCATTTTTTTTAGCCTATTTTGGTAAACCACATTCAGGAAAAACCTACGATCTACAACAGTTTGTGAAGCGTTGTGGACGAGAGACTATTTTTGTGTACAATTCGGGACATGAAAAAGACTGGAGAGGCTTTATTGAAATTGAACTGCATTCGGATTCCAAAAGCAAGAAGCTCTATTTTAGTTACAAAGGAAGGGACTATTTGTTTGAGAAACATTTTATGAAAAAGTTCAAAGGCAAAAAAGTCAAAGCCATGATGGCGGATGAAAAGCTAACCGAGCAATTATTGTATAAGGCGCTCTCAAAAAAGGGCTACAAAGGTTTGTTTTTTATCATAGACGATGCCACCAATGTTTTCTCCGCTCAATTGACCCAAGCTCAAAAAGCCTGTTTTTATCGTGCTAAGCACGTAGGAATTTGGTTTGCCTTGGTGTTTCACGATCCGAACATGTTCCCCAATGGTGCATGGGGAGCCTTGACTTTAGCAAGATTCTTTAAAAACAATGTGGCACCACCTAGTAAAAAACAAAGAATCATTCCACACTTTCCAGAAGTCATGCAAGCTTTTAAAATCTTGCGCACGGCTCCTGTTTACAGCCATTGTACCTTAATTATGGATTCAGGGCAACTGGTGGTGAAACGAGCCAAACCACGATTAAATCCTAAAAAGGTAAAACCTATTATCATTCATAAAAAATAAAATCAATGCTATTAGAATTATTATTAGAACAGCAAAAACCACAGTTAAAGAAAGATTTAGAAAAGGTCATTGAACAGCTCTTGACTTCTATTGCGGACAGCAAACAATTAAATCCCTTTGAATTGGTCTTAAAATTATCCGCTAAAAAGGGACAAGCGATTGGGCAGATTTTCACCCCTCAAAAGAAATTGTTGTACGATTTTGACGCAGGCGAAGAAATCAGCGGTTTGTTTGAGCATCAATTGGGGCGCTTGCCTGAAATCGCTAAAAAAGCAGTCTTAGCCAAAGTGGGACATCAAACCATTAGTGTTCAGGTCGCTCAAAGTTTAGAACACGGAGGAGCTATTTTGGTGCGTTATGACAAAAATTATCAATTAGAATACTTTCAACAACTTGAAAAAAAGCTAAAACGTATTGATATAGATCATTTTTTTGCTAATATTAAAATATAGGAAAGTGATTCTTTGAAAAATTGAAGACTCATCTAACAGAATGGGCGGCTTTTTACTATTTTTTAGAAGAAAGTTATAAGTCGTAAGTCCTGTATTTACAAGGACTAAACATACGACTTACGACTTATAACAAAAATAGTAAAAAGAGAGCAGAGCATTTTAATATCCTGCACCATTTACGCTACAAGAGCATTGTAAAAGTTTTATCCACAACGAAAAAGTTTATTATGAACCGTCAAGAAGCTATTTTGACCGTTCAACCTCCATTCCCTAAAAAGCAATTGGGGCGATACCGCTCCGTAAAAGGCATTTATCTCATTCGTTTTAACGATCAAGTAATTTACATTGGTGCGTCTAAAAATATCTACAAGGGTATTTCTAGGCTCTACCAAAAAGGCGGCGTATTGTCCCACTTATCCTTTGAACGTTGCACCTTTGAAGTCATTCTGTCCAATCTCAAAAAAGGCAGTATTGAGCAGGCTTTAAAAGGTAAATTTAAGCCAAAAAACAACCATCAAGCGAAGACCTTGATCAAGTATCAATTTTACCGAAAACATCAACATCAACGCATTTTGGTTGCCTATCAAACACAAAGTAGGTTTAGCCAAGGCGAACACAAAAGCGATTCTGAAAACCAACCTAAAACCAATTCAAAATGATGGTTATTTTAGACAATGGGCACGGGGGAATGATTGGAGGCAATTATCAAACCTTGGGCAAGCAATACCAATTTAAGGACGGCACCACTATTTATGAGGGTGAATTTAACCGTGCCATCAAAGCAAGGGTTGCTGAGCTGTTGACCGCTAAAGGAATTCCTTATTACGATTTGGTGCCTGAAAACAAGGACATTTCTCTCAAGGAACGTATTCGGCGAGCCAATGCCATCCACGAGCAATACAAGGGCAAAACCTTTTTGATTTCTATTCATGCGGATGCAGGAGGAGGAAGCGGAGCTGGAGTCTTTATTGCCAAACAGTCCAGTAAAAAGAGTATACTATGCCACTTGGGCTAGGGATCTATTCTCACAGCATTTTCCAGAAAGCAAGTATCGAGGCATCAAACGCAAGAATTTTTATGTCTTGCGTTACTCGTTCATGCCTGCCATTCTCCTGGAGAATTTCTTTATGGACAACGAGCAGGAATGCAAAACCTATTTGTTGACACAAAAAGGCAGGGATAGGATCGCTTGGTATATCGTTGATTTGATTCAAAACATTTTAGAACACGGAGATTTAGTCGCTTAACGTATGAGATTTAATAAAGATAATGTTCAATTTATAGCCCTTTTATTACTGATTGGTTATAGCCTTTTTTTGCAGGAATGCCGACAAGGAACCAAGAATGAGCAGCCCATTTATAGGGTTGATACTTTGGTTAAAATGGATACCATTTTGCCACCACCTGTTATTGTCAAGCTTCCACAACAACAGATACCAGCTCCAACCATTATTTATATAGATAGTACTAAAAATATTGTTCATAAAGCGCTAATTGATACTAGTAAACATCGTCCAGCTCATATTTATCAGGACAGCTTAGAAGATGAAAATCTAACGCTTTATTATAGTTCTATTGTAAATGGAGAGCTGCTTAAAAATAGTTTGGATTATCGGCTTAAGATTCCCAAACAGATCACTAAAACTGTAGAAATTACAAAACCTGTTCCCCTTCCTGTTAGCTCTTTGCTGCTAACGGGTAGCGTGGGTGCTAGTATTAATCAGTTTAATAGCGTTTGTTTGGGGTTGCAATTTGTTAGCGCAAAAGGCTGGGCGCTGGGCTATGATTACGATCTATTGCAGAACATTCATTCGGTGAATTTGGGGATTAAACTCGTCCAATTTCCCCCAAAAGGAGCTAAAAAGAAGAAAAGGCGTAATTTTGTGCGTAATTTTTTTTAGCCCACCTGCTAGGCATCAATAAACACCTGATTTAGCGCCCTTTTCTAGCATTCAAAAAACAATTCAAAAATACTAAAAAGTACGCCACTAAATGCCCTTAAAGCGGCTTTAGAATTGGGATTCCTAGCCTTTTTTGCTGCATCTTTGTGTAGACGAAAATAACAAAAAACAAGAAAGAAAGCTAAACCTTAAAACACTTTTAGAATGTAACACTAAACCAAAAACCATTGACATTAATGGACAAAATCAATTTATTACCTGATGAATCTGAGCACGATGTAAGAATCCGATTTTTTGTAGATCCTTTGAGTTTGGGTATGACCCTAACAGGAGTGCTACTCTTAATGGTTATTTATCATCGTGTGCTAAAAACAAACGGATGAAAGAAATAAGCAAAGCCCTTTTTACTTGGTTGGTTGGATTGTTTAACGTTGGAATCTACAATTTGAGCGATGGCATGGATAGTTTGCTCTTAGCCTTGCACAAAAACGGCGTAGAACGACAAGCCAACGAACTGTTAAGGCTTTACCAACTGGTCGAACATCAACAAGAAATCTTAGTGATTTTAGATGTTTTTAAATGCCTCTTTATGTTGATTAGCATTGTCTTTTTATTCATTGTCAATCAGCCTAGAATTTGCCGTTTTTTTTCCGCTGTTTATCGTAAGATACAGCAATTTTACCGCTTTCTTAAACGAAAGTTCCAAGCTTCCTAAGTAGAGGTTTATCCTATACTTACATTTTATTAACAACCTTATCATTCAAACCAACAAAATTCCTTCTCTTATGAAAGTTAGAGTATTTTTTCCTGTAGGCAACCAGTATTATTTACCTTCTCCATGGGTAGAAATCAATGGAGAGCGTTCTTTTGAGCCTGTCGAAAACCAACCACAATACAAATTAGCTGCTGTCGTAGAACAAGCCGTGCAAAAAGGAACCGCTATCATTGACAAGAGCATGTCCATGGGCGATTGCTACAATGTAAAAGCCATTACGCCTAGAGCGAGCAACAAAGAAAACAGCGACAAGGTGGAGTACAGCCAAATTGAAGTCATTATCGAAACGGCAACCGATGCTGAAGCCAAAGTTTGTTTGGGCATGTCGGATCTTGGTTTGGAAATCTTTGATGGAGCTCAAGTCGTCAAAGGTAGCCCTGTCATTGGCGGTACCTTTAAAGACAACACCTTAAATGTAATTGGTCGCCTAGCCAATCATGGTTTGTTGCAAATTACAGGCGCTCGTTTCCTTGCCAGTAATGATAATGTTTATTCATATAGCCCAAGGTTTAAAACCTATTCTCATGTTGGAGAGGTCATCAACGATAAGCGTTTGCATTATCCAAAATCTTCTTCTAACGATGAAAACACAGAGATTCGCACCATGGACAGCAATTATCTGACAGAAAAAGGACTTAGCCTAGTCTTGGACGGCATGAACTTTATTGAGTTTACTGTTCCTGTGGGTGAAGAGCTGACCATCACCTTATATACTGCCTTTACGCCGATTCGCTAGAAGAACACCCCTAAAGCACAATAACAAGCAGAGCGCCAATACGGAATCGTATTGGCGTTTTTCCCAACCCTAAACCAATAAAAGATGGCAGCAGCAGCAGAAGGCTTTAGTTTTGAGGATATAGAAATAGGCGACATCCTATCCGATATTAATATTGGAAACCATGGGATGAGCAGCAAAGAGGTCGCCGCAATGATGATTGGGGTGATGCAAGCGCAAGAGAGCAAGAAACGAGAACAGGAAAAAGATGTGATGCAAGACCGTGAACGCCGATTGATTATTGGCGTGGGAGCTTCTATTGGCTTAGGCTTGTTTCTCTTAATCATATATTTAATCGCATTAAAACTAAATAGATCGTGAAAAATAGTCAATTCGAAATTCAAACCGCTCCTAATCTAAGTACAGACAATGCCAACGCTATGACTCCTACCGATAGCAATAAGCCTGTACCTGATGCGAGCACCACCACCACAACGACCACCACAGCAACGCCAAGTGATACCGCTCCAACCGATGCAAGTACCACGGCAACCACAACTGATAAACCCACTACCACCCAAGAAGACAATGCACCAACAACGCCTAGCACGCCAACCGATGCGATTAGTTGTAAAATCTGTACCTATTACGATGTAGCAAGATTGGGGCTGATGGGTTCTTTATTTATCTTGTTTTTGGCAATGGCTTATCATTCTATTAAAACCGCCAAATTGCCCAAGGTTTAATACACAGCGTATTTAACCACCAAAGAAAACATTGATTCATTCGCCACTAAATCTAAAACAATGAGCTTAACAGATAGCCAATGGAAGGTTCAAACATTAGGGGATTCTAGTCCTCCTGACGATTCCACTTCTAGCAATGGAGCTGGAAATTCCAGCCCTCCCGATGATTCCAACAATAACAACAATACAGAAGCAGACAAGGATAATAAAGTAACCGTAGATAAGATTTTTGCTAGTTTGGGGTTATTATTTAATGGCGGTGCTAACGTGATTGATTCCGTTGGCAATGTTGCCAATGGCGGCGGTGCTTCCAGTTCTACTCCTTCTACAAATACAGGAAACAACAACAATACAAATCCTAAAAATCCCGCTAGTCCTTTGTTAATTGGCGGTGGTGTCGTGGTCGTTTTGTTGTTAATTGGTTTAATCATTTATACCACAAAAAATGGAAACAACAGCAGTAGCCCCAAAGCTTAAGAAAGGCCCTTCGAGCCGCTTAATTGTTCTTTTGTTTGTCCTGCTTATTGGAGGTGGAATCGGCATTTATTTTTGGGTACGCCCAAAGAAAGATGCAGACGATGAAAAGAAAGAATCGGCTCCCTCTGAGAAAATACCAGGGCGAACCGATTCCTCGACTCATAAGCCAAGCTTAACCCCCGATCAGATTGCTGCAATCTTTGGAAATAGTGGGGGGACTACACCGCCACCTGACCAAGATCCTTTGTATTACAATTCTCCTCAAGCTCAGGATTTAATTCGAGCAGAAGCTCAGCGATTACAAGCGAGAGAAGAATACATGGACATTTTTAGAGCCAAATACAATATTGGGCATGCCTTGATTCGATTTAACAACGATGCTCAGCATGCAATTGATCAGATGATGGCGAAATTAAACGGTGTGGACATTGTTAGCCGTCCGACCACTCGTCATTTGACCTTTCCCATTTATGGCACTTATGAGCCGATTGGAAAGTCTTTGCGCTCTGAACTTCAAAACTTATTAAACCGAGGCTATAAGGGCTTAAATTTAACCCATTTGAGGGATAAAGAAGCGCCTTGGTGGATTGAGTCGATTGAGTTAAATCTATTGGTTGGAACAACCAATGCCTTTGTTCCTACACCGTTTGAGATTTGGTCAGAGTTTGGCTTTAGACCTGAGCTTGATCATTATAAGGGCATGAATGGGCATTGGGTCAGAGATCAGTATTTAACTAAGATTGTCGATCATGGGGGCACCATAGAAATACATGCTTGGGACGTTGGTGCCAAGGCTGCTTATCCAGCAGGAACCCTTTACACCTTTGTTCAACGATGGGTTGAAGCCATCGACCATTTGGATAAAATCACCGAATGGGAAGCCTTGCGCTATTTGCAAGAAAAGAAAGGTTGGGTCTTTACTTTTATTGATCCTGAAACGGGCGTGGATCACAGTGCTACTGTGGATCCAAGTAGAGATCCTGACATTGATTTTTTTGAGGACAATGGCGATTCTAGTGGTGGAAAAAAAGATAAACTAAATCAATAAATTCTAAATAACATGGCAAAAATAAAACAAACCCAAATTGATGAAAAATATCTTTGGATTGGGGGGGGAATTGTCGTCATTCTATTGGTCATTTTTGTACTGGGTAGAGTCTCTGGCAAGAAAAGCACAGATGAACCAAGCGATGCCAATCCCAATATCAAACCCATTACCGTTAGCACTGATTCAGGAAATATAGATTGGAATCCTTCTGCTATGGTCAAAAAGGTGCATACAGCTTATGTGGTCAATTGGTCAACGGGACGTTGTGAGGTCTTGACTCAATTGTTAGCCTTGCAAGATGTTCAAATACGAGCCGTTGCCGATGGCTATTTGCAAGTGTATGGCAAGACCTTAAGAAAAGTCTTAAATGAGGCTTGGGTCGCCTGTTGGAACTTACCGTGGCAGGATGATCCCCACCAACAATTTATCAAGCGTTTGGATGCCTTACAAATCACTTAGGCGCTTTTTTCTTCTTTGGGAGCTGCTAGTTTTAGATGCTAGAGCATTTCATTTTTAGACCTTAGATTTTAGACTAAAATCAAATGATCTAGCATCTAAAATCTAAGGTCTAATATCTCAAAAACAGGAGCCTCCAAAGAACACACTTTTATTATTCAACAAATTATACTCAAAAAATCATGGCTGAAGAAATAACCGTTGCAGCAACCGCAAAAACAACTAAAAAAGGCATTCCTCACAAAAAGCGTTGGGCTGCTCTTATCCTTGTTGTGCTCTTATTTGGTGGGCTTAGCTTTTATTATCACCGAAAAATTAAGGCACTAGAAAAAGAATTAGATAAAAAAAAACAAGCTCCTAAGCAGGACGACATCAAAGACAGAACGCTCGTAACAGATAGCACTGATTCTGCCAAAGAATTGTCGGTAAATGGAGATGTTGACGTTAAAACCCAATAAGCATGAAAAGCAGCATCAAAGAATATAAAAAGCCCTTAATTGGGCTAGGACTAATTGCTCTTGTGATCTTGATTTATGCTACCAAGGAGCAATGGATGAACTTCTTTTTGCCCAAGGGACTCAGCAAAGACAGCAATACCCCTGTTAAGCCTAGCAGCACCAATACGCCATCCGAAACGATTGATCGAAATCAACTGCTAAAAAAGGGCGATCGGGGCTTGTCCGTTCAGGAGTTGCAACGCCTTTTGAATGCAGAGCACGACTATCAAAGTCAACACGGCACTGTTCCTATTGAAGCAAAGCTCGTGGTTGATCAGATTTTTGGTGCTAAAACAGAAGCGCTCTTGTTTAAGTTCACCAACAAAAAGACCATGAGCATTCATCAATTGCAACTGATTCTAGCCAATCAAAAAAACTAACGTATGCCCATTCCTTTATTAATTCCAATTGTAGCGGCTGGCGCTGGAGCAACGGGCTATTGGTGGATTACTAGCAAAGCAGAGAACAAGGAGCCGAGCTTCACCTCTGAGCTGCTGGCTGTCCTCCAACCGCTCTTAATTATCATCGTTATCCTCTTTGGGCTGCGATGGCTCTACCAACAAGGCAACAGCACTACTAAAAAAAACATAAAATAGATTAATTGATTATGAATACTCCAGAAAATAAAACAACTGTAGAAGGCCCTAATATTTTAGGATTTATCCTAATTGGAGCATCGGCTTTATTGTCCTTAGTGATCCTTGTCTTATGGATTCGTTGGTTGTATAATTCAGGTGCTCCTAAATGCAAATAAACCATGAATACTAAAACAAAACTTTTTATTGTGCTTTTGGTTATCGGCATTGGCGGCGGTCTTGTTTACACCCAGTGGAAAAAACAGAATAAGCCTAGAATTAAGGTCAACCAATACCTCAAGGAAAAAAAAGCGATTCAGTTTGAAATGTCCTATAAAGGAGCTGCCTTTTCTGATACCATTCAATATGGGCAGACGTGGAGAAAGGAAAAAGATGGGGTTCGCTTTTTAGCTAGTTCTAAGGATGGTGTGATTTATCTTTTTATCAAAGATGCCAAAGGAGCCATCCTAGCTCAAAAAGTGGTGCTTCTATTTTAGCAAAAAAACTCAAATAAGGATTAAAGGTCTTGGCTTTATTTTTAATAACACATTAAAAGTAAAGCCATTTTAATAATTAAAAACATGAAACCACAACACAAAATATATCTTGGAGGAGCAGTGGGGCTGATTACTGTGATTCTTCTCATTCGAGCCTTTTTGCTAAAGCTCCAGAGAGAACGAATTATACAAGCTTGCGAGCAAGCCTTTGGAAGCTTAGATGCTACTCAAAAGGATTCGATTCGTATTATTGTACAAACCTTTGAGCAATACGGCGACAAGGATTTTAATAAGCTCATTTATATTCTAGCCACCACCCGACATGAAAGTAACTTTAGACCCATTGAGGAGCGCAGAGCTTCACCTTCTCAAACCGATGTTTACAATCGTCAGAATGCCTATTGGTATACGGGGTATTATGGGCGTGGTTTTGTCCAGCTCACGCACCAGCGCAACTATGCTAAGATGTCTCAGCTCTTAGGGGTGGATTTTGTTGCCAATCCTGCTTTGGTTTTAAAACCTTCTTATGCCGCTCGTATTTTAGTGCAAGGCATGTTACAAGGGGCTTTCACTCGTAAGCCTTTAAAGAATTACATCAACAGCTCTAAGGTAGATTTTTATACTGCTCGTAGGGTGGTTAATGGCTTGGATCGGGCACAAAGAATAGAGGGCTATGCTAATTTGATTGCTCAAGCTATTGTTTAGAATTGTACACTTATTTTTGATTTATTATTCTATTTTTATTTTGAAGTGTCGATCTTATCAAACTTTGCTAATCTCCGCAGCTGTTTACCAGGAGAAGTTTAAAATGGCTTTTGAATTGTACGCTTGAAATGGCTTTTTTATTCTATTTACTGAATAGATAGAATTTATTTAATTATTGGTAAACTTGCTTAATTCGATGAACTTATTTTTTGATGCTATCAAGTTCGTTGCTATGAATATTTTACTCCCAAAATCTTCTAAGTTTTTAGTAAGAAGATTTTAAGAGTAAAATATCTAATTAATTTAAAACCTGCCTAAAGTGGTTTAAAAGATTAGTTATACCAAATTTTAATTAGGTAGCTCATTCTAATATAGCAACAACTCTTGCTGGAGCAGCAGATCCTCCTTTTATTTTAAGGGGAAATGCAGCAACTTTAAACCCACTAAGAGGCAAGTGACATAAATTTGTGAGTTGCTCCATGTGTAAGTATTCATGATCTAAACCAACTAAATGCCCCTCCCAAAACAATTCTTTATTATTGTTTCTTATTGCTTCTTCTGCGAGATATTTTAAGGGTAGATCCCAACCCCATTGATCGATACCCATTACCTTAATACCTTGTTGAATTAACCAAAGTGTAGCTTCTTTGCTCATGCCTGTACCTCGTTTAAGAACATCATGACCTGTTAATAAATCTCGACCTGTACGAATTAGTACAATATTTCCTGGAGATAAAGTGATATTGTTTTTAGCAAGATTATTTTTTATGTCTTCTGCTGTAATTACTTCTAAGTCTTTTTTGTGGCTCATGTCAATAAGTATACCATCCCCATACAGCCATTTTAGAGGAATTTCATCAATTGTTTTTGCTTTTTTGCCCTCAACTATAGGGGAGTAATGCCAAGGGGCGTCAATGTGAGTACTAGAATGTACACCCATATTTTTAATTTTATCATCTGCCCACCCTTGGAATCTAGAAGGCATTAGTTTTTTAGGAAGTTTAAAAATTAAACGAATTAATCTTAGACTCTTTGAATGAGGAATATGCTTTATTTTAATTCGCATAAACCAAGGGTCTTCTTTTTTATATTCGATTGTTTTTGATAAATCTATTATTACAGCCATTTAATTGATTGGTTATATAAAAGGATGTCATTAGCTTCAGAGTATAAATACTATGAAAAAATTACCCCAATGACACATTTTATTATTTTTAATAACTATATCACAGGTTTTATTTTATCCTTTATATTTTAATCAGATAAGTCGGATTGGGCAAGAGCTAATTCCATTTTTTGTTTGGAGAGGTTTATAACCTCAGGCTTAGCTGTTGAAAAATTTCCAGAGTTGAATAAAGGGCTAGGATCATATTCAATTGCTAATTGTATAGCCTCGGCTGATTGCCTACCTTCTAATTGATTTACTAAATGGATTGCCATATCAATTCCTGCGGATACCCCAGCGGCTGTTATTATTTTCCCATCTTGTATAATTCTTTCTCTTGTTGGAATTGCAGAGAACTCAGATAGTAGATCGATACAACTCCAATGGCAGGTTGCTTTTTTATTCTGCAATATTCCTGCTGCTGCTAATATTATGGAACCAGTACAAACACTGACTGTTTTAATAGAAGTTATGCTAACTTTGTTAATCCAGTCTAATATCTTTTTATTTTTAGCGATATTTAGATATTCTATTAATGATCCAGGAATTAGCAAAATATCTGCATGGTTAATTTCTGTAATATCATATTGAATATTCATTTCTATAAATGAACTGTCTGCTTTTACCAGTCCCTTTTTCTCTGCAACAAAACAGATTTCAGAATTTTGTAAATTTCTTAGAACTTCATATGGACCAATAGCATCAAGCATTGTCACACCAGGATACATAAAAATAACTACTTTCATTTTGTCTTTTGATTATTAAATAATGTATAAAATTTAGTCATAATGAAGTATGGTGTATTGTTAAGTGAATAATATATAATTTAGTGTTGGTTAATGTTTTAGAGTATAGGTCTGAACAAAAAAACGCACATACTCTAGTAAGAGCATAATTGCTATGCTCTTACTAGAGTATGTGCGTTATGCACAGTTTTTAAGTAAACTATATTCTCAATTTCTTCTCTAGTGTTAGAATATAGTTTTTTTCTTATTGTTAGAATCTAAGCTATAGATGCTAATTTAGCCCTTATTTATATTAAGCACAATATAAGGCAATATTTAGTATTAATTAAATTTATATGTTTTTTTTGAATGAAATTTAAGAAATTTTTGGTTAAAGACTCAACTCACTATTGTAGGACGTAATTTTTCAGTTTATATAATTTATCGCTGAAATTAAATGGATATCCTCTCCAGCTGATATTTGTGTTGAGGATGGGATAAGGAGGCTATCAGGTGTGATTCCAATTCCTTCAAAAGATTGAAATGATCCATTATATATAACTTCAACATCATGAGTAGAAACACGAGTTTTCCATTTTTTATTTCCATTAGTCAAGGTAAGGATATCACTTCCTGCAAAAATTCCAAATGTTTTATCTCCAATAGTTATTACATGATTTTGGGTTTTTAAGGCTGCTGTAAAATGTTCAGCGGCACTTGCGGTTCCATTGGATGTTAATAGAGCTACTTTGTTTGTAAACTGAAAATTTCCAGATTTATTAATAGTATTTAGTTCAGGAAAAATTCCAGCAATATATCCTCCCTCTGCTCTTAAGTCCTGATATCCTTCAAAAAATTCTGTTGCCCAGTTTCCCAATGCTTCAACACCACTACCTGTAGTAGTTTTAATACGTTGTCTTATTAATTCTATAGGAGTTGATGTAGTTAAAAAACGACCCGCTAAATAATAGGCATAATGGGGTTGACCACCACCATTCGTTCTAATATCTAAAATAATACCCACCTTACCTTGTAACGCAGTTAATGCTTCATCAACTATGACTTTAAAGTTATTAAATTCACTTTCGTTCTCATTAATGGGCTCAAACGATTTAGAATTAATATAACCAATGTTTGAGTTGCTAACTAATGTTCCATAAGAAATATATGGGTTATTAGCACTACTAGGTACTATATTTACCTTGCTCGCAGTGTTGTTTTTTACCATTGTGAATACATTTTCATTAAAAGATGGCATGTAAATAGATTCTCGATTGTTATTGTAAATTATGTCTGTATGACCATCTTTAATAACTTTCGTCATTATTGTATTAAATATCTCAAACAATTGGTCGTCTGTAGTATTAGTAGTTATTTGATTGTAATAGGTGTTATAACTGCTTTGCCAATTAATATTTTTTCTGTGAAATAGGGGATAGTGTTTGTCATAAATATCCCAAAATTCTTTAAAAACATTTTGTTGTTCTGTGAGATTTGAAATAGTCCTATCATTTTTTTTGCAAGAAATGATACTTAGTAAAATTAGGATGGTAATTGATAAAGTTGTTTTTTTCATGTTTAATATGTTATATTAAAAAAAAAGCACATACTTCAGTTATTGAATCATATATATTGCATGATTCAATAACTGAAGTATGTGCTTTTTACACAAAGCTTTCAAAACAGCATTTCCGAAATCTTCTTCAGTGTTAAAGTGTTGTTTTATGGTCTGAAAGCCAGTATTTTTTATTGTCTATAATGACAAATGTACATAATTCTTATCAAGAATAGTATATATTTAATGACTGAAGAATAAATTTTTTATTCAAAATAACATCTGTGTATTCTTTGCTCCATTTGTTTTCTAAAGCACGCATTACATCATATTTCCTTGATATGGAGGGAGAAGAGGGGTGTTGGCTTCAATTAATTCGATAAAATCATTGAAACTAAATCCATTTTTTAAAGTCTCCCGATTCAAGTATTCTTTTAATGATATTAAGACGTTTAATCTCTTCTTCATTATCCCTGATAGAGCCAAGTATTCCTCTTTTATGAAGTACATTTTTAATTCTTTGGTTAATGGGGTAATCTCCTTCACCATTTCTATCCTCAACTGCTTTAGATATTCGTTCTCTGTATCCTTCTGCTCTTTTTGTAAGTTGTTCTCTAGAGCTGTTAATTCTTGACTCAAAGTCTTTTTCTTTTTCTCTAATTCGATCTTTAATTCCATCTCCAGTTTGTTTATATATTTCACCCAAATTTTTTCTTCTTCTATCAATTGTATCCTCTTCGTCCTTAATTCTTTGGATTTGGCTTGAAATGTTTTCTGTAATAGTTCTTTCTTCGAGCCCCAATCTATCGATTTCGTTTCTGAAACTAATTGGAGTTCCTCCAAGTTGCTCAATTTGTTCTTCAATTCTTTCAATTTCCTCCTCGCAACTTGCTCTAAATTCATTTCTTGCGTTTGTAAGTTGTCTAGCAAGTTGTTCTTCTTCGTTAATAAGTTCGCTTTTTTTATATTGATATCGTTTGCCCAAGTCATTAGTTTTTTGTTGAAATTGTTCTCTTCTTGTTTCAAAATTTGACTCTTCGCTTTTAATTCTTTCTCTCTCTGACTGAGTTCTTTTATTTGCTCTATCACTAGCTTTTTCTCGTATGTCTTCGAGTCTTCTGTGATGTTTTTCTGTATTTTCCTTAACTCTAAAGAGTTCTGAATTAATTCCTCGTTCAGTTGATTTGTATGATTCTGATCCCAAACATTTTTTAATTGTTCGTATAAGGTTACTAAGTTGCGCCTTTTTGCATTCGTAAGATTCGTACTGTTCAAAAAGTTTTCTTTGGAATTCATTATTTGGTGATACTCCCTGATTACTTCCTTGGGGTATAAATAAATATGGTGTAGTTTCTTGTTCATAGTTAAATAACCATTCTGTTCTATTAGTCTTGTGAAATGTTTCCTCTATTTCACCTGGAGACCCCTTAGGAATACTAACTTGAATAGTATCTATTCCTAGTCTTTTTAATTTTGATAGTTTACTTGAATCGACCTTGTGTGTCGCTACTATTTCAATAAATAAAATAGGGATATTATATTCATTAAAAAAGGTAACATCAGGTCGAATTAATAAATGTTTATTACCTTCTTCTTTAAATCCTAAATTCCTACCATATTGAATTACTCCTTCCTCATTTTCATAAAATTGGATCTCATTTTTCACTTCAAAAGCTTCAATGTATTTTGAATTAGCTAGTTTATTAATTTTTCCAATTAGACCAGCAGGAGGATATTTATAAAGATTAGGGACTTTTATCTTTTTAATTCTTTGAAGTGTTTCTTTTGCTAATTTATGTCGATAAGTTTCATCAGAATAAGTGCATTCTCTTCCTGTTTGTATTTGAACATTGATAGGAACATGAGCAAAATAAGAAGCCCTTGAGTTAATTTTACTTTTTCGGGCTTCCATTTCCTTACCACATCCAAGACAATGATAGCCTTTTCTTCCACTTTCAGCTTGATCTACATGAATTGGTTTTCCTTTTATATCTTCAGCATATACATTTTTAGCTTGTTTTTTTTTATTCATGTTTTTATTCATGTTTTAGTGAAGCTACTGCTTTTATTATATGGTTAAATATAATATTTAAAACTTGTGTTTAAAAAAAAAGATGAGTTAATAGAAAAATATCGCATCGATTAGTTATGTTAACTAATGTCACCACATAAACCAAACCGCTCCGGGTACAGTTGAGATGTGCAAACGTCTCCTAGAGAAACAAAAAAGCTAGTAACCATCGAGGTTCTAGCTTTTTTTGTTTCTCTTTTTTTTTGTTCCACCTTTTTTGTGGAACACGGTTTAAACGCTCTCTGCATAGGTTTACATGGGTCTATGTTCCATTTTTGTTCCACTTTTTTAGTCTAGATTTTGTATATTATAATTCTACTAAAAAAGCAAAACAAATGATACAATTCACAATTTCGCACAATTTTAAAAACAGATTAAAAAAAGACGGTACAGCTCCCGTACAGATTCGGGCTTACCACAACAAAGCAAGAAAATACATTCCTACAGGAATTTTTGTAACCCCTGCTCAATGGAGCAAGAAATACAATAAGGTAATCGACCATCCCAACGCCTTGCAGTATAATGCTGAAATAAGAAGGCAATTGGACGAGCTGGAGGCTTATGCCTTAGAATGGATCAAAAAGCACGGGGCGATGACCTTGGAGCAGCTAGACAGCTATTTTAATTATGGCAATGTACAATCCTTTACGGAGTTTTGGGAATACGAGCTGGCGCAAGATACCAAGCTGGAGAAAATTACCAAGAAAAAGCACCGCACGGCTTTAAATTATTGGAAGGGCTTTCAAAAAGATGTCAAATTTTCGGAATTAACCTATTCTTTAATTCACGATTTTGATACCTACCTCTATGCGCATAAGCTGCATGTCAATACGGTCTACACGCATCATAAGCAGGTGAAAAAATACATTAATTTGGCGATCCGAAAAGATTTATTGGACAGCAATAAAAATCCTTATCTGAAATTTAAGGCCAAGACGGTTCCTACAGAGCGGCTGGTTTTGTCTGAAGAGGAGGTGAAAAAAATAGAGGCGCTGACCTTTCGAGAGGAGGAGTCTTATTTGGATCTTATTCGAGATATGTTTTTGTTCTCTTGTTATACGGGCTTACGCTTCTCTGATACTTGCGCTATCAGCTACGAAGATATAAATCATAGCGAAGAGGGCATGGTCTTAAATATAGTGGCTAAGAAGACGAGTAAACAGCTTCTACTGCCGTTGTACAAATTATATGAGTGCAAACCTGAGGCCATCATTAATAAGTACCGTGCTGAGGTATTATATGATAGGGGCTTGGTCTTTCACAAATACTCCAATCAGTATTTTAACCGTGCTTTAAAGAAGTTGGCAAAACGGGCTGGCATCCAAAAGGCAATCACGAGCCACGTGGCTCGTCATACCTTTGCGACTAATTTGGCATCCAAAGTACCGATTCATATCTTAAAGGCGATTCTACAGCATTCTAAGATCGAAACGACCATGGTTTATTTGCATCTTTCTAATAAACTGGTGAATGATGCTTTGGATAAGGTGGATTGGTAGAATGCATGAAACAGGTCGCTTTGATTGATAAGTGACTTGTTTTTTTCATGCATGTATGTGATGTGTGAAAGCTAAGGTACCAAAGAGTAAGCACCCGTAACAAGCAAAATCATAGATTTTACTCAGAAATTTTTCTTCAAGTCGGAATAAAACCTGTGATTTTGCGTTTTAAAGCCAAAGAAGAGGCTCTTTTTTTAGCCCTATAGCATGGATATAAACACTTTGTTTGTAGGTTGGTTTTATTTTAAAAAACTAATTTTTCGACATCATAAACAGCTTTCATTTCACTACCTGTATCATTATTTTTTGAAGAAACAGTTAGTATACCTTTAGCTGAAAGTGAAAAAGTTAAAGTTACACCTGCTTGGTATTTAGGTTTACTTACTAAATCATTAACATGAAAAGTTCCAATTAATTGATTTAGTTGTGTTATGTCATTATTACCTTTATATGTTTTGATAGATATGGAGGTTTGATAATCCTCAGAAGTAGAATAATTTCCAGATTTAATACAAGGAACGGTAGTTCCCATTTCAATCAATCGAGAAAACTTTCCATCAATACCATTCATTCTAACCTCGATTCCTAATGCAGTAGTAGTTTTTTTGATAATTTTAACCTCTGTGCTTGTTTTATATTCTTTCTGTATATATGTATTTTTAGGAAGAACTCTAGCAGCAGCTTCTATAAATTTAACGATTGAACTTTCTTTTCCTTTAAATAATAGATCATAGCCTAAATATTCTTTTATCGAAAAATAGTCAAAAGCATCCATTTCCTCAAATGATCGTATAATGGCAACTGAAACAGGAGTTAATGTTAATTTAATTCTCTCAAATTCTGCAATATATTGGTTCAGTATTAATGAATTTTTTTTGCATATAATTATATTTTCAACATTTTTATTTTCAGCGTAATAAGTCCAATTATATGAACCATTAATCAGAACAGATTTATCTATGATACAAAATTTATTATGCATAGGGTGATCTAAATCTCCATACATGAAAATGCAACCTAAATCTATTAATTTTTGAAAATTAAGACGATAATCACCATTATTAATGTAGTCATCTATAATTATTATTTCAACTAAGACCCCTTGTATTATTTTATCACAAAGGGCATCAAATAACTCTTGATTAGTGAACCATGCAACCGCTACTTGTATAGAACTTTTTGCATTTTTTAATTCACTTAGAATTTGCGATCTAATATTTTTAAAATAAGCTACTTCCATAAGTTTTTAATGTTTTATCTTTAATAACACAAATGTAAGAGTAAGATACGCAGTCTTTTTGCGTAGGTGATATTTTTTTTTAATTCAAGATAATGAATAGGGCAATTCATTCTTGATGACGCACTCTTTTTTGTTAATTGCAGCTAACTTACTTGTATTCATGGGGTGCACCGTAATTCATTTACTTGATTATGTGGTAGTTTCTTCTTATTTGCCATATATTTAAATCGTACATAAATGCCTTCATATCTTGGTTGCATTGAACTAGAGAATATCTTGCAATGTTTGATTTGTATTTATGTATGTTTTCTTCTACTAAATAGTCATGTTTCAATTGAGATGCAAAAGCAAAGACATAGGTGATTTTTTTGTCAAATAAACTAATGAAACCTGCTTTCGTGTAATTAAAGTTTGACTTTTGTTTTAAAATAATGCCATCATAAACTTTTCCTAAATAATCAAAGTTTCCTGATTTTTTATCTTCATATAATCTTCTAGCTGAAAGGGTCACCTGGTTAGTTAATTCACGTAGGGCTGCATCAAAGCCAAATTTAACGTGGACTAAGTAAATTTTGTCTTTTTCTATATACAATATATCACATAACTCTACACCATTTGGAGTAATGGTGTCTAAGACGATATAATTGTCAAGGTCATCATATTTTAAATTATATTCAGATTCTTTTTTAGTAACTGCTTTATCCCAAGGAAGAGGTAAAATGTGAGAAGGCAATTTATACGCTTTAATGGTTTCCGTACATTCAAATTCTAAATCTGAAACGAATGAATTTTTGAGTTCATACCATTTATTATCTACTAAGAAAATGGGACGGTTCTCGAATAAAAATTCAGACGTAAAATGATAAAAGAAACTTGCTGAAGTAGATAGTTTTCCATCTGAATAAGACACAACTCGGATTCCTTGAGCGAAAGCTCTAAATTTATAGAAGTCGAGGTGGTATCCCAACTCAATTATTCTTTTTACAACAGAATCGTAAATATTTTCTTTATTTTGAACACGGTTAAATTCGGAGTATTTACCCTTCTCTGTCTTTTCTTTTAAAATATAGTAATCAGCCTCATAAAATTGAGCAATTTTTTCTGGATGACTGAGGTCAAATTTAAATCTTTTTCCTATTAAACTATTTTCATTTTGTGCAGTACTACTTCCATAAGTTGCGACCTGAGATAAATCTTGAAAAATGCTCTGATGAAGTAAAGGAGTTAGTTCTTCTTCTATTTTTCGATGGTTTTTGATTTCTATATACGTGCTTAAAAAGTCACTAGGAACAATGGAAAGAATATGTCCCATCTCTTCTACTATTTTATGTAACTTTTTGAAATCGATATTCTTCTTAATTTTGAAAGACTTTCCAGCATAAATTTTGATGCGTTCGCCAGTCTTACTTTGTAAAAAATCGAAATGGATATTAGATATATTCTGACTGAGGGTAATATGAAGTTCTGTTGGGACTTTACCGAATCTTACAAAATCAATCATTCTGAATTCATTTCTGAATTGTTCTGATAGACCAGACCTGTTTCCTGTAATTCCCCGTGAATTAATTGATGTAATTAAATCTTCCTCAGGCTTTATGAGTCTTGATAAGATCGATAATCCAAAAGTATGATCAATAAAAGGAATTACAAGTTGGAATCCTTTTCCACCGACTACAATAAAAATGTCAAATCCATTGTCAATGAAAAGAAGAATACTTATGTTCAGTATATCAAATTCAAGATTTGAAGTAAGTTCAGTTGGGAAAAATTTAACCCAATCAGATTTTTTTTCTGAAAAATTATGAACATATAAATAGTAAGTAATATTCCCTTCTACCATGTAAGGAATTTCCTCAATTTTAAATTCCTTTTTCATTTTTATCTTCTCTCTAGCAAGTTGAATAATTCTTTCAATTATCCTTTTATTAGATTTGATTTGAGATAAACGGTAATAGTCTTTATCAACTTTATAAAGTTTAATGTTTTGATTCATGGGAGAATATCTTTCTATTAGGAAAAAGCAAGAAGATGAATTTAAATTTAATTCAAATATTTGAAAAACTTTAGATAAAATCCTAGAATATTATTAAAAAACTAATTTGATTGCTGTTGACGTTTGTGCAGAGGGGGGAGAGGAGCCATGTTGTACACCGAATATAGCTGTTCTGTAAGTAAAATTGCAGATTTTGGTGGTAAGTCTATTTTCGGCTAGCAGCAAAACCTGCGATTTTGTACCTCAAAACTATGCGTTCATCGTAAAGCTTGTGCCCCAATTTACCATGAGCCTGTGCATCTTGTTCTATGCCATTTTTTATTTTAGCGAATCATACATGTTCTTTATTTTTTGCTCTTCTCTTTCTTTTTTAGCTTCTTCTGAGATGGATTTAGAGATGGATTTAGAAATGGATTCTATAAAAGACGGATTCTTGTATAATTCATCATTCTTTTCATCTTTTAATTTTTCCTCGAAATCTTTTATTTGAGAATCGACATTGCAATTGTATTCATTTTTCAGTCGATAAAGGTCGTTAAGAACTTCGGTTTTAATACTTAAAATAGGGACGTTTGGTTCTATAGTATTTTGGACAACTTTTTCTAAAACCTGTGCAAAATAAGCGTTTTTTTTGCTATATGAATTAAATTCTCTTGGATATATTGATTTTACTATTGATAAACACCAAAGTTCATCAGCATAATTTATTGCTGATACTATCTTTTGGAAAATAGATGTTGTATCAGCTTTAATAAAGTGGTGGATTTTGCTAACTATCTGACTAAAGAGATGAATATTATGGAATCCAGATAAAGGTTCATCTGAATTAATGAATGAATTAAATTTGTTAATTATGAATTCTTTCAATTTTGATAAATGAGCAAAATCCATATTGTTGAGTATTGCATCTAATTTATACATGTCAGATAATTCAGGTTTTTCCCAGAAGTACTCCATTGTGTCACCATTGAATTTATATGAAAAATTTATACACGAAACTCCTAAAGAATCATAATCATTTATCACTTTTTTGTAATAGATATTTTGAAGGACTTCGTCTAGGTAGATTTTTTTGATTGTATCTAATCCTACTGAATATGTCTTTTGAAAGGTAAAAATTGTATTTAATTGATTTATATATATTGCAGATTTAATTATGTCTTGTATTAAATCAGGACTTTTTGTAAAGTAATGTACCATAAAATCCTGAATAGAAGGGTTTTGGTATTTAACTATTGATTTGCGTCTGCTATCTAGTTCAGTTTTGATAAATGTATTTGTTAATTCTTTAATTGAATCGGTTTTGCTAAAATGGTCAAAGTTAACATTATATTTTGTACTATTATTTGAACAAAAAGAATCGACTAATTTGAATAAATCATCAAGGTAAATTGGAGTGCCAGTAGTTAGTAATAAAGCTAACATATACCTTGACAAACTTGAAATATGTTTCTCATATGCATGTCGCCAAACACTTTCTGGATAGTCTAAGAATGATATAAATGTTTGTGGGTAATCTTCTGGAGCGATATTTTCCCAAACCTCTTTTTGTGTAGCAACTTTGATAATTCTAGGATTGTAATTAGGGTGGGAAATTATTTCATTAAAAAAACAATTTTTTAATAATTCAGAAATATGAGAAGATGGTAGCTCGTTAAAAAATAGATGATTATAAAGTATTGTAGCTTTTACTAGGTTTGTATATTTTGATAAACCAACAATACATTTGGATTTATTGATGATATTATTGTTTAAACTTTCGTACTCTGATTGTCCTTGATTTAATATATATTCTCGCGTGGTAACAATTAATATCTTATTGGATGATTTTTTTATTTTTCCAAGAAATGAAATAATGCTTTGTTCTTCATTGATAGGAAGGTTGGTTTTAAGAAAATTTTTACCTAAAAAATCATCAAAGAAAAAGATTTGTTTTTTCTCTTCTTCATAAAAGTCATATCCTTCCTTTATGGATTTGTTTATATATACGAAATTCTCAAATCCTTTTGAAAAATAGTAGTATGTTAACATTCTAGCAAGTGTTGTTTTTCCAATGCCAGGTTGCCCAGAAATGATGACAAATTTATTTTTAGCAATTATTTTTTTGCATATATCAAGACTTTCGTTTTGAACATAAAACTTTAAAGATTCTTCAATTTTTTCAATTTCAAAATTGCTTTGATTGATTATTTTATTGTAAAGAATTTTTTTTAGAATTGTTGTGCTTGATAACCATAATTTAAAGTATTTATGTTCGATTTTCTCAAATTGACCAATCAAATTATTTAAATCATCTCTTCCTAGTATATCTTCTGTGTCCTTAATATAAGGATGGAGGCAATTAGTAATTTTATCTTTTTGAGGAGGAGTAAGTCCAACTGACGTAACAACAATATATCTAGTTAACGAGGCTTCTTGAAGCTTTGGGAGCTCTTTTTTTAATGATGCGATAAGGGAATTGTAACTTTTATATCTTTTACATTGGATAATTGTTTTATCCATATCTAATGTTGTGCATCTTAAATCAATTCCTAAATCTTTTCCATCAGTGAAGCTCTCAATATAAACATTGAGCTTTTTTTGGAGTAAATCTCTTGTTAAGTCTTCAAATTCTGATGGAGATAGGTTTAAAAAGTTATAGTTATGCATAACATTATTGTGTTTGGGGAAGATTGGCTTAATAATACAAAAATGAGGAACTTTTAAGACCATGGTTTATTTACATCTTTACAGTAAAGTCATAGCATATTTGGATTTATCTTTTTTTATTACATGCATGCAATGAAAAAAAGGCAAAGCCCTTTTTTTATTTTTGTTTTCCTTCTAAGCTTTTTTCTAAAATAGCAATGAGTTTATCTTTGTCTTTTAAGCGTTCCTCTTTGTCTTTTAGTTTCTCGTTAAGGTGTTGAATCTCTTTTTTTAATAACTCAATCCTACTGTTTTCTGCTTGTTCTGTAGTTGTAGTTGTGTTTTGAGGCGCATTGGACAGTAACATTTCTCCTTGACCAGATAAAATCCAATCTATATTGATTCTAGGATCATGTTCTTTTAAAGTCTTGACCATCTTCATGGATAGGTTATTACTGCCACTAAGGTAATTTGTGTAACTCTGAGAAGTGGTATAGCCTAGAATTTTAGAAAACTCTGTTTTATTTTTTTTAAAAAAAAACCTAAGGTTTTCAAGTCTCTCTCTATCAGTCATTTTTGTTAATTAAAATATGGGACAACCTAAAAAAATATAATAAAAAACCTTTTGAGGTTGGTTTTTATATTTTTTTGAGTTAGCTTTGTTATATCAAAGGGGAATAGGTTATGAAGTTAAAACCCCTTTAACAAGAAAAATATTAACAATAAAAATAGCCCGACAATAACAAATAGAGCAGCAAATCAACAAGACATATTAAATTAAATAACATGTAGACAAATGTAGACCATGTAGACCAATGTAGACGGGCATGTAAACAAATGTAGACAAAATGTTAAGAAAAGGCAAAGGAAAAGAAACAAAATTCAATCAGGGAATGGGGATTGAATAGGCTTGGTCGTGCCATGTGGCATTGTTTATTTCTATGGGGATAGAAGGAACAACTAGAGGGCGACCTCTGGCGATCAACTGTTAAGTGCAGGCACATCAAAAGGGTGTGCTGGTCAAATTTTGAGTGTTTCTCTAGGATCTAGTTCCTTAGTAGGGAGGACATTGCTAAAATGAGAGGGTTCGACTCCCTTTACTAGAGCAAACCAATTACAAATAAACAACGGTATACAGCGACTTACTATGCTAAGTGGTGAGGCGAAGCTATGCCCCAAATCAAGTAAATTAATATGAATACAGAGACAGACAACAACAGTAGTGCTGAGTCAGATGCTCAAGCGGCTAATTTTCATGAGCATGTAAAAAATACCTTGTCGGTATCGGCTTATAAGAATTTGCCAAAGGCTTTGGGCTATGGTAGGCGAAAAACAACGATGTTATTATTAGATCCCAGTAAAATGGAACTAGAAACCATGGAGAAAATGGCGGCGTTCTTAGGGGGCAATCTGCGTACGATGATTGACCGTTATCAAATGGGGTATGATGTATTGAGCATCAGAGCATATAAAAAATTAATGAGCTAAACTAAAAAAAAGTAGGCGCATGGATGAAACACTTAAGGCCCATTTGATGGACCTGATAGATCGACAAAATGAAATAATAATTCAGCAGGGAGCGAAACTGGATGCATTAGAAGAGGAGATCGAAAAAGGAGAGATCTATAAAAATAATTTTGTAACCACGAGGGAGGTGTCCCGAATTTTAGGATTAAAGCCAAGAACAATAAGGAAGTACAACTATGACGGGCTTTTGACAGGAAAGAAGCGAAAAAAAGAAGGAATGCTTTATTTCCCATTAAAACAGGTCATGGAATACCGAAGGGAAAACTTCAAGCATTGGGCTTTTTTTGAATGATTAAAATTAAAAAATACTATGAACAGAATAACAAAATGGCTCTTCTTTGGAGGAACGCTCTTGCTGGTTGTCACTTTTATACTGAGCTATGAAGTGAGCGCTTCGTTTACCAATAGCATCAAGGAAGAAGTGCGAGCGGTCAGGGTAGAAATTCAAGCGGTCAAGGCTCAAAACAAAGCCATCAAAGCAGAACTCAAAGCGATTGATCAGGCAATATTTAACCGCAGAGTTTCAAATCGTATAGCGCAGCGTTTCCCACCTCAATAATCATCTTTTAAAATCATAAAACAAAATGCTAGACAATGGATAAATCCATAAAAATAGTAGAAGGCACGATTAATATAGAAGCTTATATAGCCTGCCCACATTGTGATACTTATATCGATCTATTTGGAATAGACCGCTTAAACGATGATATGCAATTGAGTAAGGTTATCGCTAATGAAGATAACGAAGAGCAAGACAACTACAAAGAAATGATTACTTGCCCAGATTGTTATAAAAAGATTCAGATAGAGGGCTTGGCTTACTAAGCAAAATATCAAAACTAAATAGTTAAATCACCTTTTAAAACAATCATAAAACAAAAATGGAACAATACGAATTTTACATCCTTGTGGTCATCAATACGCCCAAAGAAGAAAACGCTTTGTGTTTTGCAACAGAAGCCGAAATTAACGGGGTATTGCCTGTGGATACGGATCTAAACAAAGCTTATGTCACCAAGGATTATTACGACAACGACAAAGAGCTAATCTACCTTAAAAAATCAGCAGTAGACGCTTTAGCGATTGGTGTGGAAGGAGGCAGAAAGATTGTGCCCAACAACAAGGAAAACCGCAAGGAATTGGGATTGAAGTACAAAAAAGGCTTCCTAAAAAAGAGAAAAGTAAAAGAGCCAAAAGAAGCCGCAACTAAAAAGCCACGCTTTGCAGAATGGCTGGAGGTGTTAAAGATGGGGTTGAATTTATTGTTGACCATGAAGGAAGAAAGCAAGGCAAAAAAGCCAAGCTCCTCCGCTGCTCCCTCTATAAATCTAACCGTTTTAGCACAAAAAATTCATGCCTTAAATCAAGCCAAGGGATTTTGGGACAAACACCGTTCTGTAGGAGAGCTGCTAATGGGGGTTACCGCAGAGCTGAGCGGAGCGATGGAGGCTTACCAAGAAAGTACGCCTGCCAATTGGGATTTGTACGATGCAGGTATTTATAGCCCCAAAGAAGCTTTTGAACACTACATTCAACATACGTTCGAGGATAAAATTGCTGGTGCCATTATTCGGCTATTAGATTTAGCGGCAGGAATGAACATAGATATTGAGCGCCATGTTCGGGTTAAGTTGGCTTACCATTATCTGAAAGAAAATAAAGATTAGGGGTTTATAATTGTGAAGAGCTGTGTTTTGCTTTGGCAGAATGCAGCTCCATTTTAAAACGAACTGGATTGGATGCAAAAAGGGTTCGATTCCCTTTCTAGTCACGAGGAAGCAAACAGTTGTTTGCAAGTTACGGCGACTATATGCCGATTTAAAAAAGAGGGGTTTGGGAGCAACCCCCTCTTTAACATACTATCTAATCTATAAAAACACACAAGGTTTACAATAAGAATGCAAACTCAAACTAACATACACCCTGAGGTTAAAAATAGTTCCCTGAGTCCTAGCTTTTATGAAATGATTGATAAAAAGGCGACTCAGAAGGCAGGAAAAGATATGATGGCGGCTTATCAAGCCAAGCGCAAAAAGGCAGGAAAACGGGGCGGTGTAACGCCGTATACCTTTGATCTGTTTCATGCGATCATTCGCAGCGTTGCCCCCACCATGGAGAATTTAAAGAAGCATCAAGATGGTTTGTACGAGGAATGTCGTATGCATGGAGAATATTGCTGTTTTACGACCATTCCTAGCCTGATCACGCTCTTAAACGACACAGCGAAGCATCGAGTACTATCGCCCAATAAAAAGACCGTCTACAACCAAATTAAGAAGCTCATGGACATTGGTATCATTACCGAAAAGGTCAACCATGTACATACAGGTTTAAGAAATCCTTATCCAGACGAACAAAGCCCCAAGGGACGAGGAAAAATCCAATTGTGGATAAGCCCTCAGGTCTTGTGTATAAAGCCTTGCTATGAGGGTTCTGGGGCCTCTGATACCCCCTCTTTTTTTGACGTTAAAGGGGAAACTTTACCGCAGTACGAACAAAGTTCTTTACTATATAAAGATAAAGAACTAGAATCAATCATTAATAGTCCTTTAGTTGTGGATAAAGCGGCTTTGGCTGTCGCCAAGCTTAAACCATCCAATATTCAAGATGGAGGACAAGGAAGCAAGTTAATGCCAGTTGATTCTCCAAAGATTGCGGTGCTTAATGCTCAGAAATCGGGTGAAGGACAAGGAAGCAAGTCTACACCAACCGATTCTCCAAAGATTACGCCCCGAAAAGCGTCTAAAAAGGAGCATGTTTGCGCAAAATTGTGGGATTTGATGCGTTACAACCTCTATCAAAACCAAGTGTACAACGAGCAAACCAACACGGATTGTAAATTGATGCTTGGCGAACTGTTGGATCTAGCAGCAGAGCATGTAACGGCTTATCGACAAGCTAAAATCCAGTCGTTTCGTGAAAATCCTGCTTATTTGGCCAGCAGGCAACAAACCAAGCTGCTTAAGAACTTTGCAGCAGGACTCCCCCATGAGGAGCGCTCTGCCATTGAGATCGTTTCTCATGCCATCATCAAACAACAAAAACACGCCGACAAATACGGCTATCCACTGTATTATCCAGTCGATTATCTCAGCTCAACGGCTGCGGTCAAGGCTTTGAATTATTCCATGGATGATTGGGATCGAATACAAGCCAATTATTTTGATAAAAACAAAACGGCTAAAGCCTATTTCCAGCAAGTGCAATGGATCAACAAGCGTTACAGCAATGCCATTGAGCAAATGGAGCAGGAAGGCGCAAAGGTGGTCTATAAAGACATTGCTCAGCATTACAACCACTGGTATCAAAGCTTGAAAGATAATCCTTATTTGAACGAAGATAAAATGAAAGCCTTAGGCGATTTATTCATACAAAAATTTAAACCACTGCTCAACGATGAACACCTCCAACGCCAAAGAAATGGCAAGCACTAAAAAGAGAAAATACAAAGCGCCCTCGGTTGCTTATTTGCAGATAAAATTTAAAAACAACAGCAAGCCCAATGGTTTTAAAATAAGCAACTTTGGCAAAGATTTAAAGAAGATTGAACGGTATTTGGCAAGCGTAGAAGGAAAATGGTCTTGGGCGATTTTACGGCAAGTTAAAACAGGGAATATTTATCATTATTACCACCCCAAAACAGGACTACAGCGATTGGATCTAAAGGACTACAAAAAACAGCTTACTTCCTACTCCTTGTACATCATTCCTACCCAACAATACAAAAACCGCCATGGCAGCCAAAAGGGCATCAGTAAACGGGTTTATGATCTTAATGAGGTGACAAAATACTGGAATAAAGATGTTTTACGGATTGATATTTACCAGGAGAAAAAATTGATTAACCGCTACCAAGGAAGATTTTTGATGTAATGGATTATTATCGACAACATTCCGTCCTAATTCAAGATAAGATCCCCTTACAATTACAGCGCTCCCATTGGCATAAATTCCATTACTGGTTAGGTCAATATCTAATTGAAACCAAAGCGCAAAGTACGATTGACCAATTAATACAAGCTACGCTCTTACAAGCCTTCATCAAAATTTCAAAACTGATTCAACGCCTAGAACGAAGTGGCAAACCGATGAAAAGCAAAATAAGCTTACAACTTAGCCCCTCTGAAAAATACGGTTTAGAGCACAGCATCCAAGCGGTAGCTGAAGAAGTAGACAAGGATTTTGAACCCTTTTATTTAGCCTATTTACAACCCATTTTAGACCAATTTCACCAACACGACATCAATCAATCCAATCAAGGATTGAGCTTGTTATAACCGCATTTAAAAGACAAAAATAATGGCAGTAGAAACACAAAATATCAACAAAGCCAATGTAGCCAAAGACATTCACCATTTATTAAATGGAGCGGAGCTTTGGGCTTTATTAAGAACGGACAAAAACGGCTTTGTTCACGTGCATACCGATAGTGAAACCGATTTTATGGCACTTGTCCTCTGTATATTTAAAGATCGTCCAGACCTCAAAGATGATTTGGACATGATGTTAAAATTTGAAAAAAATATAACCCCTTAGAAAATGACCAACAAACAATTTATAAAGATGGGCCATTCTGCGTTCCTCATCTGGATCATAACGCTCTTAGGCATTTATTTAATTTACCAGTATGGAATAATTGTAATTTTTTGCTTGGGGCTGCTTTTTTGCTGCCTTTGGGGGCTGCTCTATTCCTTTGTAACAGTGACTTATTTTATCAATTTCCTACATTTTAAAAACTGGGTAGAATCAACGCCCTTAGACATTTATTTACTACTTGACAATAAAGAATCTGACTCCAAACACGATTAAAATGTACTACAAAAAACAAATTAAGACCTTAGTAGAGACAGAACGACTTGCACTCTTTTTAAGAATGTCTATTCGTCAATTGCTAAGAAAAAAAAGGATGTACGATGGTTTATTAGCTAAAAGGATCAGAAGAAAAATTGGCTGGGTAGTTTGGCCAGTTGGTTTAAACCGAATTAAGCTATTAAACGATCCTCGATGTAAATCCATTCTGCTAAACCTATTTTGTTTAAAGGAAGCCATTCGGATCAAACGCTTTACCCAAAAATTAAACAAGATTAGAAGCGCATTTACCAATTAAAAAAAGGAGCTGCTTAGGGATAATAAGCCGCTCCTATTCAAAAGAATTAAAAGACAAAGATATGACAACTTTCACAAAAAATCCCTACGCAGAAATGCGAAAAAAGATCAACCGCATTGTATTTCGGGATAGACTAGACAAAACCTTAGACGGAAAATTTAAACACAAGCGTTTTTCTGAGCGGTTTGCCTTGGCAAATACCGCCTTTATCGGCATGAGCGGCATTGCTCAGCTCGCAAGCATGGGAACTGCTTTTGTGATGCTCTCCTACTTATTTGAAAGCTCGCCAATGCTAATTCGGGTAATCTTTTCCGCTGCTTTGGTTAGCATGATTGAAGTGGTTAAACGAGAAGCCACCAACGATGTAATGAAGAGTTTAAACCAATACAAAGAGGTTGAAAAATTCCCTACCTTTTTAGCCTTGTTGATGGTGGGCACCAGCATTTACATTTCCATTGAAGGTGCCAAGATCTTACCCAGTCTTTTTATTGCTGATGTCATGGAGCTGCTTCCTGAAGAAAAAGAAGCCGAAGCAGTCAAGGCAATCTACGATACGAAAATTGAAACCTTGACCAAAGAACGAGAAAATTATATTCAAACTCGCTTGTATCATGGTAGAATTCGCACCGAAGATTCCAAAGAGGTCATGCGCATTAATGAAAGGATTGCGCTTACAGAACATAAAAAAGATTCTGCGCTTCAAGTATTAGACAAAAAAAATGAAGCCGCTCAAGCAGCTACCCTATTGCAAAATAAAGCGGCAAAAGTGGCGGTTGAAAAAGAGCGAATGAAGTTAGGAGAACAGCTCGTTATTGCAGCCATTGGTTTTGAGATTTTGTTTCTCTTTTCGCTCTGCTTTTCTTGGTGGTATTATACCGAATGTGAAAAGGAAAGACAAAAGGCAAAGGAGAACAGCTCCCCTTCTAGTGATCCTGAAAATATGCCGAAAGTGGACAAGGAAATCCCTGCTGAAGAAGCGAAGGTTTTGGAGGTGGAAACGATTGGTGTTAGAGCAACCAAGAAAGTTAGTTTTAAGGATTACGAGCAGGAAGAAAACTTAACCGAAACCGAAAAGGTTAAGAAGGATTATACTCGAATTTGTGCGCATTGTGATAGCCCTTTTATCCACAAAACACACAATCATAAGTACTGTAGTCGGGCTTGTATGGTAGCGGCAAGAGAGCAGCGAAAAGCCAATCAATAAAGGCAGTACTTCCAAAGTACTGCCAAAGTAAAATAGGCAGATTTTCGCAGTACTTCCAAAGTACTGCCAAAGTAAAATAGGCAGATTTTCGCAGTACTTTGGAAATTCTTAAAAACACTCGAAACACCGATAAATAAAGGAAGTACTTCCAAAGTACTGCCAAAGTACTTTGGAAGTAAAATGGATTAAATCAACTAAAAAACAAGCAATGGCAACAAGAGCAAAAGACCAATATACACGCCAATGGATCATCAATAATTCTTTGGATATTATCTCTAATTATGACGATGGCATTTTAACCTTAAGAGGATTGCACTATCAATTAGTCGCCTTAGGTATGACCAATACCATACAACATTATAAGCGAGTCGTCGCAGCCATGAAAAAGGCACGATGGGAGGGCTTGGTTTCTTTTGAAACCTTTAGCGACCATGACCGCTCTGTTTTAGGAATGACCATTATTGATGAAACGATTTTGGATAATGAAGTGGAACGAGCACAGGGCACCATTGAATATATAATGGAAAACTATCATAAAAATCGTTGGGAAAACCAACCGTATTTTATTGAGGTGTGGATTGAAAAGAAAGCCCTGCAAGGAGTCTTTCAAGCTCCTTGTAGAAATCATGAAGTAGCCTTGGCACCCTGCAAAGGTTATCCTTCTTTAACCTTTTTGAATGAGGCAACAGATCGTTTTAGAAATGCTATGGATCAAGATAAAAAAGCGGTCATTTTATATTTTGGAGATTATGATGCTAGTGGGGAAGATATACCGAGAAGTATTCAAGAGAGCTTGTATGATTTTGGGGTAGATGTCGCAGTTCAACGAGTCGCATTGATGGAGGAGCAGGTTTTAGAAATGCAATTGCCCCCAGCTCCAACCAAAAAGACAGACTCAAGGGCAAAGAATTGGACAGGTTTAGGGCAAGTGGAGCTGGATGCGGTAAAGCCTGAAATTCTTCAAATGATGTGTGAGCAAGCAATAAGCGATTTATTTGATGAAGAGCTATACGAAGAGTTGATGCAGCAGCAGGAAAAAGAAAAGGAATCGTATGTGATTGCTTTAAAAAAGTTTGTGAATAACATGAAAGAGGAATGATGATAGCTTTATTTAATCATATAAAAGTGCTTGTTTTTTAACCAGCTTCTCATAAAATCAACATCACAAATATGAAATACCCAATCTTTATCTAAAGAAGTTTTATAGTTAATAGAATAGATTTTTCCTTTTATATCCTTAGCCATAGTTTCAAAATATGGTTTTATTTCTGACCAATTGACATCTTCTTTAGATAAATGATTTGGCAATAAATGGTAAGGCGAGAGTGCTCCTCCAAAATCAATTATACCATCAAATTTATCAGCGATAAATAAGGTTAACTCCCCTAATATTTGGTGATCTATCGTCTTACTACACATTGCACCAATGTGTAAACAATACCTTGGTTTAATATTCAATAAATCACTTATTTGAGATATTTCATTTACAGAATAATCAGTATTAATTTCATTGCTTTCAATATAAAAAGGTCGATTTTCATTTGTTGTAATGATCTTACCATTTATAGGATAAGTGGATTTTACCCAAAAACTACTCCCTTCAACCTTTTTCGAGATATTATTAACTATTGAGTTAATTTCGTTCCATACCAATTTTGTTGGAATAGCTTTCAATAGTATTGATGATGTTGGTCCTCCCATTATGTTTTTTATAAAGAATGAATATCACTTTTTGTTAAAGTAATAAAAAAAGTCAAAAAAATACGCGATTAGTTTCTAGTGGCGTTTTTTATTTGCTTGCATATAGCCTTACAATGCTTTATTTTAGGGCTTTTACATTTATTTACAAAATTCTAATCCACATGAAAAAGCTAAAAAAAACGAGAGCTAAACTAAGACCAGGAGAAGAAGTCGTGGGCATGGCTGTCCCTGATTTTTTATTAAACGAAGAGCATCAAAAAAAGCTCCGTAAGCCCAAATCAAATTCTAAAACAAAATCAAACCGCAAGCGCTCATGAAAATTATAGATACCTTACGTCCTGAGGGCGGTTCAAAGGCAGAGCAATGGTGGCAAGACCAAGGCTTTAAAAAAGTTTACCAAGAATTCAGAAAAGGCGATGCCAGTAATGATTTGAAAAAGATCAAAGATGTACGAGATGTATCGGAGTTTTTTAAACTCAAAGGCTATCAATTTGGCAACTGGGTCACCCATGAGGATCGCTTTAACTATTTAGCAGCTTTAGCCGTTTGTCTATTTGATCTCAATCGAGTACTGCGCTTTAAAGGCAATAATTTAGGCTTAGACAAGCATTTAGGCGTTGCCTTTGGGGCAAGGGGCAAAAAAGGAGCTAAAGCGCATTATGAGCCATGGTCGCACATCATCAACATGACTCGTTACAAGGAAGCACATCGTTTTAAGGAGCCATACACCAAACCAACCCGTTTTGTTATTTCGGGTGGAGTGGGTTCTTTTGCGCATGAGTATGGGCATTTCTTGGATTACTTCTTTGGTTCCAGAGTGGAAACAACCGCTAAAGTTTATGCTTTATCGGATGGGCATTCTACTGACCCTACACGGATTCAATACGATAAAAACAAGTACCCCATGCGCTATTTAATGGAGTCCATTTTAGAAAAGGCCTATTGGGATAGTAGCAAACGCTCTGAGTCTGCTTATGTGAAGCGAATTAAAGAGCTGCTTCCTGATCGTTATTTGGATTATTTTCTAAGTAGAAATGAGATTTTTGCTCGTTTATTTGAACAGTACATTTCTTATAAACTAAAGGAATTGAAGATTAAAAATGTCTTTCTAACTAAAACCAAGTACCACACCGCTCAATATATGCTCCTTTCGGAAATAAAAACGGTCGTACCGCTTTTTGACAAGTTATTGATCCAAATGAGAAAGCATTTTTAGATAAGCCCCCACCCATGTTTATCTTTTCATTTTAGGTTTCATTTTCAAAACAGAACAGTTTATATTTTATTTAAATATGTACCAGATTCATTTTTAACACTTACCTTTTCTTGGCATTGATTTGGCAAATGTAATAAGTGTATCAAAAGTGATAACAACTAATAAGAATAAATTTGGGTTTTAATTGGGGTGATTTAGGGTTCACATGGATGGGAATACATGTGAATCCTTATCTTTAACTCCGCTAAAATTCCACTAAGATAAATTTGGGTTTTAATTGGGGTGATTTAGGGTTCACATGGATGGGAATACATGTGAATCCTTATCTTTAACTCCGCTAAAATTCCATCAAGATAAATTTGGGTTTTAATTGGGGTGATTTAGGGTTCACATGAATGGGAATACATGTGAATCCTTATCTTTAACTCCGCTAAAATTCCACTAAGATAAATTTGGGTTTTAATTGGGGTGATTTAGGGTTCACATGAATGGGAATACATGTGAATCCTTATCTTTAACTCCGCTAAAATTCCACAAGAATAAATTTGGGTTTTAATTGGGGTGATTTAGACCTTGCACGAATGGGAATACGTGCAAGGTCTTTTCTTTTATTAATATAAGCTCAAAAGAAACACCTCTCTAGAAAACGCTGCATAAATGTATTACCTTATTTTAGTTTTATTGATTTTGATACTTCAGATAATACCCAAAAGCAATAAAACCACCATATAAAATAAATCCTGCAAGCAAGGGGCTCCAAATTTTTCTTTCTTCATATGTATTTTCTTCTTTTAGATGGTAATCCCAAAATGGACCAGTTAAAATTAATCCACCAATAGCATTTAATAGAAAATACCTTAGCAAAGAAGGGATGAATGATAGTGCTGGATGGAATTTAGTATAAATAAGACCATTTAGAATAAGCATAGAAATTATTGTAGGAAAAATCAAGTTTCTTTTTTCAATTTCTTGCAAATTTGAAACATAAACTAGACCTCCAAATAATGGGGAATAAAGTGTAGAAATAAGTATAACTCCTCTTTTAGAGAAAAACTTTGGTTTGTCTTTTATTTCTTCAAGAATCTCCATGGGTTTTAATTTTTTCGATTAAAATGTACTTTAATAAAATCAATCAATAGTAGAGTTGAGCAATTTTTTTCAATGCTTTAGAAGTGAGTTTTTATGCTGTTTTTCACTTTTTGACCTTGTTCTACAATTTTAGAGTATAGCTCTTCATTTTCTTCTTTTTTGAAAATAATTAGCTCTGTTATTGAATAAAATCTTTCATAGAATAGTTCTTCAAGTTGTTTAGAGACTTCAGCTAAATCAAGACTCGTTTTCAATCCAATAACGAAAGGAATATTCATCCCTTTATCTACATTTACATACTGAGCAATATACAGTTCCTCAATTTTTTTAGTTTGCTTGAGATATGCCAAAAAGGCTTTGTGTATTTCTTTTAAATCTGATTTAGAGATATGCCCAAAAACGTTATGCATTTCCTTTATAATAATTTTGTTTTTTGCTTTATCATAATAATCAAGATTGAGAACAATATCTTTAGTGACATCAATCCCTCCGTTATTATTTGTTTTAATCGCACTATAACTTTCAAGTGGTCCCCAAGGGAAGCTCCAAGGTCCAAGAAATAGGGTAATAAGGTTGTATTTATTTTTAAGCTTTTTTATTTCTATTTTATCTAGTATAAGATAAACTGATGAGTATCTTTCAAAAGAGATAGCAATAAAAGAGATTTGGTATCTGAAAACAATAAATTTAGCACCTAAATCTAAACGCTTTTTTATCTCAGAGACATCAAAATTTTCTGTATTTGCAAGTTTGTATTCAAGCATAAAAGACTAAATATTTTAAATTACGTTTAGAAAGATCCACTCTTAATTCAAAGGTACAAACATTTTTAAAACTGCTCTCCATCTAAATGTTAAAAGAAGCTGTTCATTTTTGAGCAGCTTTTTTTATGTCATCAAAGAAAGTCAAAAAAATACGCCATTAAATTCGACCCCTGTAATGTTAATTCTTTTCAATGCTAAAGACATGCTCTAACTTTATCTAAAACCAATTGATTACATAAAAAATAAAAAACCATGATTTTAATATTGAGCTTAATTCTAATTGGAGGGCTACTTTATTTTTTAGGCCCTAGTCCAGCTCCTTCAACAGCAATTCAAAAGAAAGAAATTGTCTATTTAGACGAAAATGAGTTTTGGGCATTGGGTGGAATGGAGCAGGAAAAAGCAGTGCCCTTATCCATAGAAAAACAGCCCGTAAAAAACATTCAAAAAACAACCCGATTAAGAGATACAACCAACCAACAGCAACAACGCAAAAAAGCCGTAAAAAAGCGTAGAAAACGCAGAAAAATAGCCAAAAAGAGTCAACAAATTAATCGTTAATTTATCTAAATTAATTCAACCATGTATAGCAAATTAATCAAACTCAAAAAAGGAGCTGTCATCACTTTGGACGGAAGCCCTTTACAACTGTCTAAAGCCGTTAATTTACGAGTCGTAGCCACCAATAAGAGCGATTCTAAGCCAGCGCCCACCAAAGTCGAACAGGGCGAGCATCAACAAGATTTACCGCATCCCGTGGACAAAAAAGAAGTCTTGGCTTTGGTCCAGGAGCATCTAAACAAATTGGGGCAAGACGAATATGCTTTAATGATGGATGGCATCTTTCAGGATGACGACCTAGAGGCATTAAATGGTTCCTTTAATGATCTTCACAAAACGTCTATTTATGCCGCTACGGTTACGCATATTTCAGAATTAAAATCATTGTATCAAGCTTTAAAAAACTTGTAAAATATGTCCCAAAAAGAGGAAGACAAAAACCCCATTTTAGATGCGTTTATCAACCCCTCAGAAAATGAGTTAGAAAACGCTTTAGAAAATGATTCAGAAAATGGATTAGAAAATGCTAAAAAATGCGTTTTTGAACGTAAAAACGCAGAAAAAACGGAATCTGAATTTATAGAAAATGAACGTGGGCAACACGTAGAAAATGCGGAGGAAATGAACGTAGAACCCACCGCAGAAAATGGCGAAGGAATCAGCGATGATTATGCCCCTGAAGAGGAGGAAGAAATCGAAGAAGATTTGGCGTTTGAAACGGAGGGTGAAGACGAGGAAACGGAGGATCAAGAAACCGAAGATTGGGAGTTCCCAAATGAGGACGAAGAGGAGGAGGAGGAGGAAGATGTTTTAGATCAGTCCATTCCTGAAGGTGGAGAAGATAAACCCATTGATGAGCTGATTAGTGAGGTGACAGGCGACAGCGTGAAAAACTTGGAAACCCTACGAACTTTGGGTGATCTAGTTATGGAAAAATTAGACGATTCCAAAGCCATGATCTGTAGTGCCATTAGTGGACAGCCTGCCGCTAATTATACCAGTGATAAACGTTTGAACAAAGCTTTGCTGAATGCCTTTATCAACTATTTCAACAGCACAGAGGTCAAGGCTCCCACGCCAATGGGAACGCTTTTAATCGCTTTGGCACTTTGGGGAATGCCCACACTTGGAGCGGCTTATTTTCATCGCTTACAAGCCAAGCGCCTGCAAAAAAGAAAGGCGGCTGGAGAAGAGATAGAAGAGGAAGTGGTCGAAGCAGAAACACAGAGCGATTCAGAAGATTACAGCCAGCTCAAGGAATATAAAGAAAACCGTAGAACGTTTAGTGTACACAAAGAAACGGGCTGTTATAATCGAACGCCCAAAGGGCAATTTTGCCGTACGAGTGTTGCCGATGAAAAACCAAGTCCTGCGATCCAAAAAATGTTAGATCAGGGCTATGATAATACAAAGATTCGAGAACTTTTATACGGGGAATAAGCATGAGCAACCATCCATTTTTTTTAGCCTATTTTGGTAAACCACATTCAGGAAAAACCTACGATCTACAACAGTTTGTGAAGCGTTGTGGACGAGAGACTATTTTTGTGTACAATTCGGGACATGAAAAAGACTGGAGAGGCTTTATTGAAATTGAACTGCATTCGGATTCCAAAAGCAAGAAGCTCTATTTTAGTTACAAAGGAAGGGACTATTTGTTTGAGAAACATTTTATGAAAAAGTTCAAAGGCAAAAAAGTCAAAGCCATGATGGCGGATGAAAAGCTAACCGAGCAATTATTGTACAAGGCGCTCTCAAAAAAGGGCTACAAAGGTTTGTTTTTTATCATAGACGATGCCACCAATGTTTTCTCGGCTCAATTGACCCAAGCTCAAAAAGCCTGTTTTTATCGTGCTAAGCACGTAGGAATTTGGTTTGCCTTGGTTTTTCACGACCCGAACATGTTCCCCAATGGTGCATGGGGAGCCTTGACTTTAGCAAGATTCTTTAAAAACAATGTGGCACCACCTAGCAAGAAACAAAGAATCATTCCACACTTTCCAGAAGTCATGCAAGCTTTTAAAATCTTGCGCACGGCTCCTCTGTACAGCCATTGTACCTTAATTATGGATTCAGGGCAACTGGTGGTGAAACGAGCCAAACCACGATTAAATCCTAAAAAGGTAAAACCTATCATTATTAAAAAAAATACCTAAATCAATTATGAGCTACTGCAAAATAAAGAACCGCTTTTTAGATTGGGAGAATGGCTATAAGTCGTATGTCGTAAGTCCTGTATTCACAAGGACTGAACATACGACTTAGGACTTATAACTCAAATAGGTTAAAAAAGTCGGTTACTTAAGGAGTAGAACTATCATTTATTAAAATCAAAAGATAAAACAGAAATCAATGCTATTAGAATTATTATTAGAACAGCAAAAACCACAATTAAAGAAAGATTTAGAAAAGGTCATTGAACAGCTCTTGACTTCTATTGCGGACAGTAAGCAATTAAATCCCTTTGAATTGGTCTTGAAATTATCTGCTAAAAAGGGACAAGCGATTGGGCAGATTTTCACCCCTCAAAAGAAATTGTTATACGATTTTGACGCAGGCGAAGAAATCAGCGGTTTGTTTGAGCATCAATTGGGGCGCTTGCCTGAAATCGCTAAAAAAGCAGTCTTAGCCAAAGTGGGGCATCAAACCATTAGTGTTCAGGTCGCTCAAAGTTTAGAACACGGAGGAGCTATTTTGGTACGTTATGACAAAAATTATCAATTAGAATACTTTCAACAACTTGAAAAAAAGCTAAAACGTATTGATATAGATCATTTTTTTGCTAATATTAAAATATAAATGAATTGGTTTAGCATTCTTTCGTTTTAGATAAAGATTAGGGCTTGCTTAAGCTTCTTGGGTGTTTGGATATTAGATGATAGATATTAGACTCCCAACAAACTACAATAGGAGTCTAATATCTATCATCTAACAGCAAAGCGATCTAAAAACAAAGTGATCTAATGAAAACAATTTAAAGCATAAAAAAAGTTTATTATGAACCGTCAAGAAGCTATTTTGACCGTTCAACCTCCATTCCCTAAAAAGCAATTGGGGCGATACCGCTCCGTAAAAGGCATTTATCTCATTCGTTTTAACGATCAAGTAATTTACATTGGTGCATCTAAAAATATCTACAAGGGTATTTCTAGGCTCTACCAAAAAGGCGGCGTATTGTCCCACTTATCCTTTGAACGTTGCACCTTTGAAGTCATTCTGTCCAATCTCAAAAAAGGCAGTATTGAGCAGGCTTTAAAAGGTAAATTTAAGCCAAAAAACAACCATCAAGCGAAGACCTTGATCAAGTATCAATTTTACCGAAAACATCAACATCAACGCATTTTGGTCGCCTATCAAACACAAAGTAGGTTTAGCCAAGGCGAACACAAAAGCGATTCTGAAAACCAACCTAAAACCAATTCAAAATGATGGTTATTTTAGACAATGGGCACGGGGGAATGATTGGAGGCAATTATCAAACCTTGGGCAAGCAATACCAATTTAAGGACGGCACCACTATTTATGAGGGTGAATTTAACCGTGCCATCAAAGCAAGGGTCGCTGAGCTGTTGACCGCTAAAGGAATTCCTTATTACGATTTAGTGCCTGAAAACAAGGACATTTCCCTCAAGGAACGTATTCGGCGAGCCAATGCCATCCACGAGCAATACAAGGGCAAAACCTTTTTGATTTCTATCCATGCGGATGCAGGAGGAGGAAGCGGAGCTGGGGTCTTTATTGCCAAACAGTCTAGTCAAAAGAGCCTATACTATGCCACTTGGGCTAGGGATCTATTCTCACAGCATTTTCCAGAAAGCAAGTATCGAGGCATCAAACGCAAGAATTTTTATGTCTTGCGTTACTCGTTCATGCCTGCCATTCTCCTGGAGAATTTCTTTATGGACAACGAGCAGGAATGCAAAACCTATTTGTTGACGCAAAAAGGCAGGGATAGAATCGCTTGGTATATCGTTGATTTGATTCAAAACATTTTAGAACACGGAGATTTAGTCGCTTAACGTATGAAATTTAATAAAGATAATGTTCAATTTATAGCCCTTTTATTACTGATTGGTTATAGCCTTTTTTTGCAGGAATGCCGACAAGGAACCAAGAATGAGCAGCCCATTTATAGGGTTGATACTTTGGTTAAAATGGATACCATTTTGCCACCGCCTGTTATTGTCAAGCTTCCACAACAACAGATACCAGCTCCAACCATTATTTATATAGATAGTACTAAAAACATTGTTCATAAAGCGCTAATTGATACCAGTAAACATCGTCCAGCTCATGTTTATCAGGACAGCTTAGAAGATGAAAATTTAACGCTTTATTATAGTTCTATTGTAAATGGAGAGCTGCTTAAAAATAGTTTGGATTATCGGCTTAAGATTCCCAAACAGATCACTAAAACCGTAGAAATTACAAAACCTGTTCCCCTTCCTGTTAGCTCTTTGCTGCTAACGGGTAGCGTGGGCACTAGTATCAATTCCTTTAATAGTGTTCGTTTGGGACTGCAATTTGTTAGCGCAAAAGGCTGGGCGCTGGGCTATGATTACGATCTATTGCAGAACATTCATTCGGTTAATTTGGGGGTTAAACTCGTCCAATTTCCCCCAAAAGGAGCTAAAAAGAAGAAAAGGCGTAATTTTGTGCGTAATTTTTTTTAGCCCACCTGCTAGGCTTCAATAAACACCTGATTTAGCGCCCTTTTCTAGCATTCAAAAAACAATTCAAAAATACTAAAAAGTACGCCACTAAATGCCCTCAAAGCGGCTTTAGAATTGGGATTTCCAGCCTTTTTTGCTGCATCTTTGTGTAGACGAAAATAACAAAAAACAAGAAAGAAAGCTAAACCTTAAAACACTTTTAGAATGTAACACTAAACCAAAAACCATTGACATTAATGGACAAAATCAATTTATTACCTGATGAATCTGAGCACGATGTAAGAATCCGATTTTTTGTAGATCCTTTGAGTTTGGGTATGACCCTAACAGGAGTGCTACTCTTAATGGTTATTTATCATCGTGTGCTAAAAACAAACGGATGAAAGAAATAAGCAAAGCCCTTTTTACTTGGTTGGTTGGATTGTTTAACGTTGGAATCTACAATTTGAGCGATGGCATGGATAGTTTGCTCTTAGCCTTGCACAAAAACGGTATCGAACGACAAGCCAACGAACTGTTAAGGCTTTACCAACTGGTCGAACATCAACAAGAAATCTTAGTGATTTTAGATGTTTTTAAATGCCTCTTTATGTTGATTAGCATTGTCTTTTTATTCATTGTCAATCAGCCTAGAATTTGCCGTTTTTTTTCCGCTGTTTATCGTAAGATACAGCAATTTTACCGCTTTCTTAAACGAAAGTTCCAAACTTCAAGTAGAGGATAATTTTAGACATTTTGGTCTAAAATCTAGCATCTAAGAGCGCAGCGATCTAACCTTAGAACGAAGCAACCTTATTGTTTATCTGATCCTTACATTTTATTAACAACCTTATCATTCAAACCAACAAAATTCCTTCTCTTATGAAAGTTAGAGTATTTTTTCCTGTAGGCAACCAGTATTATTTACCTTCTCCATGGGTAGAAATCAATGGAGAGCGTTCTTTTGAGCCTGTAGAAAACCAACCTCAATACAAATTAGCTGCTGTCGTAGAACAAGCCGTGCAAAAAGGAACCGCTATCATTGACAAGAGCATGTCCATGGGCGATTGCTACAATGTAAAAGCCATTACGCCTAGAGCAAGCAACAAAGAAAACAGCGACAAGGTGGAGTACAGCCAAATTGAAGTCATTATCGAAACGGCAACCGATGCTGAAGCCAAAGTTTGTTTGGGCATGTCGGATCTTGGTTTGGAAATCTTTGATGGAGCTCAAGTCGTCAAAGGTAGCCCTGTCATTGGCGGTACCTTTAAAGACAACACCTTAAATGTAATTGGTCGCCTAGCCAATCATGGTTTGTTGCAAATTACAGGCGCTCGTTTCCTTGCCAGTAATGATAATGTTTATTCATATAGCCCAAGGTTCAAAACCTATTCTCATGTTGGAGAGGTCATCAACGATAAGCGTTTGCATTATCCAAAATCTTCTTCTAACGATGAAAACACAGAGATCCGCACCATGGACAGCAATTATCTGACAGAAAAAGGACTTAGCCTAGTCTTGGACGGCATGAACTTTATTGAGTTTACTGTTCCTGTGGGTGAAGAGCTGACCATCACCTTATACACTGCCTTTACGCCGATTCGCTAGAAGAACACCGCTAAAGCACAATAACAAGCAGAGCGCCAATACGATTCCGTATTGGCGTTTTTCCCAACCCTAAACCAATAAAAGATGGCAGCAGCAGCAGAAGGCTTTAGTTTTGAGGATATAGAAATAGGCGACATCCTATCCGATATTAATATTGGAAACCATGGAATGAGCAGCAAAGAGGTCGCCGCAATGATGATTGGGGTGATGCAAGCGCAAGAGAGCAAGAAACGAGAACAGGAAAAAGATGTGATGCAAGACCGTGAGCGCCGATTGATTATTGGCGTGGGAGCTTCTATTGGCTTAGGCTTGTTTCTCTTAATCATATATTTAATCGCATTAAAACTAAATAGATCGTGAAAAATAGTCAATTCGAAATTCAAACCGCTCCTAATCTAAGTACAGACAATGCCAACGCTATGACTCCTACCGATAGCAATAAGCCTGTACCTGATGCGAGCACCACCACCACAACGACCACCACAGCAACGCCAAGTGATACCGCTCCAACCGATGCAAGTACCACGGCAACCACAACTGATAAACCCACTACCACCCAAGAAGACAATGCACCAGCAACGCCTAGCACTCCAACCGATGCGATTAGTTGTAAAATCTGTACCTATTACGATGTAGCAAGATTGGGGCTGATGGGTTCTTTATTTATCTTGTTTTTGGCAATGGCTTATCATTCTATTAAAACCGCCAAATTGCCCAAGGGTTAATCCTTAACCACCAAAGAAAACATTGATTCATTCGCCACTAAATCTAAAACAATGAGCTTAACAGATAGCCAATGGAAGGTTCAGACATTAGGGGATTCTAGTCCTCCTGACGATTCCACTTCTAGCAATGGAGCAGGAAATTCCAGCCCTCCCGATGATTCCAATAATAACAACAATACAGAAGCTGACAAGGATAATAAAGTAACCGTAGATAAGATTTTTGCTAGTTTGGGGTTATTATTTAATGGCGGTGCTAACGTGATTGATTCCGTTGGCAATGTTGCCAATGGCGGCGGTGCTTCCAGTTCTACTCCTTCTACAAATACAGGAAACAACAACAATACAAACCCTAAAAACCCCACTAGTCCTTTGTTAATTGGCGGTGGTGTCGTGGTCGTTTTGTTGTTAATTGGTTTAATTATTTATACCACAAAAAATGGAAACAACAGCAGTAGCCCCAAAGCTTAAGAAAGGCCCTTCGAGCCGCTTAATTGTTCTTTTGTTTGTTCTGCTTATTGGAGGTGGAATCGGCATCTATTTTTGGGTACGCCCAAAGAAGGATGCAGACGATGAAAAGAAAGAATCGGCTCCCTCTGAGAAAATACCAGGGCGAACCGATTCCTCGACTCATAAGCCAAGCTTAACCCCTGATCAGATTGCTGCAATCTTTGGAAATAGTGGGGGGACTACACCGCCACCCGACCAAGATCCTTTGTATTACAATTCTCCTCAAGCACAAGATTTAATTCGAGCAGAAGCTCAGCGATTACAAGCGAGAGAAGAATACATGGACATTTTTAGAGCCAAATACAATATTGGGCATGCCTTGATTCGATTTAACAACGATGCTCAGCATGCAATTGATCAGATGATGGCGAAATTAAACGGTGTGGACATTGTTAGCCGTCCTACTACTCGTCATTTGACCTTTCCCATTTATGGCACTTATGAGCCGATTGGAAAGTCTTTGCGCTCTGAACTTCAAAACTTATTAAACCGAGGCTATAAGGGCTTAAATTTAACCCATTTGAGGGATAAAGAAGCACCTTGGTGGATTGAGTCGATTGAGTTAAATCTATTGGTTGGAACAACCAATGCCTTTGTTCCTACACCGTTTGAGATTTGGTCAGAGTTTGGTTTTAGACCTGAGCTTGATCATTATAAGGGCATGAATGGGCATTGGGTCAGAGATCAGTATTTAACTAAGATTGTCGATCATGGGGGCACCATAGAAATACATGCTTGGGACGTTGGTGCCAAGGCTGCTTATCCAGCAGGAACCCTTTACACCTTTGTTCAACGATGGGTTGAAGCCATCGACCATTTGGATAAAATCACCGAATGGGAAGCCTTGCGCTATTTGCAAGAAAAGAAAGGTTGGGTCTTTACCTTTATTGATCCTGAAACGGGCGTGGATCACAGTGCTACTGTGGATCCAAGTAGAGATCCTGACATTGATTTTTTTGAAGACAATGGCGATTCTAGTGGTGGAAAAAAAGATAAACTAAATCAATAAATTCTAAACAACATGGCAAAAATAAAACAAACCCAAATTGATGAAAAATATCTTTGGATTGGGGGTGGAATTGTCGTCATTCTATTGGTCATTTTTGTACTGGGTAGAGTCTCTGGTAAAAAAAGTACAGATGAACCAAGCGATGCCAATCCCAATATCAAACCCATTACCGTTAGCACCGATTCAGGAAATATAGACTGGAATCCTTCTGCTATGGTCAAAAAGGTGCATACGGCTTATGTCGTTAATTGGTCAACGGGACGTTGTGAGGTCTTGACTCAATTGTTAGCCTTGCAAGATGTTCAAATACGAGCCGTTGCCGATGGCTATTTGCAAGTGTATGGCAAGACCTTAAGAAAAGTCTTAAATGAGGCTTGGGTCGCCTGTTGGAACTTACCGTGGCAGGATGATCCACACCAACAATTTATCAAGCGTTTGGATGCCTTACAAATCACTTAGGCGCTTTTTTTTAACTCTTGACAATTGGATATAAGTCCTAAGTTCTAAGTCGTATGTTGTTTGTAAGGCATCCAAACATACGACTTAGAACTTAAAACTTAGGACGCAATCGTTCTACAAACGATCCTTATTTAAATACAATCTCAGAAATCAAAAAGAACACAATTCTTACTATTCAACAAATTATACTCAAAAATCATGGCTGAAGAAATAACCGTTGCAGCAACCGCAAAAACAACTAAAAAAGGCATTCCTCACAAAAAGCGTTGGGCTGCTCTTATCCTTGTTGTCCTCTTATTTGGTGGACTTAGTTTCTATTACCACCGCAAAATTAAAGCACTAGAAAAAGAATTAGATAAAAAAAAACAAGCTCCTAAACAGGACGACATCAAAGACAGAACGCTCGTAATGTAGGCATCCCAAGAGAAGCAACCGTTAGTTAAGAGAAAAAATATTATATTAGATAAAAACTAACGAAAATGAAGAGGAGTAAATTTAGCACAGCTCAAAAAGCAAAGATATTAGCAGAGCATGACGGCGGAAAAAGTGTAACGGATTTATGCCGTCAATACCAAATTAGTGCAGCTACGTTGTATAAATGGAAAAAGGACTATGAAGATAGTCAAGATGAAGATAAACGAAGAATAAAGGAATTAGAGGCAGAAAATGTTCGTTTAAAAAAGATGTATGCTAATTTAAGTATCGATCATGAGATACTTCAAGAAGGTTATGCAATGGTAAAAAAGTTCCAAGCCCAAAAGAACAAGAAATGATATTGGATTGCTTGTCAAAAGAATACAGCATTCGTCGTACTTGTGTTGTTTTGGGCTTACGCCGTCAGACATATTATAGTCGTAAATCAGGTCATCGCCCAGAAGAAAAGGATGAAGAAATAGTGGATTTACTACATCAGTTAACAAAACGTTTTGTATCATGGGGCTTTTGGAAAATTTATCACTATTTGAGAAATCAAGGCTATGCCTATAATCATAAGAGAATTTATCGTATATGGTGTATAGAGGGTTTAAATTTACGTTTACCGCCCAAACGCAAGAGGATTTATCGAAAATATCAACAACTTTTGGCTCCTAAAGAAGTCAACAAAGGTTGGGCTATGGATTTTCTAAGTGATTGGGTTGTTAGCCCAACTAATCATCGTATACGAATTATCAATATTATGGATGAAGGTTCTCGCCGAGCCTTATGGACAGAAGCTCATCATAATATTTCAGCTAAAAAGCTAATAGAGGTTTTGGAGAAAGTGATAGAATATCGTGGAAAACCATCTTATATTCGTTGTGACAATGGTCCTGAGTTTATTTCAGAAAAGCTCAAATTGTGGGCAAATAAACATGATATTGAATTGAAATTCATCCAACCAGGAAAGCCATCTCAGAATGGTTTGATTGAGCGTTTGAATAAAACATTGAGAGCCGAATGTTTGAACTTATGCTGGTTTCAATCTCTAGAAGAATTAAATGAAGAAATACAGGTTTGGAGTCAGATTTATAATCTAGAACGACCTCATAAGAACTTAGGTAATATTACCCCAGATTCTTTTGAGATTCTAAATCAGAAACTCTACTTTTTAGCGGTTGCTGCTTAGGGGAAGCCTACACCATACTTTTGCTACGCACCTAGCCTCTAAGGTGCCTATTCATATTTTAAAGGCAATCTTACAGCATTCTAAAATTGAAACGACTATGGGCTATTTGCATTTGTCTAATAAGCTGGTCAATGATGCGCTGGATGGGGTGGATTGGTAAGAGAACTCTTCTTTAGAACACAATTAGGATATAAGGCTAATTGTGTTTCCTTTTTTTGGTAAGTTCTTTTGAAAGACAATCCTAGATGAAGGTGTAAATTTATTGAAAAAGGATACAGGTTCAAATTTTAATCCTTGGGATCTAACATAGCCTATACCAGAAGAAGGAAAAAGATTTCGCCATAAATTGTTATTCATTATTTCATCTTCTGAATATATTTTTATTGCTTCGGGATTGATAGTTGGAAATAATTTTTTAAAATTGTCTAAATTATAATTAAGAGCAATGAAGTATAAAGGGATTGCTATTTCAGGATGTAAATCTTTAAAAGAAGGGATTTCCCATTTTATTTTTTTTAATGGAAATGGTTTTGCAAAACACTTCTTTATTTTATGAGCACAGGCTATAGAACACCCATATAGTTCATAATCAAAAAGTTGATCTTTTTTTCGAATTTCATGTTCAATATCCTTTAAATATGAAGAATCATTAAACCAGTTATAGAATAAGTAAATAGGAATTCCTTGCACTTTTTCTGCATACGATATTAGCAAATCAATTTGATTTTCTGTTTTATTTACCTTATGTTTTATTGTAGGATATTTTTGATTTTTCCAAACAATCTTTGCTTGACAGGGCAAAATTATATATTTTCCTTCTTCTATTTCTAGAACAATTTCAATATCATTTCCATTAGTTTTTTCTGATGTTGCTTCAAACATTTCTATCGGCAATGTTTTTGTTTCAGCAAACATTCTAATATTTAATAATAAATTTTGGGTAATTGTTGTTTCGTAAATTTTTAAACCAGCCTTTGAACGAGCAAAATTAATTCTGTTCCATGTTTCGATAGAAAAAAATTTAAACCAATTTAAGAGTGATGATTCTTTCTGTAATTGTTTCAATGCTGAATAGTATTTTTCATTCATTGTTCTTTATTTTATTCTATTCAGTATAGTTTATTCCTAATTGTGAGTAGTTGTAAAATGGGTTAAATCCGATTTTTTCACAGACTATATTTGAAGCTTTCTCATTTTTATCCGTCATTATATATATTTCATTATTTTTCCTCAATAAAATGTTTGCGCAATAAGACAATAGTATTTTTCCATTCCCTTGATTCCTATATTTTTGTTTAGTAAACAAAATTCCAATATCAGGATTTAGTACTGTACAAAAACTTAAAATTTTACCAGTTGAGTTTTTTAAGGCATAAATTTTACCATCTTTAATCCACTTAAATATATCCTTTCTACATTCATTAATTGGTTTATCATATTTCCCTTTATACTCTTCATGATAATATAGTTTCAACATGTTAGCTAACTCATCCTGTTCTGCAAATTTTGCTTTATGAATATTCTTACTTGAATATTTATTGATATTGTTAGATTTATAAAAAATTCTCTCCTTTTCTATTTTATAATTTGATATCCCCCAAAAATCAATTAAATCAAAAATTAATTCTGAATTTCCAGCAACTTGAAAATTGTTAGAACTCTTCCAATCTATTAGTTCTTTAATTTCAAGGAACTGCTCTCTACTCCAATTTTCACCATAAACTAATAAATAATCTCCATCTAAAATTAATATCCAACTATCCTCATTTATATTTATTAAGGATGAGTCATAGAGTTTATTATTTTTGTTCTGCAAATAGCTTCTGAGATATTTATATTGAAATTGGCGAAGATCTATCTTTTCATATAAAAAGTCGTTAAATTTTTCTTTATTCTCTTTAACTAAAATATTCATTATTAATAAGTATTAGTAATACGAACGATTAACCAAGTCTTTTTCTTGATCTTGCTATTTCTTCGTTTTAAACGTAAACCACTTCCCAATCTTGATTTGATTGAAAATAACTCTGTATAGTACTTTGAAATCTATCTTCATGAACAGCTAAACAAAGAAAATGAGTAGCCCTAGAAATAGCAACATAACTAAGAGGTAACTTTCTTTGCCACGATTTATAAGATTGTCTCGTCCTCAAACTATTTTGCTTTGAACTAGAAGAAGAGATAAAATCCAAGATTTTACTTCCGATGTCAAATGTATTGTGATATGTTTCCAAAAACAATGTTGCTGTATGTGTTTCTCCCTTCACCCCATGTATAGTATCGAAATGAACTGTTAATCCTTGATTATTATACAATTGATTTGATTCAGGAACAGTCTGAGAAAATTGAGAATTTGGAGCATTAATAAAATTCTGTAATTCTGTATTAGAAACTTTTTTCCCAAAAGAATGAACTAAACTTATAATATATTGCTTTAGCTCTAAAACTAAAATAGGAATACTAATAAGATTCTTCTTAAATTTCAAAATCCAAATTACTAAATTCTCATTGAGTTCTTTAAGCTCTGGTTGCCTCTCCTCTAACAGAAAATTTATTAGAGTAAATGGAGTAAAATAACTCGAAGATTGGGGATTCTTAATTCCTGCTATCTTTAGTGATTTGCATATTAATTCTAATAATGTTTTTCGGGGTTCTTTTACATTTTTATTGTTTATTAGAGTCCTAAATTTATCTACATAAGATACAAGGTTGTCATATTCATTCCGATCTTTTAAGTTATCTTTATTAAAATCACTCCAATAAGAAACAATCCCCAAACGAGGGTTAGATTTTATATGCCCAATAGCTTTGAATATCCTATTACCCTGATTTTGTAGGTTGTATTGAATAATAAGATCTATATACTTATCTTTTACTCTACTAATATTTGAATCATTGAAAACGAGAATAGTTGGTTTTATTAAAGGATAGGGATTCCAATTAGATTCCATTGCCTGAGGAGACATACACACAGGTTTAATAATTTTAGACAAAGTATTATTTAAACGAGTAGTTTCAATTAATTGTATTACTGAATTAGGTTGCCATATATTCATTTCTTGATTAGAGGTATTACTAAATATAGATTGATTAATATCGCCAATTTTCTGTACAATAGCTCTATCTTTAAACAATTCATCAATAAGCTGATATTGATGGGTTTCCATATCTTGCATCTCATCAATAAATACAATTGGGAATCTATAACTAAAAAGTTGTTTTATCTCTGGATGTTTTCTTAAATAAGAAAATGCAATTGAATAAGCTTCATTATATTTTATATACCCTTCCTTTAATAACCTCTCTTTTAATGTTCTTACAGATCGATAAGTTACTGTTGTTTTTCCAAGAAAAGGTTGGGCTTTATTTATACTAGTTGATATATTAAAATTACTCTTATTAAAAACTAACTCGTTTACCTTAATATGGCGTTGAGATATATAGCTAGATTGAGTTACTAGTCTATTATAATCAGGTTGTCTTTTTAATAAATTTATCCATTCAAATTCATCCAATAAAACAGGAGAATGCTGGTAATGTTCTTTATATGCTGGAATAGTTAAATACTTGTCTACAAAAGATTGTATTGTACCAAAATGATTAGGGTATTCAGAATAATAGTTCGCATAAATTCCCAGCCTATCCTTTATTTCTTTTACAGCAATATTAGTATGAGTAATCACACATATTCCGTGTTTAAAAGATTTAGGTATCTTTTTAGCCAATATCATTAGCTTAGCTGCTAAAGTCGTCGTTTTGCCACTACCTGGACAAGCTTGAACGTCGGTACTATCCCAAAATTTAATAACTTCTCTCTGCCTTTCATTAAATTGAAATCCGAAATGAAGTTCTACTTCTGCTATTTCCTCATCTGTTATAACTATTCCATTGATATTAAACATTGGCAGTATGTTTTATAGCTTCCACAAGATAATTAATATTAGAGTCTGATAATATTTGCCCCTTTAATTCTTCATATGCTAATTCATCCAAATTTTCTTTTTTATCTAAAATAATTTTTGATAAACATTGAGCTACAACCGCTTTCGAAACTTTATTCTTATCTCTACCTTGCATTATAATCCAATACAATTTATATGCAATTTCTTCACGACTCATAGAAGCCTTCCAATCATTTATATCCTGTTCTACTTGTAATTTAATCAAACGAATTTCTTCTATAAACTCTTCATCTGCTGTATCAAAATCACTAGATTTTAAGATTAATTTTGCAGTTAAAATAGCTTCATAAAACAAATCTCGAAGGCAACTTAATCCTAATTCATATTCTAATGTCCAGTTTGGGCTAATAAAATACTTGACATTTTTTTCTGAACAATTTTTCCTTTCAAGTTCATTTGTTTTTATAGTAGGAAGATCTTGGTCAATATCAATATTAATGGATTCTAATAATTCTCCTAATTTTTTTCCAGCTTTAGTTTTTATTCGTAATTCTTTAGGAATAAGGGAGGTAAAATCTTTTATTAAGTTATCTTTTGACGTATACTTTTCTTCTAAAATAGATGTGAAGTCTATAGAAATTAGCTTGGGGAATTCTTCACTAAGTCCATCAATATACTCTGTTGATATTTGATAATATGTAGGTATATCAGAAGGGTTATCATTGAAATATTCCTTGGGTTTTACATCTAAATCTGTTATTATTGATACAGGTATATTTAACTCCTCTAGCTCTTCTCTTCGGAGGAATATTTTGGCGTATCTTAATAATGCTGTACTTCCAACATTAACTATTGAAATCCCATTTTTATGTAGGGGATACCCCATAAATTCAGCTAAAGCAGGTAAGAATAAATTTTCTGCATCCCCTTCAACAATCATTACTCCATTAGCAAAAAATAAATTAGATTTAGTATCATCTAAAAAACGCCTTAGAAATTCATAATCACCTGCGTTAAGTTTTGTTTTGTCTGTATGAAGAGAGAATGCTTTTCCTTCTTTACAAAGAATAAGGTTATTCAAATCAACTTTTGATGCTAGAGAATTACTATGAGTTGTTATTATACTTTGTAAACCAATTGATTCAGATTTTTTATCAAAAAAATTGATTAGATTTATTTGAGACTGAGGATGAAGGTGTGCTTCTATTTCTTCAATAAGTGATAATTTTAAACCAATAAAATTACTATCTTTCAGTAAAAGCATTTCAGCAGCTATAAATAAAAGGTTATTAGATCCTAAACCAAGATTTCCCCCACTATCTGAAATTCCTTGTAATTCTAATTTTTCGAGTATTCGCCCAAGACTATTATGGCTGATATTAAACCTTGAAGTGAGTTTATTATTAGCTAAAGCGAACTCTTCTAGATAAGTTTTATTTATAATGTCAGAAATAGGTTTTCCTCCATTCTCATCATTAAAATAATTTTCTACGCCTTCATTAGCTCTTCCCATTATTTGTATTAATTCATGATTTTGATCATCTTCTACTTGAAAAACATCATAATTAGCCAAAATTTGGGATAACCTTGAGCCTTTTCGTGGAGCCAACTCATAAACAGCATCACGTAACGGTTTTAGATAAGTTACTTTTAATTTATCTTTTGCTTTCTTGTTTATTGATCCACTTTCTTCATCTTCTCCAGCCTTAACATCATAAAAAATTTTAGAAAGATTATTTCCATTTACTATGCGTTTCGCACGCAATGTAAGTTTAAGAAAATACTCTTGATTTTCAATACTTAACCACTCAAGAAACATTGCAGCCTCAATAGTAGATAATTCTTTAAATACACAAATAATTTTCATTTCAGTAGCAAAATTAGTTCCATCAAAATGAAAATCGTCTTTTTCTAGACGTAACCAATCATTACTATGTGTTCCTAAAACAAATTTTATAGCATCAATAATGGCTGTTTTTCCACTATCATTTTCTCCGACTAAGAGATTAAGTCCTTTTTGGAATTCTAATTCTAGGGTTTTAATTTTTCGGAAATTTCCAATAGAAATATTTGCTAGATACATATCTCCGTTTCAGGTTTAATAGTTTAAAATAGTGAGGTAGGTTTTATAAAAAACATTATAAATCCAATATTTTTATAAGTAAAATAAACATACATTAGAGCAAAAAAAGCCAATCCCACTATCTCACTGTTGATTTCTCATCAATCGAATAATTTCTTCCTTATCCTTTAATTTATCATTCAAATGCTGAATTTCTTTTTGAAGGAATTCGACATCTTTACAAGTAGAATTTCTGCTATTATTAGATAGATTGCTATCAGGCCCCATACCACCAGTTGTAGCTTTACCCTAAGCTGCAACCACATTAGAGTAGAAATTAGCTCGTTTCTGTTCAAAAATATCAGGGCTTAGATTATTCAAATTTTCATGTGGTCGCTCAAAATTATAAGCCATTGACCAAGTTTGTAGTTCATCATTTAATTCTTCCATAGAATGAAACCAACATAGATTTAAACATTCTACTCGTAAGGTTTTATTCAATCGCTCAATCAAACCGTTTTGACTAGGCTTACCAGGCTGAATAAATCTGAGCTCAATATTATTTTGAACTGCCCAAGCTTGCAATTTACTGCTAATAAACTCTGGTCCATTATCACAACGAATGTATTTAGGTTTACCTAGGTAAGCCACAACTTGATCTAAAATAGTGACTAATTTCTTAGCAGAAATGCTACGATGAGCTTCTGTCCATAAAGCCCTACGAGAGCCTTCATCCATGATATTGACAATCCGAATCTGTTTTTGTACACCTTCCGTTTCTGCCCCTATTATCCAATCGCTCAAAAAATCCATTGCCCAACCTTCATTAGCATTCTTGGGAGCTAATAATTTTTGATATTTACGGTAAATACGTTTTCGTTTGGGCGGTAAACGAAGATGTAGACCTAGTTCACGCCATACTCGATAAACTCTCTTGTTATTATAAATACAGCCTTGTAAACGTAAATAATAAAACACTTTCCAAAAGCCCCAAGCTACAAAACGACTCGTGACCTGTAAGAGCCAATTTGCCAATAATTGATCTTCTTGTTCTTTTTCTACATCTGGTCGATGCCCCATTTTGCGACGATAATACGTTTGACGGCGAAAGCCCAATACATCACAACTACGTCGAACACTAAAACGTTCAGACAAACAATCCACTACTTCTTCTTGATGTCTCGGGCTTGGAACTTTTTTATCAGAGCATAACCTTCTTGCAAGATCTCGTGATTCATACTTAAATTTGCGTACATCTTCTTCAAACGTGAATTTTCTGCTTCCAAATCCTTGATTCGTCGTTTGTCCTCATCTTGGTCTTCTATAGTTTCTTTACGCCATTTATACAATGTCGCTGGACTGACTTGATGTTTTCGACTCAAGTCCGCTACACTAGATCCTGAGTCCCATTCGGCTAGAATCTTTAACTTTTCTTCTGTGTTAAATTTTCCTTTTCGCATTACTATTAGTTTTTTGCTTTCTTAAATATAAGCTTTTTTCTAATAACTTGTGGTTGCTCGCTGTGGTAAGCCTACAATACCTTGATTCAAATTTTCATTTGTAAAATAGTCGTTTGATTTATTTAAATTAAGTTTTAATCCAAATGAATTATCTATATAATCAATTTTCCTTGTTTTTTCAGCTTTTGGAAAATAGACATAATCTATCAACATACTTGATAGGGCAAAAAATATAATTAGTATAAAATTTAAAGTATTGATTGCTTCATTTACATATTCATTTTCTACAGGAATGAATGGGGAAGAAATAGAAATGATAAAAATTAAATAAAACAATATAGAATTTATCTTACTAAATTTTATCACTAAAGCAAAGATATTCTCTTGAGGTCTTTTAGAATGAGATGGTTTATTTGTCATTTATAGTATTTCATTTTTTAGATTTAGCATATGAGATTTTGACTTGTAGCCAACTAACAAATACACACAATGGCGTATATATTTTTATATAAAATCCTAAATTACTAAAAAATCAAGAGGGCTAACAATCGCTTTTAGCTTTTTATTTGATAGGTGGGGATATTTGAGCGCTCGTTTAAATATCTTTTGTATACCAACTTAAAAGTCATAACAAAAAAAAAGAGCATTCCCATTATAGAAATGCTCTTCAACTTGCGAGTACATTATATAACTTAAAAGTACGTTGATTTGTGCAAAAAATAAACAACGTTTATTTTAGTTTAAATCGGATGGGTAAATTATATCTAACAGAGACAACTTTACCATCTTTTTTTCCTGGCACCCATTTTCCTTTCATGAGTTGAATAACACGAATAGCTTCTTCACTACAGCCATCGGCTACTTCTCGTACGGTTTTGATGTCTTTGATACTCCCGTGCTTATCCACAACAAAAGAAATAACAGTCATTCCCTCTGTTCCATTTTCTTTAGCTTGTTTAGGGTATTTTATATTGTTGTAAATAAACTTTAGCATTTCATGATCGGTGCATTTTTTATCCGTTCCTTCGCAGGCAGCAGATTTCATATAGGGCATTTCATTGACTACTGTGTAGACTTTTCCTGTGTTTTCAGCAACGATCTCTTCCGTTTCATTTTTTAAATCTTTTTGGCAAGAAACTGTCCAAAAAACAAGTACAAATGCAAATAAGCTAGTGGCATATCTTAGATAAGGTACTTTTGACGAATGCTTTTTTGTCATCATGTTAATACGTTTTTTTAATTGTGAATAAATAAGATGATTGACCAATCCAATTTTTAAACCTGGGATGGATTGCTCGATTAATAATTGACCATATTCTTTAATTGGAGCGTGGTGAAGTACCGCTTGGTCAGCGAGGTATTCATGTTGATCACGCAGAGCACTTTTGTACAAAACAAGAAGGGGATTGAACCAAAATAAGATGCTTAGCACCTCAATGAGCATTATGTCTAGCGTATGATTTTGAAATATGTGAGTAGTTTCGTGTTTTAGTATGTATTCATATTCTTTGTTGCTTAATGAAATCCTATTACTAATGAACAAATACTTACCAAAAGAAAAGGGAGAGTGGAGTTCATTCGTTTTAACTAATGCGTAAGAAGCGTGGTTTTCAATGCGTGCTTTTTGATACAATTGATGAATTTTTAGCAAAGAAAGCCCAAGGCGAACAGCGGCAATAATTACCCCAATTCCATAAATAGCAATCAGAATCAAGGTGTAATTCCAGTACGTATATTGGAGGTTGGGGGCTGCGGCTAAATTTTGCTCTGCATTAACGGTAATTTCATGTAGTAGAATGGGCAATTGGGGAATATAGTTGTTGCTAGTTTCTATTTCTATCATTGGCAACCCAATACCTGCAACAAGTGCAAGGAGCAAGTAACTTCTATTGATTCCAAAGAAGCGTTCCCTCTGCAAGAATAGAGCATATATAATGTACAAAACCAACCAAACAAAGCCAGCTTTAAGTGCGTAAAGAACCATTGAGTGCGTAATTTAATAATTGATGAATAGGCAGTAATTTTCTGCTATTTTTCTTTATCAGAGTCCGAGTCGTTTAGCTTCTTCATCATTTCAGATAAATCCTGTAAAGACAAATCTTCTTTGTTAACCAAGAAGGAAACCAAGCGTTTGGCAGAGCCTCCAAAATAATTGCGAACCAAAGAACTTAGTGTTGCTTTACTATATTCTTCTTTGGCAATAATTGGGAAGTATTCATAGGTTCGACCATAGGCTTTGTGCCCTAGAAATCCCTTTTTTTCTAATATGCGAACAACAGAAGAAATTGTACTATGTGGTGGTTTGGGGTTTTCTTTCAATTGGTCAATAATATCCCGCACTGTACAGCGGTCTAATTGCCAAATGATTTGCATGATTTCTTCTTCTACTTTGGTTAGTTTTACCATAGTTCTGAATAATTAATGGTGTTATTTATTTCTATTAAGTAGATGCCCAATTTAATGTTAATTATTTTTATCCATCTACTGAGTTGTTAGGGGAAATATTTCTAATAAGACAAACTTACACCTTTAAAATAAGTTTTGCAACTTTTAGATAAGTTTTTTGACGTAAAAATACGTTGAATATGGAAAAGATCTTTCTTTTTCGAAAAGAAAGAGTGCTTTTTATGTTTTTAATTGATTGATTAATAGTTTATTGAGGTGCTGTGAGAAGCGTTTTATTTTTGATGAACAATTTTGAGGTAGTGAACTTGCAAGGCATTCAGTTTAAGCGCCACAAAATAATGGCCTTCTGGCAGACTCGCTTCTGGTTGCCAAAAGGCTTCGTATTTGTCAGGAGATAAGGTACGCTCTTCTAAGGTAGCAACTAGTCTTCCTGCAACATCATAAACAAGAATGCTAACATCAGCTTCTCGAAAAATTCCATACTGAATTCGAATTGATTCCCTATAAGGGTTGGGACTGGCGCTATAGATGATTCCTTTATCAATATGTATGTTGCTGGTTCCATTTGGAACGCCATTGCCACTAATCACAATATCCCAAGTGCCTTCTAGTGTGCCCCCATTATTTGTTAATGCGATTGTTCTATCGCTTGCGTCAAAGGCACCAGAGTTGATAGACGCCGCTGCATCCGTAGCAATATAGGGATCTCCTTGAAAATACAATTGGGTAGTTAGCGTACTAAAATTAGGAGGAGTGATTTTAAAATGAATATGGGATGGGCGAAAGGTAGAACCATTGAGGTAGCGACCAGGTTTGATGGTTTCAAAAATATAAAAACCTTGATTGTTGGTAAGCGTTTGTCCTCGGAGGTTGTATCCAGAGTTGTCATAATTGCCAGCATCGTTGGCATGCCAAACATCCACAATGGCATTGGGAATTACTTGACTACAATCCAAATTAAATACTCGACCGCTAATAATTAGTTTCGTGCCTGGCTCGTTGTTGTTGGCAAGTTGGTTATTGGATATATTGGGGGGATTGACGGTATAAAAAGGGCCTTCTCCATAATAATCTTCGGTTGTTTGTGTGCAACTAGCAATTTTATCTATGGCTTGATCTTTAGGCGTAGCTTTGAGTAGGGTAGGAAGCGCATTGATTCCCAATACAGATAGGGTAGCGTTTTTTAAAAATTGCCTGCGATTTTTATGCTTTTTCATACTGTTAGTAATTACTTGATTAATAAACCTTTAATTTATGCTATTCTAAATTACATCAATTTAGTTATTATACACTTGTAAAAAAGCAAGAATAAAATGCAAAAAGCTGCAAAAGCAGCTTTAGCAATAGAATAATTCCAATTGGTACAAGAACAATTTTTAGGACGTTTGGGTGAATAAGATTTTCAACCGAATTAATGTTTGAAGTAAAAATCATCTTCTACAGAAGAACTTTCCCAAGGAATTTGTCTTCCTTCAGAAGATTTGCGAACATTTTTGCGAACCTGTTTGAAAACGTCTTCCAATCCAGGGCCTTTTTGGCTCATGGCCTTTAATAATTCTTGTGTATAGAGCCCATTAACCCCTTTGCCATCTAAAGCAACAGAACCAGGAGCTGTAGAAAACGCAATAAAAGAATTGTAAGGAGCAGAGCCTATCGAAGCTAATCCATTGTAACTAGCATGCTTAGATTTTTTAAATTCTTCTTTGTAAGGATTGTCCCTACAAGCATCCAAAATAATAATATTCATATCATTTTCGGCGTATTCAAATTCTGAAAGTACACGACCTAAATCAACCGATTCAAATTCAATATCTTGTATTTTTGCAATGACAGCATCTACAGGCACCAAAAAATTTCGCCCATCAGATTGCAAACCATGACCTGCATAAAAGAACAAGCCGACACCTCCTCGCTCTTTGAGAATTTCACCAAATTCCCTAATGGCTTTTTTCATTGTTTTTTGCTTCAGGTCGGTATAAACATAGGCGTCAAACCCCGAACGTTGCAGTTCTTCGGCCATAGCAATTGCATCATTAACAGGATTTTTAAGCGGAGCTTTTTGATAATAGCTATTGCCAATAATCAATGCCGTCCTTGCTTGAGAAGAATCAATATTGGTTAAGGCCTTAAAAAATTTTCCGTCGTATTGATCTTCATCTGGATTGGCTCCAAAGGGATCATTGCTAGGAGTAGCGGCAACAATTTCTGTCTTTTTTTCTGCAATTTCTTCTACAAAAGTGCCATCTCGCCAGATTCCTTTTTGTTGGGTTCCATCCGAAAAGGTATAGATTCCCTCTCCATGGCGCATATTGTTCTTGTACTCGCCAATATATTTTTCGCCATTGGTCCAAATAAAGGTTCCATAACCTTGGCGTTTTCCATTCACAAAGGGACCTTTATAAAGGCTTCCATCTTTGTTGTAATATGCGCCCCGTCCGTGAGGTACAGCGTTTTTAAATTCGCCAATGTATTTATCGCCATTTTTATAAATAAAACGCCCTTTGCCGTTTTCACAGTCGCCAATAGTACACCCCGTTTGACTATATCCTAAATGAGTTATACTAAGAAAAAGTAAACTATAAATAGTAGAGCGTATGTATTGTTTTGGTAACATATTTTGTTTGCTTTTATAGTGTTTTTTTAGAAAAATCAATTATCATTCCAACTTAAAATAAGATTAATCGTCCTTTGTCAGGTCAATGTTCTTATCTTTATTAAAGCCTAATCCATCTACTGGATCATTGTCTGTTATAATAATTTCTTCTGGTTTACAAGTAGTATTTTGGTCGTTGGGAATTTCTAGGCTATCTCTTTGTGATCTTAATTCAGAATAAGAAGGAGGAGCCGCACTTAAAAAGTGGCTAGAACGTTCTTGGGGTAAGGAAGAAGTTGATTTTTTCTTCTTTTTACGATTGGTGTTTTGTAAAGCAATGGCAAACTTCTTGGGGCGAATGCTAACGTCGTAATAATTACAAGATGCAATGATAAATTCTGCCCCTAAAAAAATTAATTGGGAAGAATAAGAAACCCACATCAAGATTGCGATAAGTGAGCCTGCTGCGCCATAGGCAGAAATTACGCTGGTTTTGCTGAGATAAATCCCCATGACTAATTCACCTACCCAAAACAAAACAGCCGCAAAAAAAGCGCCTATCCAAATAAATTTCCAGCGCAATTTGACAGCAGGTAGAATCCTGTAGAGCATGGAAAAGAATAGCGTGATTAAAAAGATGGAAATACCGAGATTCAGAAAGACTAAAAAATAATCGGTTAGGTATTCCATATAAGGAATCATAAACTTGGGGAGTTTGCCAAAGACAAAGGCTTCATTGGCACTAATAAAAGTGCTTATCTTTAACAACAAAGCATTGAGTATAATAGAGAGCAACAACAAACCACCTATACTAAGCACCATTCCCAAGGAGAGTATTCGGTTGATGACAACTTCTACGACCTTCACTTTGCGAGGTACTGGTTTAACTTCAAAGATGTGATTGAGGGTATCTTGTAAGGCGTAAAATACTCCTGTCGCTACAAATATAAGTACGCCGACCCCAATTACAGTAGCCCACCAATTGGTATTAGGTGTTCCTATGTTAATAACAGCATTTTCAACCTGTTGAGCAGCTTCAGGTCCTACAAATTCTACTAAATTGAGATAAACCTCGCCATGAACAGCCGCCTCACCTAAAAAAAAGCCAACCAACCCAACAATAACAATAATCAATGCAGGCAGCGAAAATATGGTATAATAAGCCAAGGCAGCCCCTAAACGAAATACTCTATGCTCGTTATAACTGGTGATGGTATTTTTTAGTATGGTATAAACAGGATCAAGAATAGGATACACCAAGGGATGGTTATAGACCTCTTGGGTGACCTTGGTAACCTTTGATCTTAGGGTAGAAAAAAAAGATTTTAGCATAAATTATTCATCCATTTTTAGGCCTGTTCTAAAATTAAGGCTGCTCCTGTTCCTAATCCAGCACAAGCTGCTGCTAGCCCATTTTTGACGTTGGGGTTTCTCCCCATTTCCTTAGCCAATGAAACAACTAAGCGGGCAGCACTGACAGAAATAGGATTTCCAGCAGTTAAAGCTCCTCCATAGGGATTTACTTTCTCAGGATCCAAACCTAATTCTTGAATACAAACCAGTGCTTGAACCGCAAAAGATTCGCTCATTTCAATCCAATCCAATTCTTGCAGTTGCAAATCTGTCCGTTGCATTACTTTTTGGGTAGCTGCTACTGCTGATAACCCCATGTTGCTAGGATGGCAAGCTGCACTGGCCCATGTTTTGACTTGAGCCAATGGTTGAATGTTGTGCCGTTTGATATAGGATTCTGATGCCAAGGCAACTATCGCCGCTCCATCTCCGATTCTAGCTGCATTACCTGAACTTATGCAATGCCCATTTTCAACTAATTTAGGCAATTTTGACAACAAGTCCAAAGATAAGATGCGGTGTTGTTCGTCTATTTGCCAAAGCTTATTTTTGTGATCTTTAATGGGAAGAATTTCTTCCGACCAAATAGATCGCTCTAAGGCAGTTTGGTATTTTAGTCTACTTTGATAGGCATATTCATCTTGTAAATCACGGTTAATGTTGTAATTTTTGGCTAATAGTTCTGCCGTTTCAGGCATGGATAAAGTAGGACAAGCCGCATAGATTTTGGGGTTGACAAAACGCCAGCCAATTAAGCTGTTAACGGTACTTTTGTCTACCTTGCTTGTAATCAAAGGACTACGGCTCATGCTTTCTATGCCACCAGCAATATAGCAATCTCCTTCTCCCAGAGCTATGCTTCTGCTTGCAGAAATAATAGCCTCCATCCCTGATGAGCACAAACTATTGATGGTAGTAGCAACAGCAGAATAGGGCAAACCTGCAAGCAAACTTGCCATTCTTGCGACATTTCGATTGTCTTCGCCAGCTTGGTTGGCACAGCCCAAAATAACGCCGTCTATAGATGCCTTTTCCAAATTGTTTTTAGCAATAAGCTCCTGAATGACCAAACTTGCTAGATCGTCTGGTCTAATATGAGAAAGTGCGCCGTACAATTTGCCAATAGGACTTCTTAGGGCATCTATAATGTATATTGTTTGGTTTTTATTGTTCATTTGAAGCAAAATATTAATTTTGCATGGATTTGCAATTAAATATTAATTTTTACAAAAAAAAAGACATTATTGCTGTCGTCTTTAAAAGAAAGGCAAAGGTATTAAATTTTATTAAGCAAGGAAAGGAGAACCTTCTTGTTGAATTTTTAAAAATTTAATCCATGAATTTTTGAGGCAAATTATTTGTTGCATTAAGGAGAAAGGCAAGAGTTGTTTTTATTGCAGTATACTTAAGTTTCTTTATATAAAATAAAATTACAATAAAAAAAAATATGGGTCAAATACAGCGCATACAATCAGTTTATTTATTTTTAGCTTCTTTATTTGGTGGATCATTATTTGGGCTTCCATTTGCTACAGGACCAGTAGAAAAAGAGGGAATGTTGATGGATGGTTATTTGAATATTAATGACAATATTGGTTTGATAATATTAACCGTTGCGGTGGTTGTTTTGTCATTAGCAGCCATCTTTCTTTACAACAATAGAGTCCTTCAAATGAACTTAGGAAAGCTTAACCTTGTCTTGGCACTAGCTTTGTTGGTTTTTGCAGGTTATCTATTTTCTACGGTTCAGGCTATTGCAACAGTAGGAGGAGGTTTGTTTATGCCTATTTTGGTGATGTTGTTTGTTGTTTTGGCAAACAAAAATATCCAAAAAGATGAAAAGCTTGTTCGAGATTCTAATCGACTACGTTAAAAATTATACAAATGCTCCAATTGGAAAATGAAACAATTGACCCATTTTCCAATTGGAGCATCTAAGGATTAAGTTCAATAATTTACTCTGTAGATTTTCAATTGTAATTAATCTGCTTTTTTATTTCTCCATTCGATTCCCAATCCTAAACCCAATAGGATAAAATTGGGAATAGCAACTACCCAATAGTTAGCAATGGTTTCTTTTAATTCGCTACTTTCACGTGCTACAATTTGTTCCTGAATTTCTTTTGGGATTCCCGTCATGTTGATTTTAGAGGGTTGTGCACTAGGTAATTGTGTCGTTCTTATTTCTTGAAATTGATAGGCAATAGCCGCAGCACCCAAAATTCCTGTAATACTACAGATGTATAACCATTTGGATGGAAAGTTGGGACGCATCAACTTGTGAATGAATAAACCCAAACCCAAAATAGTAATGGCATAGAATGGCAATACAGAAATCAATAAATCATTGAGATGTATATAATGTATATTGGTTGTTGTTTGAGCAGAAAGGTTGCTGCTAAAAAGCAAAAAGAGTAGGGCAATTGTATTTTTTGATATGTTCACCTTCAATTATAAAAATTTAATTAATAAAACGTTATCTTTTGGTACCAAATGAGGTGGTGCTTTTGGTTGTTGTAAAATGCTTTTAAATAATGATTGTAAATTTGTATCTTGCTTATAATCAGTGTTGAAATGTGCATTTTTAGATTTGTAAATTAGGACTTACAGAACAGTCTAAAAAACATCGCTAAAATTTAACCATAGCATTTGTTAAAGAACGATAAAAATATTGTTTGGCAAAGTTACATTTTATTCGTAATTTAATGTTTTATTAGAAGGCTCATTTTATGTTTTGTTCAAAATGAGCTTTGATTTTGAATTTTGTTGATAATTTCCACTACTAATCCAATACCTCAATGTCAGATCCAAATCATAATAATAATAATAACATTAATAATAATACTAGCCTTCCTGAAGGGGATAAAAGAAAGGAAGGAAAAGGATATGTTTTGGCTCCAACAAAACGAAAGCCTGAAGGCGTTAATGTAAAAGATTATTTTCTTACAAAGGATATAAAGCCTACTAGCATAAATGGGCTGGGACCAAGTAATGGCGTTGGCCATACCACCACTAGTTCTAAACCCAATGGGGCTTCTATGGCGGATTTAGGAAAAAAGCCCCCCAAACAAAGTCTATCAAAGAAAAAACCTACACAGAGTAATAGTAAAACCAGTTTGGGTCCCAAACCCAAAAACTTTAAACCTATAGCACCAGCTGGGGATAACCCTAAGTTAGATTTGTCGGGCATGGGAACTCCTCCTAAAGATATTGTTGCAACAAATGTCGTTCAAACTTCAGAAGTAAGTCTTGGAGGAAAAAAGGCTACTCCTCCAACAAAAAAAGTTACTCCTGTTGCCAAGAAAACAGAATCAGAGCCTAAGCCCAATGGACGTTTTAAAGAAATTTTTGCTCGATTAAAACCTAAGAAAAAAACATCAGAAACACCAAAATTGGTAGGAGGAAAGACCGAAGGGGGAGAAAAGGCAATAACAGCTGCCAAAGATAAAACAATAACGCCCACTCATAAAGAGAATACAACCGATCTTGGAAAAAATCCAGGGGAACAACCTGCCACTGTTGTAGATGCAAAAAATAAAAAAGAAAAGCCTAAAGTAGAAACTAAGGATAAACAATCTGAAGCAGATGATAAGGCTTTAAGCGCTTTTACTGTAGAAGAAACAGAGGAAGAAAAAGAGGAAGCAGAAACAGGAAAGAAGAACCATGATGAGGGAATGAACCATGGGTTGATGGTAGGACGGAGTATTGGCTATGGAGCAAAGATAACATTGGATGAAAATGGGGAGTTCTTGATTAATAAATTTTCAGAAGATGAGTCTACTGAGGAGGATGCTAAGAATAGATACATTCAAGAGAATTTAGCAGATGCAAAAAAAATAGAAGATACAGGTTCTGCTGAACCTTCAAAAGATGGTGAAAAAACAGAACCTGAGCCTAAGCCTGGATATTACGATGGGTATATTCAGGGGTACAATGAGGGACATAGAGAGGGAATGGCATTAAAGCGAGAAGCTGAAAAAGCACAGCGAGAAGCCAAGTTGGCGAAGGACATGGAAACGGATGAATACAAGGCTGGGGCTATGTTGGGACTTGCTTGTGGTGCTGCTTCTGCCAATAGAGCGGCAGATATAGAGGCTACTTTTGTGCTTAATAAAAATAAAAAAACGGTTGCTGTAGAAGTCAAAGCTCCTATGGCTGCTGTTCGTAGTGCTGCTTTTGACCAAAAACAAACTCCTGGTGGCGAACTCTCAGGACCTATTTATGAAAATGCTTTTGTACAGCATTACAATGTAGGGTATCGGGATGCCAAGAATAAGCAAAGACAGGGACCTGAAATTGATGCAGATTATCAAGCTGGACATGATGAAGGGTATAAATTGGGGGCGCAAAGGGCAAATGGAGGTTCTGGAGATGAGGAGTTGGTGGAGAAAAAGAAAGCCTATGAAGCTCAGAATGTAAAAGAGCTAGAAAAAAAGGATAAACAAAAGCATTATGGCTTTTTTGCAGGTTATAATAGAGGTTATAAACAAGCCAAGGAAGCTAAAAAGAATGCAGGAAGAGAACAGTTAGCAAAAAAATACAAGGATCCTACTTTTATGGCAGGTTTTGCTACTGGGAATATGAAGGGCTTCTTAAAAGTATTAATAGAGCCTTCTGGAATTGATTTGCTAACGGCATTGAATGATCCTAAAAAAATGGAGGAAGCGGGGATTCCCGATTATTTTCCTATTCCTTCTGCTGTTAGGGAGAACATCAAAGCTACGCTAGTTCATGGCGAAAATGTTGATGCTAAGGATACTGGTGATGCAACCAAAGCTTTGATCGCTAAACCGTTGTTTGGGGAAGGACTCAGAATGGGCTACAACCAAGGTTATTCTAGAGGACAAAAGTCTAAGTTCTCATTCAAGCAAAATAAAATGAGAATGCACCCTGATTATCAGGCGGCAACAAAAGCAGTTGATGGCTATACTCCTGGTGGCTTATTGGCAGATGCAAAGGTCGAGTTTAATACTTTGCAGGCATTAAGTGAGCAGTCGGATGAACAAAAGGAGCGTTGCGATATTCTTTCTGAGGGAATGAAGGCGTTGAGAGCTGAAATCGAAAAAGAAAGTAAATTTTATCAGCAGGGAGTTTGGGACAATTATAATCAAGTTTATAAAGAAAAAGAGAAAGCTAGACGGGACGCAAATATAAAAGGGGGCGCAAGGATTAAAAATCAAGCTTTGTATGAAAAGGGGCTTGCTTGGGGAAAAAAAGTTGGCGATCGTGTTGTTGCTGGTAAAGATAAATTAAAAGAATTAAATGCTAGAGGGCTTGATATTGTGGCTCGTAGAGCAAAGTTAAATAAGGCCATACAGGATGCCCATAAGGTGGCAAAATTAGAGGCAAAAAAAGAAGGGGATGACTATTATACGGGGTATCTAGGCGGTTATAATGGTGCTCTGATTCGAGCAAAGGACGCTAAGAAGACCGATATGGGGAATAGTGGCGTTAAGGAGGCTGCTAGTGATTTGGATAAGGTTGTAGAAGATGATGCACAAAATGAGTTGAAAACGCATTTGGAGATTACCAAGAGTTTATCACTTAGTGGTTTATCTGAAAAAATTGGCACTAAAGCCAAAAAGGCGTTTGAGGATGGTGCAGCACAAGGCTATAATTTGGCTTATAGTTCTATGGTTTATGACTTAGAGACTGGAGCGCCAAAAACGGATGCTAATTTTGAAGAACAGTACAAGAAACAATTAAAAAATAAATACACTTCTTACAAAAAGGATGCAGAAGGGGAAAAAGATGGGGCAGAGGTCTTGGCCTATTATTTTGTCTTGGCTTATAAGGCCTATTCTTACAAAACAGGGGCGAAGGGAATACAATATGGTGCTCCTAAGGGAGAGCATGATGCGATTAGCTTTAATGAGGGCTATATTGCTGGTCGAAACCAAGTAAATCAAAAAGGAAAAGGGGGAGATACTAAGAAAGATAATGATAAGGAAGCCATATCTTCTAAGGTTACTTCTAAGGTAGCCTATGAGGAAGGACGAAAAGCAGCTTTGTACAAAGCAAGGTATGACGCTTTTAAGAATGGTATGATTGATGCCGCTGCAAAGAAAAAAACAGATCAAACTTCTACCACTACTGATTCTACAAAGGACACTACCACTACAAGTCCTCCGAAATCAACAGAAAAGGATGATTTGACTAAGGGCTTGAACGAGATGAAGAAGGTTGAAAAAGCAGTGACAAAACAAGCAGCTAAGGAGGAGGTAAGTGAGCATTATACACAAGGAGAGCAGGATGCAAGTGACTTATGGACAAAAATTATTTACTTAAGTAGAGGAATCAAATTAGAAGGGGTTAAAATTGATAATAATCCTGTTACTGTTAAGTTGCTCAATGATAAAGGAGAAGAAAGGGAAGATCAAATTGCCAATGGAATACAATATGAGGCATTAGCCAAGGAATATCATAAGAATAAAAACGCTTATGTGGAGGATATTGTACGTTATTATGTTGAGGTTAAAAATGTAGATGAATCAAGTAGTGAAAGCTGGTTGATGAATTTTTTGAGTGGGATGTCTTTTTTTAGTCCAATTACGCTTTCTGAACCCATGAGTTCTACGACTCCTAAAAGTGCTCCGATCTCTAGTTCATTGGGTCTGGGGAGTTTGGGGAATATGGGAATGGGTACGTTGGGAATGGGCGTAATGAGTCCTTTAAAGCTTTCTCCTTCTATGAATTTTCTTAGCCCAATGGGGGGCTTCTTCCAGACTACCCACAACAAAAAAAATTCTGTTAAAGAGGACTATAAAAGTGGATACTTAAATAAAATTGCAGAAATAGAAGCTTCTTTTGATAAGAAATTTATGGATGCGTGGTTGTATGATTTGGGATTTGCAGAGGGCATTGCACTAACTGCTAAGGGAGTGATTGATATTAAACCGCCAAAGTCGCCTTTTAGCAATGTTTCTATTGGTGATGTGAATAAAAATAGTGCTGAATATAAAAAAGGACAGTTTGAGGGAATGAAGTTTGGAACTTCTGTTAAGAGTGGTGCTATTAATCCTACCGATGATGAAATGGCAAAAGTCTATGGCGATTATTATCAAGATGGTTTTGAGGAGGGAAAACTTATTGCTATTACGATGGGAAAGAATGCCGCTGCTGCTATTATTAAAGATGAATCTATTCAGGTGCCAACCGAAAAGGATTTAATCACTAATCTTGATGAAAAGGCAGGAGCCGAAAAGGATGATCCCAGCCGAAAGGATTACAAGAGAGGATACTTAAAGGCTTTTAATGCGTACTATTGGAAAACTCGTGATTTTGAATATGGCAAAAAGTTAGGGTATGAGCGAGCAGGTAATGGAAATATAATTAATTCAAAGCCTGAAAATGGGGTAGAAGTTAGAGACGAAAAAGCATTCTTTTACGGTTTTGACCAAGGGCGCTCTGCTGCTTTGTCGGGTTTGTCAAAGGATGAATTGGACGGCAAGAAAAACATGGTGGATACACCCGATGAACTGCTCAAAGAGTTAGTGGAAAAATACACGTGGAGAAATGCTGCTATTCAGGCTATTGAAGAACTAAACTTAGGGGCTAAAATTCACGAAATAAAGGATGGTTCTGGTATTTATAAAAAGTTTGCAAAACTTAAGGTCATTACTGCATTAGGTGCAGGTCCTGGTGGGGCAGATCTTTCTGGTGAAATTGCTTCTGCTTTTAGTGGTGATGATTTTAGTGCCGAATTAGAGCAGTTTAGCGAACTAAGTGAGGAAGATAAAGTAGAGTATCGGGCTTTGTTTGAGGAACAATATGAAGAGGCCTATTATTCTGTTTATGCACAATGTTTGGTCGATTTAACGGAGGTTGCTATGATTGCTTCTACGGACCAAGGATCGGGCGGTGGTATGGGAATGGGGGCAGGAAGTTCTAATAATTTGTCGGGCAATGCCGCTCTAGATAGTTTGGTGGATATTTTGTACGACGATAGTGTAACGGCAAGTGGAATTGGTGCCGATTTTACAATTAGCAAAATGCTTTTGTTAAAGGCTTTTTATGATCTTGAAATTAAAATTAAGGAAACAGAAAAGTATATCGAAAAAGACTTAAAAGAAATTGAATCAAAACAAGAATTAGCCAATTTGTTGACCGAAAAGGCCATTGATCCAGATACCAAAATGATCGAAACCTTAGAACAGGAGTTGGCAAATAATAACTTGAAGCCTAAGGATCGAACGCTCAAAAAGAAAAAGCTACATCAATTAAAAATTAGGCTCAAGCGTGAACATAACGAATTGAACAAAATAGAACAAGATTGGAAAAATGCTGAAAAAGCAGCCAAAACAAAAATTGAAAGCATTCGTGTCTTTATGAAAGATAATTTGTCTTTTGATACACCTTTGGAGTCCAATGAAGATATTTTGGAATATATAAAAGTTAATCTACAAACCTCTGAATATAGAGAAGAACAGGTCTACGAAAATCTTAATATTTTTAATGGCTTGGAACTCGATGGGGAATTTAGTCATAGCGAAAGTAATGGACTGATCGTTAATGTAACAGGAAGTGGAAAGTTTTCCTTGGATGAGTACGCAGAGGATATAGACATCAATAATGTAGATATTTTTATCGAAAAGAATGGTTTTGAAATAAAGGCCAAAGGCTTATCTTTTATTCAAGATTTTGATACCCTAGACCTAATGAGTGGTGTGTTGGTTACTCCAAAGATAGAAGGAGGAGAACATGTTGGGGTAAAAAATAAATACCATTTTGATGTATTTACTTTAAATAAGGATGAGGGAATTAAGTCGCTGATTGAAGACCAAAAACATTATGCCTTAAAGGGCGGAATGGAATAAATTGATGCTTTCAACTAGTGTTTTGATTTCTGGTAGAGCATTGTGGCGATGCAAGCAAATTCTTATGCGTTCTTTGCCTGCAGCAACCGTGGGCATTCGAATTGGGCGAACATCATATCCTTTGGCTGCTAATTGTTGACTTAATTCCAAAACGGCTTCATTGCCTGGCGTTAATAGACATTGAATAGGGCTAAGGCTATTGATATAATGGGCTTGTATTTGGGGCGATAGGAGCGATCGAAAATAATCAATACGTTCCTTTAATTCTTTGATGTAATCGGCTCCTTTTTTTTCTAATAAGCGATAAGCTTCCAATATGTGATGTGTACTATGAGGGCTAAGGGCAGTTGTATAAATAAGTGGTCGGGCATAATTTAATAGATAATCTTTTAATACCTTTGATCCTACCACTGCTGCACCATGTCCTCCCATTGCTTTTCCAAAAGTGTATATTCGAGCAAAAACTTCTTTATGGATACCTGTCTCTACGCATAAACCTTCTCCATAATGCCCACAAATACCTGTGCTATGGGCTTCGTCAACAACTAAATACGCTTGGTATTTTTGGCAAAGTGCCTGAATGGTTTTTAATGGCGCAGCATCTCCATCCATTGAATAAATAGACTCTACCAAAACAAAAATAGTTTTGCCTTGGTGTTCTTGGAGCAATTGCTCTAGTGCTGAGGTATTATTGTGGGCAAAAACAGAACTACGAGCAGGACTCAAGCGTATGCCATCATGGATACTTGCATGGACTAATTCATCGTATAAAATAACATCTGAGCGTCTAGGAATGGCACTTAATAGCCCCAGATTGGCATTGTATCCAGCATTAAAAACCAAGGCTGCTTCTCCTTGGTGAAATTCAGCAATTTTGTCTTCTAATGTTTCTAATAATTCATAATGTCCCGTCAATAATCTTGATCCTGTAGACCCCAACGGAAGCTGGGCAGATATTTCTGCTGCTTTTTTTTGCAATATGGGAGATTGAGCAAGACTTAAATAATCGTTAGAACAAAAGTCGATTAGATGCTCGTGCCTCTTTACGGTTCGTAGTGCTTTATTGGCTTTTCTTCTAGCTAAAAATGCCTGCATGCGTTCTTCTAATAACATGTTTTTTTATAATTTATTCTAAGCGAATTAGTTATAGTTGACAATCTTAAAAATTGTTGATATAGTTTGTATTGAATCGTTTGAAACTAAGAATTGTAGTATATTTGCCTTAACACTTCATTCAATTACAAACAAACACAAATGTACAAAATATATATTGGGGAGGTACCCGTTTTATTGGTTTCAAAAGACGAAGCTGCTTTATACAAAACAGGAAGTTTGAGAGATATGGTCGTTTATCATACTCTAAAGCGCAGAAAAAGCTTGCATCAGATTGTTGACAATTTAGAAAAAGGAACCAAAAGTTACGATTCTATTATTGTTATTTCTGAAGATTTACCGCAATTGAAAGAAGATTTTTTTACCATGTTCAAAATCCATAGAGCTGGGGGAGGTCTTGTATTTAATGACCAAGGAGAAGTTTTGGCCATCCACAGAATGGGACACTGGGATTTGCCCAAGGGCAAGGAGGAAAAAGGCGAGACAATAGAACAAACAGCCATTCGTGAAGTGCAGGAAGAAACGGGAATTCAGCAAATAGATTTAGGTGATTTTATTTGTGATACCTATCATACCTACAAAACCAAGTCAGGGAAACGCATCCTCAAATGGTCTACTTGGTATAAAATGACAACAACAGAAAAAGACCTAACGCCTCAAGAAGAAGAAGATATTGACTTAGCGGTTTGGTTGCCAATGAATGAATTGAAGGAAAAAAAGCCTATTTATAAAAACATACTAGATATATTGAACCACTTATAAATGAACACTGTATACTTAGCTTTAGGGACAAATGTAGGAAATCGTATTGCAAATTTGAACTTGGTACATCACTTAATTAGCCAGAATATTGGTATTGTATCCAAAGAATCTAGTATCTATCAAACGGCTGCATGGGGAGTAGAGGGACAAGAAGATTATTACAATCAAGTATTTTGTGTTAAAACCTCACTTAGTCCAGTCGATTTATTGCACAAATGCCAAGTCATAGAAAAAAAAATGGGCAGAATTCAAGCCATCAAATGGGCACCCCGAATTATAGATATAGACATTCTATTTTTTAATGATATGGTCTTGGCCAAAGACAACTTAAAAATTCCGCATTCGTTATTACAAGAACGAAATTTTGTACTAAAACCTTTGTCCGAAATTGCAGGAGAATGGGAACATCCTATTTTGAAAAAAACAATAACGGAGTTATTAGATGAATGCACGGATGATTTATCTGTTGTACCGCTAAAATTGGCAAATTAAATGTTATGAAAGAGGAAACTATGCACATTGCCAATGGAAACTATATTGTTATAGAGGGGAATATAGGAGCAGGAAAAACTTCTTTGAGCAAATTATTATCGACTGATCTTAATGCTCGTCTGATCTTAGAGGAGTTCTCTGACAATCCATTTTTGCCCCTTTTTTATAAAAATGCAGAACGTTATGCGTTTCCTGTCGAGTTGTTTTTTATGACAGAGAGGCACAAACAATTGCAAGATTTATTAATGAAGGGTAATTTATTCCAAAAGTATGTCGTTTCAGATTATATCTTTTCTAAAACGCTTCTCTTTGCTGGACAAAATTTGGTAGATGAAGAATTGAGGTTATTCCAACGTTTGTTTCATACCTTGAATGCTTCTTTCCCAAAACCTCATTTGTTGGTCTACCTACATCGATCCGTAGATAATTTGTTGACGAATATCTATAAAAGAGGAAGAGCATACGAACAGGATATTAGTGCTGCTTATTTATCAAAAATACAAAATGCTTATTTTGATTTTTTTAGAATGGTTGAACATGATTTATCCATTTTAGTATTGGATGTAGAAGGACTGGATTTCATTAATAATCCTGAACATTACCAAATGGTGGTTCAGCAAATAGAAAAAAAATACTCCAAGGGCTTACATCATTGGAAACTAGAACCTTCTAAAAATTAACGCTAATTTTTAAGAAATGCCCCAATAATGATTGTGAATCCTTTATAGATCGTAATATTAGTACACATAGTTTGTACTTTTGAAAAAAGTAACCTAAATTTATAGAAATGGCTTTTAAAGTATATACCAAAACAGGAGACAAAGGAACTACAGCACTCTTTGGTGGTGCTAGAGTACCTAAGAACCATATCCGTATAGAATCTTATGGAACAGTCGATGAATTAAATTCTTACATTGGTTTGATTCGAGATTCCTTAAGCGATGAACAACTGAAAATTGTCCTAAAAGAAATTCAGGATCGCTTATTTACTTTGGGAGCAATTTTAGCAACCGACCCCTCCAAAAAAAATGTTAAAACGCCAGATTTAAAAGATGAAGATGTTTCTTATCTAGAATCAGAAATTGACCAAATGGAAGAAAAATTAGAGCCATTAAAGTCATTTATTTTGCCTGGCGGACACCCAACCGTTTCATTTTGTCATATTGCCCGTTGTGTTTGCAGAAGAGCAGAACGAATGTGTGTTGCTCTAAATGAGAATGAATTGGTCTTGCCTGTTGTTATGCAATACCTAAATCGTTTGTCTGATTATTTGTTTGTATTAGGACGTTTTGTGGCAAAGAAATTAGATGCGGAAGAAGTTTGTTGGCTTCCTCGTCAATAAATTAGATAAGAGAAATATTGCTAGATTTAGATCCCTTAACAAAGTTTTAAGTTAAAATGGATTAGAAATTGTATACAAGAATAATTGTATCAATTTTGAAATGGTTTGTTGAAACAAGACAAAGGAAGTGAACACGATAGACTTAGTGTGCTCAACAAGTGGTGCGGCTCAGTGTTATTCGGTCATGGACTATGAACTTGAAGCTTACTTATAAGTAAGTCGTGGCATATACTGCTGCATAGTGCCTACTAAACTATGTAGCGAATTGGGTGGATTAGACCAATATAAAAAGAGGCTTATCAATGCCAGATCAACAAATTACTACATCTTAGTAACTCAAAACTAAATCAACTGCTATTCCATGTCTATGAAAAATGTGTTATTATTGATCATTAGCTGCTTAGTTTTCTATACCAAAGGATTGGCTCAACCTGAGGATAATTCTATTACCAGTAATAAAAATGTAAAAGAACTTATCCAAGATGCAGAGACCTACATCAATAAGCAACAATTTAAATTTGCAAAGATAGCGCTAGAAGCTGCTATTAAACAAAAGAAAAAATTTGTGATTGCTTATCGTTTGTTGGGTATTGTTAATGCTAAGCTGAGGAATCATGAGGAAGCAATCACAGCTTACGAAAAATTATTCGAATTGTCGCCCTCTCTTTCAAAAGCTGCTTATTTTGAATGTGCTCAGGTTTATATGAAAATGTATCAATACGATAAGGCGTTGGGCTATTTTCATTTGTACAAAAACGCTGCTTCTTCCGATTATAAAACAGATGAAAGCACCATTCAGATTGGTTATGATATGGTCTTAGGCCGAGAGATTATGAGCTGTCTTTATGCAAGAGAAGTTGACTTAAGAGCAATGAAGGAGGAGTCTTATAACCTTGGAACGGCAATCAATTCGGCTGCTGATGAATATTTACCCACCTTAACAGGAGATGGGCAGTGGCTTATTTTTACTTCTAATAGAGGAGGAGAAAATATTTTGATGAGTAAGCCCAACCTCAAGGGGAGCTGGGCGCAAGCTCGATCAATTTCTAAGGCAATTAATACGCCTAGAAATGAGGGAATGGCAAAGTTAACAGTTTGTGGTCGGATGATTTATTTTTCAGCTTGTGGCTGGGAAAATGTAGAGGGAGGTTGCGATATTTTTGAGGCAGATTTTGATACACAAAATGATTTTGCAGTGGTTGATGAGGTACGACCCTCTAAGGGGTTAAATAGCAAAAAGTGGGACTCTCAACCTGCCATTAGTTGTGATGGAAAAACAATGTATTTTTCTTCTAATCGCAAAAATGGACAAGGAGGCACCGATTTATGGATGAGTACATTGGCTGATGATGGTCTCTGGGAACCACCTGTGAATATGGGCGAATTAATTAATACGACAGGTGATGAAGAGGCACCTTATATTGCACCAGATGGCATTACGCTTTATTTCTCGTCTGATGGTCATCCTGGTTTTGGTGAGGCTGATATTTTTAGAACGGTATTGCAAGAGGATGGTACTTGGTCTAAGCCTGTTAATTTGGGACATTCTGTAAATACTCCTTTTCGAGAGGCAGGGATTGTTATTAGTCCTGATGGAACGAGAGCTTATTATGCTTCTGCACAGGATGGAGGACAAGGAGGTTTGGATATTTATACCATAGCAATGCATCCTGATATTGCTCCTGAAAAAGCGAATGTAATGGTAGATGCTTATGTGTATGATGCTGCTACCAAAGAACCTATTCATAATGTAAAAGTAAAAATAGGAAAGTCTGGGGCAAAAAAACAAGAATTAAAAACAGATGAGCATGGGCGTTTTTTCGCCTGTTTGCCAGACAACAACTCTTACTCCTATATTCTAATGAATCCTAATTATCAAACTTTTGTGGGAGCAGAGTTTTTTAGAAGAAATCCCGATGAACCTACCAAAAAAATTGAAGTGTTTTTAATTCCAAGCACCAAAAAAGTTGAAGCAAAAATTCCTCCTAAACGGAAAGTACGAAAAAATTTATCGGTCTATTTTGATTCTGGAAAATATAATATAACAGCAATCCAAAAGGAACAACTGGAACGAATGGTCAATCAATTTGAGGATAAGTCAACCATCAAACTAAAAGTTACAGGCTTTGCAGATGATGTAGGAAACAAAGATTTTAATTTGGCTTTATCAGTAGAACGGGCAAAGATGGTGGCGGATTATTTGATTAGTCTTGGTTTGAATACAGGACAAGTAGAGCATAGTGGTGGTGGTGTTGTTCAAGGGGATATTGCTAAACATCAGAAACGAAGAGTTGAGATTATCATTTCTAACTAGGGGACTACCTGCCAGAATTAAATAAAAAGGAATATAATATTTCATTCCCTAAATTATTTATGATACTTCCTTCATATTTTGGATAATGCTTAAAAAAAAGGTATCTTTATCAAAGTTCTGATAAGTATCTTAGGGGGGAGAAAACTAAATCAGATCGAACTTCAATCAATTAATACTTACTTGGGTATACCACAACCTATGTTTAATCCTTTTTTATGAAAGATATTCAAATCGAGAAAAAAACGTCATTGTCACCAGATCAATTGGAATTTGCGGCTTCTATTTTAAAAGCTGTAGCACACCCTATCCGTTTATCCATTTTGCAATTATTAGACAACGAAGACCGATTATCTGTGAATGAGATTTGTGAAAGAATAAAAAGTGAGCAATCTTTGACCTCTCATCATTTATCGAATATGAAGTTGAAAGGGATTTTAGGAAGCAAGCGAGAAGGACAGCGTGTCTATTATTACCTAAAATTACCCGCTTTAAATAATTTACTATCTTGTTTAGATACATGTGTTAACTGCTTCTAGGATAGTTACTATCTTAAGAAATGTTAAAAAGGAAACGCTGTAGGCAGAAGCTTGCAGCGTTTTTTTTTATACTACCGTTTTAATTGTATATTTAAATAGCGGACTAAATATTTTCATTCTTGGATGATTTTCTCTCTATCGTATGAAATATTAAGCAATGCACCCTCTTCTTCTTATTTAATGATGTTGCTTGGTTCGTTATTAGCTAGCTTGCGCAACTGTTTTTATAACTCTATAAAATATAACAAGCACTCCATTTATTATGCTTAAGGTACTAACTTTTACTTAATTGTTAAAAGAATAAAACATTAGGCAGTGTGTTGATCTTCATGCGTTTGTTTGGGGGCGATGCAATGAATTATTGATTTTTTATTCATGGATAAAATTAATAAGAGAAATATGCCATTACAAAACAATTGGTTATTGGTATTGCTGACCATTATTATCTATACCCCTATAAAGGCACAATTTTATGTTAATATGGAAGGTGGCTTAAAATGGGATATTGTACAAACTTATGCTTCTAAGGGGGATTTTGAGTTTGTTAAACAACCTGATTTTGTAGGAGGAGCTAGACTGGGCTATGAAATTAATCCTTACCTTGCCTTAGAGTTAGGAGTCTATGTGCATCAACTAAATAATAATTACATTTATCGATTGGATGGAGTTAGTTGGTTGGAGGAAGAACAATGGTTGCCTGCCCAACTTTTGCAATTTCCGATTCGGCTGCGTACAACCATTTTTACCATTCAAAAAAAACTATCCATTCACCCTTATTTGGGCTTAGCGATATTGGTTCATCGACATGAAACAGGGCGTTATGAATGGCGTTTTCAGCAGCAGGCAATTGAAGATCCTACCCATCGTTCTTCGTTTCGGTATGAATATGCAGCAGCATTTAAATCTCGTTATTTAATGTTGGGCGAAGCTGGTTTAATAGGACAATATAAGGTTACTCGTCATTTTAGCATTACGCTTGCTTTAGGGTTTACAATGGGAAGTACTGCTATTCATGAATCATTATTGTATTGGCAAAGAAAGATGCCATCAATTGAGGATGACGGTGTTTTGAACGCCCAATATAAGGGAGATCAGATTACGTTAATGTTAGGGGTTCAATGCCTATTTAAGAGATAGTTTTTGATGTTTCAACATTTTTTACTAATTTAAAAATGCATCTGTATTTTTTTGGAACTCAAAACAAACTCCCTAATGACGATACCTAATATGCGGCTTAAATTTTATATAGGATCTATTCTTATTATAGGATTGCTTGTAGCACTGGCTAAGTTTTACTCTCTTTATGTACTTTGGGCATTTGTTTTTGTTGGTCCGATAATATTGATGGGAATCTATGATGTACTGCAAAATAAGCATGCCATTCGAAAAAATTACCCTTTATTAGGTCGATTGAGGTATACCTTAGAAACCTTTCGCCCTGCTATTCAACAATATTTTGTGGAAGATGACCTAAATGGCAAGCCATTTAGTAGAAGAAAACGCTCCTTAGTTTATCAACGGGCCAAGCAAGAAAATGAAACGGTTCCTTTTGGTACTCAGATTGACATTTATGATGAAGGGTATGAATGGATGGTGCATTCTGCTTATCCGTTGGATGCCTCTAAAATGGATCGATCTCCTAGGGTACGAGTAGGTGGAAAGGATTGCAAACAACCTTATGAATTGAGTTTGTACAATATTTCGGCTATGAGTTATGGCTCTTTGAGTGCCAATGCAGTTACTGCTATGAACAAGGGAGCAAAAAAGGGAAAATTTGCCCATAATACAGGAGAAGGTGGAGTTAGCCCTTATCATCAACAAGGGGGCGATTTGATTTGGCAGTTGGGAACAGGATATTTTGGAGCTAGAGCTGCTGATGGGAACTTTGACCCTCAAAAATACAAAAAAACGGTAGCGCAGGAATGCATTAAAATGATAGAGCTTAAATTGTCTCAAGGGGCTAAGCCTGGAAAAGGAGGGATCTTACCAGCGATTAAGAATACAGTCGAAATTGCTGGGATCAGAGGCGTAAAACCACATGAACCTGTCCTTTCTCCCTCGTATCACAAAGCGTTTAATAGCCCAGAAGGATTGATGCATTTTGTGCAAGAACTAAGAGATTTATCAGGGGGCAAACCCGTAGGGTTTAAGCTTTGTATTGGTAGTGAGAAAGAGTTTTATGATATGTGCAAAGCTATGATTAAGACCAATATTTGTCCCGATTTTATTACGATTGATGGAGGAGAAGGTGGAACGGGGGCTGCTCCTGTAGAATTTTCGGATTCTTTGGGGATGCCCATGAAGGATGGTTTGTCTTTTGCTGTTGATACGTTGCGAGGGTTTAATCTCAAAAAGGATATTGTTGTAATTGCTGCTGGTCGGATAACTTCTGCTTTTGATCTTGTCAAAGCCTTAGCTTTAGGGGCAGATGCTTGTTATAGTGCTAGGGCTATGATGATGGCAGTGGGCTGTATTCAAGCCTTAGAATGTCACACCAATCAATGCCCAACAGGGGTTGCTACACAGGACAAAAAATTAATGAAAGGTCTGGATGTTGAAGATAAATCAGATCGAGTATATCATTTTCATAAAAAAACGCTGTATGCTTTTGTGGATATGATGGCAGCCGCAGGAATTGATCACCCATCTAAGATTAAACGCAAGCATATTTTTGAGCGAACAACGATTGGAATGGTTCGCCGTTATGACCAATTGTATCCCAACATTCCAATAGGTTGTTGTCTGAATACAGATGAAATACCTGAGGTGTTCAAAAAAGAAATGCTCATGTTACTAGAGGATGCAGAATAATTGTGCTTAGGAATTGCTGTTATAAAATAAATAGATGCTGCCTAAAGCTTATGGTGCTTGGTCTTTTTTTATGTTGTGGAAAAACTGCGCAAACTCAGGTTGATTTTGAGCTGATGGAACAACAGATGATTGATAATTATCAAATTTTAAAAGAGGCCTATGAGAATGGGAACCCTGAGCGACAACAAATTTTTGGCAAAAAACTGAAACGTCAAATTATGTTTGCTTTGTTGCAAAAAGGGAGTTATTATTATCCTTTTTTTAGATTGCGGAGATACATTCAAATGGTGGAATCTCAAGATAAAAAAATTCGCATTTTTAGCTGGGATGGAATGGTTGGAGGGAATTGGCGAAAAATGTATTCCATTGCTCAATTTAGAGGCGTTCAAAATCAATCCTATTTTAAGATATTATCGGATGGAGAACAAATCGTTCATCGTTATCAAGATGTTTGCATCCATGCCATTCATCAAGTCCCTGCTCCCCAAAATAATGGCAGTTACTATGTAGTAATTGGAAAGGGAAGCCATGCCAAGGGACAGCAACATACCACTGTTCGTGTATTTTACTTTTCTCATAATGAATTATTGGAGTGTAGCGATTGTTTTGAACAAGGGGAAACTTATTGGACAATTAATAGTTCTATCTATTATCCCATTGATCTAACCTACGATTCTAAACGGAAACAAATTCGTTATTTAAAGCCAACTTATGATCCCAAAACAGGGAATCGCCAAAGAGGGAGGTATCATAGATTGTATTGGCGAGAAGGGAAGTTTAGTGCAGATGGAAATTAGCACTAAAATTTTCTCTGATTGGGAAACTAAATAAGAGAACTTGGCGGTTAATAGATGAGAATGTTTATCGATAAATTAAAAATCAAAACCCTTTATGTTGGACGTTGGCTTAATGTTGTTTTTGTTTCTGCTTGTACCTGTTTTATTAGAAGTTGGCACTCGATTACTTTTTTACTTTTCAAGTTTTTCAACAATAAAAAAAGAATGGCTTCTATTGGTGGATACCTTAAAAATAACTACTTATGCTTCTCCCAAAAACGCTTTTAAAGAGTCCATTAATGGGTTTAAATTAACTGCTTCAGGCAGAGTTGACCAGCATAATGTTTTTCTTGCTTGGTCCAAACCTATGAGAGATAACCAAGGAAAGATGTTTTGTAAAGTAGAGCTAAAAAATCCTAGGAAGGTGAGCTTAGATTTATGCAAAGGGGTTAGCCTTTTAAAAAGGGGAAATATGCAAGTAGAGGATGCCTATTTTCAAGAAAAGTTTAAAATTTCAACCAATAATGAAGCTGGAATGCAGCAAGTCCTAACGGATGATATTTTGCAAAAGATCAGAAGGGTTTTCGCCACAGAATTAGAGGCAACACTAAAAATTGAATGCGTAAAAAATCAGAGCAGCAACAACGACCTTATTTTAGATGTTGGCGATCAATACTTTTTAGTCTATTCCAATTTAAATTATCAAATAAAAAATAAAACGGATCGCTTATTTATAGAAAGAACCTTAGGGGCGATGCTTGATATAGCTCAAAGAATAGATGCCTTAAACTAATTAATCTATTTTTACGATTTTATCAATGTAAATTTGATTCGTGGTTTTTGTTTGAATAAAATAAACCCCTTTTTCTAAACGACTAAGATCAATCTCTAGCGAATTCTTAAAGGCAGCGACTTTTTCGCCAACAGCATTAAAAACAACAATTTCTAAATTTTGCTTAAGGTTGCTAGTCGCCCTTAACTTTCCTTTGGTAGGGTTGGGATAGAATTGAATAATAGAAGCGGCTGTATTATTAGTTCTAATTGGCGTAACATTACTACAATTTAAGGTATGTTGTTGGAAAAATGACCAAATTAGGTGGGTGGCATCAATAGCGCTAGAACTTGGGTCGCCCGATGCGGTCTGAGGCCCCCCTGGCCAAGAGTGCCCGCCATCTTGTGTTGCATAGTGATGGATTTCAGAGCTGCAGTTGCAAGCCCTCCATTTTACCAATGTATAATTGGAATTGTTGACAAGGGTATCTTGGGGAACTGTGCAAGAATTAATTGCTGCCCACGTATTAATAACAGAATCCTGCGGAAGATTGTAATGGCTAGATGGTCCATTTCCAATTCCACCTGAATAAGGGATATGAGTATCTAAATAAGAATGGAAATTAATCACTGGAACAGGGCGAAGGGGGGAACAGTTGGAAATGCTCATTGAGGCAGCGACAGGAGCAATAGCAGCAATTCTGTTGGATAGTTCGCAGGCTAGACGATAGGTCATAAAACCTCCATTTGACATCCCTGTAACATAAATTCGGTTGCTATCTATAGCGTATTGTTGACTTAGACTGTCCAATAAGACCTCAATAAAACCAACATCATCTACCGCAGTATTACTAGCAAAACCACAGCACCAGCCTGCATTCCAAGAACTCGCATTAAGAAAGCCTCCCTTTACACCTTCAGGATAAACAACCACAAAATTTTCAGCATCGGCTTTTAGGCTTAATTGGGAAGTCGCTTGCATGCTATATGCATTCCCAAATCCTCCATGCATTGCTACAACTAATGGCAATGGATTTAGCCCCGTATAGCCCGCAGGCAAATGTAGAAGATAGGTTCTATTATAATTACCATGGCTTAAGCTATCGTATTGAGCTGTTGCAATCATTGGGATTAAGAAAACTAGAGGTAACAAGAAATAGAATCGTAAGGATGAAGTTGGTGACATAATGTACTGGAAAATAGATTTAAAAATAGCAGACGATTAGTGTAGAATAAAGACCCATCTTAGAACGAAAGGTTTAAACTAAAATGAAGGTTTATCTTAATTTTTAAGTTCTTTGACAACCCGAACAGAGCTTGCGACCTCACGAATCCAGCTTGCTGGCTTGTGAGTGATAACGAACCGACCTTAGGGAGCTCATAAGCACTAGCGCACTAGCTAACCTAGCAGCGCAGCTAAACAGAGTGAGTAACAAGGCTCACACAATGAGCCTACAATCAATTTTTATAATAAAAAAAACAGCTAAAAGATACCCCCTTAGCTGTTTTATATCACGAATTAATTCGTTCTATCTAATTTTCTTCCAAGCTTTCCAATTCCATTTCGGCGGTCTCCCATTTTTCCATGGTTTCTGCAAGCTTTACTTTGGTAAGTTCGTATTTTGCCACGGCAGTATCATATTCAGGTGTTCCAAAAATAGACATGTCTGCCATGGTCGCCTCATATTTTTTTAAGTCCTCTTCCAAACGATTAATTTTGCGTTCAGCATTTTGAATATCTTTTTTGAGTTGTTTTAGTCGTTGGTGATATTCTTTCCCTTCTAATTTAGGTTTGACAACTACTTTAGGTGTTTCGGCAACGACTTCATTTTTTCCAGCCTTACCCAAACTCACTTCTCTAAAGGTATCCAAAGCACGTTTTTCTAAGAAATACTTAACGTCTCCTAAGTAGGGTTTTAATTTTTTATTGTTAAACTCAATCACTTTATCGGTCAGACCAACCAAAAAATCACGATCATGCGAGACAATGATTAGCGTGCCATCATAGCGTAAAATAGCATCCTTTAGAACTTCTTTAGAACGAATATCCAAGTGATTAGTCGGCTCATCCAGAACTAGCAAGTTGATAGGGCGCAACATCATGCAAGCCAAGGCAAGACGGGCACGTTCTCCTCCAGAAAGTACCGATACTTTTTTGTCAACATCCTCTCCTGAAAATAAAAAAGAGCCTAAGATATTTCTCAGTTTTGTTCGCATTTCAAAAGGAGCATCTTGATCAATGGTTTCTAAAACAGTCAATTTAGGATCTAGTGTTTCAGCTTGATTTTGCGCATAATAACCAACCGCAACATTGTATCCTAGTTCCGCTTTTCCTTCAGCTTGCACTTGTCCCAATATAATTTTAGATAGAGTGGATTTTCCTTCGCCATTTTTGCCAACAAAAGCGACACGTTCACCTCGGATAATTTCTAAATCAACTTGATCTAGAATATTTCGTTCGCCATAACTTTTAGTAACGCCTTTGACACTAACCACCACCTCCCCAGCGCGAGGAGAGGGCGGGAAGGATAGTTTCATTTTGCCGCTATTGACCGTATCCAGCTCAATTTTATTCATTCTATTTAGCTCTTTCATTAGCGATTGAGCCATTTTTGCCTTATTGGCTTTGGCACGGAAACGGTCTATCAGCTGTTCTTTTCTTGCAATTTCCTTTTGTTGATTTTCAAAAGCATTTTGTTGCAGTTCTCGGCGTTCCTTTTGTAGAATGAGATATTTAGAATAGTTGGCTTTGTAATCATAAGTTTTTCCCAAATCAATTTCTATGGTGCGTTTGGTTACATTGTCAAGGAAAGTCTTATCATGGGAAATGGTAACCACAGCCCCTTCATAAGTTTCCAAAAATTGCTCTAACCAAATGATAGATTCGATATCTAAATGGTTGGTAGGCTCATCCAACAACAAATAATTTGGACGTTGCAATAACATTTTAGTAAGCTCTATTCTCATTTGCCAGCCCCCACTAAACTCATCGGTTAATCTACTAAAATCATCAGGCATAAAACCAAGTCCCATTAGGATTTTTTCTGCTTCGACTTGAATGCTTTGCCCACCCATCACACGATAACGCTCATTTAAGTCATCTAACTCATTAAACAAGTTGAGATAAGATTCACTTTCATAATCCGTGCGGGTTTCAATTTGATGATTGATAGCTTCTATTGCTGCCTCCAATTTTTGAACATCTGCCAAAATACTTAGGGTTTCTTCCAGTACAGTTTTCCCTTTTGGAAGGCTCATATCTTGGTGTAAAAAACCAATTGTACTGTCTTTGGGACGAACCACATTTCCTTCATGCGGTCTAACATCACCAGCAATAATTTTGAGCAAAGTAGATTTTCCAGCTCCATTTAACCCCACTAAACCAATCCGATCTCCATCATGAATAGATAATGAAATTTTATCGAGAACAGTACGGTCACCGTATTTTACAAAAATGTTATTAATACCCAGCATAATATGATGTTAATTAAAGAAGTTGTTTAAAAATGGAATTTTGTTGGTAATGAGTACTAATTTTTAGATAAACAAGGCATGAGCATAGCGAACTGCGCAGGCTTATAGCTAGAGCTATAATCGTTAAGCATATTTTCTTCATAGCAGCGCTATGGAGCAAATTTTTAACGCAGAGTAGCTAGAAATTAGCTTTCATTAGCGATATAAGGCTATTCTTAAACAACTTCAAATAGAGAAATTTGGAATAATCTACAACTTAGCTTAATTATTTGCTTTGAAGCTCTTAAAAAAGCTTTGCAAAGATAATAGATTCTAGCTAAAAAAGGTGCCTCTACTAGTTAATTGTCGAACATAAATACGTTATTTAAATTTGAGTCTTTTTTCTATGAATAGTAGCTTAGTTTTGAGTGTTTTTGGTAAATCGAGTCTGAAAATTCAGATAGGGGCTTTAGAATAATTATTAAATAAATTAAAATAGAGATTATATTAGCTCGTCTAACTACGAAGCAGTTTTGTTCAAGGTTTTGGAGGGAATGAGGGCTAAATAAATTTAGAGATATTCCATATAAATTTCACAACTTGGGGGCAACAATTGTTGCAACCGTTTTCTATAAATTGTTCGGAGATTGTCGTGATCATAATACAACCGACTTTCGTAGAAATGAATCTTCTTTAAGTTTTTGAGATTTATCCAAGAAAGTGGAATTTCGAAAATAGATTGCTGCTCAGATCGTGGGGTTAAACAACTATCAAATTTTAATTCTTCTAAAGAAAATAAATGCCCAATTTCTTCTGGTACTTTGTCAAATAGATTGTTACTCAATGTTAAGCGTTTTAGCTTTTTTAGCTTAGATATATCCTTTGGAAGTGCGGTCAATTGATTGTTGCTAAGATGGAGTTCCTCTAGATGAGGATATTTAGCAACAATGCTAGAAATATCTTTTAATGCATTGTGAGCTAAGTCCATTTTTTTTAACTGAGACCAGTTAAGTACAGGATTAGGAATCGTGGCCAACCGATTATTAGACAAGTCAGCTGTTTTAATATTGGGGAAACAGGATAGGGGCAAAAAGCATTGATCCAAGGCTTTTTGATCTAATAGGGCCCAATTTCTATAGGTGTTTTTGGTACCAGAGATATAATGTTCAATTCCTAAAAAACAGCGATTAAAATTCACATGTTCAATCTCATAATGGCTGATTTCATTGGGAATATTGAGCAAAATTGTTTGTTTTAAATCAAGCGTTTTACTTTGGGAATTATAAAATTGTTCTTCAATAATTTTTTGTATTAATTGCTGGTCACTACTGTGTTTTAAAAGGTATAAAACACCCTCACTACGTCCATTTTGTTCGTAGGCATATTGCGCTAAATTTAAAGGGGTTAAATCCAAGCCTTTCCCATTATTGCTTTTAAGCGTTGTGAAATTAGGAAAGTTTTTAAAGTCAATAACCAAGCCCTGTGAGGAACCTGAATTGTTATTGCAAGCTTTGATTTCTTTCACCTGTTTGAGTTGGCTAATTTCGGGAGGCACAGGGATCGTTTCGCCCAAAAGAAGATGATTGAGGTCAACCATATTTAAATACTCCAGTTGTGAAAGTTGGCAAATGACGGCAGGGAATTCAACAAATTTATTATTGGAGATATTTAACCTTTTTAAATTAGGTAATAATGTTAAGGCTTTATTTAGTTTGCTAATACTATTGTTTGAAATATTCAGCGATTCTAACTGTTCGAAAGCTTTGATTTTGGCAGGAATAATTTTGATTTTGTTGTCGCTCAAATCAATTTCTGTCAATTCCGTAAAATCATAAAGCTCAGTTGGTATTTTGGTTAAGGCACAATTGTTTAGTTTAAATGAAGTACCTGAAATAAAAGTTTTTAATAATTCCTTTTTTAAATCAATAGGAAGCCGATCCAAAAGGTATTTGAGCCCTACGTTATACTTATTATACATTGCAAATGCCATTTTCATCCCATCAAGCTCCCCATAACTCATTTCAACATAAGAATCGATATTTTTTTTAATGGTTTGTTCAGTAGGAGCGACTTGCCCTTTTTGAGTTAAACGCAGATCTCTACTCATAATCTGAGAAACATTAGAAGAACCCTGTTGGTACAAAAAAGCTGCTGCTTTGCGTTTGAGTTCTGTGTTTTCAGACAATTTAAAAACCACAAATGCCTCAGTGAAAAGCTCCTTTGGGAAGGTTTGAGCTTCTAAAATTTCGAAAGCAATTTGCGTATTGTTGTCATCTGTGCTTAGTAAGAGAGAAGATAAGTTTTTTAATTCTTCGGGGGTTAATTGCATGTTATTCTGTTTGAATTAAAGTGGAATAATGTGTTTTATAGGCTAGATATTTGGTGGTGTTCTAGAATGTAAGCAAGAGCAAAAATTTGCTAATTGTTAATGAAGGAATAATCTTATTGAGCAGTATTTTTGTTTCGTGAACACCTTGTGATTTGTCGTTTGTTTAGAAATAAAAGAAATAACAACGGTTGTGTATTGTTTGCTGAGGGGCAAAATTATTTTTTCTAACATTTGATGGAGCCTTGTGTTAAATGTAGAGAACAAACTACCTTGTTGAAATACTATTTTTGTGCTAACCCAACAAGGTAGTTTGGAACTTAGCCGATAATTGATAAAGTGCTGAAGGTCTTTTCTTTGAAGTGCTCTCACGCTTGGCATATAGGTGTTTTTATAAAAGAATTACCTAACTGTTTTGTTACTTTGTGGCTTGGCAAAAGCCATAAAGTAGTTTTGCAGTTGTTTGTATTTTTTTGATTATTAGTTGTATAAAGGGGCTTTGTTTTATTTTTTTAACAAAGCAAAAAAATAATATTGATTCGTAAAGAATATGAGTCATCATTACAAAATGACCTGTATTTAATATAGGTTTGCATTTCATAGACCCCTTGTACGAAGGATCTATGAGATGCATTTAGGATAAAAAATAGGGCTCTATTAATATATTGAAGTTGTTTAAACGTAAAATGGCATTATTAAAAAATAGCAGCATTTTTACTATTTTACTGTTACACAGTTGATTCTAGATTGTTTTTAAACAATGTCACTATATAAGGCAATAATATAGGTTATTATAGGGAATAAAACAACAGATAGAACTAAATAATCTTGTTAAAAATGCTGTTTAATAAAAGATAATAAATTATTGCTATTGGAGGATTATCTTGCCTGTATACAGTTTATTTTTCGCATTGTTGTGCAGTCGATAAAAATACATGCCATTGGTCAAATTTTTTCGATCTAAAATAAAATCTTGATTGTTAATGTTTTGAGACTTGAGCTCTTTACCCATTGCATCATATATTTTTAGTAACCATTGATCATTTATGCTAAAATTGTCAATAGAAATCGTTGTTTCTTGATGAAATGGATTAGGGAATACTCGAATTGAACTTTGATCCTGAGCAATTTTGGGGACAGTAGTTCCAATGTTACAATCTATGTCAAGTGGAGTTCCCCAAGTATCCCCACTTTTGGCATAATAGACCAATTGTTTATTATGTGCTCCAAATACCGTTGATGGATTTTCATAGTAAGGTCCTCCTAAGCCATCTAAATAACTATAAAAAGGAAGGGTATTCCCAATTAATTGATTCCAACAATTGCTGCCTGTTTGATAATGTTGACCATCTAATCTTTTAGCTCTTTTATTAAATATTGCGTCAATAAGAAAGGTAGAATAAGTACTAGAATCGGATAAAACTTCGTACGATAATTGGTTCAAATGATTTAATTCAGAAAGGATAATAACTTCTTGAATCGTATCTATTGTAATGGTGGTGTCAGGATTTGGAACTTGACTTGTATTGTTATAATTATTGTTGCATACTTGAATCGAATATTGAATGGTATCCAAATTATTGGATGTTGCTTTGCCAAGGACTATTCTGCGAGTATTTTGAATGTTATATATCCATGGACTCGAACTAGATCGGTATTCACTTCTTACATGAAATTCATCCCCAATGTTATAATTAAAAATATCCGCAGCTGTCAGATTGCTAATACCAAGATTAGGATTAGAAGCACCAACAATATGATAAGGCTCTTGTGTATCGGGAAAGTTCGGGATGGCATAAAAATCAATTAAACCATGATGCTTAGAAAATTTGATTTGTTGGTTGTTGATGGAGTGAGAAATGGCGATAGTACTGTTTTTGGCTTGTAGTGTGATGGTTTTAATACTATCTAATAGACCTAATACTGTCATGGTATCAATAGAGGTAAGTGTCGCCTCAATATAATTATTATTGGTCCAAGTATATAGCGTCCATTTGTCGTTCAGTTCAGCAAGGGATTGAATAACAATACTTTCATTCTTCTGATTAAAAAATGTGTATTCGCCATTGGGTTGCATCGTGATTTGATGACCAATCCAAGAGGAATCCGTTTCGGTTAATAAGCAAGGGCTAGGAGTAGTGAGGTGTCGGGTTAGTACTTTATGGTTATAATAATGAGTAGTTCCTGCTGAATTATTGACAGAATCAATCCGAATGGATAAAATTTCTTCTTGATGTTTGAAATGAGCTACTCGATTGGGATGGATAAGCTCATAATTTTGGGCAAAGGATAAGTTACTAATTCCTAAGATTAGGAAAAAAAGGAATAATGATTTCATTTCGTAGTTTTGAATAAAAAAGGATTATAATATAAATTATATAATATTTTTTTAGTAAAAAAGCAACACTAAAGATAAACCATTATAAACAATAAGTCAATAGAGGACAAAAAAAAGCCCCATCAAACCGTTGTCTGATGGGGCGTATATCCTTCTTAGTCTATTATTACTAAGCTTCTTCTTCTTTTAGTGTAGCAATGCCAAGTTCATCCAATTGAACGGTATCAATTGTAGCAGGCGCATCAATCATAACATCTCGTCCTTGATTGTTTTTGGGGAAAGCAATAAAATCACGGATTGAGCCAGCTCCTTTCATGATAGAGCAAAGACGGTCAAAACCAAAAGCAATACCACCGTGAGGAGGCGCACCATATTCAAAAGCACCCATCAAAAAGCCGAATTGTTCCTCTGCTTCTGCCTCTGTAAAACCAAGAAGCTTAAAGTTTTTGGCTTGCAATTCTCGATCAAAAATACGGATAGAACCACCGCCAATTTCCCAGCCATTAATAACCAAGTCATAAGCATCTGCCCGAAGTGCTTTCATGGTTTCGTGATCTCCATTTAGCATACGATCAATGTCGTTTTTCTTAGGAGAGGTAAAGGGGTGATGCATGGCGTGGAAACGCTCAGAATCTTCATCCCATTCTAATAGTGGAAAGTCAACGACCCAAAGTGGATTAAAGCCTTCAGAGCGCAAGCCCATTCTATCGCCCATTTCTAAACGCAAATCATTCAGTTGACCACGAACTTTGTCCGTTTCACCACAAAGAATGAGCAATAAATCACCTTTTTGGGCACCCGCTTTTTCCAACCAAGTCATTAGCTGTTCATCCGAATAGAATTTTCCAACAGAAGATTTAATAGAGCCATCTAAGTTGTACTTGACATAAACCAAACCTTTGGCGCCAATTTGTGGACGCTGAACCCAAGAGGTTAATTTTTTGATGTCCTTGTTAGAATAAGCATCTGCTTGCCCAGTTGCACAAATTCCAACCACTAATTCAGCACTGTCAAAAACAGGAAAACCATGCCCTTGTGCTAGCTCATTGAGTTCGACAAACTCCATCCCAAAACGAGTATCTGGTTTGTCAGAACCATAGCGTTTTAAGGCCTCATCATAAGTCATACGAGGAAATGTTGGCAAGTCAATCCCCAAGCATTCTTTAAATAAATATTTGGTTAGTCCTTCAAAAGTTTGCAGAATTTCTTCTTGAGTAACAAAAGACATTTCGCAATCAATTTGAGTAAACTCAGGCTGGCGATCTGCTCTCAAATCTTCGTCACGGAAACATTTTACCAATTGAAAATATTTGTCAAAACCCGAAACCATCAATAATTGTTTGAAGGTTTGAGGAGATTGAGGCAAGGCATAAAATTGTCCCTTGTTCATGCGGCTAGGCACTACAAAATCTCTTGCTCCCTCTGGCGTACTCTTAATCAATACAGGCGTTTCTACCTCTATAAAACCTTGATCGGATAGATATTTTCTACTTTCAATCGCTACTTTAGATCTAAAGAATAGATTTTCTTGAACAGGGCGACGGCGCAAGTCCAAATAGCGATACTTCATGCGAATTTCTTCCCCTCCATCTGTTTCATCATCTAGAGTGAAAGGAGGAGTTAAGGATTCGTTTAAAACTTCCAATTTACTAACAATAATTTCAATATCACCTGTTGGTAAATTAGGATTTTTATTAGAGCGTTCAGCTACAGTTCCTTCAATACGCAAAACATATTCACGACTCAATTTTTTTGCATCATTGTATAAGGTCTCATCCGTTTGGGTGTTAAAAACCAATTGGGTAATGCCATACCGATCTCGCAAATCGATAAAAGTCATTGAACCATAATCTCGATTTTTATTCAACCAGCCAGAAAGAGTGACGGTTTGACCAACATGTTCTATACGGAGAGCCCCACAATTGTGCGTTCTATACATTTTTTATTGTTTGTATGATTTAATTTCTTATTTTAAGTAGGCGAAAATAGTGATTTGTTAGGAGCTAACCAAAATTATAAATGGGAATAAATCTGATTTAAAAGCGAAGCAAGAATTTTGGTCGCAATCTAGTAGAAGTTATTCGTATTCGATGAACTTAGCTAAGAACGGCTATTATTTGGTCAGCAATAGATATTTTGTGCTATCATCCAGTTGAATGGAAAGAAAATAAACACCATTGGGAAAATTTTCCCAGTTTGGAATTGTCTGATACCAAAGGCGTTTATCGGACTTTGTCTTAAATGTAGTTTCGGCTTGGTATAATAATTCTCCAGTAGTATTGTACAATTCTACCTTGGCTTTATACGCTTTTACCTTTGCCATGAAAATATCAACATTTTGCTCTAAATCGGTAAAGTGATGATAGTACTTTTGTGTTGTATTTAATTCTATAATAGAATTTCTTAAATCTTTGTAAGCTTCCAAAAAATTGGGGATACCATAACCGTATGCATTATCAGGCTTATCAATATAATTGCCATTGTTTTGCAAGGTTTGTATAATTTCCATGTTATTTCGTTCTGGGAATGCCTGCCAAAAAGAAGTAACCATTCCCGCCATAATTGGAGACGAAAAAGAGGTTCCATTACTATAACTGGTATCATAGCGTTTTCTGGCTGCAACTACAGCAATTGCACCACGAGCTACAACATTGGGTTTGATGATGTGTCGATTTTCGAAGCCATAAGAACTAAATTTGGCATGATAACCATCTCGATCAACAGCACCTACCGTTAATATACTATCGGCATCTCCAGGTACTGTAATATGTTTCCATTTGTCGTTCCCTGCATTTCCTGCACTGGTGACAACAAGCATTCCTTTTTTAGCAGCAAATTTAGCAGCCTTAGTCATGGCAGATGTTTTACCATCAATATCAACATAACCATAATCCATGTTATTGTCATCAAAGTCATAATACCCCAAAGAGGAATTAACGAGGTCAACCCCCAGTTGGTCAGCCCGTTCTATTGCCGCCACCCAGTTGTATTCTTCTATCCAATATTCCCCTTTCATATCTTCTGTTTTGAAGAGGTAATATTTGGCTTTGGGGGCTGTTCCCACAAACAAATAGGGAAGGTTAGCCGCCATACAAGAGGCAACATTTCGACCATGGCTAGACGACTCAAAAACATAATCATCTCCTTCTACAAAATCATGGGTGCCAAGAATTTGATCGTTGGCAAACAAACTATCAAAAGCAGGTGTTTCTCTCATATCTGCAAAGCCTCCATCCATAATAGCAACGTGCATTTCTTGACCTTCGTAGCCCATCTTGTGGAGATACTGCCCTTTGAGCATATTAATTTGATTCTTTCCAGTACCATAATAATGATCCTTCATCCTATAATTTTGTTTATAGTCTCTAGGACCAATTGCAGTCGCAGCCTTTTGAATCTCTCTTTTGAAACCAATCGGAAACACTGCTTTGACAAAGTCAAAACTTTTTAAATCTTCAGGATTGCTACTGGCTGCTTCTGTAATAATCGCTACGCCATTTAGCCATCTAGAAGTAGCATGAACCTTAAATCCCTTGATCAAAATAGGCTCTAAATATTTAGGATTAACAGGCAAATCGGTTGTATCAATAGGAATATTAAAACGCTGTCTACGCTCTATAGCACGAGCAGACAGGTACTCTTGGGGATGAAAAATACTATAAGGGCTGTTTTTTTTATCTTTGAAGCTAACCCAATAAATATCGTATTTGCGTTGAGCCTCTAGTTTGGTGTTAAAGAAAAAAGCTAACACAATTATAAACAAGGTACTTATATATTTACTCATATCTGTATATTAATTATGTGATTGGTTTTGCTGAAATTCTGTTATCCTAAAATACTAAACTAGTAGTAACTATTCAAGTGGGAAGCAGCTAAAAAAACAAAAGCTAGATAAAAGGTTTGTTTTTTTAGACGAAGCAAGAAGGTAGAAAAATTAGGCAACATTAGTTCTTAAGAAACTACAAAATAAAGGGAAGATGAATGTGGTGATTTACCCAAATTTATTTAAATTAAATAACTTCAATGGCTATTTTCTAGTTTAAGTAGAAATAATGAAAAAAAAAATTAGCATATTATCTTGGATCATCGCTTGTTGTTCTATTGTCAGTTGGGGACAAGGAGAAGTGCTTCAGTCTATTAATTATACCGTTAAAGATGGTTTGCCATCCAATGAAGTTTATTGGATGATGCAGGCTAAAAACGGTTTGGTTTGGATTGGTTGTGATGCTGGGTTGGTTAATTTTGATGGGGTAAACTTTAAAACCTACACTGCTCCTAATACTCGGAACAAGGCTATTTCTGGAATTTATGAGGATAGTTTGGGGCGTTTGTGGTGTCACAATTTCGGAGGGCAAATTTATTATCTAGAACAGGACTCTTTGCATCTTTTAGAGGCTTGGGAAAATTATTCGGAGAATGAAGGATTGGGCAGAATGAGGTTGGAGGGGAATTGGTTGAACCTTCAAAATTTTTCAAGCAATTGGAGCTATAACATCAAAACTGCTGAGATAAGAAAAAAAAAGGGAGCTGGGATACTTTTGAAGGATGGCAGTTCTATTGTTTTTAATGAACGTACAGGCTTTTTGAAAGAACAGGACGGTCGATCAACCAAGCTCTCTTGTCCAGCCTGTTTTTACTTGGATGTCTATTCTAATAAAGGAGCAAGAAAACGATTTAAACGAGGAGAATTTCTAGTTGCCTCCAGCCTAAAACTCTACTATATCCATGATTACCTCCGCAAAGAATGGAAAAATTTAAACGGGAACATTTCCCAAGAAGACCAAAAAATTCCTTTTGTATTTTCATTGGAACAAGATAGCTTACAAGCAATTTATTTCCCGCCTATCTTAGAACGGTACAAAACTAATTTGATTGTCAATAAAGTGAAAGTGCTTTATGATAGCGTATTAGCATTGTGTACTTCTGAAGGCTTTTTTTTGTGGAATATTAAGAGCGACCAAGTACAGCATTTTTTTAAGGATGAGATATTAAGCGATTGTTTTTTAGATCAAGAAGAAAATCTGTGGGTGAGTTCTTTAGAAAAAGGCCTTTTTTTTGTTCCTGTTTTATCGTTAATGGTGCATGATTTAGGAGCTAAATCGAAAAGAATTTACCATATAGAAAAGGATAAGCGCAATCATATTTTATTAGGATATGATGACGGAAGTATTGAATATTGGGACATTAAAGCACAAAAAAAACTTTTTGAAAAAACCTTTCCCATTCGAAAAAGAATTCAACACATCACTTATAATGAACTCAAGGATGAATTTTGGATTGCGACCATGAATAAAACGTATGTGTTTTATCCTACCCAACAAAAGATGGTCAAAACTCATATAGGAGGAGCTATTAAAGAGCTTCGTTTTGATGTTTATGGCAATATTTTATTGGCGCTGGGGCATGGAGCAACAATTAATACGCCCAATAGTAAAAAACGGATTGTGTTGCCAAATTCTTGGGAACAGTCGAATTATTGGGAAGGGTACCAACGACAACTTAGGTTGAATGAAAAAGGCTATCTAATATTATGCGGAGAAGAGCAGCGGTCGTATTCCATTTTGGCTCAAGCTTACCCTCAATATACCATTTGGGTAGGGGCAATGGAAAATTTGAAATATTATACAGCTGGAAAAGAATACGATTTCAAGACCGCTTCTAATCAGTCCATTATAGCAAAATGCTTAGAGCTTGTCAACGACAGTACTCTTGCTGTTGGTAGCCTAAAAAAGGGCTTGTATCTTATACAAAACAAAAAAATAATAAAGCAGTTAACCCTAGAGGACGGTTTGCCATCCAATGAAATACAGCAAATCAAGGTAAGAGATGGGGTTTTGTGGGCCATTACAGCAAGTGGCATTGCAACGTATAATTGGAGTGCCGATTCATTATCTATTTGGGATAAAAACAAGGGGCTATTTTCTAGAAATATATTAGACTTACTTTTTTTAGAAAATGAGGTTTATCTGACCAATGGCGAAAATTTGATGTCTATTCCGATTGATTTTGAATCAAAAAAAGAAAGACCAATCATAGATATTACACAGATAACGATTAATGATTCTATTTATGCTTTAAATAGCTTGAATGCTTTATCTTATTCTGAAAATAACATCAAGATAAAATTTAGAGGAATTGCTTATAAAAGCCAAAAAAGATTTCAGTACAAGTATCGTCTAAATGATATTGAAAAAGAATGGAATTATGTGTCGAGTGCTAATAATATCGTAAGTTACCCAAATTTGTCGGCAGGCAATTATACCTTTGAAGTCGTTGCTGTAACGCCTAGTGGAGTACAGTCAAAACCAGCTAAAATAGGTTTTAAGATTGAGAAGCCCTTTTATGAAACATGGTGGTTTTTGCTTGGCCTATTAATTTTGTTTATTGTTTTTGTTGGATGGCAATATCGTTGGCAGATTAAAAAAATCCAGCAAAAAAATGAAGAAAAATTACAACGTTCTCGTTTGGAACGAGATATTCGAATTTCAGAATTAAAAGCCTTAAAATCACAACTTAATCCTCATTTTATTTTTAATGCATTGAATTCTATTCAGGATTATATTATTCAGAACGAGCGAGAATTAGCAAGTGATTATTTGGGAATGTTTGCGGATTTAATGCGAACTTATTTGCAGCACAGCCAAGAGGGAACACTTAGTTTGAGAGAGGAAATCGATGCGTTGCGTTTGTATTTGGAATTAGAGGCAGTTCGTTTAGAAGATAACTTTAGTTATGACATTATAATAGGAGAGCAGATTGATAGGGATCAAATTATAATCCCCACCATGTTAATACAACCCTATGTTGAAAATGCAATTAAGCATGGTTTGTTTCGGAAAAAAGGAAATAAGCATGTAGCAATTGAGTTTAAGTTGCATAGCCCTATGGCACTTTTAGCAACGATAAGAGATAATGGGATTGGGCGAAAGGCTGCGCAAAATTATGGACAACCACAAAACCATAAATCGTTTGCTACTTCTGCCAATAATTCTCGCTTAGAACTCTTAAATTATGAACAAAGCACTACTATTGAGGCTAAAATTATTGATTTAGTAGAAAATGGAGAGAGCGTAGGAACAGAGGTACACGTTATTATTCCAATAGAAAAGGAGTTTTAGTATAAAAAATCGGTCCTTTGACAACTTGATTATCAAAGAATGAAAATTTTAAAGATAGTTGTACTAATGTAAAAATTACTTACCTTTCTTTTTTTGTTCAAAAGTTGCCTAAAAATAAGTTAAAAAAATGGAAATAGTTATTAAGGTTTTAATTGGATTGATCGCATTCATTCATTGCTACATTCTATGGTTTGAAATGTTTGCTTGGACTTCTAGAGGACCAAAAGTATTTAAGAATTTTCCAAAAGATTTGTTTGGACAAACAACGGCACTAGCTGCCAATCAAGGCTTGTACAATGGCTTTTTGGCAGCAGGATTGTTATGGACGTTTTTTATTCAGGATAAAATTTGGGGGCAAAACATAGCCCTTTATTTTCTGATCTGTGTTGCCATTGCGGGTATTTATGGAGCAATAACAGCAGAACGAAAAATCTTTTTTGTGCAAGCGCTTCCTGCTTTAATCACAATCGTGTTACTTTTAGTTAAGTAATTAAGTCAAACGATCAATTATAGCAAGAAAAGAAGCTCGTTTATCTCTAGCAAGGGGCGTTTTTATTTGATTCTCTAAGACAATCGTATGTCCATCCTTTTTGATATACTGTTGGATGAAATTAACATTGATCAGATAAGATCGATGGGAACGGTAAAACGCCTCATTTTCTTTTAGTAAATCTACAAAATACCTGAGCGGTTTGGATATAACCTGTGTGCCATTGGATTGCGTATGCAGTTTGGTATACATTCCATCCGCTTCCATGCAAATAATATCCTCTATTTTTAAAAATAAAATACCATTAGAAATTGGAACGGCAATCTTTTTTAGGCTATTATTTTGAATTGATTCTTGGAGTGTTGACAACTGCCGATAAATATCTTCATTTTTAGCTCGTTGCACTATCTTTTTGAGTGCCTCTTTGACCTGTTTAGGACGGATAGGTTTGAGCAAATAGTCCACGGCATTTACCTCAAAGGCTTTGATGGCATAGTGGCTATAAGCCGTTGTGAAAATTAAATGAAATGTCATTTCTTCTGCGTCCAAAAAGCTACCAATTTCTATTCCTAAATAATCGGGCATCTCAATGTCTAAAAAAACAATATCTGGTTTTGTTTTTTTGATTAACTGTATTCCATCCATTAAATTTTCAGCCTCTTGAATGCTTATTATTTGCGGGCAAAAATCATTTAGAATAGTGGATAAAAGGCGGCGTGCTTTGGGCTCGTCATCAATAATGACTGTTCTCATAGAATAAATTATAGGTGTATGTGGGAAAACCAATAAATTTAATAAAATATACTACTTTTAAAAACTTTGGCATTATGATTTTGCGATGAAGTAAGATTTAGTCGTAACGAATTGCTGTTTAGCAGTCAGAACTTACACTTCAGCAACTACTTTTGTTTGTTGAGCAATTGTACAGGATTCTGGGGCTTAAATCGTCTAGTTTTGTAGGGTAATTAAATATCAAAAATTAAAAACCAAACAAAATGAAACGACGATTTTTTAGTGGTTTATTACTGATTTTGTCTTGCTGGCTAATCAGTAATAAACTTCAGGCACAAGTGCCCTTTGAATTGACCCTAGATCGCTTGAATAGCATTGATGCTGGAGCGTCTATAATAGAGCTGAATAATGGGAATTTGCTCATTGCAGGAAGGACAGAAAATGCAGTTAATAATAGTTCTGGAAGAGATGGCTTTTTAGCTGAAATGGATCCCAATACAGGCGTTATAGAATGGTCAAGGGCTTATGGCTGGGCAAATGACGATCACTTTTTTACGGTTATACAGGCTGCTGATAATAGCATTGTGGTAGCAGGGTATGCCAATCATGGAACAGGAGATAGAGATATGTGGTTGCTTCGTGTTGAAGGGACTGGAGCTAATCGAGGGGATGTAATCGCAACTGCTACCTTTAACAATTCTAGGAACTCAATTATCACAGAAGTTATTGAATCCAATGAAAATGATGTGAACGGAAATCCTACTTTTTTAGTAACAGGGGTTTCTGATAGTTATAGTGAGGTGTATTTGGCTAGATTAGACGAAAACGCAAATTTGTTATGGAGTAATACTTATGGTGCGACCAATTCGTACTGGACCTATGCTTTGTTGGAGGATGCAACCAATAATAACACCATTTATATTAGTGGTTCAAGGAGCGTAGGGTCGAATCATAGAGCTTTATTGATGCAAATAGCAAATAATGGAGCCGTCTTAGCCTCTTGGGAATATAGTATCAACAACGCTTTTAATGCAATATTTGATGATATTTATCTTAGTCCACAAGGTACAATTATAGGAACAGGGCATGTCCATTTAGGGTCAACCAATTCGAACAATACGAGACCAATTTTTGTAGAAATTGATCCTAACGAAGCTACGGTAGACTCAATGGTCGTACGCAGTCATCGATACAATACGACCAATAGTTTTATTCACCGTATGAATAATTTTCAACCCATCCTAAACAATGGAGTTTTACAAGGTTATATTGCGCATGTGGCAGACAATGAAGTGGGAGGAGCTAAAATAGCGCACTTAAACACTAACGGAGCGGTATTGAGATATACTAGACTGAGCGCTACGACAACAGGAGCAGAGGTACTTCCGCTTAGTGACGGCACGTTCTCTTTGATTGGAAGCAATAACAATAACCAAGTGTATATTGCTAAAACAGATTCTAATGCTATGACTCCTTGTGCAGATAGCTTAGGATTGACAACAACAAATATAGGGATAACATCTCGTACCGTTACTTTTACTAGAAGTACTTTAAATCAGACCGTTAATCATGCCAACCCAACAGATATTACGCTGTCTTGGTTAAGGGGGTCAACTTGTTGTAGCGATAGTTTGGGTGTTGAGATCAATCAGGATACATTAATTTGTGCAGGAGAAGCTGTTGATTTAGAGGCAAATGTTGAGGGCAATTTTTTAGGAGCTACTTATCTTTGGAGTACAGGAGACACTAGTGCTTCTATTCTTGTTAACCCAACTCTAACAACAACTTACTACGTTACCGTTACCGATACCATTACAGCTTGTACGGTTGTGGATTCTGCTAAGGTTACCGTGTCCAATCCAATGGTTACCATTACAGGCGATTCGTTATTGTGTGCTGGAGAATCCGTTACTTTAACAGCCAATCTACAAGGAGTAACAGGACCATTTACGATTATATGGGAAGAACAGATCGGAGCAAATTGGATAACCTTAGGGCAAGGCGGAATGACAATAGTAGTGACTCCAAATCAAGATAGAATATATAGAGCAACTCTTATTGATTCTTTGTCTTGTGAAACGAGTGATAGTATTGCTTTGAGTGTGGGTGAAGTGCTGCTTACCATTGATGCTAATGCTGTAATTTGTGAAGGCGAAACGACTGATTTAACAGCCAATGCAAGCTATGTTATTAATCCATCTTCTGTTGGTTTTTCTTACATCTGGCAACCAACCAATCAAACGGGATCGACTATTAGTGTAGCCCCCAGCAATACAACAACTTATACTGTAATAGCTACCTCCAATGACTCGCTTTATGCTTGTTCTGATACAGCAGAAACAACAGTCGTTGTAAATCCCAATCCTATTGTTGATCTAACGCCCTCTGAAACAGGTGTTTTGTGTTTTGGAGATGATATAACTCTAACCGCCAATAATACGATTGGAACAATTGCTGCCATTGCTTGGACAGGAACAGGAATTACCAATCCAATTACGGTTAACCCAGTGACTTTAACACCAACATTGGGTGCCAATACTTATACCGCAACAGTTGTCGATACAAATGGCTGTCACGGAACAGCTTCGATCGATGTAGAAACAGAAAATTGTTGTCCAGCTCGTGGCAATACAGATTATTTGCAAATTGATGAAGGAGCAGATTTAGCGCTTCTAGCGGCTTATGGTATTCGCCAGACGGGGGCTAAAACCTTTTTGGTAGATGACGGTCAACATCATATCTTGCCCAATAAAGTTTATCTTGGAGATGAGGTATTGCTGCACGTTATTGGAACGGCTGGTTTTACAACAATTGATTTTACCAATTCAGATGTTGTAGCAGGTAGAAACAGCCTTATTCGTATAGAAGGACGAGGAACTATTATTGCGCACAATACTATTTTTAGACCTTGTGAAGAGTTTGAAACTTGGGGAGGAGTTAGAATTCAGCCTTTTGGTGGGCTAATTCATGCAACATTTAATGAATGTACCTTTGTGAATGCCATTACTGCAATTAATACAGATAGACGTTCGGCACGTGGAAATGCAAATACTTCAGTAGAAATAACGAACAATCTTTTTATCAATTGTGGAACAGGAATCAGAATTGACGACGAATTGAATTACAATGGAGGCATCACAGGAAATACCTTTAAAATTGACGATAAGGTAGAACGAATTAATTATACGAACCCAACAACTACCTTTAGAGGAATGCTTATTGCTAGGCAAGATCGAGGCATGCATTATCCAATCAGCCAAAATGATTTTATTAAAGGAACCAACTTTGTTACTACGGTTCGTTTTGAGGGAATTAATTTGACAGGTACAGGAGGTGAGAACATTTCTAAGAATAGCTTTACCAATAACGATAGAGCAATTGTGCTTATGAGATCTAGGAATGTGACCATAGAAAATAACTTTTTTGAAGTGACCAGACGTTCTAATGCAGATGAAGCAGATTATCAGGTTACCTTAGAGGGAACGGCTAATATGGGCTATAGCGCTTTGGTAAGAAACAATCACTTTGTAAATTCAGCGGAGGTTCTTGATCCTTCTCAGGTAACCAATCCTATTAATAATAGATTTGTTGGAACAGGTGCCATTTACTTGGGCAATGAGGGGCATTTTACAATCGAGGCAAATGAGATAGATGGCTTTGAAATTGGAATTTTTTCAGATAATTCGGTTAGAAATTTAAGTACTAGAATTATTAAGAATACCATTAAAAGCCATTTGTTTGGAATTTATATTAGAGGATTTAGATTTATGGCAGGATCAGCTTCGGGTGCTAGTGTTACCTTATTGGTGGCTTGTAATGACATTGATATGGATCTGGATTTAGAGAGTAGCCATGAAATCATAGGCATTTATTTTGATCCTATGTATTCTATTATTGGAACTACTAACTATGCAGGGCGTGTGCCTGTTAATGCGGTTTTTGAAGGAAATTGTGTTAAGAATACAACAACTGCAATTGCTTTTGATTATAACAATCCAAATCTTACAGCTTTTCCACTGTTGCCTGTCTTTAGACACAACTATCTCTATAATTATACCAATGCAGGCTTGTGGGTGAATAATATGCAGAGTATGGGGCTTGGTTTCCCAACACCAGTAGGTAGAAGAAGCGAAAACAATACTTTTATTAGCAATAACGATGCCTTTGATATCGAAGCAACAAATGCTGGGGTGGTTTCTAGAAATGATCATTTTGGAGCCAATGCAGCTAATTTATCCAATGCAACCGCAGTGGGCACTCCTGCACATTCGGCTGCTGCCTGTGGAAATCAAGATATAGCTAATCCTACTGTTGATGCAAACCTACATTGTGATGATGATAATGATCAGTTGATTGGTTTAGTAGCTCAGCGCCAACTACAAACAGATGATTTGTTATTAACGGCCAATTACCATACAGAGCTCAGAAATTTGTACCAAGAAGACAGCAAGACAACTTTAGCCATTACCAATAGTTTGATGCAAAACCTATCACTAGAAAATGAAGTAGATGCCTTATTTCAATTGGTGAATAGCTACTCTTGGAAAGGGAATGACCGTTTGTGGATCGAGTATTATTACGAAGTCCGAAAAGGAAACTATACACTGGCTACCCAAAAATTGAATGCCATAAATGGTGTAGATCAAGTAGAAGAAGACCAACTAACCTTAGCAAAAATTTACCTTAACCTCTTGAAAAATAACCAAGGTTTAGTTCTAAATACTACGAGCTTAACTGCCTTGGAAGAAATTGCTACTCGTGACGGTGTTTACCAAGAAGAGGCTAGAAACCTTATTCATATTAATCAAGGAAATAACCCTTATCAATATGCCAAAATAGAAGCCTTGGCTCGTCGCAATACTTCAACAGGGGGTGTTTGGACAGGACAAAATGCACAATTTGCCATCTTTCCTAATCCAGCTTCCAACAAGATAGCGGTTCAAATTCAGGCTAGAAACAAACATTTTGTGCAAGCGTCTGTATACAGTATTCACGGTCGTTTATTGCAAACACAAGCCGTAAGAGCTTATCAAATGCAATTTGATGTATCTGAACTGCCTCAAGGAATTTACTTTGTAACTTTGGAGGATGAATCAGGAGAGCGATTTACAGAAAAGTTTGTCAAACAATAGGTTTGAATACATAAGGAAGTAATCCTTTTTGTAAAGAAGGTTATCAGGGGAATTCTGGTAACCTTCTTCTTTTATCCTTTGATGCTCTTTTGGGAGGACTGAAAGTTATCCTTCTTAGGATTATTTATAAACAATGATTTTTATAAAAAAAGGCTATCAGAAAATGAATTCCGATAACCTTCAACATTGTGGTACTTAGATGTAGTGAGTTAATAAACCCTTTATTTATTATTGTTTAATCACCTTTCTAACCAACTGTTTTTTATCATTTGCAAACGTAATGAAATAAACGCCAGGGTTTAAATCATTTAATAGAACCGTTTTGTTGTTGATGCTTCCTGTTTTTACAACCTGACCTTGTAGATTGGTTAAGGTATATTGAGATAGTCCTTCAATATTGGTTTGGATTTCTAAATAATCATTAAATGGATTAGGGCCAACACTTAGAAAAGTGCTTGCAGCAGTATTGTTTACCTCAGCAATAGAAGTAGACTCTGTTCTTGCACTGCCTACACAGAAACTTTTGGTTTCAGAAGAAGTAAAACTGCCTCCTGAAGCTAAGGTAGCTCCTGTTGCATTGTTGGTTAGGGTATAAGAACCATTGCCATACGCACAGCAGATGCCATCACCATAACTATCGTTGATGGTTAGAGTATAACAACCTGCATCCAAACATTGATTAATAACTAAGGTAGAGCCATCGGCTTGGCTAGCATAAGTGCCACCAGAAGCAACAGTAGTTCCTGCATTGTTTTTGATGGTCCAACTGGTTTCTTCAGGATAGTTATCAAAGGTTAGGCTTAAGCTAGTTGCGATACAGCTAGGAGTAGTGCTGCCACCACTAATAGAGAAAGCATCAACAGCCATATCTCCTTGCCAAGTAGTTCCTGTTGTTCCATTAAAACGCAGCTTTAAATTATTAGCACTAGTATAAGCAGCTAAACTAACCGTAGCCGTTTGCCAAGAATTACCTTGATTGCCTGCTTTTGACCAAATAGAGGTCCAAGTTGTACCATCTGTACTTGCTTCTAATTTTAGATTCCCCATTGAAGTAGCTCCATACATGTGATACTTGAATGTTAATGAAGGAGAGCTAAGTCCCGACAAGTCAAAACAAGGGCTATTAAGAATCGCAGTTTTAGTAGAATAATTAGGACTAGAAGACTCCATGTAAATGTAATACGTTCCACTACTTGCTGCGCTAGGCCCTGTATTGCTAGAAGGAGTGCTACCTGATCTAGTTGCCCAATCGAAGTTGTCTCCACTACCTTGCATCCAAGCTCCTAATGTGTTTTCAAAACTCTCTGTATATGGAAATGAACTAACAGTTGTCCCACACGAAGTTGGAGGCGTTGTGCTGCCACCATTATCTACGCCACAATTGGGCATTGCACTACCAATATCGGCAATTAATTTATCACTTCTACCGTAAGAACCATTGGTGCAGCCACCCGTATTGTGAATCGCTACTACTAAGTTGGAGTTGTAATCTAGTACTGGAGATCCCGAACTACCACCTTCTGTGTCAGCATAATAACGGATTCCATTAGTGGTTACTTGGTTTACTTGAGCATTGCCATTGGCATCGCCACCTTGATCTGTTTTTACTGTAATTTCTTTGCGTCGTCCTCCAGGGTGACCAACAATGTAAATGCGGTCATTAACTGCTGGTGCAACAGAACTTAGGCTCAAATAACCATAAGTGCTCGTAGGATTTACAGGCAACTTTAATAAGGTATAATCTAAGCTAGAACTGGTTTTGATAAAGGTAGAAGAAGAAGCAACTACATCAGAGGTTGAATTACCTGTGCCGTTACAGTTGGTATAATGATAGTTGAACATAAAATCCGTATTGGCAGCAGAAGAAGCATTTCCAACACAATGATTATTGGTCATTAAGTTGCCATCACAACCCAATAGCCATCCTGTACAAAGAGAAGAACCATTGATTAACAAACGACAAACGGCTTTACCTTTGTTATACATTGTTGTACCATTATAGCAGATGATAGGCTCTTTTTCATCTCCTCCACAAATTGATTTAGAGGCTAATATCTCATCAATTTTTGCCTGAGGATAGCCATAAGCAACTCTTGCAATGTCAAAACCATAATAGTTAGATACATTTTGTGCATGAAGTCTTACAATGACTCGTTCGTCAAAGAGCACCTTTGTCCAGAAATCACTAATCATGGTCATATTGGCATCAATGATTTTGCCTTGACCTCCATAAATAATTGACTCTCCTGTATTGGGGCTTGTAATTTCTACGTAGTCGCCAGGCGCTAAGTTAAAATTTTTGAAATAGAGTTTGATATAAGAAGAGTTTTTAGAATAGAATTCTTTTTCGAAGATGATACCTGTAGTACCATTGGTGTTATATGGATGCTGAGTTTGAAGATTCAGTGCCTCTTCATCTCCAATTTTTAGAGGTGCATGGATTGTGCTGTGTTGGTTGTTAGCATTTGAAAGGGTGAGGTTGTTTTGCCCCAGAATTGTTCCTGAGCAAAGTAATAGAAAAAATAGTAACTTTTTCATTTTAGAAAGTTTTAATTAGTAACAGAATAAGTATGATTTTTGGTGTTAAGTATGCCTTGTTATCGTTGTTGTATTCCTTGAGGGGTAAGGCAAAATCTACGGGGGAATATCATTCTGTGTTGGTCTGTCTTAGTTTGTGTTTTTAGTTCTTGGGGCAATTATAGATAGAAAAATGATAAAAACAAAGAATTATATTTTGTTGAATAATGCTTTATTGAAACATAATTCTTTTTAAAAAAGAACTAATAAAACCTTATTTAGTTAAGGTTAAATTTTATTTATTAATATTTTATGCTGTTTTGTGTTGTTTTTTGAAATTATATTTTGGAAAAGAGCATAATGTTTAGATGCTAAGTATTTTATTTTATGTTTTTTTTAATATAAAAAAGTACTCTAAGACAATGGATTTCGGAAAAAAGATATTTTCACTTGGATAGGAAGCAAAGGAAGGAAGTGGAAAAGAGAGGACTTTAGATTTGATAATCTTCTACAAAAAAACGTTTTAGATTCAGTGACCTAAAACGTATGCTATGATTTGTATTTAAAAGGTGGTTTACTTTTTATCTAATTTTTTTATAAATACAAAAAATAAAATGGAAGAGATGCCGTAAAAAGCCATAAAAGAGGGATCTCGTTTGGCAAAATCAGATTTTAGCCCCAACAAATCTAAATAAACAATTAGGGTATAAAGCACTAATTCTAGACCTATAAATAATAAAAAAATTTTGGCAAAATGCCAACCTTCATTTTTCTGACTCATTGTTTTTGGCGTAAGTTTTATTTGTTTTATAAAAAAAATCAAAGGCAAATTTGTCTTAATGCGAAGGTAAGAATAACAAGGCAATTAAAAGTAAAGAACGATAATCCAATTGTAAATCTAACTGTTCTTTTTTAGATCTAGGAAACGAACTGCTTTCGCTAAATTTTCTGGTTTTCCTACATCAAACCAATAATCTTTGTCATGAGGATAGGCTATAATTTTGTGCTGGGTAGCCAAATCTAAATAGGTAGTGGTAATCGAAAACTTACCTTCCTGCTGAATTAACGGCAACAACTTAGGATCAATAATATGAATGCCACTAAAAGCATAGTGATTCGTTTTTTTGGCTGCTCGAACGTTTTTAATTTCCTTGGTTTTTGTATTGGTCCAGCCACAAAGTTCTTGTTGTTCATTGAATAACAAGTAACGAGAACTGATGCGATTGCGAGTAGCTAAAGTAGCTAAAGCTTGATGTTGTTGGTGGTACAGCAGCATTTTTTGCAAATCAATATTGGATAAAACATCCACATTGTAAACGACAATGGCATTTTCATTGTTGAAATACGCAGCAGCTTTTTTTAATCCACCTCCTGTTTCTAGGAGTTCAGATCGCTCATCAGAAATAATTATTTCACAGCCAAAATTTTGATGTTGATCGAGTACCGCTAAAACTTTCTCGCCAAAATGATGAATGTTCACAACAATAGAAGTAATACCAAATTGTTTAAGGTGCTCTATTGCATGTTGTAAAAGTGTTTTTCCGTGCACTTCTACCAAGGCTTTGGGGCGGTCGTTGGTTAGAGGACGTAAGCGAGTTCCTAAACCTGCCGCAAATATCATTGCTTTCATACTTGCAAGGAATGAGTTTTATAACAATTTTCAAAACTTTACAAATATCTTTTGCTATTTATTTAAAATATAGATTTGATTATTTTTATAAAAAGTTATTACGAACTGCGCAGCACTCATGAAATAATAGAGTTGTATAGGCGAAAATGCAAGTTTTTTTGAAGGTCATTTCATTTGTAATAACTTCTAATCGCATTGTAACATTACTCCGTTGAAAACCCGAACAGAGCTTGCGACCTCACGAACCCAGCTTGCTGGCTCACGAGGTACGAGTAACAAACAGAGTGAGTAACAAGGCTCACGTAGTAAATCACACCACATTGATTATTAGTGTTATATGTTTCTGTAGTTTAAAGCTATAAAAGCTGATAATCAATGTGATGCATGAACGCAGTGAACTGGGCATGCTTGTAGCCAAAGCTATACCACATAAACATAGTGCACGAGCAGCTTGGTACTGTGTACCAACTGGAATGCCTAGCACCGTAGGTAAAAGCGAAGGCACTGCTTTTTTATGTTTTTTATTAACTATTCTCATGAGCATAGCGAACTAAAAAACTAAAAAAGCAATGGAGTATTAATTGTAAAAAATTACTGTTTAAACATTTTTTAGCTATGGAAACGAACACCAAGACAATTTCTATTCCTCAAAGGGGACTAGATGCAAAAGATATTTTAGAGCAATTAACCGCTATGAAAAGCAATGATGTTCCTTGGGATTCGGGCAAAGTGTTGGCTTATGTTTATGAACCCAAAAAAGAAACGGAGACCTTAACCAAGGAAGCCTATAAAATGTATCTAATAGAAAATGGTTTGGATCCTACAGCTTTTCCTAGTTTGCTGCGCCTAGAGAATGAATTGATTGGGATGGCAAAAGATTTATTAGGGGGAGATGATGAGGTGGTCGGAAATTTTACTTCTGGGGGCACTGAAAGCATTATCTTGGCTGTGAAAACAGCTAGAGATTATTTTAGAACGCATCGCCCTGAAATCAAAGAACCTGAGTTGATTGTTGGAGAAACTGCTCATGCTGCTTTCCACAAAGCAGGACATTATTTGGGGGTAAAGATTGTGATGGTTCCTGTTGATAAGAAAACGTTTAAGGTGGATCCTGAATTGGTTAAAAATGCGATTACAGAGAATACGATTTTGATTGTAGGTTCTGCTCCTTCTTATGCACATGGAGTGATCGACCCAATAGAAGCCTTAGCTGCTTTGGCAAAAGCAAAAGGAATTTTATGTCATGTAGATGCTTGTGTGGGTGGTTTTTATTTGCCTTTTGCTAAAATGGCTGGATATGATATGCCTTTGTTTGATTTTAGAGTGGATGGCGTTACTTCTATGTCGGCAGATTTTCACAAGTATGGTTATGCTGCCAAAGGAGCTTCTTGCATTTTGCACAAAAGTAGGGATTTGAGAAGACATCAAATTTTTGCTTGCTCTAGTTGGTCAGGGTATACAATTATTAACCCAACGGTTTTATCTAGCAAAACAGGAGGTCCTTTGGCTGGAGCATGGGCTACTTTAAATCATATTGGGCAAGAAGGCTACATTGATATTGTAAAAGGTTGTCAAGAAGCAGCTCAGTTGTGCAGGGCTGGTATTGAAAAAATTCCTGAATTGGAAGTAATGGGTGATCCTGATATTAATCTCATTGCAATTGCTTCTACAGATCCTAGGGTCAATATTTTTGCCATTAGTGATTGGATGACCAAAAGAGGCTGGCACATTCAAGTTCAATTGGCTTCCAATTGCGCTAAAGAAGCCTTGCATTTGAGTATCAATCGAGCGAATGTTCCTTTTATTGCAGAGTTATTAGAAGATTTAAAAATAGCAATTGAGGAACTAAAGCAAAAGGATGCCCCCGAAATGGCACTGGACCCTGCTATGTTTGCCCCCATGTTGGAGAATATGAACGCTGAAACTTTTGATAATTTAGCTGGAATGCTAGGTTTAGGAGGAGGAGGAGAAGGGGCAGGCTTACCCGATGATTTGGAGATGATTAATAACATTCTCAATCAATTGCCAGCAAAGCAACGCAATGTCTTATTGACTGAATTTATGAATAAACTATTTACACAATAGAATCTTGAACGATTCGAGCTATAAAGCTAATCCTTAAAATAAAAAATGGGCGTAGGATATAATCCAATACGCCCATTTTATTTTTATTGTATACTCAAACGAATGCCTTCCGAATGTGCCGTAAATTCGGGGGCATACATGCATTGAATAGTGGTAATACCATTGGAGAAATCGCCCTTGTGGTTGACTCTCAACGGATATTCAAAAACGTAAGTGCCTTTGGCTAAATAACCAAAGAAGAAATTGGTAGAAGCATCTCTGGTGCTTTCGTAATAACCTAACCCTCCTTGATATTTGTATTGACTCAATACATTGGTCGGTTCCAATCCAGCGGCACGCATATCCTTCATGTGTACATATTCCATGGCACGATCTACGGTTAATTCAATACGTACTTTGATCAAATCGCCAGGCTCCAAGGTTTCTTTTTCAATGGGTTTAAGAACAGGACCTCTGTCGGTATTGATTTGTTTGAAGAGTTTTTTATTGAGTTTGAGCGGTGTTTCTTTGAAGTGGGTAATTTTGTCCAAATCTTCAAAATATTGCCAATATAAGGCACCCCAAGCAACGACATTATTAGGATTTTTGACGGTAATGTTAGCCATGTCATTGGTAATTTCATTGGCTTGCCAAGAAGTTTTGAAATAGCCCGTACCCGCTTCTTTTTTGATTTTGGATTGATCCAATTTTTTGCCCCCCATAGTAATTTCAATCTCTTGATCGTCCAAGAGCCAGTTGTTACCCGTCATCAATAAGGCATAAGAAGCTGCCGCTGTAGCCTTAGTGGTTTTCCAATGGGTGGTTTGCTTGGCTTTTAGTAACCAAACTTTGAGATCTTCAACGGCTTTAGCATCTTTTGCCACAACTTCAAAAACCTCAATCATCAAAGCGTGGGTTTCGATGGGCAATTGATACCAAAAGTAGCCAGAAGGGTACTTCCAATACATGCCGAGTTCTTCATGGTTGAGGGCATTTTCTTTAGCAGCAGCGACAATTTTTTTAGGTGTTTCTAAATCGGTTCCTTTTCGATGGAAACCAAGTGCCAAAAGCCCTTGCATGTACATGGACTTATTTCTCCAGTATTTAAGGGCTTGCCCTTCGTAATATTGGATGGCTTTGAGGGTGGTAGGATTATTGATTTTTTGATCCAAAAAGAAAGTTCTCGCATAGAAATAGTGAATGACCATTTGATTGAGATGATCTCTTTCGAGGTATTCTTTCTCGTTTTTGCTGCGTTTTGCCCATTTAAGGAGCTCTTGATAATGACGAGCCAACTCCACATCAATATAATTAACGGCTCGACGAATCATATTCGCCATTTTAGGATCGCCTTTGATGTCTTTAACGCCCAGTTGATTAAGATGTCCCATTCCCTCTACAATGTATTGAGAAATATACCAACTGTCTCTACCGCCAGGCATCCAACTAAAACCACCATTCGCCAATTGACGATCTGCCATTTTATCCCTAGCTTTTGCCAATTCATTGCCCATGCGATTGAGGTCAAACAAGACGCCAATGTTTTTCTTTTGGACTGCTTCACTTTGAGCCGCTAAGACCCAAGGCGTTTCTTCCAATAAGGCATATTTGAGTTCTTGGTTTTTGGACAAATTACTCTTTAAGGCATCGGTATCAATGGTTTTCCACTGGTCAAAAACTCGTTTAACCTTAGGATGCGAATTGGCAACATCAGAAGCCAGACTATTGGCGTAGTATCGAGAGAAAATTTGCTCCGTACATTCATAAGGATACTCCATCAAATAGGGCAGCGATTGGATGGCATACCAAGCAGGATTTTGAGTAAACTCTAAGGTGAGTTTATGATGCTTCATAGAGCTAGACTTGGTTACTTCAGCCATGCGTTTGAAGGTAAAATCCTTGGTTTGATTTCCTCGAATGGGCAAGGGCTGTGTTTCAGTAACGAGCATACGATTGGTTAAGACAGGCAAAGCAGCTTCTTCACCATCTGAAAAATCACCAGCTTTGGCAACCACTCGATGAACAATAGCAGTGGTCCATCCATCGGGGACATTAAGCTTCCAAGCCAAAGGCGCAGATTGTCCTGCTTTTGCCTCAAAGGGCAAGGTTGCATTCGTATTTCCAAATTGAGCATCAATGGGCTGCATAGAAATGGCATCAAAGAGTTGGAGTTTGGCTTGCCCCTTCATATCTTTTTCGGTAAGATTACTCACCTTAGCGGTAAAGAAAATTTCATCTTTTTCTCTAAAGAAGCGAGGAGGGTTAGGCATTACCATTAGATCTTTTTGGGTAACAACTTCTTTTGTTTCACTAACAGTAGCAAGGTCTTTGGTATGCCCAAAAAGCATGAACTTCCATTTAGTAAGTGCCTCATTCATGGTAAAAGAGATAATGATATTGCCCTCCTTATCGGTCATTAAATCAGGATAAAAGAAAACCGTTTCATTTAGATTGGTACGTACTTGTACATCGCCAAAATCTTCTTCGGGTGCTTTGTCATTTTCTTGATTTGGTGCAACGGGCTTATTTACAGTATCAGCAACACCGTCAAAGTCTGCCACGATACTGGCTTCTGCTTTACTTTGTTCAGCTTCTTCCGCTGCTTCCGTCGCTCTGTTCGCTGAAACAGGAGCAGCCATTTTTTTAGCTCTTAATTGACGACCTGCTTTGAAGCGTCTACTTCCACCACTCATGCTAGATGTTGAAACAACTTCTGATAAATAATGGTATTCATAAAAGGAGAATCCATGCCAATTGAAGTTTGGATAGGTTCTAGACCAGCCATGGAGATAAGGATTCCAGCCGTCTTGAAGCAAATCAGAATTGGCTTGCGTAAATGAATTATACCCTTGTAAGGTAAGTCCTCTATAAGAACTAGGATGAACATTAAAGTTCCATGCATTGGCAGCAAAGGCATCTAAGGAGGCATCGTACATACCTGCCAAAAGTTCTGCAGCAACTTGATCGCTTTTATGCCCAGAAATTTTAATTTTCCATTCCTCTTTTTGTCCAGGGTATAACTTATCACGGAAGGTAAGATATTCTATCTTCAAATCTTTGTTTGACCAAGGAACATAGATCGTACCACCATTAGAATAAAAACGACCATCTTGAATGCTGGATAGATGAAAGTGCAAGTTGCCACGATGTTTTTCTTCTATGGGAACCTCAATTTGGGTTCTTCCTTTAGGCTGTAGCCATTTTTTGTAAATAATTTGGTTGTCATATTCTAATTCATACAACAAATAGGCTGCTTTGTTGTGGCTTCCTATGTCCAATTGGACAGTCGTATTGGGCGAAATATTATAGAAAGATTCCTGAGCAATAAACAATGCATTGTTGAGTGGTGTTGCTTTTTCTTTGTTGCTATAGATCGTAAATGATTTTCGAATTTCTATTGGACTACCGTATTTATCTTTAGTGGTTAAGGTAATTCTATATCGTCCCTGTTTCCATTTTTTGATGGGTTTTAGGACTAGTTCTTTGGATTTTTTAGTGTCAAAATCAATTGTCAGAACCTTTTTATTAACCTCCCAATGGTCGATTTCATCTTCATGTTTGAAGGCATAGGCAGGGAACTTTTTCTTAAAACTAGCTTCGTCTAAATGCTCATAGTCAGGTTTTGACCAAAAACGAGTTTTGTAAACTAATTTTGGAGTTTTTAATTGTTCAATAACAATTTGACCTTGGGCAGCTTCAAATTCTCCATTCAAATTTTGGCTGTGAATAGTGAAGGGTTTAAATTGATTTTTATCAACATTTTCGGGGACATTCAGATTAACATCTAAAGCAATATAGCCTACTCGAACATTGGTTTGGCTACTATGGGTTTCGCCTGTAATATCAGTAACAGTGGCATAAACCGTATAACTGAATTCAGGATTTTTATCTTTGGGAATAGAACGATCTGCAATGGCTTTGAACTCGATTTGGTATTCTCCTTTGTCGTTGGTAGTCGTTTCTCCAAAGGCAATTTCTTGTTGATTTCTATTAAAAGGAATGTACCAACCCCAGCGCCAATTCCAATAAGGAAAATGGGCTTGGCGAACGACTCTATACTGAACCTTTGCACCATCAATATTATTGCCTGCATAAGCTTTTGCATGTCCTTTGACCGTAACGAGATCATTGATTTTGAAAGACTCTTTAACAGGCAGTGGAATCACCTCAAATTTAGGACGTTTGTATTCTTCTACTCGAAAATACTTTGTGCTACCACTCTGGTTATCTCGTATATACATTTGTCCCAATAGTCCACCTAATGGAGCCGTAAAAAAACCATGATAAGAACCATATTCGTTGGTCATTACTTCCATATCAGTTACTTTTTGCCCATTGGCATCATAAAACGTAATATGGCGTTTTTGGTTGGGAACAATTTTAGGATTTTTGCCATCGCTCATTTGATTCAATACCAGACCTTTAAAATGAATAGTTTGCCCTGGTCGATAAATGGCTCGGTCTAAGAAAAAGTGTGTTTGTTGCTGCTGAGAAGGAACACTAGATTCATAATTATAATAAGAATCGTCTAAAAACAAAATGTCTCCTTTTCGAGATAGTTTTATCAGATAAGAGTGGTTGTAATTATTGCTTTTATTTTTAGAACTTAGCCCTTGAATAAAACCATTCTCATCACTCGTAGTGCTATGTGACTTGACAGTTTCATAACGCCTCAATAAGCTGTTGTATTTTGAGATGTAAAAATCTGCTTTTACCCCATGAAGTGGTTGTCCAGTACTCCTATGGTTCACAAAACACTCTAAAACGCCTTGATGGTGTCGATTGACCATGCTCATATTGGATACAAAAAAGGAACTATAGGCAATGCCATTTTTATGGTAAGAAAATTCAGAATTGGCAGAGGCTACAATGATATAATGTCCATTGGGGAGTTTGGGAATTTCAAATTCTATACTATGTGCTTGATAATCGCCTTCATTTTTTAGATTCAAACTCCATTTATAGGTACTGGTTAAGCGATTGAGGTAAGCGGTTTTCTTTTTGCCGTACTTTTCATGGAAGGTTTCATATTGATTTCGAGTAACGGGGATTGCTTTAAAATAAATCTTGTCTAGATTTTTGTAAGACAGCAAGGACAAGATCGGTTGATCGATAGGATTGATTTTTTCTACGGTCAAGGAAATGTCTTTGTGTTGTATGCTTTGCATTAAAGCTTTGCAATGTGATGCGCCATAAGATTTGGGGTGTTTTTTGATGGCTGTTTCGCAAATTTCATAAGCTTTTTTTATATCCCAACGATATTGGTCGGTTGGAGAAGGTTGGTATTTATTGCCTTGATCGTTGTAATAAATCGCAATTTTGTGTGCAATTTCTGCGGCAACTTCGTGTTCTTTGTATTGTGTATGTAAGGCCTCTAAACGTTGGAGATACAATAGATTTTTGTCGGCTAAAATAGATTTGTTAAAAACATACTGTAAGCGCCTCAATTCTAAATCAACCAAGGCGCTAGGATCTTGGTCTTGAAGATGAAAGGCGGTCGCTTCTTGGTACAATCGCAAACTCTGGAATTCAGTTGCTAGACTATCTTTTGCAGTTAATTCTTGTGCTATAAATGTTTGGGCATCGGCAAAATAGTCTTTGGAATCCAAATAAAATTTAAAGGCAGGTTGACTTAGATAATATTTCTCTGATTCAAAAAAGTCAAGTGCTCGATGCACTAAAAAATCAAAAAGTGTTGGTCGTAACCCCTCTACATTAGAGGCATTATAAGTAATGGCATCAAAGTTTTTAATGTCAATTGTTTTGGTATCTGAAAATTGTATACTAGAATGGTATAATTCAAAGGATTTTGCCGTGATTTTGGAGACATCCCATGTTCGAATGTCTTCTTGTTTAAAATCTTCAGTTTGGGTGCGATCTTGAAACTTATATAGGTGTTGATGGAGGTAATTGTTGTACATTTCTGCCACCATAGACTGCAAAATGGGTTTGATGGGAGAAACGGCCGTTTCAGCTTCTTTCTGAAATCTATCAATAGCTTTGACCAAGCCATCTTCCTCCAATTTTGCTTGGTATTTATTAATAAATAGAAGGGCTTTAATTAATTGAGCCGTCTGTGCAGAATTGTTGTTGTCTTTTTTTATGGTTGCGTAGAGCTTTTGCGTTTCTTCTAAAGCAGACTTGGTTAAACCATCATATTCTAATTGGTTGATGGCTTCCCAAGATTTGGGATAATTGTTCATTGTTCTTTCATTTGGTTCTTGTGCAAAGAGGTTAACCGTTATGGTAACTGCAAATAGGAGTGTTAAGATTCCCCAATGTTTAAATTTTTGCATAATTATGTATTTAATTGTTGGGTAGAATTTGTTGCGGATTTTTTAATCCTATATAAATTAGCAACTAAAAGGTACAGCAATTGCCGAACCTCCTAGTTGCTAAATAAACTTTATTGGACAGTCAAACGAATGCCTTCCGAATGTGCCGTAAATTCAGGGGCATACATGCATTGAATGGTGGTAGTACCATTGGAGAAATCGCCCTTGTGGTTGACTCTCAACGGATATTCAAAAACGTAAGTGCCTTTGGCTAAATAACCAAAGAAGAAATTGGTAGAAGCATCTCTGGTGCTTTCGTAATAACCGAGTCCTCCTTGATATTTGTATTGACTCAATACATTGGTCGGTTCCAATCCAGCGGCACGCATATCCTTCATGTGTACATATTCCATGGCACGATCTACGGTTAATTCAATACGTACTTTGATCAAATCGCCAGGCTCCAAGGTTTCTTTTTCAATGGGTTTAAGAACAGGACCTCTGTCGGTATTGATTTGTTTGAAGAGTTTTTTATTGAGTTTAAGCGGTGTTTCCTTGAAGTGGGTAATTTTGTCCAAATCTTCAAAATATTGCCAATACAAGGCACCCCAAGCAACGACATTATTAGGATTTTTGACGGTAATGTTAGCCATGTCATTGGTAATTTCATTGGCTTGCCAAGAAGTTTTGAAATAGCCCGTACCTGCTTCTTTTTTGATTTTGGATTGATCCAATTTTTTGCCCCCCATGGTAATTTCAATCTCTTGATCGTCCAAGAGCCAGTTGTCACCCGTCATCAATAAGGCATAAGAAGCCGCCGCTGTAGCCTTAGTGGTTTTCCAATGAGTGGTTTGCTTGGCTTTTAGTAACCAAACTTTGAGATCTTCAACGGCTTTAGCATCTTTTGCCACAACTTCAAAAACCTCAATCATCAAAGCGTGGGTTTCGATGGGCAATTGATACCAAAAGTAGCCAGAAGGGTACTTCCAATACATGCCGAGTTCTTCATGGTTGAGGGCATTTTCTTTAGCAGCAGCGACAATTTTCTTAGGTGTTTCTAAATCGGTTCCTTTTCGATGGAAACCAAGTGCCAAAAGCCCTTGCATGTACATGGACTTATTTCTCCAGTATTTAAGGGCTTGCCCTTCGTAATATTGGATGGCTTTGAGGGTGGTAGGATTATTGATTTTTTGATCCAAAAAGAAAGTTCTCGCATAGAAATAGTGAATGACCATTTGATCGAGATGATCTCTTTCGAGGTATTCTTTCTCGTTTTTGCTGCGTTTTGCCCATTTAAGGAGCTCTTGATAATGGCGAGCCAACTCCACATCAATATAATTAACGGCTCGACGAATCATATTCGCCATTTTAGGGTCGCCTTTGATGTCTTTAACGCCCAGTTGATTAAGATGCCCCATTCCCTCTACAATGTATTGAGAAATATACCAACTGTCCCTACCGCCAGGCATCCAACTAAAACCACCATTCGCCAATTGACGATCTGCCATTTTATCCCTAGCTTTTGCCAATTCATTGCCCATGCGATTGAGGTCAAACAAGACGCCAATATTTTTCTTTTGGACTGCTTCACTTTGAGCCGCTAAGACCCAAGGCGTTTCTTCCAATAAGGCATATTTGAGTTCTTGGTTTTTGGACAAATTGCTCTTTAAGGCATCGGTATCAATGGTTTTCCACTGGTCAAAAACTCGTTTAACCTTAGGATGCGAATTGGCAACATCAGAAGCCAGACTATTGGCGTAGTATCGAGAGAAAATTTGCTCTGTACATTCATAAGGATACTCCATCAAATAGGGCAGCGATTGGATGGCATACCAAGCAGGATTTTGAGTAAACTCTAAGGTGAGTTTATGATGTTTCATAGAGCTAGACTTGGTCACTTCAGCCATGCGTTTGAAGGTAAAATCCTTGGTTTGATTTCCTCGAATGGGCAAGGGCTGTGTTTCAGTAACGAGCATACGATTGGTTAAGACAGGCAAAGCAGCTTCTTCACCATCTGAAAAATCACCAGCTTTGGCAACCACTCGATGAACGATAGCAGTGGTCCATCCATCGGGGACATTAAGCTTCCAAGCCAAAGGCGCAGATTGCCCTGCTTTTGCCTCAAAGGGCAAGGTTGCATTCGTATTTCCAAATTGAGCATCAATGGGCTGCATAGAAATGGCATCAAAGAGTTGGAGTTTGGCTTGCCCCTTCATATCTTTTTCGGTAAGATTACTCACCTTAGCGGTAAAGAAAATTTCATCTTTTTCTCTAAAGAAGCGAGGAGGGTTAGGCATCACCATTAGATCTTTTTGGGTAACAACTTCTTTTGTTTCACTAACAGTAGCAAGGTCTTTGGTATGCCCAAAAAGCATGAACTTCCATTTAGTAAGTGCCTCATTCATGGTAAAAGAGATAATGATATTACCCTCTTTATCGGTCATTAAATCAGGATAAAAGAAAACCGTTTCATTTAGATTGGTACGTACTTGTACATCGCCAAAATCTTCTTCGGGTGCTTCAGCATCAGTAGAAGTAACGGCATTAGCTAAATGCGAATGTGGTTCATGAATTTCATCTTCTAGCACCTCTATTTCTTCCTCCATCTCTGGTTGAGGGGCAGGTGCTCCATCTGCTGATCTTATGGCACTCTTCCGTTCGGAATAAGAATAAGACACTGCGTCATTGATCCCACCATCAGCATAATCCCATTCATAGAAAGAAAAACCATTCCAATTGAATGTTTTGTAGATTCTAGATGGAGTGCCGCTATACTCATTCCAATTTTGTCCCAATAGAATAGAAGCTACTGCTGTGAAACTGCGATTGCTTTGGAGATGCATAGATCTATAGCTGTTTGGATAAAGATTGAGTCCCCAAGCATTAGCCGCAAAGGCATCTAAAGAAGCATCGTACATGCCTGCCAAAAGTTCTGCAGCAATTTTATCCCCTTTATGCCCAGAAATTTTAATTTTCCATTCCTCTTTTTGCCCAGGATATAACTTATCACGGAAGGTAAGATATTCTACCTTCAAATCTTTGTTTGACCAAGGAACATGAACCGTGCCGCCAGATTGGTAAATTCTATTGTTTTGTGTGCTGACCAAATGAAAGTGAATGTTACCACGGTGTTTTTCTTCTATCGGGATGGTTACATTCGTTCTACCATTAGGTTGAATCCATTCGCTTTGGACAATTTTGTTATCGTGTTCTAACTCATAAAGTACATAAGCTGCTTTGTTGTGTGCACCAAAATTAAGGGTTACCGAGCTGTTTGGTTCTATTTGGTAAAACTGATCTTGAGCTAGAAAAAGACCATTGTTAATTGGAGTAACTTTTTCTTTTGGGCTATAAATGGTAAAGAACTTGATAAGTTCAATTGCAGCTCCATATTTATCCTTGGTATTAAGGGTTAATTTGTACGTCCCTTGTGGCCATTTATTAATATTTTTGATGTTTAATTCTTTCGAATTTTTAGTGTCAAAACTTGTATTTAAAACTTCTTTAACAACCGACCAGTGGGAGGGCTCATCTTCATTTTGGTAAGCATAGTTTGGGAATTTTTCTTTGAATTGTTCTGCCGTCATATTATAATAATCAGGCTTGGCCCAAAAGCGTTTATTGTAAACCGTTTGGGGTGTTTTTAGCTGTTCGATGCGGATATTTCCTTGAGCAGCCTCAAACTCACCATTTAGATTTTTGCTATGAATTGTAAAGGGTTTAAATTGATTTTTATTAACATTTTTAGGAACATTTAGGCTAAGATCTAAGGCAATATAGCCCACTCGAATATTGGTTTGTTTGCTATGTGTTTCGCCTGTAATGTCGGTAACGGTGGCATAAACTGTATAACTAAATTCAGGGTTTTTATCTTTGGGAATAGAGCGATCAGGAATGGCTTTGAATGCAATTTCGTATTCTCCTTTGTCGTTGGTAGTCGTTTCTCCAAAGGCAATTTCTTGTAGGTCTCTATCAAAAGGAATGTACCAACCCCAGCGCCAATTCCAATAGGGGAAATGGGCTTGTCGAACAACTCTATACTGAACCTTTGCGCCATCGATATTATTTCCTGCATAAGCTTTTGCATGCCCTTTAATCTTAACGAGGTCATCAATTTTGAAAGACTCTTTAACAGGGAGTGGAATCACCTCAAATTTGGGGCGTTTGTATTCTTCTACTCGAAAATATCTGTTGCTACTATTGTGTTCATCTAGAATATGCATTTGCCCTGTTAAACCACTTGAAGGAGCTACAAAAGAACCGTGGAATGTGCCATATTCATTAGTGGTGACGGAGACTCTTGCTATTTCTTGATAATTTGCATCATAAAAAACAACAGCACGCTTAGAATTGGGGACGATTTTTGGGTTTTTGCCATCGCTCATTTTATTTAAGACCAAGCCCTTAAAGTAAATCGTTTGTCCTGGTCTATAAATCCCTCTATCTAAAAAGAAGCTGGTCGATTCTAGTTCATAAGCAGGAGATTGAGGACTACTATTATAATAAGCATCATCTAAAAACAAGACATCATCACCATGGGTTAATTTAATAAAAAAAGAACGACGATTAGAAGAGGTATACGTCTTGAAATTGATGGATTTAAAATAGCCCTTTTCATTACTAATCGAAGTATCTTCTGTTTTGATGGTCTCATAGCGGCGCAATAAGCTATTGTATTTCGAATAATAATATTCTACCTTGACATTAGGGAGTGGTTTCCCCGTTGTTCGATCCGTTAGATAAAACTCTTCATAGCCAAGGGGATTGCGTCGATTGCTAAAACTAATATTAGAAACAAAAAACAAGCGTTCAGCAATGCCATTTTTTTGATAGGTAAATTTTTCATTGGCAGAAGCAGCAAGAATATAACGACCATTTTTAAGTTTTGGAATCGAAAATTCTACGTTATGTTGCTGATAATCGCCCTCATCTTTTAGATCAACTGACCATTTGTAAGCACCAGAAAGGCTATTCAGATAGGCTATTCGTCCTGCACCATATTTACTAACAAAGGTATTGTATTGTGCTTTAGTAAGAGGAATAGCTTTGAAATAAACTTTTGAAATATTTTTGTAGCTAACGAGTCCTAATGAAGGTTGCTGGATTGAACTTACTTTTTCGATGCTTAGGTGGAGGCTTTTACTTTCGATGCCCTTTAATAAGCTTTTACAATGCTGGGCACCATAAGATTTGGGATGCTGCTCAATGGCCGTTTTACAAATGTCATGAGCCTTTTTTATATCCCAGCGATATTGATCAGTTGGAGAAGGTTGGTATTTTATCCCTTGATTGTAATAATATGAGGCAATTTTGTGCGCTACTTCTGTAGCAGCAACCTGATTTTTATATTTTTTATGCAGTGCTTCTAATGCTTCTAAATAGAGTGCATCTTTATTGGTTAAGATAGAGTTGGTATGAACAAATTGTAAACGTTTCAGATCTAGATCAATTAGAGCAGTTGGATTTTTTAGATGAAATTTTAAGCCATCTTGAAACAATAAAAGTGCTTGAAATTTAGCAGATATACTGTCTCTAGCGACCAGTTTTCGTTGAGTAAACTTAGCAGCACTGGCAAAATCATCTTCTGAATCTAAGTAAAATTTATAAGCAGGTTTGGTCAAGTAATATTGGTCAGATATAGCAAAATCTAGGGCTCTGTGTAGCAAGAAGTCATAAAGTGTTGGTCGTAGCCCTTCTACATTGCTACCATTATAAGTAATTGCCTCAAAGGCATCAATGCTTATGTTTTTGGTATCTTCAAAGGTCAAACTGGCTTGATATAGCTGATAAGATTGTTTGGTAATGCGACTAACATCCCAAGTGCGAATGTCTTCTTGTTGGAATTCTTCTGTAGTGGTTCTGTCTTGGAATTTATACAAGTGCTGTCTGAGGTAACGATCATACATTTCAGCAACCATAGATTGCAGGACAGGTTTGACTGGAGATTTTGCTTTTTTTACTTCTTCTTGAAACCTATAAATAGATTTGACTAAGCCATCTTCCTCTAAACGACCTTGATATTTGTTGATAAAAAGCAAGGCTTTGATAGATTGGCTGACATACGCCGTATTTTTTTTATCTGCTTTTATTTTATCGTACAGTTTTTCAGTTGCTTCTAAGGCAGATTTTGTTAAACCATCATACTCCAATTTGTTGATGGCTTTCCAGTCTTCTATGTAGTTGTTTGCTTTGGTTTGAGCAAATCCAGTGTGGGGTAAGCTGAGTAAAAATGCGATGAATAAAACCCAGTTGAATACTTTTTGCATATTTGAGTTGGTTTTTTAGGCTCTATTAGTAAAAGCCTAGTTGGTATGATATGACATTTGGTACAAGGAATTTAGGGTTGTCTAATTTTATAGGTTCTTAAGGAAGCCCGCAGCTTCTATCAAGTGGTATTTGTTATTCCAATAAATCACTTGGATTTCATAACTGTAGTTCTGTTGTTCTCCATTGTTGATGCGAATTTTGTACGTCTGAAGCATTGCAGGAGAACCTTCGGCGTAAGGCTGTTCATTGACTAGTTCTAAACCAGTCGTTTTGAAAGCAGCTTTGTTAACGGTCAATTGCTTGGGCAATCCAGCAGTAAAAAAAGCATTGATTCGCTGTTTTTTTGCCATTTGGTCAACGCTAAATTTCCGTTTCCCTTCTTCGGTAGATAGATAAGCTTTTGTTCTGTTCGCATCTTCTCCTTTTGCATGGATTAATAAATCGAACAATAGCGTTTTGTTATCCAGTAAATGAAGCATTTTTTCCTCTTCCTGCTGCTTGATGCTTTCTATAATTTCGTAGGATAGTTGATCCATAGAATCAAAGGCAACATACTTTTCGCCGTTATAATTGGGGTCACTACAAGCATTAAAAAAAATTAAAAAAAGAACGAGAGTAACTATTTTTGATGTGGTGGTCATTTTAGTTTTGGTGTGTTTAAATGTATTAAAAATCTACTGAGCTATAATATTAAAGTTGTTGTAATAAGAAATTATTATCAGCTTGAAGGCTAATGGTGAACGTCCCTCTTTTGTGGTTTTTGAATTGAACTGGATTGGTACAAAATCCACTTTGCGTTGCCGATTCGATAAATATATTAATTTCTGTTTTGTTATTCAATGTATAAGTCCCTTTAATCGTCGTAAAACAGTCATTGCCACAAGGAGCAGAATAATATCCTTGAAAAGAGCCGTCTTCTTTGAAGGTAACAAAGTGACCAAATGCATGTTTTTGAGATTGATCTACAGACTTGAGTTCATAGGTGCTCTGATCTTTTTCAAAGAAAATAGGACGATTAACTCGCCAACGGGTATTCAATAAAGAAAAATCAGCTGCGGTTAGCTTTGTATTACTTGTTGACTCAGCAGTAGAAACGGTTTTAGTTGCTGTTGGCTGAGGAGAATGGCAACTTACCAATAAGGAAGTTGTTGTCAGGATTAAAAAAAATAAGCTCTTCATTTGTGGTGGATTGATGTTGAAATGTTATAAAAAAAGCCAAAAAGCGCAAGGCTCTTTGGCTGTATAGATGTCGGTTTATTTTTTTTTGGTGTGTATGAAAAAAGAATTCTAACTGTTGCCCTATTGACTTTTGATAACCCTTAACGTTTTGGTGCCAATCTGGATAAAGTAAATTCCCCTTTCCCAATTTTCTCCAAGCAGAATACGACCGTTGGGTTGTTCGATAGGTTGAGACTCCATGACCTGACCTAGTGTATTAACAACAGTAATGCTTGCAGGCAATGGAACGTGGGCATAATTTAATGTGACTTCTTTTTTAAATGGGTTGGGAGAAATACTTGCAGTTGTTGTTGGGTTATCCATAGAATGAATTGCAATATGGTTGCCGACAGAATCAACTACAGAAAAGTCATCCAACCAGATTCGAACTTTTCCCCCCACACTTGCATTGTCTTTGGCTGCCTTAAAATGAACTTGCATGGTAGAACTGAGTGAAATATGGTCTTTGATAGCTATGCTTGGTATAGTGTCCCATACGGCTACGATATTACGTGTTGTAATGCTAAGAGCAGTAACGGTATCGGTGCCATTGGTTAGAATTACTTCTAGGGCGTTCATCGGAAAGGGAAGGAGATTGTAATAGTGATACTGAAAGTTGAGATAAGGGGCTATTGTATTGCTTAGATCCATGATTGGAGAAGACAAGACCGTTGTTCCAGAGTCTAACCACTCTGTATTGATGACACTATCGGGATAAATTCCTGTGGTCATGCATTTGTCTCCCAAATCATTTGCGTCAGAAGATAAAAAAGGAAAGAAAAAGTTAGGAATAGGGCGAGGGGTCTCTTGTACCCATTTCCCACGGGGTGCAGTACCAGAAATTGACCAGCCTAAATCCAATTGAAACTCGTCTTTGTACCCTCTGTTAAGTCCTATGTTGAGTAGCGTATCTGTTGTGATGTTGATGGAATCTTTTTGCATTTGATGTCCCCAATGCCCTAGCCAGATGGTGTATTGACTGGATAAAACCTGCTGTTGAAAATGCCCATTCTGGTCGGTTTGCCCTATATAAGTACTGTCAGGGCTATGGAGTTCAATGATTGTATTGGGAATAGGGTTCAGACTTTGATTATCGGTTACATCAATTTCTAATAAAAGAGTAGGCAAAGGAACCAATGCTACATCTTCAATGGTCAATTGACCATTTTGAAGGGTAGTGGTAATGGTTTTTGGGGTGTAGCCCAATTTACTAAAGGTGACTTGGTAGGTTCCAGGAGTCGCTGTTCCTGTTTTATAGGCTCCTGTAAAATCAGTATGTTCATTAATGGAAAGGGCAGTAAGCTCAATGTCTACATTAAAAAGCGTGGTTCCTAATAGTGAATCAGTAACTGTTCCTTCTAGCCAGCAAGCTCTGACATAGTTGGGCTGAAAAATGTGTAAGCCTGTTTGGCGATCGGATACTAAAATTCGACCAGAAGGTAAAAAAGGATAGGCACCCCAAGCGCCATCAAATTCTGTATTGGGGGGATAGGGATAAGTATCGTAACGGGCGACTTCTACTAGGTTATGGGGACGACTGGCATCAAGTATAACAAGCCCATCATCGTAATAGGAGGTCACTAAGAAGTCATTGTGAACGTGAACATTGTGAGGAACAACATTAGGGTTGGGGGTTCTCCATCGGTCAATTCGTTTTATGTCAGACAAATCAGATACGTCATAAGCATCAATCCACGCCCCTGGTTTTTCGTCTGTTGTAAAGAGCGTTTGCCCATCATCTGACATCCATGCATTGTGACAAAAATTGCGAGAGGTATTTTGGGTGGCTAAAAGTTGGGGGTTGCTTTTATCGGAAATATCAAATACTGTAAAGAACCCATCGTTAATGTTGGCTGACCACATTGTATCATTGCGCACATAAATATCGTGAGAATAAAACCCTGGGTTTGTGATGCCAACAACAACAGGCGTGTCAGGATCTATCGTTAAATCATAAAAGACAGGTTGTCCTCCCCAAGCGCCTTCGCCAGCAGTGTATAAAATTCCTTGTTCATCAATCCATAAGTTGTGAGCCGTGCCACTCAAAGTCGAATGAAAATGATGAGTGACGCTATTGGGCAAATCAGAAAGATCAATAATTAAAATGCCACCGCCGCCTTCCGTAACGGCATAAGCACGATTCCCATAAGTTTTTATGTCTCGCCAGACACTAAAGTTGGCACTAACATAGGCAACTTCTATGGGGTTGCTAGGGTCTGCAAGGCTGACAATAGAAACCCCCTGTTGTTCGCCAACCAAAGCATATTCTACACCAGAGGAATCTACATAACCCCAAATATCGTTTAGTATAATATTATAAGGAAGGTTGCCAATTGGTGTTAAATTGTGATTGGTTACTTGTGATAGACTGTTGAAACAGATCGTAAATAGAAATAAAGTGGTGATTAATAATTTCATTTTATCAAAATTGAAGGGGTGTTAATAAATAAACTAGGAGTTAGGGCATAAAACAAACTGTTCAAAACAAGCAATTGTAATGAATAGAATACACCTAGTGTAAAAAAGATACAGATCTGTTGGGGATTTATTGATAAGAGAAGTTGGGGAGGAGAAGAATTAGGAAGGGGGAGGCTTCCTAATTCTTCTCTGAGATGAGGGGCTTATTGAGATTTGACAATTTTAATGCTTTGGCGGCCAATATTGACAAAATAAACACCAGCATTCCAAGAATGGCCAAGTTCTAATGTTCCTGTTCTTTGTTCAACGACCTTTTGTTCGATGAGCTGTCCCAAGGCATTGTAAACGTGTAAGTCCAGTTTTTCAGAAGCATGATCCTGCATTTCATAATCTATGTTGATCGTATGGCTAAAAGGATTGGGGAAGTAGTGTAAGTCAATTGTTTGATCTGGAATGACTGTGACGGCTGTTGATAGTGAATCAACAATTTCAAATAAATCAATCAAAGCTTCTAAGGCTGTACCACTATCGTCATTTACTTTAAAGTAAACTCGCATATTGTTGCTTAGTGCAAGGTGGTCTAAAATTCGAACTTCTTCTTTGCCAGACCAAGTATAATTGGGAATTTGAGTACTCATAACCGTTACGGTGTCAGTTCCATTAGTCATGTAAACTTCAAAAGAATCTAAGCCACTAGGAGGCCAGTTGGCTGAAAAGAAATAATGATACGTCAAAATTGGATCAACGGCATTGCTCAGGTTCATAGGAGGAGACATAATAGTGGTTGCACCACTATCAACATCATCGGTACCGTGAATGCCATTGCCATTGTTTCCAGTGATTAAACAATAACTACCTATATCGTGTGTTAAATCTCCATCTTCAGGCAAAACACTTCCTTGCCAGGTATAGAGGGGAGAAGGGATACCCCGTTCCCATTTTCCTGCAGTAGCATTTCCAAATTCAGACCAGCCATAATCTAAGGCAAATTCATCTTTGTATCCTCTTGCTAAGGGGTAAACTTGATTTGGGATGACCGTAGAATCCAAGGCAACTAGATCAAATATCTTGGCATGGTTGCCCCAATGTCCCGCAATAATTTTGTAGTCATTGTCGGGAAAAATAACCAAACTAAAATTACCGTTGGCATCAGCCGTTGTGGTGTATTCATACAAGCTGCTTTGGAAATGTAAAACAGCATTGCCTATTGACCAACTCGGATTGATGCTATCAACAACTTGCCCCGATAAGGTAAAGGCAGTGGCAGGTACCAATTGTACATTCTGAGTCGTAACCTGATTGTTGTTTAGGGTGACTTGGATCGTCTGAGGAATGTAGCCTGCTTTCTTAAATTCAACGTCATAGGTTCCTGATACCCCGATTCCTGTTTTGTAGATCCCAAAAAGATCCGTTTGATCTTCAGCGTAGGTATTTAAAATTTGTACATCGACATCAAATAAAGTAGCAGAGGTACTTTGATCGGTAACAATTCCCTCTAACCAACAAGCCCGCTGATAGTTGGCCTGTAAAATATGTAAGCCTGTATTAATGTCAGAAACTAAAATTAGACCAGAAGGCAAAAAGGGATAAGCCCCCCAAGCGCCATAAAATCCTGTTTCAGGAGTTAGGTGATAGGTGTCATAACGTCCCACTTCAATGAGGTTGTCTGGGCGACTGGCATCAATAATAATTAGCCCATCGGTATAATACGAGGTAACCAAATAATCATTAAACGTATGAGTGTTGTGAGGAATGGTATTAGGGTTGGGCGTTCGGTAACGATCTAATTCTTGAATGTTTCCCAAGTCAGAAACATCAAAAGCTGCCACCCAAGCATTCGATTTTTCATCTGTTGTGAAAAGTGTTTGTCCATCGTCTGAAATCCATGCATTGTGTGCAAAATCTCTAGGGGTTGTTTGGTTGCCCATTATAATGGGGTTTGTTTTGTCGCTTACATTGTAAACAGAAAATGTTCCGTCGTTGATATCCGATGTCCAAAGTGTATCGCCTCTAGTATAAGCATCGTGGGCATAAATAGGAAGCGTAGCACCAAGTAATACAGGACTACCAGCGGTGGTATTGACATCTAAAATAAAGGTTTCGCCAGCACTAATATTACTACCTGCAATATAACAAAAACCAGCTTCATCAATGTATAGATTATGAGCTTTCCATAAGGTGTCAGTTGCATTGTTAATGGTGAGTTCTGGTTTCCAAAATTGATAGGTTGGTGTGCCGTTAGGCAAAGGCGATAAATCTATAATTAATAAACCATCTTTGCCTTGATCCGAAGTGACATAAGCATAATCACCCCATGTTTTTAAATCTCGCCAAATAGAAGTAGCACCAGGAATAAATAAAACTTCCGTGGGATTAGAGGGCGTTGCAAGACTAACAATAGAGGTTCCTGTTCTCGTTCCAACTAAAGCATATTCTATTCCTGTATCATCTACATAACCCCAAATGTCGTTCAATTCTTGAGCGTAGGGAAGGTTTCCTATGGACGTTAGGTTGAAGTTTTGGGGTTGCGCCTGAGCCCAAGCACTAAAAAATAAAATAAAAAGGGGGATTATTGCAATTTTTGTCTGGCAATATCTCATGTAATAGTAATCGTTATACTCTCGTTGTTTAGTATCTAATTAGAGTGCTAAACAACAAATAGTTAGATGAATTAATAATGTAATGTGGGGAACGGAGTTTTATTCGAAATGCGTAGAATTATATGATGTGGTTACATTAAATGTCGAAAAAAAAACGAAAAAAACATAAAAAAAAACATAAAAATTTTGTCAAAAAACAAATAAGCTATTATATTTGCACTCACAATAACACAACAAGCGAAAATAGCTCAGCTGGTAGAGCACAACCTTGCCAAGGTTGGGGTCGCGAGTTCGAATCTCGTTTTTCGCTCCAACAGCTTTCAGGACTTAAGTCTTGGAAGCTTTTTTTTATGTTCCATCTGTTGTAGAATTGACAATCCGAACGCCTTGCTACTTGTCTGCATATTGATGCTTCCTAAATTGTTCTTATATTTTTGACCGAGTTATTTAATTAAGTTCATTGGGTAGATTATATTTGATTTAATTTATTCTATTCTACTAAGTAGATGGACGAAAATAATTAACATTAAATGGGGCATCTTTTGTCCGCTAAGCTTCCTTGAAAAGCCTCGCTTTACTTGCTTCGCTGCGTGAAGTCGCAGGCTTAGTTAGCCCGTTAAAGCTACGTTTTGCAAGTCGTTAGCGAAAAAAAATATACTCCAATTTTTAAACTACTAATTTTGTCCATCTACTTACTTATTTTTCATTATTCTACATGGAACAAATCAGCGTTTTTGATATTTTTAAAATAGGTGTGGGACCTTCGAGCTCGCATACTATGGGACCTTGGGTAGCCGCAGGTTCTTTTCTAAAAGAGGTAGGTGATCGTAATATCATTACTATTCATGTAAAACTCTATGGTTCGCTTGCTAAAACAGGACATGGGCATGGTACCGATATTGCAGTGATGCTTGGATTGATGGGTTATGACCCTAAGACAATTAAAACCAAGAAAATTGATCGTTATATCCAGAAAGTTTACGACTTAAATTTATTGGAAATAGATGGTCGTTATACGGTGCCATTTATACCAACGGAGCATATTGAGTTTATTTATCGCAACCTACCAACTCATCCTAATGCGTTAACATTTGTAGCCGTGCTAGAGAATGGGGAAACCTTAGAAGAAACTTATTATTCTATAGGTGGAGGGTTCGTCACTAAAGAAGGAGCCGAAAATACTGAAGAGGATACAGTCGTTGCCTCCAAGTTTCCGTATGCGATAGCCTGTGAAAAAGATCTAATCAAATGGATAGAGGAAACGAACCTTTCTATTTCTGAGATTGTCCTAAAAAATGAGTTGAGTTTAAGACCTCGGAAAGAGATTCGAAAGGGAATTTTAGAAATTTGGGAAACCATGAAAGCTTGCATTCATAAAGGTTGTCATACAGAAGGAGTGTTGCCTGGAGGGTTGGATGTTGAGCGTAGGGCTTATCGTTTTAATAATAAATTATTAAATGGCGTTCAAACCAAAGATATTGACGATTGGATGCGTTTGATTCAGGTAGTGAATCCAAGTTTTAGTAATGTTGTGAATTGGATTAGTTGTTTTGCCTTGGCGGTTAACGAGGAAAATGCAGCTTTTGGGCGTGTTGTTACTGCTCCTACCAATGGTGCTGCTGGAGTAATCCCTGCTGTGCTAATGTTTTATATGTGTTTTTATCCCAATAAAGGCAATAAAGACATTATCCGCTTTATTTTGACGGCTTCGGAAATAGGAAGTTTGTTTAAAAAAGGCTCTACTATTTCAGCTGCTATGGGAGGCTGCCAAGCAGAAATTGGCGTTTCTTCTGCTATGGCTGCTGCTGGTTTAACAGAATGTTTGGGCGGTAGCCCTCAGCAAGTTTTGATTGCAGCAGAAATTGCAATGGAGCATCATTTAGGCTTGACTTGTGATCCTATTAAGGGGCTGGTTCAGGTGCCTTGTATCGAACGAAATACGATGGGAGCAATGAAGGCTTTGACGGCTTGTCAAATAGCTCTGACAAGTGACCCTACAAAGGCTAAGGTGAGCTTAGATAATGTTATAAAAACAATGAAAGAAACAGCCTTGGATATGAGTGAAAAGTACAAAGAAACATCAGAAGGGGGCTTGGCTATGAATGTTTCGGTTAGAGTTCCTGAATGTTAAGATGTCATGAATTATTTAATATTTTATATGGAGTATTAGTCTTAGAGATTGATGGTTGAAATTCAAGAGATTGAAGCCAAAAGGTGAGAACTTGATTATTAGCTACTTGTACTCAAAGGGAGTGTTTTAATTATTTGTTTGCCAGTTGGTTAGGGGAGGTTTTTCTAAGAGCTAAAATAGCAATTTTATAATTTGGGCTTACTAAAAAGCAAAAAGTAACGATCGATTACACAATTGTACATCTCATAAAGCTTTAAATATTATTTTTATGCAGTATTTAAAGTTCATAACTTTTCCATATATTGCAAAAAATAACTAAAATAGTACTTTCTTGTTGTGGAGCAAGAATGCTATTTTCATAATTGTATTAAATAACTTAAAATAAAAATTACATGAAAAAAAATATATTGCGTTTTTCCGCTGTTTTAGTAGCTTCTGCTACTCTTTTTAGCTGTGGAGGAGGAATGACTCCTGAGGAAATTCAAGCAGAGGCTCAGAAAAAATTTGACGAACAAAAAATTGAATTGGAAGAAGCTGCCGCATCAGATTGCGAATCGAATATGGAAACTTATACCCAAGCAGCATTAGACTCTTTGCAAGGAGCTAGTCAAATGGACAGCTAATTTGAGTTTTAATTTTAATAATCCAAAAATTGAATTTTAATTATGAAAAAAACAACATTATACAATATTGCTGCAGGATGCCTAACTATTTTTAGTGTGGGTGCTTTTACCGCATTTGATGATGCTCAAACAGATGAGCAAAAGGTAGAAACTGCGTTCAACCAATTGGTAACGGATTTCAAAATGGAGCAGGATGCACTTTGCAAAACACAAGCATTGGCGCAAGCACAAGCTAAGTTTATGGAGATGCAAGCAGCAGCAGAAAATAGCGAAGCTTCTTCTGGTACTCCTACTAAAGTTGTAAAAGGACGTGGAACTAGCCAAGGTGGTAACTCTACTAGCACAAGCACTAGTAATGGTAATGACCAAGTAGATGAAAAACCTGCTACAACTACTACAACAACTACTCCTACTGGCAAAAAAGGTAAAATGAGTGGTGGTACAACAACAACAACTAGCGATAAAAAAGGTAAAATGAGTGGCAGTGATGCTAAGTCAGGAACTAGCACGACTACTTCTAAGAAAAAGAGTAAAATGGGAGGTAAGTAATTTATCTCATCTCAATAAAAAAAAGGACAAGCTTAGCTTGTCCTTTTTTTTATTCCTTAAAGTGTGGTTGATATTATTGCTTAACCCAAGTAGAGTAACAAGTATCTCTTGAAATATTAGCAGGATCAGTTTCGTCAGAAACGATATAAGTCATGCTAATTGTGTTACCAGTAAGTGTTGCATTTCCAACAGATTCTACAAAGAAATCATCGTTGTCTGGCTCTTGACGTGCAATTGAGAACTCAGAAGAAGCACTAACAGTAGCAGTTACGCTATTGCTAAAGATGTTCCAGAAGTTAGTAACGTTAAAATCCATGATACCTGTACCGTTGATAGCACTTACTGTGTAAGACGCAGGAACTGAAGCAGTACAGCTGTCAGAAACAACCCAGCTTCCGATAAATTTAGTACGCATCTCTGTGTTACAAAGTCCAGCAGCATCTTGCTCATACCCTGCATCACAAACGCAAATACCTTCAGTACAAGTTCCTGCAGTACCACAAACAACATCTTTACATGGGTCTGTGTTACAAGAAATTACTAGAAGAGCACCCAAAAATAAATTGATTAAATTTTTCATAATGTGTTATTAATTTAAAAAAAACTAAATAAAAAAAGCGTTAAATTATATTTCCTTTTTTAGTAAGAAAACTTACCATAAAAGGAAAGTAAAAAATATGTTGCTAAAATACGATTATCAGGGGAAAATCATAATTTTTTTCTGTTATTTGAGAATATATGTTATAAAAAAAAACATTTTTAACAAGCATAATAGCTTGTCTGAATGCTAGAAATTACCTGAGGTTGAGTCTTATTAAAAGCTTCTTTTTTTTTAACCGTTTAACCTCCCACAAATACCGTGCAAAGAAATAAAAAAAGAGTTTTGACAATACTTGGAAGCACCCAAAAAAGGTCTTTTAATCGAGCTACACGAGAATTTATCGCTGAGTTGTTTCTAACAACTATTAAGCTAGAGATTTATGACAAAATAGATCAATTGTGATATTTTAACCCTGATTTAGAAGCAACAAGCATACCAATAAGTGCAGCAAAACTAAGTTACTGAGAGTAGTTTGTGGTTAGTGCGTGAGCCTATGGGGTGTCAAAAAAACATATTTCTTACTATTCTTCATCCATCAAGGCTAGCCGTTCGTCTAAGAAATTCCAGAAAGGGTAATAGCTTCGGATATTCCCTCGATCATAATCATAGCTGATCGGATTCTTTTGGGCTAAATCCTCCATTTTGATGCATTGTCTAGCTGGAGAAACAAAGTCAAAGAAACGCAAATAAAGAACCCCCTCACATTTAATTTTAGTTAACTCATCTAAGGGTAAAACAGATTCTCGATTTAATTCCCCAAAGCCATTGTGAACTTGGTAGAATAAGCCTAAATGCTGTTGATATTGTGCCGTAATATTGGGGCGTTCCTTTGCGGCTTCATCAGAAAGAGGAGCTGCTCCATTGTAAAAGGCAAAAAATGGCGTTTGATCTTCTAGTAATAATTCAACAAAATAGACAAGTTGCCATTCGGTATCTTGCTTTACTACTAAAATGTGTTGACAACGCTCTTTTAATAAAGTCAAAAAAAGTGGAAGTTGATTTTGAACAGGTGCCCAGATCGTATCTATAAACACTTCTAAGGGCAAGTCTTTGTGAACAAACCAAGGACAGGTTTTATCATTAATCGCTGTAAGAAAACAAATTTGTCCAGATAGTTGTTGTTGCAGCAAATAGAGGATGCCTTTGTTGCCGTGTCGTTCGACAATTTCTTTTTGCAATTGAATTAATTCAGCAAATTTTTTATGTTTTAATGCGTTGCCGTATTGTTGTTCGAGTGCTTGCATAATTTTTTGTAGGATTGATTTGAACGTCTAAAGATAGACTTTACCGATCAATAAAAGACCAGATAAGAGCATTAATATATATACATATTTATTAAAAACCTTTGGGTCTGCAATTTTGTTATTTATTTTTTTTCCAATAGGGACAGCCATAAGCATGGCTGGACAAGCACACAAGAAATAGGGAACAATTAATGCGTTTTTATAAGAATCCATATAGATATGGTTGCCTATTACTAGTGTATTGATGCATAAAAAATAGGCTTGAAGACTTGCTCTAAATGTTTTAGAAGACCATTGTCGCAAGGTTCCATAAATAACAGCAGGAGGACCTGATATATTATAAGCGCCTGCAAATAAACCAGATATAGCGCCAAAGGGAATTGCCCATCTATTGTTCTTTAGTTGGGGAAGCTGAAAATGACTAAGGTTATAGATAGAAAATAGAATAATGAAGCAGCCTAAGACGGTTTTTATAATGGATTCGGGACCATTTTTACCTAGGTAAACGCCAAAAGGAATTAGAAGTATAGCGGCTAGTATCAGCGGAAAAACGTTCTTAAATTCAATGTTTTTCCTAGCTCTAAAAACAATGGTTCCTCCTCCTAGTAGAAATAAAAGAGGAAGAAGTGGTCCTAGGGTATTCAATCCAAATTGGATAGAAAGTAGGGGCATGCTGACTAAGGCAAAACCAAAACCAAAGGTAGAATTAACAAGACTGCCCAAAAATACAATGAGAATAAGGTAAATCATTTCAGCCATTTCTTATGGATATAGATTACTATTGAGAATGAAAATAATTAATTAGCGTTAAAAAAAACTAAATTTTTTCTAAATTTTATACTTCCTAACTAAAATTGATTTCCTTGTAGTTAAGGAACAATAAAAGTCTGTTTGTTAGACCTCTAATTAAGAGGCGTTTTCTAACAGGCTAATGTGAATAAGTAAGAGGACACAGACCTGTTATATTTTGCCCCCATTTTAAAATATACAGCATATCCTGAGTTGAGTATTTCTTAAATTAATACTCTGTTGGTTTTTGTCAAAATTTGACAGAGTGTTATTAAATTGATTGTTATGAACAATACTTATTTATTTGCGTTTTTTTTATTCTTATTATTGGGGGAAATGGGCTGTGATAAAGTACCTCCAGCCTGTGAAGCTTCAAGGCAAAATGGCTTGTTGAAGGGAAAAATTTGCGGAATGTCTTTAACTGCTCCTCCCGATCCATTTGTTCAAGATCCTATGGCTGAGATGACTGTTTTGGGAATTGATTGGGTCGCTTTATTGCCCTTTGGTTTTTTTGATCCAGACAGTGCCAGTATACAATATGATTCAACAGGGAATAGTGGTTGGTGGTGGGGCGAGACAGCCGCAGGAATTACAACGAGTCATAACTTAGCACAGGCACAGGGGATGAAAACAATGTTGAAGCCACAACTTTGGTCTTGGAAAGGATGGATTGGGGATATGGATTATCCAAGTCAGGCAGAATGGGATATTTTTCATGCCAACTATACGGATTTCATTTGTTACTGGGCAAGGTTAGCAGAAAGCCTAGACGTGGACTTATTTTGTATTGGTACAGAAATTAAGGCATCTGCCATGAATCATCCTGCTTATTGGAGTAATTTAATTGATACAATTCGGCAAATTTACACAGGGAAACTGACCTATGCCCCCAATTGGGATGAATACGACCAGATTGCCTTTTGGGATCAACTAGATTACATAGGAGTAGATGCCTACTTTTCATTGATTCCTGATCATACTCCTACTGTTTGTGACTTAAAAAAAGCTTGGGAGCCAACGTTTGAGGCTTTAGAAGCGTTTTCAAAACGGTGGAATAAACCAATTTTATTTACAGAATGGGGGTATTTAAGTTTGGATGGTTGTGCTTATCAAACTTGGAAATTAGAAAAAAATAGAAGTAGTGCTTCTATTAATGAACAAGCACAAGCGAACGCTGCACAGGCTTTATTAGAAACATTTGGGAAGGAAGATTGGTGGGCAGGTGGTTTTCAGTGGAAATGGTATGCAGATTTGGCTACTAGTTCCCAAGATCGCTCGGATGATTATACTCCCCAAGGTAAAATGGCAGCGGATGTTCTGCGGGATTTGTATCAATAAAAGCTAATTTTTAACTCAAAATTCAGATGAATTATGCGGTATAAGATTTTCTTAGGTTTGTTTTTTATCGTTTTGTCATTTGGGTTTGTTTGCAGTACAACAACTACGAATAAAAAGCAATTATCGAGTTCTATAAAAACAATTTCTTACGATTGCGAAGCTCCCATAAAATCTGGCTTATTGGCAAATAAAATCAAAGGAATGTCTTTTGTTGCTCCCCCCAATCCTTTTCCTAATGACCCCCTTATTGCATTGAATAAATTAGGGGTTGATTGGGTTGCTGTTTTACCCTATGCTTATTTTAGTAAAGATCAACCAACGATTCAGAGTTTTGGAACAGGTGGTTGGTGGGGGGAAAGCCCAGAAGGGATTTGCCAAACGATAAACTATGCCCATCAAAAAAAGATTAAAGTAATGCTAAAACCCCAATTATGGACGCACAACCAGTGGATTGGGGATTTGAATTTAAAAACCGATGAATCCTGGGCTGTTTTTGAGAAAAATTACACCAATTTTATCCTGAAATGGGCAACGATTGCGGACAGTATGAAGGTAGATTTATTTTGTATTGGCACAGAAATCCGACATTCGGTAGAGCAACGCCCTGTTTTCTGGAGGGCTCTTATTGATAAAGTTAGAACAATTTATAAGGGAAAGCTAACCTATGCTCCTAATTGGGACGATTATGATAAGGTGACTTTTTGGGATCAATTGGATTATATAGGAACAGATGCGTATTTCCCTTTATTGGCAGATAAAACGCCTTCTGTTTGTGCGTTAAAGCGTGCTTGGCAACCAACTTTAATGCAATTGAGTGCCTATGCAAAAAAATGGAATAAGCCAATTGTGTTTACAGAGTTTGGTTACCTAAGTTTGGACGGTTGTGCAGACAAAACATGGGAATTGGAAAAAAGAAGGGCTAGTGTTGGGATTAACCAAGCGGCTCAAGCCCATGCAATTCAAGCTCTATTGGAGATTTTCTCAAAAGAAGATTGGTGGGCAGGTGGTTTTTTGTGGAAGTGGTATCCTAATTATAAGAGTGCTATGGGAGAAGGAAAAAGGGAGCGAGATTATACTCCCCAAGGTAAAATGGCAGAGAAAGTATTAGAAAAAATGTACAAAAATTAACTGAAAATGGACAAGACGGAAGCTGCAATAGCGCTTTTTGATAGTGTTGCTCAGGAATATCAAGATAAATTCATGGATTTGTCTCTGTACCAACAAAGTTTGGATGTATTCTGTGAATCAATCAAAGATGAAAAAGCGAAGGTATTGGAACTGGCTTGTGGTCCTGGTAATATTACACAGTATTTGCTTAGCAAAAAACCAGATTGGGATATATTAGCGACAGATTTGGCTCCTGCTATGTTGAAATTGGCAAAAAAGAACAATCCCACTGCTAAATTTCAAGCATTGGATAGTAGGAAAATTGATCAATTGAATGAGCAATACAAAGCTATTATAGCTGGCTTTTTAATTCCCTACTTACCAAAGGATGGGGTAGAAAAACTGATTCAAGATGCGTTTAATTTATTGGAAGAAGGTGGGATTCTGTTTTTAAGCACCATGGAGGATGATTTTCATAAATCTGGATGGAAAGGACCGAGTTCGGGGGGAGAGAAACGACTGTATACCTATTATTATCAAGCAGACTATTTGAAGAGCTTATTAGAAAAATATCATTTTACCATTATGGATTTAAGGCGTGTCCAGCAGCATTTAAACGATGAAAACGCAATCAATGATGTATTAATTATTGCTAAAAAATAAATCATAGTTTTTTTTACCTAAACCAAAACAATAAACAGACCCCAAATATTATGCAGAAAATAATAATAAAATTACTACGCCCATTAGGAATCTTGTTTGCAATTATTGGCTTTTCGGGTTGTGCAACGGATCAACTGCCTTGCGAACTTGTTCCAAAGGGAGATTTGATGAACCAAAAAATCAAGGGAATGTCAGTGGTTGCTGCTCAAAGCCCAATTCAAGGAGCGCCAATTAAACAACTTCAATCGCTAGGAGTAGACTGGATTGCTACCTTACCTTATGGTTATTATGCTAGTGGAGATCCTAAAATTGATAGTGTTTCTTGTTGCCCTTTGCCAACCTGTCCACATGGTCCTTCAACCAAGGCGGCGGTTATTGAAGTCATTCAATCGGCTCATGCACAGGGCATGAAAGTGATGGTTAAACCCCAGCTTTGGTCTGCTACAGAATGGGTAGGAGAGTTGTCGTTTGATACAGAGGCTAAGTGGGATAGTTTTGAGATTAGTTATACAGAGTTTATTATGGAGTGGGTTGATATGGCTGTTACCATGAATGCAGAGATGTTTTGTGTAGGAACAGAAATTGCAAAATTTGTAAAGCACAGGCCTGCTTATTGGAGCAATTTGATTCAATCCATTCGACAAGTATATACGGGACAATTGACTTATGCTGCGAATTGGGACGATTATGATGAGGTGACTTTTTGGCAAGAGTTGGATTTTATAGGAGTGGATGCTTATTTTCCCTTGCTTCCAGATGAAACGCCTATTGTTTGTGATTTGATAGAGGCTTGGAAACCTTACAAAGATGAACTGTCTGCTTTTTCTGCATCTTATAACAAACCTATTTTATTTACGGAATTTGGTTATCTAAGTTTAAACGGTTGTGCTTATAAAACTTGGGAATTAGAGTCTAAGATGACCGCAACAGGAATGAATGAACAGGCTCAAGCGAACGCATTGCATGGATTGATAGAGGCTTTGGCTAGGGAAGATTGGTGGGCAGGTGGTTTTCAATGGAAATGGTATGCTGATGCAGTTAGTGCTTCTTGTGAGCAGGACATTTCAAAAGATTATACTCCTGAAGGTAAGATAGCCGCAGATGTATTAAAAGTATTGTATGAATAAGCATCCACTACTATATTTTGTCCAGTACTAAAAACTTACGGAATAAGGAATTAAATTTATGCGAGTACGATTTGTTGCAATGGGAGCTTTGGTGCTTTTTTTTTCTAGTTGTTCATGGTATCACTATAATAACCCTAGCGTAAAAAAAGGGATTCTTGCTTCAAAGATTAATGGAATGGCAATTATGGCTCCTCCTAGTCCTTTTAGAACCAATCCCATGCCTGTTCTTAAACAAATTGGGATTAACTGGATTAGTATTCAACCGTTTGCATTTTTTTATAAAGATCAGCCCGATATTCAATATAGCGGTTATCAGTGGTGGGGAGAGCGTCCAGAAGGATTGATTAAAACGATTGAGTTGGCTAGAAAAGAAAATCTAAGTATCTTGCTAAAGCCTCAATTATGGGCTTATAACCAATGGGTGGGGGATTTAGCATTTGAAAAGGAAGAAGATTGGGTGATTTTTGAAGACAACTATAGAAATTATATTCTGCCGATGGTTAAATTGGCGGATAGTCTAGGAGTAGAGCTGTTTTCGGTGGGGACAGAAATGAAACGATTTGCTTTACAGCGTCCTGAATTTTGGAGAGCATTAATTGAAGAAATTCGAACAATTTATACAGGAAAATTAGTTTATGCGGCCAATTGGGATAACTATCATCGGATTACTTTTTGGGATGCTTTGGATTATATTGGAGTAGATGCTTATTTCCCATTAACTCCCCAAAAAAGACCCACTGTCAATGCGTTAAAGGAGGCTTGGATGCCAACAGTAGATAGCCTTCATGCATTTTATAAAGCTTGGGGTCGCCCTGTATTATTTACAGAGTTTGGATATATGAGTTTAGAAGCTTGTGCCTACAAGGCTTGGTTGTTGGAGCAGATGCAAGAGCAAGCCGTATTGAGTGAACAAGCTCAGGCAAATGCTCTACAGGCTCTGTTAGAAACTTTTGGCGAAAAATCTTGGTGGGCAGGTGGTTTTCAATGGAAATGGTATGTAGATTTACCATCTGTGTTAACACCAGTTCAGGCAGCACGAGATTATACTCCCCAAGGAAAAAAAGCAATGAAGGTTTTGGAAGACTTATATAAAAAATAAAGTGTATCTTTTATGGTTCTTTGACAACTTGTGTGCTAATCGTAAAACGTAAGGTAAAATGCTTCTATTTTGGGATATTAGAGCCTAGATCAGGTTGTTTTTAGATCGCTTCGCTTTTAAGACTATATAGGTATGAATTGCAACTATATAGTCTTAAAAGCGAAGCGATCTAATACCCAAACGGCATAATTAAAGACGTTAATTAAAATTTCCACACGATTAGCTTCGCTGCTACTGCGTGGTTACTGCGTGATAGAGTTGTCAAAGAGCGTCTTTTATAATAGAATTAAAGTACTCAAAACTTCTAATAATTAATCAAGCTAATGGAATTTGGAAAATTAAAAAATATTAGCAACGTTGACTTCTCTATGGGAGAGGTGCCGCTAAGTACTACAAAACTCTTAAAGAAAATACCAAAAGATAATGTAAAACCTAGTTTTTATTTTGGATGTACGGGATGGGCTATGAAAGAATGGTTAGGAAAATTTTATCCCAAGAAGACCAAAGCAAAAGAATATTTGTACCATTACGCTAGGCAATTTTCTACCATAGAATTAAATACAACACATTATAGAATTCCAACCGTAGAAACCATTAAAAATTGGTATAATTTAACCGATAAGACCTTTAAATTTTCACCTAAAATTCCACAATCTATCAGTCACAGTACGGATTTGGGGGCTTATGGAAAAGAAATTGACAAATTTTGCACTGCTATTATTGGTCTAAAAGAGAAATTAGGCACTTCATTTATACAATTGCCACCTAACTTTGGTCCTAATAGAATTAATATTTTAGAGCAGTTTTTGACAAAATTCCCAACCGATGAAGTTCCTTTAGCGGTAGAAGTACGCCATGAAGATTGGTTTCAAAAACCGACTTATTTTCGCCTATATCTTGATTTATTGGCGAGCCATAACGTTGGAACTGTGATCACAGATGTTGCGGGAAGGAGAGATGTTCTACATTTGGGATTAACAACTCCTACTGCCATGGTTCGTTTTGTAGGAAATGGGTTAGCTCCAACAGATTATGAACGAATTGACGAATGGGTAGATTTGTTGGTAAACTGGATGAATCAAGGGCTAAAAGAAGTTTATTTTTTCTCTCACCAACCCAATAATATCTTATCGCCTGATATGTGTATTTATTTAATAGATGCACTAGAACGCAAAAGCGACTTGCGGTTTTCTAAAAAAACAAAGCAGATAGATGATGGACAGATGAGTTTGTTTTAGTATTTTGAGCGGTAAGGATGCAAAACGAATGATTGTCAATTTATGCAATTTTTTGGGTGAATTGAACTGCAAGCAATTTTAGCGATTTACAGATAAAATGCACGATTAGTTTTGTATTCTTACCAAGAGACTGATTACAAATTATAAAAACAAGTATAGAACAAGAAAAGAAGAATGAATTATTTAAAATTGACTTTAGAGGCGGAGGATAAAACAGTAAACGACATTTTAGTAGCACACCTGTCCGATTTTGAGTTTAATGGCTTTAGCGAAGAAGAAGGTATATTGGTGGCTTATATTAATGAAGAAGATTATAACCAAAAACTACAAGAAACCCTAGGCGACTTAAAAGCACAATACCAATTGAGCATACAGCAGGAGCTCGTTGCGGATCAAAATTGGAATGCCAAATGGGAATCCGATTACGAACCTGTTTGGGTGGATGATTTTTGTGCCGTTAGAGCTACCTTTCACCAACCAATTACGACCGTAAAACACGAAATAGTAGTTACCCCTAAAATGTCATTTGGAACAGGGCATCATGCTACTACTTATATGATGATGAAGCAAATGGAAAAGCTAGATTTTTCTGCTAAAACAGTTTTTGATTATGGTTGTGGTACTGGGGTCTTAGCTATCTTAGCCCAAAAATTGGGGGCAACAACATTGGATGCTATTGATATTGATAAATGGGCTTATGAAAATACACTAGAAAATGTTGCCATTAATAATTGTGGAGATACTATTGGGGTGTATTGTGGAGAAATAGATGCTGCACCTGCTCAAAAATACGATGTGGTACTAGCCAATATCAATAGAAATGTGATCCTAGGTACAATGGATCGTATGGCAGCACGTTTAAAAGATGGGGGTGTTTTGCTGACTTCTGGTTTTTTGGAGGAGGACATTGACTTAGTTGTAAAGGCTGCTGCTGAACATGGTTTGAAGTTAGTTGATACGATGAAACGAGAAAAATGGCGTTGTTTGGTTTTGGGATAGTTCTTTAAAGAGTGTACTCACTTTAGGAGTACGGAGAATTGTATACTTTGTTTTTATATTTTGGCAACAATGCCAAATCTTTTCAAATTGTAAGCTATAATTATGAATCTATTAAAATTTACCCTGCTTAGCTTTTTTTTGTTAATAACTTCATTGGCTTGGGCTCAACCAGAAGAAGTAGATGAAATTCCGACTTCTGCGACTGAATGTTACAAGTATATGGAAGAGATTATGCTGGCGACCAAACGGGAGGAATGTGAAGAGATTATGGCGACCATGAAACAGAAACAAAAAGCTGGAAAGTGGACACCTGAGTTTTATGATGGTCTGGCGGATCTTGGAAATGAGATGATTAAGCGAAACATGAAGCGATATAACTTCTTTCGACATCTGTTGGATATTATTCATACGTTTTCAGATGATGAGGGCTTGGCTTCTCAACATTTTAGCAAGTGGATTAAAATTTCAAAAAAAATATTAATGGCGCAACAAGATGGTAAGACTGTTTTGTTTGAAAACTATTTGAAGTTTAGCCGAAATTTTTGGAAAACAGGTAACCTATACGATATTTCAAAGGGAAGCCATAAGTGGCGTTCTGAATCGAGAGTTTTTGATATGAAATATGAGGATGGCATTTTGTCTATTAAGTATGAAAACACCAATTTAATTTGCTATAATAAACGAGATTCTTTAACCATTAAGGACGCAAAGGGCATTTATTACCCCTTAGAACAGAAGTGGAAAGGCGTAAAAGGACAGGTGGACTGGACGGCTGAAGGTGCAAAAGATGCTTATGCTTTGCTCAAAACATATACCATAGAAACTCGAAGCACTTCGTATTCTGCATCGAATGCAACCCTGCACTATAATTCGGTATTTAAACAACCAATTGAAGGTCGTTTAAAAGATAGAGCCGTAAAGCGAAATGCTAAAAATATGCGCTATCCTAGGTTTGAATCTAATTCGAGAAATATCCGAATGGATGATATTGGAGAAGGGGTAACTTATATGGGTGGTTTTGTCATGACGGGATCTTCTGTTCAAGGTTATGGTGATGAAAAAGGTTTGTCAACGGTTTATATTACCAATAGCAAAGGACAGCGGATTGTAAAAGCAGAATCTGGGAATTTTGATATTCTAAAAGGTGAAAAGGTTGTTTCACAAGATGCAAAGGTAACGCTATACATTAATCACGATGATGGGTCAATTGATTCTATTTATCATCCAAGTATTAACTTTTTGTATAGTATTGTTCAGCGAAAATTAGATTTAGCAAGGAGTGACTCTAGAATATCTAGGGTGCCTTTTTCCAATTCATTGCAAGAAATGGACATGAAGGTAACTTCTATTTCTTGGTTAATTGATACGGATGAATTGACTTTGGGAGATAACAATCAAGATTTGGAAATGGCATCGGAGAACCATTTTGATCAATTGCTTTTTGAGAAATATCAAAATATCATTTCTATCAACCCCTTGATTAAATTTGCGGTTTATTCCGATAAGTTAAAACAGGCTCAGGAATTGGCGGGCTCTGTTCGACCCGATACCAACCCGTGGGAGCAGGAAGGGCCCATGTCTGATGAAGAATACTGTAAGCAACAGCCTGACTTTTGTGATGAAAATGGCAAGCCCTTTTTTGATAGAGGTTATGAGGATGAGCCAATAGATACTGCTTTTTTGAAGGAAATTGGCGAATGGCCTCCAACAGAAGTAGAAGAAACTCCCGAAGATGAGTCAGAAGACGATTTTGCGGATACTGATCCTAGGGTGGTATCTGCTGATGAGTTGGCCGCTTTATTGGACAAAAGGATGGAACGAATTACAATTTTGACTTCTGAAGAGATTGAAAAAGCTTCAAAAAATCCGTCGTTTAAAATTATTGAGAGAAACCAAGATTACAGGGATTTTATGAAGGGCTTTCCAAAAACCTATAAGTTTGGAGCTATAGATGTTTATAATTTAATGACTGTTGTGCCCGACCCGTCTTTTAATCTAAGCAATACCTTGCCTTTATTTTTAGAGATGGTGAAAGATGGCTTTGTGGTTTATAACAAAGAAAAAGGAACAATCCGATTGCGAGACAAATTGTTCCATTATGCTGCTTCTGTTAATACGAAGAAAAAAGACCACGATTTTGATAAAATCCGCATTAAGTCGGTTCCTTCTCGAAATAATAAAAAACCAGCCAATGCGGTTTTTAATATGAAAAAGGGAGAGATCGAAACCTTTGGAGTGCAGGAGTTTGTTTTGAGTGATTCACAGCAAGTTATTGCTCGACCATTTAATGGGCAAGTAAAAATGCTCAAAGGGCGTAATATGGATTTTAATGGCGTGATGTCTGGTGGATTTTGTAATTTTACAGGAACCAATTTTCATTTTATCTACGATATTTTCCATGTAGAAATGGATTCTATCAACTTTATGGATTTGTTTATCTATAAACGGGCTCGTCATGGAGAAGAAGCTGGAATTTTGGCAGGAAGACCCAAAGAAGAACGTGCGATTGAGGACTTGACACAGTTACCAACCAATGAAAAAGAACCCATTAATAGCGTTATCGAAGGAGGGAGCGGCTTGATGTTGATTGATGTACCTAGTAATAAATCTGGGCGGATGCAGAGTGATCCCATTTATCCATCCTTTGAATCCACCAGCAAATCAAGGGTTTATTACGATCGGCGGAACAGGCAAGGAGAAGGGGTTTATGATCGAGAGACATTTTATTATGAGGTAGAGCCGTTTATGCTAGATGGTATGGATCGCTTAAAACCAGAGCAATTGGTTTTTGAAGGGAAATTGTATGCCGCAGATATATTTGAGCCAATCAATGAGCAATTAAGGGTTATGTACCATGATTTGTCTCTAGGGTTTGAAACAGAAACAAGGGGGAATGATCCTAATCCTATTTATCTTAGAGAGGATAAAAAAGGAAAAGGTTCTTTTAAAGGAGCCATTGGAATTAGCAATGAAGGTTTGATTGGCAATGGTCGCTTGGATTATTTGGGAGCAACCGTTGAATCCGAATATATTGAGTTTTTGCCCGATCAATTTAGAGCAGAGGATGTAGATAGTTTTAATTTAGAAGGTTCTGTTCGGGATGGTGTAGAGTTTCCACATGTTAAGGGGGAGCAAGTACACATTGATTGGGCTCCATATAGCGATAGTATGTATATTGAATCTGCTATTGTTGAGGGGGTGCCATTCCAATTTTTTGATTCAACAGATTTTAATTTGGAAGGCTCCTTGACCTTAACTCCTGATGGTTTATTGGGACGAGGAACCTTTGATTGGTATGGAGCAACTTTAGAATCTAACCCAGGAGGAGATTTTAAATTTGGAAAGCAATCCATCGCTTCGCCTTCTACGGCCGTTATTATCAAGTCTCAAGGGGTACAAAAATTTGCTTTTGAAAATGAAAATGTAGATGCTATCATTGATTTTGAAAAACAAACAGGGGACTTTATTTCTCAAGAATCAGATTTAGCAACGGATTTACCCTATAATAGTTACCAAACATCTTTGGATCAATTTCATTGGAACATGAAAACGGACCATATTTTTATGGATGCGCAAGAGGGAAAAACTGGATTTTTCTTAGCGACAGAGCAGGCACAAGATTCTTTGGTGTTTTTAGGTGAGAAAGCAGATTATGATTTGAATACGGGCTTGCTAAAAATTGATGGTGTAGAGCATATTCGAATTGCAGATGCCTTTGTTTATCCCAAGGACAAGCATGTTGAAATTGAAGAGGCTTCACACATGAGAACCTTGCTAGATTCTAGAATTGTGGCAGATACCTTAAATCAAAACCATGTTATTCAACGAGCATCTATTAATGTGCTGAGTCGAAGTGAGTTTAAAGCAAGTGGTTATTTGGAGTTTAATATTGAAAATTATAAAGAGCAAGAAATTAAGTTTGATAATGTAACTTCTGCCCAAGAATCTCCAGGGCAATTTGTAACAGTAGGAAGTGGCACCGTTAGAGATACGGCTAATTTCCATCTGGATAAGCGTACAAAATTTAAAGGGGAGGTTTTGTTAAATTCAAAATCAGAACTATTAACTTTTAAAGGCTATGCAAAAATATCATCTGCTGTTATTCCAACACAGGAATGGTTTGGGATTGAGTCTAAAGTAGATAAAAGAGATGTTTCTATCGAGTACGAAACACCTAAAAATCCCGCTGGAGAATTTATGTATGTTGGTTTGTTTTTGGATTTGGACACCATGGATTTGTATCCTGCTATTCTTTCTCCTAAACGAAACCCAACCGATAGAAGTATTTTTTCTGCTGTAGGAGTATTAAAGTTCGATAATGAAGAAAACATGTACCTTTTTGGAGACTCTGCAAGAGTGCTAGGCGATGCTGAGGCAGGAAAGTTATTTACCGTTTCCGAAAAAAATGCAAAGGTGGTCGCTTCAGGAAGGTTCGATTTTGATAAAGGGTTTATCTCTGCTACAGCGCCAGATTTTGGGGTAGATGTAGTTGGTGACTTTACCTTCTTCTTGAACACCAAATCAGATTACCTATTCGAGACATCAGCAAATTTAGATTTCTATTTGCCACAGTCACTTCGAGATGTAATTGTAAATGATATACAGAGTAACGATGAGCTAATTGATAAAGTTTTATATGCTAGTATTAAAAATGAAAAATTGCATCAGCATATGAAAAACTATATTACAGATGATAAGAAGTTTGATAGAATGTGGAAAAAGGTAGAAGATGATGAACGACTACAGTTGCCCAATGATTTTTCACATACGTTCTTTTTTATTAACAATAAACTACTTTGGAGCTCTAAGACACAGTCTTTTATTACAAAAGGACGTCGATTACAATTGGCTTCTATTGGAGGTAAGCATGTTGGACAAGTACTAAAGGGGCATTTAGAAATAATGAATGATCCTGCTCGTGGAGATGCGTTGACCTTTTATATCATTTCTCCCAATGGAGACTGGTATTATTTCTCTTATCAGAATGGTTTTCTCAAAACGGTTTCTTCAAATCCTGATTATAACAATGCTATTTCATCTTTAAAAAATAAAGATCGCCGTGTAAGAACGGCAAATGGAAATTGGATAGAACTTATGATTGGATCACCTGGAGAGTACTCTAGTTTTAAAAACAAAGCAAGTGCTGCTCACAATTAAGGGCATTTGTTGATCAATAAATTGTCAAGTTGAAAATAAACCAGTTTTATTAGGGCTAATTTTCAACTTGACAAATTGCTCTTTTTAAGCAGGCGAATATTCGGTGACAACTTGGTCGATTTTCCCAAAAATAGTCTGCCCTGTTTCATCAAACATCTCAATTTCGATTCTATCGCCAAAACTCATAAATGGAGTAGATGCTTTTCCACTGTTAATGATTTCTAGGCATCTTATTTCAGCAATACAGCTAGAACCGTTAGGACTCCCTTGATTCGCAACCGTTCCAGAGCCAATGACCGTTCCAGCCATTAAGGAACGAGTTTTTGCTGCATGGGCAATTAGTTTTCCAAAATCAAAAGTCATATCTATACCTGCATTGGGGCTGCCAACCAATTCCCCGTTGAGGGTAGAATGTAAAGGCAAGTGGAGCTTTCCATCTTTCCATACTCCTTCTAGCTCATCAGGCGTAACAACAACAGGAGCAAAAGCCGTCCAAGGTTTAGATTGATAAAAACCAAATTGTTTGGACAGCTCATTAGGAATCAAGTTCCTTAAGGAAACATCATTGATAATTGTAATTAATTGGATGTGATCTAGCGCTTGGCTAGGGGAAACACCTGCGGGTACGTCATCCGTTATGACCGCAACTTCAGATTCAAAGTCAATACCCCATGCTTCCTGTTCTATTTGGATAGGATCGTGTGCACCAATAAATGCATCGGAAGCTCCCATATACATTAATGGATCAGTCCAAAAAGAATCTGGCAATTTGGCATTTCTTGCTTTTCGAACCAACTCTACATGGGTAACATAGGCGCTGCCATCCGCCCAATGATAGGCTCTAGGAATGGGAGCCATAATCTTTGCTTCTAGAAAGTTAAAAGCACCTTCTAGTTGATTAAGATTAAGTTGGTTATAAATAGTGGTTAAGGCAGGTGCTGTTTGTGCCCAATTGTCAATGGCGATTTGCATATTTGCAGCAATTTCAGGAACAGCGATGGCTTTGGTTAGCATTTTATTGACCACAACTAATTGACCATCTCGGCTGTTGTTGTCTATGGTTGCTAATTTCATTTAGCGTAATTTTTTATTATTCCGCTCATTTTTAGCAGAATATTGGTTTTATAATAAAAGGGCTTAATCCCTTGTTGTTAGGCTTAATTTTTTCTCGGATTTAGAGATGAAGATTGCTAGTTTACAAAATAGAAACGCCATTCATATCTGTTGTTAAAACTTCTGTCATATAGTCGAAAAAAGGACGAATGGCGAGAAAGGTTTCAGTCATTTGATCTGAAAAATCAGGGCGTACCACCTCTTGAACAGTAAAATTTTTGAATGCACAAAACTGCTTCATTCTAATCCATTCGATATTCGGATGTTTTTTGTCAAAACCTCTTGGAGCGGTTTTTAGACCTTTTCCTTGCAATTTGCCAAAGAATTGAATAAAGTTAGGATCTTCGACAATTTGTTTAATGTATTGACTATCCATTTCAAACTCTTTGCGAATGCGCAATAAATCATCTGAGTTAGGACCAAAAAAACCGCCTCCTACAGATGCCCCTTTGGGCGTAATGTCAAAGGTATAACTGCCTCTTCGGTTATTGCCAAAGCGTCTAAAATAACCTCCAAAATAATCTTTATAGGGGAGTTTGTTCTTAGAAAAACGAACATCTCTGTATATTCTATACAATTTTGAATGTTCGATAACATCTGTTTGGTTTAGATTTTCTTCAACTTTACAGACGAGATGCTCAATTTCCTTTTTGGTTTTTAGATAGTCCTCTTTGTGCTTTTCGAACCAGTTTCGATTGTTGTTTTCTTGTAAATTGGATAAGAAATCAATGGTATGATTGGTAATCATTGGATTAAAAATTGGCGTTTTGAAATAAATGAAATCAAAGCGGGGATACTCCTTTAATGAGAATGAAAAGAACTGTGCCTTAAATACAAAAAATAAGACCAATTGTTCAAGCTGATTTTGAAAAAGTTAATAAAATCTTACTAAGAGTGATTCTATTTTGTTTGCTACCCGATGATTTTTGTGAAAATTAAAAGAGGGGCAGCTTTTAACTACTTTTAGCTTCGCTGCTAGGCATCCCCGTTGGTACACCCTACCAAACTGCTCGTGCACTACGTTTATGTGGTTTTAGAAGAAAGTAATCGATCGTAAGTCGTATGTCCTGTATTTACAGGAACTAAGCATATGACTTACAACCAAAGTAGTAATAAGCAGTATAGAGTACCTATTTTTTAAGGTAGTAATCATATTATTTATAATAAACTTACTTTAAACGGAATTTTTTTTTTGATAAGGCTGTTGAAATAAGGTATAAAATTAATGGACTACTATTATATTATTTATCTTCATTATTTAAATTAATACTCCGTATAACTTGAATGATTCTATCAACTAAAAGAAACACGATGAAACACTTATTAGTACTATTAATAGCTTTATTTTTTATAACTTCTTGTACTACTGTACAACCTGGACACAAAGGGGTAAAGGTGTATTGGGGAGGAAAAACCGAAATGGATCATATCTTACCAGAGGGGATGGAAATGGGAATCAGTTGGCTTTGGAATTCTTGTGTAGAATATGATGTTAGAGAAAAAACACTGGTTGAAAAATTCGTTTTTAACGATTCTAGAAACATGGAAACTAGTGTAGAAATTGCCTTGGATTACAACCTTAATCCTGAACAAGTGAATTTGATACATACCAAAATTACAGACATCGATACCAAGATTTTGAAAACCTTAAAATCTGCTGGAAAGGAAGTTGTGCCTCAATACACTGCTTCGGAACTAAACCTAAAGAAAAGAAAGGAGGCTGAAACAGCGTTACGTGAAATTATTAGCCAAGAATTGCCAGAATTTTATGTCGAGTTTGCCCGTGTACAAATTACAGATGTTGACATTCCTAAAGCTTTGGCTAGAGTGGCAGAGGAAACGGCTATTCAAGAGGGTAGAAACTCTTTAGCTGCTAAAAAAGAGTTGGAACAAACCAACTTGGCAAAGGCTAGAATTGCAGAAGCAAAAGGTAAATATGATGCGGCCTTATACGATGCCAAAACAAAAGATATTTTGTCTTCTCCCAAAATGTTGGAGTTGAAAAAATTAGAAATTGAGATGGAATGGGCAAAAAAAGGAGTTAGCAAATATGGAAACAATAACGTTTTTGGTGCCAATACTTCTGTACTAAAAGGCTTTAACTAAAAATAATTTCAACAGATAATTCTTAGAGACTTTCAGGAGTAAAACAAATGTATTCGTCCTAGTATATTTGCTACTGTTTTTGCAACGAAACGTTTGGCAATGAGCTTTCTTTGAATCATTTTCTAAGCATCACATAACCCATTTTTAGAGTTTTTTTAGGGTGGGCATATGACTGATTGGGAACAAAGTACGCCGCAGAAAGCTGCTATTTTTCTGTAAGAAAAATAAGGTTTTCAGGTGTCTGAGCGAAGCGAGTTTCTGAAAGCCTAAGCTATCAAGAAGATACTTTGTCCAAGAAGTCATCAAGTCCTAGCGTTTTTGGTTCTTTTTGGGCAATGCAAAAAGAACAACAGGTATTGATTCCCCCGCTTTTTGCTATATTGTCTCTAAAATGGGGGCTAGATAGAAACTTCTAATGTTTACTTTATTAAAAAGAAACAATTATGTTTGTTATTATAGCTATTAATAAACAATATTTTATAAAATAACAAAATTACTAAAATGTATTTTTGTTTTACTACAGAATCACCTTACTTATAAAAGTACTGTTTAAGCTAAAACGTATATTCCGATCTTAGATTTTAGACCCTATAGCCAATAGGGGCTAAAATCTAAAAATAGCTCAACTAACCCCTCATTTTAAGAACATTTATCGGTTCCCCAAAGGATGCCATTTTTTCGAACCCAGCATTTAAATTGTTGTTTTAATGCTACAATTTGCCAATGCTTATCCTTTTGTTGAAGCGTCATAACAATGCGATGCCCTTGGATAGAAACATGTTCGCTTTGGTTGTCATGCGTTAAGGTTACAATTGTTTGTCCACCTTTTTCTTCGCTTTGAACATCTATTTTTTCATAGCTCTTTTCATTTGTTATTTTAGCAGGATAATACAGCTTAATAACTTCTTTGGCTGAAATTGTTTTAGTAGTTTTTTTCAGTTTTTCATTCAAAGAACGATATTGCCCAGCAGGAATTGCCTCAAAAGAATTTTCTGAAGCAGTAACAATCGGTTGCTTACTTTCTTGACGAATATTGTTGTGAACGGTTGTATCGGTTTGATGAACCGTTTTTGTTGATGTTTGGTTGGTTTCGGACTGGCAACCTAACAATAAGAAAGCAAAAAAAAGAGGGATTAATACGGTATGCATAAAAACTTATTTAGAGTTCGGGCATTTAAATTTAGTACAAGAAAGACCAGTTTGCTGAATGGCTAAAAAACCTCCTTTGATTTCAATAATGTTTTGGTAACCAGCGGATTTTAGAATAGAACTGGCAACCATAGAGCGATAACCACTACGGCAGTGCACATAGTATAACGTTTGGTCGTTTAGTTGTTCTACATTATCATTAATATAATCTAAAGGAAAAAGCTGCGCTCCTGTGACATGTTCAGCTTCATATTCAGAAGGTTTGCGAACGTCTAAGACAATGCCTTTCGTACCATTTTTTAGCTGTGTTTCTAACGCTTCGGCACTAATGGATTCAATTTTTTCGATGGGGTTGCCTGCGGCAATCCAAGCATCCATTCCACCAGCTAAATAGCCAATGGTATTATCATAACCAATTCGAGCCAAACGAGTAACAACTTCTTGCTCACGTCCAGCATCAGCGACAATCAATATAGGTTGGTTAATGTCAATAATCACTGTTCCGACCCAAGGTGCAAAGCCTCCATCAATTCCAATATTAATAGCATGAGGAATAAAGCCATCCTTAAAAACCTGCGCTTTTCGGGTATCCAAAACTAAGACATCATTTTGTGAAATTTTCGTTTCAAATTGCTTAGGATCCAAGGCCTCCAAACCAGATTTTATAACTTGATCGATATTGCCATATCCTGTTTTGTTCAGCATGGCATTTTTGGCAAAATATTGAGGCGCTTGATTTAAGCCTGATGTTACTTCCTGTATGAACTCTTCCTTGGTCATATCAGCTCTCAATGCATAGTTTACTTTCTTTTGATTGCCTAGAGTATCAAAGGTTTCTGTACTCATGTTTTTGCCACAAGCAGAGCCCGCACCATGCGCAGGATAAACAATAATATCGTCTGGCAAAGGCATAATTTTATTGCGCAAAGAGTCATAAAGCATACCTGCCAAGTCCTCTTGTGTAACAGTTCCTTTTATGGCCAAATCAGGTCGTCCTACATCTCCAATAAATAAGGTATCTCCTGTAAAAATAGCTTTTTGATGTCCTTCTTGATCTGTCAATAGATAAGTAGTCGATTCAGGAGTATGTCCAGGAGTATGGAGAACCGTAATAGTGATGTCCCCAATTTGGAAAACTTCATGATCAGAAGCTTCGTGAATTTCATAATCAGTCGTAGCACTTGGACCATAAACGATGGTGGCTCCTGTCTTTTTTGCCAAGTCAATATGCCCTGATACAAAATCAGCGTGAAAATGAGTTTCAAAAATATATTTAATGCGAACTCCATTCTGGTTGGCTAAATCAATATAGGGTTGTGTTTCACGGAGCGGATCAATAATGGCTGCTTCTCCATTGGATGCGATATAATAAGCTCCTTGAGCAAGACATTTAGTATAGAGTTGTTCAATTTTCATTTTCTTAAGTATCGTTTCTATAGATGGTTAAAACTAGTACTACAAATTTAGGGAAAATTAATGGGGGAATGAGGCATTTAAATTACGAATATCGTACGAAATGTACAGGTCTAACGATTTTTGTTGATCAAGAAAAAGGAATGATTCCCCTAGAACTAAGCATACTAAGAGGAGTAAAAACAAGTCCATTCCATTCTCCAAAAAGATCAATAGAATGCCCGCCACTGATGGCTAAAATTTTCCAGATGATGTGCTCTTCAATAGGAGCAAGGGGCAAAATAAAGTTTTGGTCATCTTTGAGTTGTAATTGTTGATCCTCATCAATAAAAGCATGAAGATTGGACAAACCTACAGGGAAAATTGACAGCCAAGGGCTTTTAGCGATCGTTTGACTATATTGGTTGAGCAATTCATTGACATTGGCATAGGTTTTAAATTCAATACTCTGATGTAGTGGTGCAGACTCAAAATGGGCAAAAACAGCTCTTTGAGGACAAAGACTAGAGTAATAGGCCAATTGCCCCTTTAATAAGTCGCCAACAATGTATTGATGTTCATAGCCTATATGCCCAAAGGCATAATCTAAAATAAGCGCTTTTTTATCGGTTGATTGCCCCTGTAACCACACACGCCTAAAATTGCGTCCTTCAATGTCTACGCCTTCTTTTTTGCCAATCACAAGCCAGTTGTCTTTGATGGCGGGATTATTTTCAATCACATCTGCTTTTTTGACCGTTTTCCCCAACATGCGATACAATTCTTCTTGTAGATCAGGCGACAAATTTGCTCGTTTCTTGAAGGCTTCAATCCATAAATACAGCTCTCCTAAACGAGCAACGACCTGCTCCGACCAATTTTGGTGTTGGAGAACAATCTGATGGGTTTCTTTTAGATAGGTGCTGATTCTAGGCAACTTGGCATCCATCATCTTTGCTGCTGTATGGTTCCAAAAACTGGCTTTTTGCACCTCTACATTGGCAATGCCTTGACGAACAACATCGGTCAACCACAGTTCTAATTCATCCATGCCGCTACTCATCAACTGGACACGTTGTTGCCAACGTTTTTCTTTAGCTTGTTTTGCTTTTTCTAACTCCTGGTCCGTTTTTATTAAGGAGGATGTTTTTGTCGTTTTTGTTGTAGAGACAGTTGGTGAGTTATGCCTAGACAGCCAGTTCTGAACAGCTTCTGGTGGGGCTTGGTATTTAAAAACGGCACTGCTTTTGGCAAATAAAAAAAACAAACCCAAAACATGTTTGCAGGGCGGCTTACGAACAGGACAACTGCACTTGTATTTGGGACCTTTTAAATTAATTTGTACCAAATAAGGTTGAGAGCCAGACCCTTTGCATTCGCCCCAAATGGCTTCATAATTAGTCGCTAAATAATTCCATTTGGAAGAGTTGGCTAATGTTCTTCCTCTTCGTTCGGTTGAATCATTCGGTGCTAAAGCGGTTATTTTTTCATCAGTCCATTCCATAAAAAATGAGCTTATAACTTGTTTTATTGGTTGATTAGTTAATTTGGTGTTAGCAGCTACCAACCAGAGAAGGCTCTATTAAAGACATCGTCTAGTATTTGGTCATAAATATCCTGAATGAGTTGTTCCTCAACACTCGATAAATCTTGCTCGGAAGAGAAGTTGGCAAATCTAGAAAAGGTTTGTGACCAATTTTCACTGCCATCCTTTTTCTTGCTGTTTTTATAGTCAATAGATATTTTGATGGTCAATCGTTGGAAGGCCACGGTCTGGTCTGCTTGAGGGGCTAAGGCTGTAATGGTATAGCCCGTCACATTGCCCGAAAATTGCACATCTCCTTCTTCATTTTTGTATTCCAAGCGTGTGTTGTTGAGGACCCTATCTTTTAATTGCTCCGAAAAAGTTTGACCGCTTGTTGGGGGAGCGTTAGAATCCTTCGCTCCAAATTGCTCAATAGAAAAACTCTTCAATTCAGAATAATCAATTCCTGTATTGATAAAACTAACGGTACAAGCTTGAGAAAGAACAATGATAATTATAAAAATAAAGAAACTAAACTTTTGCATAATCTTATTTATCTTTTAATTTGGTTGTATTATTTAATACTCCATTGATTAACTGCGCTATCGCTTATGAGCCAGCATCGCTGTGTTCATGTGGTTTTAGTGGAGTAATGATTATTGGCAACTACTTTTATGATTTGGTTTTGGGTTAATAAGTCCAATAAAAATAATAAACTTTAAACGATTATCTCCTTTCTTAACACCTACTAAGATGAGTTTAACAATAACCTTAATTCAATCTACCTTACATTGGGAAGATAGTACTGCAAATCTAAGAATGTTTGACGAAAAATTAAGCAATCTAAAAAATACAGATTTGGTTATTTTGCCTGAGATGTTTACGACAGGCTTTTCTATGGATGCCCCCAATTTGGCAGAAGAAATGAGCAACAGCCCAACGATTCGTTGGATGCATCAAAAAGCCCAAGAAATCAATGCTGCGGTTACAGGCAGCCTAATTATAAAAGAAAATGAGGCATATTATAATCGCTTGATTTGGGTAGCCCCCAATGGTGAACAACTGCACTATGACAAAAAGCACCTTTTTTCGATGGCAAAAGAGCATTTGACATTTACAGCAGGAACCCAAAAATTGATTATAGACTATAAGGGGTGGAAAATCATGCCTTTTATTTGTTATGATTTGCGCTTTCCTGCTTGGAATAGAAATTTAGAGGATTGCGATTTAATTTTTTATGTCGCCAACTGGCCTGCCAAACGTTCCTTTCACTGGCGCAGTTTGCTGACAGCAAGAGCCATTGAAAACCAAGCCTATGTTGTTGGGGTTAATTGTACAGGTTTTGATGGAAATGGCTTTGCTTATTCGGGCGATTCTTCTGTTTTTGACCCTGCTGGAGAATTGTTGTTTCATCAAGCAGATGAAGAAGCGATTTATACCCTAACCCTAACCAAAGAACACCTGAATGCTATGCGAAAAAAGTATCCATTTTTAGCAGACAAAGATCATTACGTACTTTAATTTAATACTCCGTTAATTATAACTTTATGCATGGGTATGTATTGAAGATGTGCTCACAGATTAATCAAGATATATGAGCACATCTTCCAATGCATTACTCTTTTGCTTTCATCACAAAACTAGCATTAAAAAGTATTTTATTTTTTGCGCTTTCAGGTCCATCAGGCCCATCAATTTGGTAGCTGCCCTTTAGGTCAGGAGCAGTAAACTGGGTGGTGACGGCCAATAGCAATTCGCCTTGGTCGTTTAAAAACGGTTCAAATTGAGCGGTTGCCTGTACCAATCCTGTTTTGCCGAGAAGCGTTAAATCTGCCTCAATATGAGTTTGAGTAATTTTTCCAAGTGTTAATTTAAAGTCCTTGCTTTCTATTTTTTTGAAAACCAAATGAGCAGTAGGATGTTCATCAACCTTTAAAATGGATTCTTTTACGGCACTATTCAAACTACTTTCTCCCATTTCTATGGAACTAACCACAACCTCAAATTTACCCATTGCTTCTGCTAGACTTTCATTGCTTTTTAAGCTAAGGCTGCCATCTACTTGTTTTAATTCTCCAGCGTATTGGCGCAAAGGAGGGGGAAAGCTAAAAGCAAGAATTGGGGTGCCCTCATCCAATGCACCTGCCATTTCCCACGCTTTGGGGAAAGTAACCGCTTTAATAGCGGTTTGTGTCCCTTGTTTAGGGGGAGACAAGGTGCTTAAGCCTAAGTCCTCCCAAGGCGTAAATTTGGTATTTTTAGTGGTGAAATTCATAGCATCGCCCAATTCTGATTCAACCAATTGGCGTTTAATTTCAGCCAAAGAATTAGCGGCAGCAGCGGCAAAACCTTGGATGGTATTATTGCCGACAGCAGGATTTTCATATTGTTGGTAAATAGGAGTATGGCAATGATAATGGGAAAAAATTTCTGAACTAACATAGACTTTTCCGTCCTCAGCAATATAGGGGTAAAAATTGCAATAGATCAACTCATCAGAATTTCTAACGGGATGTTTTTGGGCATATTTAGCTCCTTCAAATCCTTTTTTTAGCCCTTTTAAATAGTCTTTTTTGAATTTTTTAGCATCAAAATTAGCTGGAAGTTGACCATTAGGCGCAGTAATTTTTAATTTGATGAATAAATTAGAATGCTGCTGCTGCCAGACAAACACTTCCTTTTCTTCATAATGAATAGCTTCGGCAGGCAGTCTTCGAACCGTTCTAATAAAATTGAGCAAACGCTGATGAGAAGTATACCGCCCTTTAAAAACTTTGCGTCCAAGGTGATTTCTATACACAATAAAAGGAGTAAAACCAACTTCTTTGGGCGCACCAGCCTCATCAATATCAATGATTTTAGTTGGAATATGATGCGCTTGCATATAGGCTTCTAAGGTTGCGATATTGTTGAGTGTAAATTCGCTGTCGCTTGTTTTTTGAACAAAAATAACGAGTTCTTCATCTATTTTTTGCTGGGCAATGGTCGAAAAAGATAGGAGGAGTATTAAAAATGTAATATATTTTGGCATAATAATAATAGATATAATCTTATCAATTGTTGGTTTGTTTTAGAAAGTACTTATTAGGAGCAAAAACATTGTACTAGCCATTAAGTTGTTAACTTTCTAACATTTTTTTTATTTTCGGAGCGAACTTACAAATTTTGAGTCAATAAGTTCTTATTAAGGTTTCGTTTGCTGCATGCACCTTTGGGTTGTCAAAGAATGATATTTTTTAAGGACAAATTTAAAATTAATTATCAAACAAAATAAATAGAGAATGACATACCGACTAAACGTATTAACTGCATTTTTTGTTTGCTGTATTTCAACTGTATGGGCACAGCCTGATCGTTGGCAGCAACGCATTGAGTATAAAATGGATATTGTTGTAGATGCTGAGAACCACCAATTTACAGGCAAGCAAAACATAGTTTATCACAACAATTCAAAAGATGAACTCAAACAGGTTTTTTACCATTTATATTTTAATGCTTTTCAGCCTAATAGTATGATGGATGTGCGTTCTAGAACCATTAAGGATGCCGATTCAAGAGTTGGTGGTCGCATTTTGGAGCTGAAACAAGATGAGATTGGTTACCACAAAATTAAGTCTTTGAAACAAAATGGAGCAGATGTAAAGTTTGAAGTGGTCGGGACTATTTTGGAAGTGACCTTAAATGAGCCCATTCAACCAGGAGCAAGCTGTACGTTTGATATGGAGTTTAATAGTCAAGTGCCCTTGCAAATTCGTCGTTCTGGTTGGAACAGTGCAGAAGGAATTGAATTGTCAATGACCCAATGGTATCCCAAAATGTGCGAATACGATTATCAAGGTTGGCATGCCAATCCTTATATTGGAAGGGAATTTCATGGAGTTTGGGGAGATTTTGATGTTAAGATTACAATTGATAAAAACTATACCATTGGAGGAACTGGAATGCTTCAGAATCCTAGTGAAATAGGACATGGATATGAGAAGGTTGGTGAAAAAGTAGATCATAGCGACAAGAAGGTCTTGACTTGGCATTTTAAAGCCGAAAATGTACATGATTTTGCATGGGCTGCGGACCCTGATTATATTCATGATATTCAAGAGGTAAGCGAAGGCTTTGTTTTACATTTTATCTACCAAGATGATGAAAACTATAAGGATGTCTGGAAGAAAGCTCAAAAAAAGACGGTTCAGGCTTTTAAATTTATCCAATCTAGATATGGAAAATATCCCTACGGACAATACACAATTATCCAAGGTGGTGATGGTGGAATGGAATATCCGATGGCAACTTTGATTACAGGAAAGCGTAATTTTGGTTCTTTGGTAGGTGTAATTGTTCATGAAGCAATGCACACTTGGTATCAAATGTTGATGGGATCGAATGAGAGTTTGTATGCTTGGATGGATGAAGGCTTTACTTCTTATGCTTCCAATGTTGTTCGTGCGCATTTGTTTAATAGCCATGGTGCTTTTCCTCACGATGGTTCTTATAGAGGTTATTTTTATTTGGCAACAAGTGGGGCAGAAGAGCCAATGAGTACTCATGCGGATCATTTTAATACCAATTTTGCTTATGGGCAAGCCTCTTACTCTAAAGGAGCTGTGTTTTTGGGGCAACTGAACTATATTGTAGGAGAAGGTGTTTTTGATAAAGCAATGCTAAAATATTATGACGATTGGCATTTTAAACATCCTAATCCAAATGATTTCATTCGAGTAATGGAGAAAGAATCAGGCTTAGAATTGGATTGGTACAAAGAGCATTGGGTTAATACAACCAATCGTATTGATTATGCTATTGTAGATGTCGTAAAAGGCGGCAAAGCATCTAAGGATTCTGTAGCGATTAAGGCAACAGAAGGAAACTATTACATACAAAGTGGCAAGGCTTCTAAAAAAGGAACAACCGTTTATTTGGAAAGAAAAGAGCGCATGCCAATGCCGTTGGATGTCGTTGTAACCTACAAAAAAGGAAAGTTGACAAAACTCAAAACATTTAATATTCCACTAGAAATTATGCGTGGAAACAAAGTAGATGAGCTAAAAAATGGCAACCAAACGGTTATGCCCGACTGGAAATGGACGCACTCTGTTTATGAATTGAATTTGTCTATTCCTTTAAAGGACATTGAAAAAATTGAAATTGACCCTTCTCTACGTTTGGCAGATATTGATCGTGAAAACAATGTTTGGGAGAAATAATTGATTCTTAAATAGACGGTGGGGACGATTTTGTTTAGAAGAATAAAAGATAAAAATAGGTGTAATATTTTTGATTTTTTGGTACTAACTAGATAAACTAAAAATAGTAAATTATGAAAAATCCTATTGCATCTAACAAATTTTTTATTCAATCCTCCAATAAACTCGTTCTGGTCAGCGGTCTTATCTGGTCGTTTGTTCTTTATGGTTGTGGACTTGCTGTCAACTGGAATGGCAATGCAGGTTTTGCTGTTGTTTTTGTGGCCATTGGAGCCTTGGTTCATCTAGTCATTTTAACTCAGTTTTTTAAACATAAAGAACGAGAGGATTAAATCTTATTATTCCAAATCGAGAATAGAATACTTCAGCCTTGCTAATTAATTTAGTAAGGCTGTTTTTTTTAGTTACGAAGTCTGTTTATTCTGCAACTTTTTGCTTTTCTATGAGGTTTTATAATAAAGTCTCTTAACCACTAAAAAAAAGCAGATGAATTACCTCGAAAACACTAATAATTTATTCAAATACTACAAACAATTGGGCGATCAATCTATGGCGCAATTAACTGAAGAACAAATTTTTTGGAAAAATGCGAGCGATGAAAATAGCATAGCAACGATTGTTAAGCATTTGTCTGGAAATATGTTGTCAAGATGGACCAATTTTAGAACCGAAGATGGTGAGAAAACTTGGAGAAATCGAGATGATGAATTTGAAGATGCTACCCTAAAAAATAAGCAGCAGGTACTAGACAAATGGCAAATAGGTTGGGCTTGTTTATTTGATGCAATTGAGCCCTTAAAAGAGCCCGATTTAGAACAGATTGTTTACATTAGAAATCAAGGCCACACAGTGCTAGAAGCGATGAATCGTCAGTTGGGGCATTACGCTTATCATGTTGGGCAATTGGTGCTGATGGCTAAAATGCAAAAGGGAAAAGATTGGCAAACTCTGTCCATTGCAAAAGGTGAATCTAAAAATTATAACCGTGCAAAGTTTGCTAAAGAGAAGGAGCGAGGTCATTTTACCGAGGAAATTTTAAAGAAAAAATAGAATTTGAATTCAGGGCTGGATGGAGCCATATTTTTAATACAAATAAGGCACAACATTGATACATAGCAATGTTGTGCCTTATACCTTAATTTAAGCTAAAAGATTCTCTACAAATCAAATCGGGATAGATGTCTTTAAAAACTTGTTCTTGCCTATGGTAAATTTTGCCACTTATCTTAAGCTGGCTAGCAAATGAGCCATTAATTCCAAATCGCAATTCTTTTATTTTTTTATTTAGATGATATGAAATAATGGAGAACTGACGCTTGTATCTTTGCCATGATTTTTCAGAAAGCTTCTTTTGTTTAATAATTTCATCATAGCAATTATTTAATCCTGTTACCTTGGAGAACCCTTGGTTTCCTAGTGCATCTAAGATAATACGATTGTCATTGGATAGAATAAAAGAGATTTTATTAATATGGTTCTTGTTAATTAATTTTTGTATTTGCCAAGTTGTATCGTTATTAAATACAATAGAATTTCCAAGTGAAGTATAATAATAATTTCTCCCCCTAAATGTGTAATCGATAATAGTTTCAAGGTTATCTGTAGGACAAATAAAATACAAATGGTTCTGCATTAGGTCGTAGTATTTGGTTGATGTTGGTAAGGAAAAGAAGAGTGGTGCAAATCAATTTTTAATTCACCATCGATCAATTTATAACCAAAAGTATATTCAACTTTAGCTTCATTTTCGTCTAAATCCGTAAAATAATAATTGCCCATAGCGATGGCACGATTGTCTTCCAAAATAAAATCTGTATTCTCAAATCGCACCTTTGTCCAAGGTTGGATGGCAAAACCTTTGTCTTCTTTGCATGCACGATTTTCTCCTGCAATAAAGTAGGATAATGCTTTTGGTTTAGTTGGTCTAAACTGCTCTATTTCGCATTTTGTAGGTTTAAATAAAACAGGACCATTTTTAAAGGAATAGAGTTTATCGAGAAATTCACTAGCAAATGCTTCACATTCAGGTCTGTTGTCTTTTAATGAACCAATTTTAACTACTCCATTTCCCCATTCATTTTGGGCCTTTAATACTTGTTCTTTCGTTATCATTTTTATTTTTTTATTCAAAAACTAGGTTTTTCGATAGGATAAAAGTATTGCTAATGCAACACTATTGCAATATAAGAATAAATTAATTAATGCAACAGTGTTGCGTTAATTAATTATGTAAAAATTAAAACCATAACTTTGGGGAGATGGGTAGTAATCTTTTCCCTAGTTGAGTAAAAGGGAGCATTTTATAGATTGAATGGAGAATTATAGTATAAACAATAAGCCTTATTGCGAAAATGAGCGCTTTTATAGTTGTTACAAGCAGCTTCTCATTAAATCATTCCACAATTCATAAGGAAATTTATACGTAGAGGAGTCGGTTGTGACCTCATAAATATCAATAGGCTTTTTAAGACCTTTATCAAAATGTGCATTTCTCATCGAATGGGCAGCAAATCCATATAAATGATAACGATTATTTTTTTGCAGTTTCCAAGAAACCCCTTCATTGATCGTAAAATGCAAAGGCATAGTTAGAGCTTTAATCTTCTTTAATTTCATCATCCAATCTGTTCCAAAAATTTTATTTCCATAAGGTTCGATTTTAGCTATGTCAAAATTTGTCTCTTTCTTGCTATTTAATAGCTTTGAATAAGCAGATATTGCATCTGTCATTAATTTAGCAGCATTTTTTTCGTGAATTAGGGTGACATACCTCGCCAAAAGCAGGAAGTAGACGTTGTATTGATCGTCGTCTTTTGGGTTGCTTTTTACGGACTGCATTAAGCTATAAAACTCTTCAAATTGGAATACCATCTCGTGGTTATGACAATCAAACCATCCAATGATATAAAATTCACCTTTGTATTTTAGATAAAGGTTTTCTTCAAATTCTGCTTTTTTGTTGAGATGAAAAAACAGACAGAAACAATAGTCGTTATGAATCGGCAACTCGATGAGTAGGGTTTCAAAGTCCCATTCGTGCAATTCTCCTTCATACTTGGATTGTTTTTTTGCCTTATGATACACAAAATCAGTTTTTAGCATACCATAAACCTCTTCCGTCAATGGTTGTTGACCCAAGCTGTATAGCCAATCCCAAAACGCTATTTTTTTTAGCGATTTCATTTATCCAAGCCTTATAGAGTTTACAAATGAGTCAAATTCATTTTGTGCTATTTCGCCTTGGGCTTTACACTGAGTCATAGAAAAATCAAGAAAAACGTCACCATGGTCAATGTTTAGAACATTCATTTCAACCATAACTCCTTCTTCTAATTCTTCATGTTCAAATAAATACTCCGTTTTATAGGTAATGGAATCAACATTATTGAGCTTTTGGGGTTCTCCTTTTTCAAGTATTTTAAATCCTTTTATGGCAGATGAAGCAACTTTATTATCTAAGAGTGCTATATAATCTTCAAGAGAAAGATTTTTTGTAAAAGCATCTTTTGCATCGATTGTAAAGCAAATAACAGGAGAGATAATGCCATCCTTTTCGTCATTGTCTAAGCTGTATTTTGAAATATAACAGGCAACTCCTGCCATTTCCTCTATAAGCTTATTCTTTTCCTCATCAGGAATGTTTATTTTTTGCCCTTGTATAATTTCTTTATATTTATTTATGCTTATTAAGTGCCAATTTTTGGGAATTTCAAATCTTACTTCAAAAAGACGATTATGATAGATGTTGTTTGATACAGTAACTATATTTTCGAGATTCTCTGTGGATTCGTTGATTAGTTGTTGTAAGTATTTATTTTGAGCTGAAATTTTCATAGTTTTAGTTTTTGCTAGCGTTTGATCTTATGGTTTTTTATTGACGGCTTCCTTAAGTTGTGTTCTCAAAGTTTCTAAATTAGTCCAACGTTGTAGATTTTTCCCTTTAGGGACTCTCATGAGATAGTGCCAAAGCTCAGCATCTTTAGTGGCTAATAGGACTTCTTTAGCTTTTAGGCATTGTGTGAATTTTTCATAATGCATATTATTAATATGGGCTATTTTTTCTTTATCCCATTTCGTTAATTCTGTTTCTTTTAATAAAATAGTCTTACGCATTTTTCGTGCATCAAGCCCACTGCCTTTTGATAAAGCAGATTCAGATTCCAAAGCAAAAGATTCAAACAAGTCTTGGTTTATCGCTTGGAATTTTTTTGCTTGTAGTGCATGCTCCACGGTTTTATAAGTTCTGCCTTCATAGACAAAATTGCACTCGTAAAAATTACCTAGTATTTTTCTCCAATCGGTAAAACTTGCTAACCCTTTATACATATATGGGTCTTCAGTATATTCACCTTTTCCCTCACCTGGAGCTTTATCAGCGGATTTGGAATAAAAAATAAATTTATCTTTCATATAATTGATGTTTTGGATGTCGTGTATTTTTAAATATAGGGAGGGGGGATTTATTGATTTTTAAAGCTATTGTTGTATTCTTTTACATGATGAGAAAATTCTTCTTCATAGGATGGATAAGGAACGCCTTCAACGTGAATTTCAAATGCTTCTGAATCCATACCACAAATTTGATTTCCTATGCCTTTGATTTCGATCATCTCCTTATTGTACACTTTTAAGTCAGGTATTGCCCTTGTTGAAATCAGCTTTTCGTCTTCATAATCTGCTGTGAGTTCAATCTGATTTTCATAACAGTATTTTTTTAACCACTGATATGACAGGAGAGAGTCTTCAATTTTTCCAAATACACATCCCATTGGAGGATCTGCCCTCTCAAAATATGTATAACCAATATAATAGTTCTTTAAAAATAATTCATATTTCACATTTCTTCCTTGGTGGCGATATTCTTTAGTGTCGATTCGAGATTTTAGGAATTTAAAATATTTGGGATGCTCTCCTTTAAAAATTTTTTTACCTTCCAATGCATAGGCTCTAACAAGCTCATTCGCTGCCCTATTAAAGTTTCCAGTTTCATACGAACATTGTCCAAGTCTTAAGTGAATAAATGAGTTGCCGAAAGCATTAGGGCATTCGAGCGTTTCAGTGAATTTTAATAATGACTTTTCAAATTGTCCATCTAAAAAAAGAGCATCAGCAATTGCCGTTAGAACCCAAGTAGTTGCTTCCCATTCATTTTGTGGAAAGGGGATAAGCTTCAATGCCTTTTCATATTTATTGATAGCTTCAATAAAAAATTCATTTTCAGCAATTAAATCTCCTTCTCGACAAAGTTGCGTTATTTGCTCATGTATTTTATCCTTTAGTTCTTTCATAATTTTTTACAACAACATTCTCCATGTCCAAATACTGTTCTGCAATAAGGTTAGTTCTATTTGGTTCTTTTTTCAGCTCTTTATTTATTTTTTCTAACTGGAGAGCTAAATTTTCAGCGTACTCAATTTGGACAACGATTCCTTTTTGCAAATGCATCAAAAAGAAATAATCGTTGTAGGCACCAACAAGTTTCATTTTTCGAATAATGGAATAATCCTTACCCTTAAGTGGAATATTTTTTTGTTGCTTTCCATTTTTATCAAAAAGAATTAGGTTTTTAGAGGATTTAAATAGGAGGTTTTCTTTGAGTGGAAAAGCCAATATATTTTCTTCGACAAAAGGGCTGTCTTCCAATTTATAAAAATTGGTACTTTTAAAAGGCTTTAAGCCGCTTACAAATTTTAAATGTCCAGTAATGTTGCCTGTTTTTTTATCAATAAAAAGATAAAAAAATGGAGAATTCTTATTGGTACTTGTGGCTGGATTTTTTTTATATTTTCGATGGCATATGATAACCAGCAATCGATTGTTATCTACATCAATTAGATGCTCAATATTGAGGAATTTTTCATCGTCATCAAATCCTTTCATTCTGATGTAATCCGTAATTGAAGTCGTTTTTGTTTTTTTGTATTCAGGAATGTATTTTTTTAGATTATTTTCTGAGCCTAAATGTTGAAGATACCCCAACGGCTCACCTGAAGCTTTGCTAAGAACGATTATTTGGGTTTTATTTAGAGCGCTTCCAACCTCCATTAAAGAGTAAATGCCATTATTGGTTTGAAGGGATTGAAGGAGTTCGTTTTCACCTCTTTTTTGAAATGGCATATCTTCGCTTAAATATAGATGGGTAGCCTTATGTTTGAAAAAGGCTAATTGTCCATCCTTAAAGCCACAAGGATGAAGAAAACCATCCCATGATTTTGTATAATAAACATATTGACTTTTTATTTGAAGGGGCTGTGAACAATCAAAAAGCCATACCAAATAAAATCGTCCTATTGTTTCATATTGATTGGGATCTAAAAAGTTAATTCTAGAACTGATAATTAGACTAGAATCAAACACTTGAGATTGGTAATCATTTGAAATGGTAGTCTGTATTTCATTTAGTTTAGATGTATCAGAACATTGCTGTATAGATAAGAATTCTTTCATTTTTAATTGGGTTATTTTATATCAGATTCTTTAAAATCGTGTTTTCTATTCTAAATCTCCCTTTTCTTTAAGAAATCGGAATATTTTTTTGTCTACCTCTGATATAATGTCTAAGTCCTTATAATTCAGCCATTTTATTTCTTCAATTTCACTTTGGGGTTTTAAGTCACCTTCAAACTTTGCTTTGTAACAAGTCATTTTAACTAAAACACCTTTTTTAGCTCCATCCGATTGTGCCTTGAAGGTTCCGACGTACTCAATAGAATCAGGTTTAATTTTTACATCCAGTTCTTCAGCTATTTCCCTTACAAGAGTTTGTTCATCGGTTTCTCCAAGCTCTCGTTTTCCACCAGGAATATAATACTTAGTTTTTCCTTTAGACCTAGTGCTTAAAATTTGCCCATTTTGGGTTTCAATAAAAGCTATTTTGTCAACTTCGTTCATTGTAGAATACTTATGTTAAGACCATACTTATTTTGAAATTACAAAAAAAAACAGTCCTTTACCTAGATTTTTAGAACGATAGCGAATTATTGGTTTTAAATTTCAGCATACCAAGATCGTCCAATACGCCTTTTGAGAATAAAACTAGTGCAGTGTTCTTTAAATTCGCTACAGACTGTGTACCAAGCCTTATTTTTAGATGGGAATAATCGATCGAATAGCGTCAGAGCCAGGCGTTTCATCAATTATAAATAAGGCTAGGCAGGTGATTTTTTAGAGGAGCGCATTTGGGGTTTAAATCGTACTTTTTACCCAAGTTTTTACTGCGTAAGCTTCAGCTGCCTCTGCGGTATCGAATGTTGGAGAAGCCTTATAATTTTTCCAGACAGCTAAGTAGTCATCGTATTCATCATAAATCCATAGATCAGCTCTAAAAATTGATTGGTTTGGTAATGAAACAATTTTATAGCGCCAACTTGCATTTTTCCATTCAATGGTACAATAGTCAATTTCTACCTGCTTGATTACATACTCCATGGTAAAATACTATTCAATGATAATATTATATTTTCTAAGTAATCCTACCACACCATCTTTAGAAAATCTTGCCTTACCAACTTTATTGTTGTCAGGATCAATGGAATAATTGAAAGAAGTATAGAAATCGGCTTTTTCAAGATTGGTAAAGTCGAAAATAGCATTGGTGAAATCACAATTATCAAAAACGGCTTCGTTAATATCCGCAGAAGCAAATTCAACTTTTTCTAGGTTGCAATTTTTAAATTGTGTTTTGGGAAGCTTTAAATCAAAAAAGGAAGCATAACTCAGATTGCACCCTTTAAAATCAACCGAAAACAAAAAGTCATTGCAGTCGTTAAAATTAAAACCAACCAGTTTGCACTCTATAAATTGGACTCCTTTTAGTGCCGTATCTTTGTTTCTGACTAAGCTAAAGTCGCAGTTATCAAAGGTGCAGTCCATAAAAGTAACGCCCGATAAATCACAAGCGTTAAAATTACAATGACTAAAGGTACAGGTATCGAATTTTTGATTTTTTAGATTTGCATCAGAGTAATCTACTTTATCAAAAGCTTTATGCTCTGTTATTTTGTTAGACATGTTTTTCATTCAGAGGGTAAATGCCGAAGATAAGATTTTTACGTAAGAATATATGCACTTTTTGCATAGGAATAATAAATTTTTATTCTTTGAATGCTAAGAGCCGTTGCAAGTCTAGCCCTACAAAGATTAGACTTACAACGGATTGTGCTATAAAGTTAGCTTAAAAAGTTAGCAATCATTTTGGCTACATTTTCGCCATCCATGGCAGCCGAAACAATACCTCCTGCATAACCTGCACCTTCGCCACAGGGATAAAGCCCAGTAACATCAGGATGCATCAAGGTTTCGCTATTTCTAGGGATGCGAATTGGAGAACTAGTACGGCTTTCTGTCCCAATAATTTGCGCTTCGTTTGTAAAGTATCCTTTTTTCTTTTTGTTGAATTCTGGCAATGCCTTTTGCAGGCGCTTGGCAACCCAATTGGGGAGCAGTTGATCCATTCTGGCGCTATAAATTCCTGGAATATAAGAGGTGGCAGGCAAGTTAGTTGACAGTTTGCCTTTTGTAAAGTCGATGACTCGCTGTGCAGGAGCTTTTTGGCTGCCATCTCCAGCCTTAAACATCGTTTGTTCTACTTCTTGCTGAAATTTTAAACCATTAAAGAGCGGATCTTGAATTCCTTGGAATTTTTTAGAATTGTAAGCGGTTAAATCCTCTAACTCAATAGCTACCACTAAGCCTGAATTAGAGAAGGGAGAATCTCTTCGAGAGAGCGACATCCCATTTACTACCAGCTCATTAGGAGCTGTTGCGGCAGGAACAATTAAACCACCAGGGCACATACAAAAAGAAAAAACACCTCGTTTTTGAACCTGACAAACAACGCTGTAACTAGCAGCGGGTAGGTGTTGATCTCGTTTAGGCTGGCGGTATTGAATTTTATCAATCAACGCTTGCGGATGTTCAATCCGAACCCCCAAAGCAAACGGTTTGGCTTCCAATCGAATCTTTTTGCTATAAAGCAGGGTATAAATATCTCGTGCAGAATGCCCCGTTGCTAGAATCGTTGCAGCAGCAAAATATTCCTTTTTGTGATTGACCACAACGCCAGTGAGCTGCCGTTCACCACTATTTTTTTGCTCAACAATAAAATCCGTAACCGTACTATTAAAATGGATTTGCCCACCGTGCTTTAGAATTGTTTCACGAATATTAGCAACCACTTTAGGCAATTTATTGGAACCAATGTGCGGATGAGCGTCTACCAAAATATCAGAAGTAGCACCGTGTTCTACCAATAGGCGAAGCACTTTTTCTATTTTCCCTCGTTTTTTGGAGCGAGTATATAATTTACCATCGGAATAAGTACCTGCACCTCCTTCTCCAAAACAATAATTAGAATCGGGATTGACAAGACCCTCTTGTTGGATGGCTTTGAGGTCTCGGCGACGTTCTCGAACATCTTTGCCTCGGTCAAAAATAATAGGTTGAAGCCCCAATTCTATCAGTTGAAGCGCTGCGAAATACCCAGCGGGACCAGCTCCCACAATAATTACTTTTTTTGCTTGGTGGACAGCAGGGTATTGAGGGACAATCTTAGGTTTGGGTAGGTAGGCTTCATTAATATAAACATCGACCAACAAACGAATGACTGGAATCCTGCTTCGGGCATCAATAGATCGCCGAACAGGAATGATGTCGGTTAGCTGCTCATTAATTTGGAGCGTTAATTTTTGCTTTACCAAATGCTCAATGGCCTGTTTGGATTGGGCATCTTTGGGAGAAAGGGCTATTTCTATACGTTTTATCATGCTTGCTTATAGATTACAAATTACGAATCACGAATTGATTCGTAATTCGTAACTAAAATGATTAATAGACTGTAATACTGGAATCTATATCTCTAGCATAAGCTGTAATACCACCATTTAGAGTATAAAGGTTTTCGTATTCGTATTCTTGTTGTAAAAATAATACCGCCATATAACTGCGTTTACCACTTTTACAGAGTATGATAACAGGTTTATCTCTTGGGATTTTGTCCGTATTTTTATCGATCAAACCCAAAGGAATATTTTCTCCGCCAATAGAAGCAATCTCGGTTTCATCTGGTTCTCTTACGTCAATGATTACAAAATCATCACCATTGTCCATCATTTCTTTTAGTGAATGAACATTAATTCCTTGTACTTCGTTTCTATCCATAATAGATAAGTCGTTTTAGTATGCTTTCAATAGAATGAATGAGTAACTCGTTTAAAAATAGTTGAAAATTAATTCACTATGCTTATGAGCGGGAGAGAAAGGTCTAGTTCGCCCACAGCATTTAGGTTATTTTTAAACAATTTAAAGAAGTGTTGTATGCACTCAAGACGTAAAATTACTATTTTTATGCATTTTAACAAAGGAGCCTAAAGGCATAATATCTTTTTTGTGTACAATTCATTTTTTGAAGTTGTTTAAGAATGTTGTTGATTTTATTCACGATGTTCATGATAAGAGTTCGAGATCAAAGCTAGTAGTTATTAGCTTAGTCCATTAATGTACTAACATTAAGCCAGCTCGAAAGCTCGTTTTTTGTTTCGTAGCTATGAACTAACACAAAGTCTGATAGACTTTGTGTGTTGTGAACTGCGAAGCAGCTACGGGGCTAAAAATAGCTGCTGATCCGATGGCTGCTATGGTTGGATCGCAGGTGTTAAGATCATTTTTAAACAACTTCTTTTAGAACAAAAGTAGAATACTTGTTGTTCCTATTTATTCTTACAAGATTTTTTATATCCTTAAGTAGTAACATCCATCATGCATACATTAGAACCCCATTATAGGTGGCGTTTAGAATATATAGCCTCAGAAGATCCCAAATCGCCTTTTTATGGACAGGTATATAGTGAATTTGAATTTTCTACCAAAATTTATAATTATTACATACATCCTCAGTGGGATGATTTTGGTTCCGAAACACTCTATGTTAAAATTCTCTATGTTAATTATGCAGATAACTATGCTATTTTGGAGCTAATAGGAGAGTGGAACGATTGTTTGCACAATGATATTATGCTCTTAAAACAAGGGGTTATTGATCGCTTACAAGAGCACGGCATTTCCAAATTTGTTTTGATTGCAGAAAATGTGTTAAATTTTCATGCCTCAGACGATTGTTATTATGAAGAATGGTACGATGATATAGCCGATGAGGATGGTTGGGTTTGCATTGTGGGCTTGAGGGATCATATCATTGAGGAAATGGAAGAATATGGCATCCACAACTATATTAATTTTGGCTATCATTTTAACATCAATTGGCGTCCTCAAAAGCCCCAAATGGTTTACGAAACCATTCGGTATGCAGTGGAAGAACAAGGCTATTAATGTCCTATTGTTTAATTTGATAATTTGAAGATGCTTTTATAGTGTAGCATCTTCAAATTATCAAATTAGCCCATAGAAAAGCAACTATTCTGCCTTTGCTACAGTTTTGATGGTTTCTGCCTCAATAAAGATGCGATTCACCGCAGGAATGGCAGCTTTGATTTTAGATTCGATCCGATCTATTGCCAATTCAATATCATCTGAAGTTAATTCATCTTTAAAATTCACATCAAGATTGACCAAAACTTCATTTGGACCAAAATATAAACTAAGTGGGCGTTTGTAACGGTCAACGTTTTTGTCTTCGTCTAGAATGCCTGTAATCTTGTCTAAATCTGATTGCATCAAACCTTCGCCAATCAATAAATCTTTACATTCTACGGCAAAGAATAGAGAGACACTAATTAATAAAACGCCGATTAGAATAGAGCCCAAGCCATCAAAATAAACATTGCCAGTCATATCTGCCAAAAATACAGAAAGCAAAGCAATCACTAGACCAATCAATGCCGCTGAATCTTCAATTACGATAGCCGCAGTGGAAGTATCCTTGATGTCTACTAATTCTTGAAAAAAGGATTTATCACCACGGTTTGCGTTAAATTGATTGAGAGCAACTCGCAACGCAGAACCTTCAAAAATCATCGCAAAAATCAAAACCGCATAATTCCACTTAATATGCTCCCGATCTACCTCGTGAGGAGGGTGCAAAACTGCTTCAATTCCTTCATATAAAGCAATGCCACCACCCAAAGCGAAAATAAGAACGGCCACAATAAAAGACCAAAAATAAATTTCGTTTCCATAGCCATAGGGATGTTGCTCGTCAGCTGGCTTTTGGCTTTTTTTGATGCCCATTAGGAGCAAAGCCCCATTTCCTGTATCGACTAAGGAGTGAATGCCTTCCGATAACATAGAAGAGGAACCTGTAAAAAATGCAGCAATAAATTTACTGACAGCAATTGCTGTATTGGCTATAATAGCTCCATAAATTGCCTTTTTGGATGAACCTGCCATTGGTGTATTTTAATTTTATAGTAATGAGAATTTTTTCCTTTTGAGATTAAATAGTACTCCGTTGAAAAAAGTGTAATAGTTTAATTATTAGCATTGTATGTTTTTTTGTTAAAAACAAAGAGTACCAGCATTAAAAAATTATGAAAATAAAAGATATAGACAAATGATGGCAAGAACAACAAGTGCAATTTGGTAAATTCCTTTTGACCCAACCGCATTGGCTAGTTCTTGTTCATGCTCTGCTAGATCAGAGAGCGCCTGTCCCAATTTTGTTTCGTTTTCTTTTAAGTTATTTTTGGCTGCTTCCAAATCGGTTGAAAGCCAGTCTATTTTTTTGGATTGATCAACCAAAGTTTGTACCAATTTTTTCGTTTCCCGTTGTTGTCCCACCGCTGTCGCTTCCAAAGAACTAATAATAAGATGCTGTTGTTGAATCGAGCGCTCGGTGTGTTCCAACATGGTCATATAGCTATTTTTGTCTGCTCGATACTGCTTTTGGGCTTCCAAAAAACGAGTAATTCGCTTATCTACAAAAATATCCTCTGGATGGATTGGTCGTTTGAGTGTAATCCCTTTGAACGAGGTACAACGACTTAGGGCAACATAGGTTTGCCCTGTGGCAAAGGCCTTTCTGCCAAGGTTGATAATAACGTGGTCAAAGGTTTGTCCTTGGCTTTTGTGAATGGTAATCCCCCAAGCTAACTTGATGGGCAGTTGAGTAAAAGATCCGACGGTCTTGTGTTCTACGGTTTCGGTTTCATGATTCCACTCATAAATATATTTGTGCCAAGTGTATTGCTTGACGGCAACCACCTCCATTGTCTTTGCGACCTTTATCTCTACCAAAACTTGGTCTTCAAAAATTTCGGCAACTCGACCAATGGTACCATTGGTCCAACGCCCTTCCTCATCATCTTTTACAAACATTACTTGAGCACCAACTTTTATGCTCAATTCTTTATCGGTAGGATAAGCGCTGCCCACATTGGCAAAATTACCAGCCTCATCAGCATGGAAGGTAACCAAAGGAGCGTCAATAGCGGCTAAATTTTCTTCGTTAAGTTGTTTAATAACCGCATTGGTTGATGCTAAGGTGATTTTAAAATTGGTCGATAAACCGCCCTTGACACCAAAACGTTCATTCAGTAATTCTAAATGGTTGCGATCCAATTGATTGACACGAATGGCATTCAATAAACTAATGAATTTTTTATCTCGCTGGCGATAGACTTTGGATAGTTCTACAATTTGATATTTAAAATCTCCTTCAAAAGCCTTGGCACTAAAAAAGTAACGAGAGGTATAATTGGTACGCAACAAGCTAACCGCTTCTTTGTCTCGTTCGTCAATAATTGGAGGCAATTGGTACAAATCTCCAATCATCATCAATTGTTTTCCTCCAAACGGCAAATTAGACCTTAAATTGGCTCGCAATGCTAAATCTATTGCATTCATTAGATCACAGCGCACCATTGAGATTTCATCAATAATAATGAGCTCGATTTCATCTAACAATTGAATGGTTGTGGGAGGCAAAGGAGGAATGCCTTTGTCGTCGGGCAAATAAGCTCTCCATTCAAAACCAAAAAAGGAATGAATATTTTCTCCACCAACTTGCAATGCTGCTAATTCTGTAGGAGCTAATACGATATGTTTTTTGGTAAGACTCTTTGTGAGTACATTAAGAAGGGTTGATTTGCCTGTTCCTGCTTTTCCCGTCAGAAAAACAGAACTAGAAGTATGTTCAATCAATCGAATAGCATCTTGTGCTTTCTGATTGTTACTATATGCTTTTAATAAATTGGTAATAGAATTCATCTAAATAGTTGGGTAAATAATTCGTAACGCCATAAAAATAATACTCTCTGCTGCTGCTTCAATGTTTTAGTTCGTTATACTCATGAAATAGTTAATAAAAAACATAAAAAAGAAGAGTTAGTACGCTAACGCTTATGAGCTCGCAGGGCTCAGTTCGCTGCGTTCATGTATCAATTTGATGATCAGTATTTTAGTATTCTGATTGTTAGAAAATTATCTTATTGATTATCAAATTAATACGATTTTATAGCGGAGTAATGAAAAATGTATTTGCAATTTGTGAACCACACATACAAGTTGTAATTACAAAGTTGAAAAAGTAAACATACGCATTTTAAAATATACGCTATGGATTATCCGCTTTTAATCGCTTAGTGTCTACAAATAAGTTACTGCGTAATTACTGATGCTTATGCCACAAAGATAAAAATTATTTTAAAGCAAAATAATAGGTATAACCAATAAGTAGCGTAGCAGCATGATAATTAATAAAAGCACTATCATCTCTTTGCCCCACCAAAAAGAGAGGAGACTGGATGAGTGGGTCCGTAAAATTGATTAATTGGCTAAAGCCTTTGTCTCGATGTCCATAAGTATAATTAACTCCAATGCTCATTAGGCTAGCTTTTCTGCGCCAAGAGATGCCAGCCGCAAAATGCCACAAATCAATTGGGGCACTAATAATGGTTAAATCTCCTGCTCGGATTCGGTCAGAGCGTCTGGCATAGCTAAAGTCACTACGAACACCTAAATGCAGTTTTATTTTTTTGACCAATTGTTGTTCCCAACCAATGGCACCATTCAATACTTGATTTGCTCCTAAATAAACCGTAAATAAATCTAAGCCAGGTTTGCTAAGAAAAGCAGGAAAAGTAGGCTGGTTAGGATCGGATTCGATCATTTTGTATTGCTTAATGCTAGAAAAATATTCTGCGGAAAAACTAAATAAACCTGTTTTGTATAAAAAAGCAGCTCCTAAACCAATGCTAAAAGGATATTTGTATTGAGATTTTAGCTGAGTTTGTTCTCCCGTTTGCACTTTATCTATGTTGCCTGGCAAATTGGTTTGGTTGACCTCTCGTTGAACACGAGATTCTCCCCAAATAGTAATGGATGGAGAAGAAATATTTAAGCCAAAACGCCACTTGCCAAAACGAGCATGAAAGCCTGCTTTCAGAAGCCCTCCAACTAAATTGGTACGGGTGTGTACATAAAAAGAATTGGTTGCTATATCAAGTGGAATATAATTGCCTGTATGAGTAGTAGAGTCTATACTAATGGATCGAGCGGTATAGGCAAAGGTGTGTTTTTGGGAGCGATAGGTGACAATGGCTGTCAAGCCCACAGAAAAGTGAGCATTAATTTTGTAACCAAGGCCTAAACAGCCCCACGTTTCATTTAAATTATTTCGCAACTCTATACTGCCGATATAATGCTCTTTACCAGCTTGGTTAGGATTGATTTCATAGAGGGCTTCATGGCGTTGGGTCATATCTATGTTAACGTGCTGCCGAGTGAGAATATTAAACCCCAGTCGCCATCTTTTTTCAGGGTTTTTGGTTAACAAACCAGAAATCATTTGTTGATACAAACTAATCCTTTGGGACGTTAAATCTATTTGAGTGCCTGCTCCATTCCCAATATACATATCGGTGTATTTATAAACAGAGGTATTGAGCGAAACGGTGCTTTGTTTGATAAAAGCCAAATTAGCAGGATTATAATATACAGAACTATTATCATCTAAACCAGCAATAACAGCCCCTCCAAGCAAAGAGGCACGAGCACCAAATTGATTGGTCCAATAATGGGTGTCTTGAGCTTGCAATAAAGAAGATAAAAGGATAAGGCAATAAGTAAGTATATTTTTCATGGAGAATGCCAATTAGAATAGTTTAGTTAGCAGTTTTAAATACTTTAAAAGGAGATAAAACATCAAAACACTAGTGTTTTGATGTCATTCATCAATGATTTTTTAAGAATTGCGTTCTTTGGGAGGAGATATAGCAAATTCAAACCCATTTTTGCTTAACTCTTCATATTTTTCTTTATTAAATTTGTACAAAAAAGCAGGGCGATGGGGAACATCTTTTTGGCGTTCTAATTGCTCCAGAATATTCATTTTTAGAATTTTGGATCTAAAGTTTCGACGGTTGAGTTGGCGACCCAAGATGGTTTCATACAATTTTTGCAATTCACTAAGGGTAAATTTGTCGGGCAATAATTCAAACCCAATCGGCTGATAGCGAACTTTTGCATCCAAACGTTTGGTGGCAACTTCTAGAATTTGGGCATGATCAAATGCTAAGTCAGGAAGTTCTGACAGTTTGAACCATTGGGCTTCTTGGGCATCTGTAGCCGCAAAGGGAGGGTGTTCTTCTAGATTGACAAGGGCAAAATATGCTACACTAATAACCTGCCCCCTAGGATCTCGATGGAGATCGCTAAAGGTATAAAGTTGTTCTATAAAAATATCTCGAACGCCTGTTTCTTCTTCTAACTCACGTCTAGCAGCGGCATCTAATGTTTCATTTTCTTTGATAAACCCCCCAGGTAAGGCCCATGAACCTTGGTAGGGAGCATAAGCTCGTTTGATGAGCAAAACACGAACTTCTGAGCTTTGATCTAGCCCAAAGACTACACAGTCAACAGTAACTAGTGGTTTATAATTTGTGTTATAATCGGTCATTATTTTATTTTTATTTGCATAGAGTTAAATACACTGTTACTCTACGCAATGGTTTTTTAAATTTAACTAAATGGGCTTTCTCTAGCCCTATTTTAGCCGTTAGATCGTTTCACGCTTAGATCCCAATTAAGTTGTAATTGGGATCTAAGAGCAAAACGATCTAAAAATAGATAAAAGCTGCTCCCATTTTAATTTTTACAAAAATCATCGGATAGAGGGAGGCACTGTAATAAATTTAGATATGTTGTTGTATCAACGCTAATTTTAGGGCATTTAATTGTTCTTCTAATCCAATTGGATATAACTTAAAATCTACTTTTTTGAATAAATCTATTTCTTCTTTTCCTCGTTTTCTAATTTGGTGAATATTGGGCGCTTGGTAGACCAGTTCACCAGCTTGAAAAATGGGAACCAATAATTCTTTGTAAGCTCGGTTGTTGGTGACAATCGCTCTACCATCAAAACTTTGGATTCTAGGAATTGGTTCCTTATCCTCTGTATTCCAAATCATGTCCCCAAAAGGCTGACCATCGCTAAGTAAATAACGTCGAACTTGTAAAAGACCAGGGGTAGAGACCTTGTTGGGTGTATTGGATAGCTTAATTTTATACTGCCAAGGAGCGTTCTTTTTTTTGATGGCTGCAAGTTTGTAGACCGCTCCCAATGCAGGTTGATCTTTTGCGGTAACTAAGTTTGTACCAACTCCCCAAGCTGTAATCTGAGCATCCTTGTTTTTTAAGGTTTTAAGTTGATACTCATCTAAGCTATCACTGGCAAGAATAATGGCATCTTCAAACCCTGCTTTATCCAATAATTGACGAGCTTGAATACTTAAGGCACTCAAGTCGCCACTGTCCAAGCGAATGCCCAAGAAAGAATGCCCCTTTTTTCTTAGTTTTTTACCAACTCGAATTGCCTTCTTGACTCCTTTTATAGTATCATAGGTGTCCACTAAAAAGATACAATTGTTGGGCATTGCTTTGGCATAGGCTTCAAAAGCCTCAATCTCATCGTCAAAACTCATTACCCAACTATGTCCGTGCGTACCCTTGACAGGAATGCCATATATTTTGCCTGCCAATACATTGCTAGTGGCGTGACAGCCCCCAATATAAGCAGCACGACTGGCAGACAAGCTTCCGTCTATTCCCTGTGCTCGCCTCAATCCAAATTCTAAGACCGTATCATTTTCTGCTGCTTGAACAATTCTTGCGGCTTTAGTCGCAATGAGCGTTTGAAAGTTGATACAGTTTAACAAAATGGTTTCTAAAAGTTGTGCTTGAATTAGAGGACCTTTTATTCGCAGAATTGGTTCTTGTGGAAAAACAACAGTTCCTTCTTCAATGGCATCAACGGTACACGAAAATTTCATTTCAGCCAAATAAACTAAAAAATCTTCTTCAAAAAGTAAATCGTCATTGGAATCTTTAAGGCTCCTTAAATAGGCAATATCAGAAGGAGAAAACTGAAAGGTCGATAAAAAATCAATAACATCTTGAAGGCCGCATGCTATGGCATAGTCTCCTTGAAATGGATTTTTTCTATAGAATAGGTGAAATATAGCTTCATCTTCTATGCGATTTGATTTCCAATAGCCATAAGCCATTGTTAATTGATACAAATCAGTCAATAAGGCTAAATTTGTTTGATACCGAGTTTTAAGGTGATTCATAAAATCTTTGAATGATTCTTATTATTTTGTAACTTTCCCACGCAATATAAGACAGCTTAGTTTTTAATGCAAACTAAGTTGAATATTTATGGCAGCAATGATTAACTAAATATAGCACAAACTATTTGCAAAAAATAAGAATTGAAAAAATGGCAAAAAAGGATTATACGGTATTATTAGAAGATGAACATCTATTAATCGTTAATAAGAGGAGTGGTTTGTTAACCATTCCCGATCGATATAGAGCGGACATTCCTAATTTATACCACAAACTTCAAGCAGTATATGGGGAGATTTATATTGTTCATCGATTGGATAAAGGAACAAGTGGCTTGATTTGTTTTGCCAAAACCAAAGAGGCACACCGTTTGCTAAGTTTACAGTTTGAAGCTAGAGAACCCGTCAAACGTTATTACGCAATTGTGCAGGGAGTACCTTTTGAGAAGGAAGGAATTATAGATGTTGGTTTGTCACCGAACAAAGAAGGTGGAATGCATGTAGATATAAAGCGGGGGAAACCTTCTGTTACAGAATATCAAGTGATAGAAGCATTTGGGCAGTTTTCATTGGTTGAAGCAACGATTTTAACAGGAAGAACGCACCAGATTAGAATTCATTTTAAGCACCTTGGACACCCCTTAGCGGTAGATGCTTTGTACGCTAACAAATCAGAATTATATTTATCAGAAATAAAACGTAAACGCTTTAACTTAAAGAAAAACACGGACGAAAGACCCTTACTGAGTAGGGTTCCTTTGCATGCACATTCTTTAAAATTGTTGCACCCTGTTACAAACGAACCAATTGATATTAACTGTGAGGTTCCCAAAGATATGCGGGCCATCTTGAGTCAGTTAAGAAAGTGGAGTAAAAAAAATTAATTGGTTTAATTTGGAAGCAAAACAGTAGAATTGGATGAAAAAGACATTAAGCTTATTTATGGCGTTTCTTTTATTAATAAGTTGTTCTGATGAGCAACCTAAAAAGCAAATTTCTACCACAGGATTTTGGTCTAAAGAAAAGAAAGAAGCACATTTGGCAAACAGAGAAGATTCTACCAAATGGGATCTAACCTTGCTGAAACAGGATCAACAATATACAGCATTAGGACTGGGGGCTAATCTTCCCATAACCAATGGTGTTTTTCCTGTTCCTAATTATGACTTAATGGGAAAAGGGAGTTTTAAAGGATTAGGCAATCATGGTTGTTTGGGGGGAGAAGGGTATGAAAAAAAAATTGGAGATAAAACCATTTTGTACAATAGTTTTTTGAGCAAAAAAAGCCCAATTAATGCAGCCTTTGTACAAGATAAGGAGAATGAAATTTTTTTCCATATTGTAGTGTTGACCGATTTTGTAGATACTGTTGAGTATAGTCACCATAAAGGAGATGTTATTTCCCGAAATCATCCCGATTACATTTGTGAAGGATTTTTTAAAACTCAAAAGACCAAAATTGACTACACTGCTTTTATTACTGCTGATCGACATTCTTATGCAATTGTTAATATGCGTTTGTTTGATTTGAAGGATGGAAAGACCATTTTAATTGCTCCCCAAAAAGATCAGACTTTGCGTTCTATGCAAATAAAATCTCCCGATTTGTCAAACAAAGAAATTGATCAGTATACCAATGAGTTGCTAAAAAAGCAGTCGATTGTTGATTTTTTTACAAAGGATGGAACGATCTAGCAGAACGTACCCCAAATTTTAATTAATGTTACCAACAGGCTATACTAGACATACCGTCCACCTAAAGCGATTTGAGCGCATCAATAAATATATTCGAAATATTTTATTGGCCTTTATTTTATTGTGTACAACAACAGTCATTGGCATTGTGGGGTTTATGACCATAGACGATTATACCTTTAGTGAAGCCTTTTATATGACGATTATCACATTGTCAACGGTTGGTTATGGAGAAGTGAAGCCACTGTCTCCTAATGGGCAGATTTTTACTTCTTTCTTGATTATTTTTAACCTAGGAGTATTTGCTTATGCCATTTCTATTATTTCTAATTTTATTATTGAAGGCGAATTGCGTTCCTTTCTAAAAGATTACAAAATGTATCAAAAAATACACAAATTGGAGGATCATACGATTGTTTGTGGCTTTGGTCGCCACGGGCGTCAAATTTGCGAAGAACTGACCAAAAATAACCTACCTTTTGTGGTCATAGAGCCCGAATCAAAAAACTTTGAGGATCTACGAACGCTGAAATATTTTTTTATGGAAGGCGATGCTACTTCGGATGAAATGTTAATTGATGCAGGAATTCACAGGGCAAAAGCAGTGGTTGTTACCTATAGTGAAAATGCATTTAATGTCTATACGGTTTTGACAGCTAGACAACTCAATCCAAAACTTAGAATCATCACAAGGGCAACCGATCGAGCAGCAGAAAAAAAATTAATGAGAGCTGGGGCAAATCATGTGGTTTTGACGGAAGTTATTGGTGGGTTTTATATGGCTACCTTGATTCATCAGCCTAATGTAGTAGAGTTTTTTAGCATTATTTCCAACATGGGGGATGTTTCCATTCATTTTAAGGAGGTGCATTATCACGAAATGAAAAGAGAATATCGGGATAAATCGATTCTTGATTTAAGTTTGCGTTCGCATACTGGCGTTAATATCATTGGGGTTCGTTTGTTGGATGGAAATTATAATGTAAACCCCAAGCCTGATGTCATTATAAGAAAAGGAATGACGCTTGTCGTTTTGGGAGATTTGAATCAAATTAAATTGTTTAAGAATATAATTATGATTGATGAACCTCCTAGAGAGGACCCAGGAAGCCATTCTCGGTATTAAAAAAAACAGTAGCCCCTAATTGTAGAGGCTACTGAAAACTGTTTGGGGAATGTATAAGGGGGGCTCTATTTTTCTAATCTAACAATAGTAACAAAGCAGCAGCAGCAATAGCTTCTTTGGTATTGCAATCATCTTTACTGCTATTTGGGCGTATTTGTCCAACGGTTACATAATCATATCTCCCTTCTTTTTTTTCAATCCAAACAGTTTTACTATCACTGCCATAGGTGCGTGCCTGACCAATGGTTACATAATCATATCTCCCTTCTTTTTTTTCGATCCAAATAGTTTCACTACTACCACCATTGTCTCGGACTTGCCCAACGGTTACATAATCATATCTTCCTTCTTTTTTTTCAATCCAAACTGTTTTACTGTCACTACCATTGGAACGTGCTTGTCCAACGGTTACATAATCATATCTCCCTTCTTTTTTTTCAATCCAAGTAGTTTTACTATCACTGCCATTGGAACGTGCCTGTCCAACGGTTACATAATCATATCTCCCTTCTTTTTTTTCAACCCAACATTGTGCGTTAGTTTGAAGAATGTTTAATAATAGTAGTGATGTTGTTAATAAAATTAAATTTTTCATTGTAATTTAAAATCTAGGTTATATATATAATTTTCAGTTACATGGGAGGAGTAGTTTGTTATTTGTTCTGTTTTTGTTGTAAAAAAAACTAAAAATGGTCAAGTTTTTCTTTTAATGGTGGGGTCTCAATGATCACCATCTGATCTACTTTTGAACCGTTTTTGTAAAGTACGGTTGTAGGCGTAGCTTTAATGCCTTCTTTTTCAAAAAAATCGATATTTTCATCATAATTGATCTTAAAAAATATTACCTCTTGATGTATTAGAGTAAGCTCTTCTACTTTGGGTAAGAAGTCTTTGCAGTAATCACACCATTCTGCTGCAAAAAAAACAACTACTTTCTCATTATTTTGAATGGCGATGTCAAGTGCTGCTTTATTAGCAAGGTTCTTAATATTCGATTGTGCTACAACAGATACGCTTGCAAAAGGCATAAAGAATAAGATGAATAAAATCTGTTTCATTATAATAGTTGTTTAGCAATTGATAAAATCTAATCTAACAATAGTAACAAAGCAGCAGCAGCAATAGCTTCTTTGGTGTTGCAATTATCTTTACTGCTATTTGGGCGTAATTTACCAACGGTAACAAAGTCGTACCCTTCTTTTTTATCAATCCAGATGGTTTCAATTCCTCCACCATTTTCTCGTGCTTTACCAACGGTAACAAAATCGTATCCTTCTTTTTTATCAATCCAAATGGTTTCAATTCCACCGCCATTTTCTCGTAATTTACCAACGGTAACAAAGTCGTATCCTTCTTTTTTATCAATCCAAGTGGTTTCAATTCCCCCACCATTTTCTCGCACTTTACCAACGGTAACAAAGTCGTATCCTTCTTTTTTATCAATCCAAGTGGTTTCAATTCCTCCACCGTTTTCTCGAGTTTTACCAACGGTAACAAAGTCGTATCCTTCTTTTTTGTCAACCCAGCATTGTGCGTTGGTTTGAAGAGTGCTTAATACTAGTAGTGATGTGATTAATAAGATTAATTTTTTCATTGTGATTATCAAATTTAGGTTAGTAATAAAAATGTTTGAATAATTGATATTGTAAATATGGCGCAAATAAACAAAGGTGATCCCAAATAGACTTTCACAGTTGATACCAAAATTTGACGGCTTGTTACATTGCTTTTCTTAGGGCGTTAAAATGAGGTTTTTATAAGTAAAGTGGATCAATTTTTTTGTAACTTCTAGAGTGTTTTTTGGGGTAAACAGCAATTTTATGGCATTCGTTATGTACTTTGTTAAGTCAAAGCCTAATTGCAGAGATATAGGTTATGGTTAAATGATAATTTATTTATTATGTTTTTGAATAAATCCATGCTTGTTTTTTATGTTTTAATCGTGTATTTATTGTTCGCTTGCACTCCAGAACAGTCTCAAAAAATGCCCGATATATTATCCCTAGCCAACCTTCCTGTTGCTACTCTTGAATTCCCTGCGAATCGAGATACCATTTTAACGAGTAAAGGAGGAATCATTTTTCACCTTCCTGCAAATGCTTTTTTGGATGCAGACAACAAGCCATACAAAGGGGAGGTTAAGATAGAATTAATAGAAGCTTTTGAGTTAGAAAATATGGTGCTGGGAGGGCTGACTACACATTCAGAAGATGGGCGTTTTTTAGAAAGTAGTGGAATGTTTCGTTTAGAAATAAAGGGAAATGGTAAGCAGTTAAAGATTGATCCTAAAAAAAAGATTATGTTGATGCTTCCAGTGACCAATTCTAAAGAAAAGGCGCAGTTTTTTTATGCAAGTCAAGAAGATTATCCTGCACTAAAGTGGATTTCATCAGAGCAACTCAATTTAAAATCGAACAATGATCGCTTATTGTTGGGGCATACCTTGTTATTTATGAATTGTGCTTCTTGTCATAACATGGATTTAGTTTCTGATATGACAGGACCAGCTTTAGTTTGGGTAACCAAACGCTGGAATACGATGGAAGAACTATTTGCTTTTACTAGGAATTCAGAAGCAACAGCTTTGGGAAAGAGCCTTAGAGCAAGAGCAATGGTAGATTGGGATGCCTCTGCTATGGTTCCTTTTGAAGATTTGACAGACGAAGAATTGAGTGCAATCTATTATTATATTGATGAGACTGCAAGAACAAGAGGAATTGATTCTTCCGAACATCGTGCATGGAGTGATGAAGAATATAAAGAAATGTTTGCTAAACAAAATGCCCTTAGGGAAAAATATTGGTTAGATTCAATTCGTCAAAAATCAACTGTATTGTATCGCATTCCAGCTCTTTTAGATACTCGATTTAGGTGGGGGAATATTAATCAATATATGAGGACAGGTGCCCCTGTGCAAAAAAAATTAGAGGTTGAAGTACTCGATGATTTTGACTATTCTTTTATTAAGGTAAGAATTATATTTCCTGATCGAAATGCTATTTTTAGTGCTTATCCATCCAAACAGGACAAAAAAGGCTATTATTCTTTTACAGAAGGGTATAATTTAGCAAGAACGCCTTTTCCTATTGGAGAAAAAGCTTATTTAATGGCAACAGCATTTAAGGAAAATGAGTTATATTTTCAACTAAAGGAAATTAAAATAGGAGATCAGGAAAGAGAGCAACTTAATTTAGAATTGTCTTCCAAAGAAGCGATTATAGAAACGATAAAAACAACCTTTTAATACTTATGGAGCACTTGGAAGATTTGCTAGACGATAGCGATATTAATAACAAGGAACTAGCAGCAGTCAATAAAGAGTTAAAAGGACTGGAATACTGGCTGTACATTACAGGACTTATTTTATTGATAGGAGGAACGTTGGTGGCTTTGGTTGCTTTTAAAATCCTCTTAAAAGAAAGGTATTATATGCCTGGATTAATACCTCTAGCCTTCTCAGGCATATCTATTGCTGGTGTGACTGCGGGAGGACTTGCTTACACCCATTTTAGGTATGCCTCTGCTATCAAAGAATTTAGAGGAGAAGAAAGCCCTTTGGCTTTTGAAAAAGTAGCTCGGAAAAGCCTAAACGATTGGCGGTTATTTTTTGTCTTTGCTTTTTTTATTACTTTAACCATAGGAGGTCTTATTGCGGTCGAAACCTATGAAAAGTATGCCTACACCTATGAACTTAAAGAGGATCGGGAAGCGGTAGAAGAATTTATGGTGCCTGATGAAGAATTTCCCTTGCAAGAAGCATTTGAAGAAGGGGAAGAACTAGATCCAGCTCCTCCTTCCAATTAGTTAGCGTAAAGACTATTTAATCTCTAAGAGCAAAGCTGCCCCTATTTTAATTGGTCCTTTGACAACTCTATCACGACAACGGAGTAGCAGTTCAGCTAAGTAAATGGTGTGAAATCGTAAATTACCTTGCCTGCTTATTACTACTTTTGTTATAAGTTATAGGTTGTAAGTCGTATGTCCTGTATTTACAGGAACTAAGCATACGACTTACAACCTATAACTTTCTACTAAAACTTTTAATTTTTACAAAAATCATCGGGCAGAGAACCCAAAGACCTATCCTCCTAAAGCAGCAAGCAGAACTAGAATAAAGTAAAATCCAATGATTACGGTGGTGGCAATTCCTGCAACTGTCCAGTAAACTTTTTGCTTTTCAAACGCTTCTTCTAAAGAGTAGTTTTTGCCTGTGTTAATAAATGATTTTAAACTGCTACCGTATTGAAAAATCAGGACACTCATATAAATAGCAAAGGACATAAACAGCAGACTCATAAACAACGTACCAAAATAAACGCCAGAATATCGGTACCCCGTTCCATTTGCACTAAAGAGATTAAATAGGGTGATAAACGTAATTATAATTCCTAGCCCAGCGAGCACAAAACCCATTATGCCAAGGTAGCGCAGCCAACCTGAGGTAACCTTTAAATCGGCTATAATTTTAGGCGTAATTTCGGAACCCGAACGGCTATCGTCCAAGATCCAATCTTCATTTTCTTTCATGGTATTCAGTGGTTAGATTTAATGTATAAATGTTTAGGAAGAAGTATAATTCTAAAAATTGATAGATGCAAACTTTGATTGCTATAATTTTAGTGTATTTTTGTCTAAACTATTGTATAAAATGGCAGATAAAAACAATAAAAAAATTTGGGATCTATTGGAGAAAGTAAGTGATCCTGAAATTCCTGTGTTGACGGTAGTTGATATGGGAATAATTAGAGCAGTAAAAACAACAGAAGAACAACTAGAAGTTGTTATTACACCTACCTATTCAGGCTGTCCAGCGATGGATATGATAGAGGTAGAAATTCGTGCAGTATTACAAGATCATGGATATGATAATGTTGTTGTGTCAACAGTCTTGTCGCCTGCGTGGACAACCGAATGGATGTCTGAATCAGGAAAGAAAAAACTAAAAGAATACGGAATTGCTCCTCCTGAGGGAGCTGTGATTGATAAGAGCGTTTTATTTGGAGCAGCAAAAAAAATAGAATGCCCTCGATGTGGCTCTAGAAATACCGAAATGCTCAGTCAATTTGGATCAACGGCTTGCAAAGCCTTATATCAATGTTCCGATTGCAAAGAGCCGTTCGATTATTTTAAATGTCACTAGCTTATCTAAGCATAGAATAGAACAAAACAATTGGAATTAAATAAAGTAAGGGTTTAGCATCTAAAATCGGAAGATCGGTTTTGGTTTGCCCTGTACTGAGATTCAAAAAACTATTTAATTAAAGGAAAGAAGAAAACGTAAAATGTCAGAAACCATTCTAGTTAAGAAAGAAAATGGCGTTGCAGTATTAACGCTCAATAGACCCAAGGCTTTTAATAGTTTTAATCGTGAAATGGCATTTGCCTTAATTGAAGCACTAAAAAATTGTGCTAAGGAAGAAGAGATTCGTGCAATTGTGTTGACTGGAGCGGGTAGAGCTTTTTGTGCAGGTCAAGATTTGAAAGAGGCGACAGAAGATAATGGGGTGAGTTTTGAAATGATTCTTAACGAGCATTACAACCCAATTGTTAAACTTATTCGCACCCTCAAAAAGCCTATAGTTGCTGCGATTAACGGTGTTGCTGCGGGAGCAGGAGCTAATATTGCCTTTGCTTGCGATATGACAATTGCTAAAAGTACGGCCAGTTTTACACAGGCATTTAGTAAGATTGGCTTGGTGCCAGACAGCGGAGGAACCTTCTTTTTGCCCCGTTTGGTAGGGTTACAACGAGCTACAGCAATGATGATGTTGAGCAATAAAATCACTGCTCAAGAAGCTGTTGATATGGGGTTGATTTATCAATGTGTAGAAGAGGCAGATTTTGAATCTACTGTGACTAAATTGGCAAATAAATTAGCAAAAATGCCGACCAAAGCATTGGGAATGACCAAAGAGCTTATCAATGCAGGGCTGACAAATGATTTGAATGCACAGTTAGACATGGAAGGGAGTTATCAGATTGAGGTCAGCGAAAGTTATGATTATCAAGAAGGGGTTAATGCCTTTTTAGAAAAAAGAAAACCTGAGTTTAAAGGAAAGTAAATAAGATCATTGCTCCGTGAAAAATCCGAGCAGGTCGAACAACAAATAATGTGGCTTATAAGAAAGCAAAAAATGCTCTTATGAGCAAAGTACATTAATAATTCACGGAGTATTATACGATAAAACAAAAATAGATAAAATGAAAGTAGGAGTACTTGGTGCAGGATCTATGGGGATTGGAATTGCGCAGATTGCTGCAACCTTTGGTCATGAAGTAGTTTTGTGCGATAATAATGCTGCAGCAATGGAGCAATCTATCCAACGATTAACGAAAATTTTATTGAGACTAGTAGAAAAGGGGAGAATTAGCCAATCTGATGCAGATGGATTGGTTGGTCGAATTCAGACTACTTCTATGATTAATGAATTTAACGATTGTGATATTGTTATTGAGGCAATTATTGAAAACTTGGACATTAAAAAATCGGTGTTCCAAAAAATGGAGGATGTGGTTAGCAGTCAATGTATTTTGGCAACCAATACTTCTTCTCTTTCTGTTGCTTCTATTGCAGCGGCTTGCCAAAAGCCAGAGCGAGTGATTGGAATTCATTTCTTTAATCCAGCACCTTTGATGAAGTTGGTCGAAATTATTCCTGCTATCCAAACTAGTGAAAGTGTATTGGAACAGTCAAGAGCTTTGATTGATAGTTGGAAAAAAGTTACAGTATTGGCAAAAGATACCCCTGGTTTTATTGTTAATCGTGTAGCTCGTCCTTTTTATGGCGAGTCGTTGCGGATACTAGAAGAGGGGATTGCTGATGTGGCAACCATTGATTGGGCGATGACAGAATTGGCAGGCTTTAGAATGGGACCATTCACCTTGATGGACTATATTGGGAATGATGTTAATTATGTGGTGACCGAAACGGTATTTACCGCATTTTATTACGATCCAAGATACAAACCTGCTTTTACGCAAAAGCGTCTTTCTGAAGCTGGATATTATGGTAGAAAATCAGGACGAGGATATTATAATTATGCTGAGGGAGCTACTAATCCAGCACCAACAGAGGATCAAGCACTTGGTCAAAAAATTGTTGATCGAGTGGTTGTAATGTTAATTAACGAGGCTGCTGATGCGTTGTTTTGGAATGTAGCATCTGCTCAGGATATTGATCTGGCAATGACCAAAGGCGTTAACTACCCCAAAGGGTTGTTAGAATGGGCAAAGGAAATTGGTTATCAGAACTGTGTAGATCGATTGGATGCACTTTATAACGAGTATCACGAAGATCGTTATCGTTGTAGCCCTATGTTGAGAAAATTAGCTAAAGAAAATTAGGATGGACTCAAAAGAAAAGGCACACAAAATAGCAGAGGAACAAATGTACAATCAAGATGCTTTTAGCCAATGGTTAGGCATTGATATTGTTGCCTTGGATGCTGGTCAGGCGGTCTTGAAAATGGTCGTTCGAAAAGAAATGACAAATGGCTTTGGCATAGCGCATGGTGGAATTACCTATTCTTTGGCAGATAGTGCTTTGGCTTTTGCGGCGAATGCACACGGTCGCCAGAGTGTTTCTGTAGAAACTTCTATTTCGCATACACAATCTGTTAAGACAGGAGACGAATTAACAGCAACAGCTTGCGAGGAGAGTTTGAGTCACAAGATTGGGGTGTATAGAATTATAATTACCAATCAGGAAAAAGTAACCGTTGCCGTTTTTAAAGGAGTGGTTTATCGAAGTTCTAAAGAATGGCCTTTGTCCTAAAATAAAAAGAGCGTGAATTTGAAAAAATTCACGCTCAACATTATGAGTAAAATAACTAGGTTATTATTTCTTGGTAAATTGGCTTAAATAAGTTCCTTTTGGAGTTTTTATCTGCATAAAATAATTGCCCTTGTTCAATGTTTGAACAGAAAAGGTAGTCGCTGTTGTTTGGAGAACCAGAACTCCCAATGTATTAAAAACAAGCACCTCTTCAACTTCTTCTAACGCTATTGTTAATTGCTTGTTGGCAGGATTAGGATAAACAGTGACGGGTTCAGAACTTGCTAATTTTTTAACATCAACTCCAAGCGTATTTTCAAACCAATCTACAAAATGCCCAGATCTAGAGCTGGAAACAATATCCATTCTATTGTCTTGGTTTAAATCGACGGCGATAACATTCCATGCGCCATCCGCTTGGGTATAAACAGTATGCATGTTAAAATTTTGGTTGCCATCATTTTCAAACCATGCAATTCTGTCATCTCCTAAAGAAGAAGCCACAAGATCCAAATCTGAATCGCCATCCATGTCCGCTGCAATTAAGCAAGTTGGTCCATCCATCGCATAACTAATGGTATGTACGGTAAAATTCTGAAGGCCATCATTTTCATACCAAACAAGAGAATCTCCATAAACACTTGGAGCTAAAAAATCTATGTCTAAGTCGTTGTCTAAGTCTACCGCATTAATTGTAAACGCACCTCCACCCAAAGTAGCTACAGCGTGTTCTGTAAATTGTTGACTGCCGTTGTTCTCATACCAATTAATGGTTCCATTAGTTTCTGAGGAGCCAACAACATCTAGGTCACCATCATTGTCTATGTCTTCAATGTCTAAATCTACCGCCCAATTGATATTGGTAGTGATGGTGTGGGGAGAGAAGTTTTGATTGCCATCATTTTCATACCAAGCCAATTTATTGTCCAGTCTAGAAGCAGATAGTACATCTAGGTCTCCATCTTGGTCTAGGTCTATGGCTCTGACATCTTCGGCACCATCCGCATTGGTCGAAATTAAATTCATCGTAAAATTTTCAGAACCATCGTTCTCATACCAAAGGACTCGATCATTCATAAAGGAAGCAACTAGCACATCTAGATCGTTGTCTCCATCCAAATCAACAACAAAAACAGATTCGGGGCGATCCACTTCTCCTGTATTGCTGATGATGATTTTGGTGAAATTTTCGGAACCATCATTTTGTGCCCAAGAGATTCTACGACCACTAGCTTCTGCCGTAACAATATCGAGATCGCCATCACCATCCAAGTCGATGGCTTGTGAGCTTGCTGCCCCTGTAGCATGGGAGACCGCTTGTTTGGTAAATGGAATTTGGGCATTAGCTAATCCTGCCCAGAATAGGCAAATTAATAGTAAGTTGTTTTTCATAAAAAATGGTTTAAGATTTAGAAATTCACAACTCAAAAATAAGGGATTGATTGTATTGGAGCAATAGCAAATAATGAATCGGTATTTTTTTATCTTGAAAAGAGCAAATTACTTAATGAAAAGAGCATTTTATTTGATGAATAAAAGTCAATAATCTATTTATTAGGCGATTATATTATCTTGCACCAATCGAAGAATTGATGTTGTCGGTCGAAAAAGCATTCGTTTTTATTGGAAAAAATAGATATTTGTTAAACAATTTAATAATAATAATATTTATATTGGCTACACATAAGGGCAAGAAAAAATGACCTATTTAAAGTTTATGTTAAATTATGGTGTCATTTTTATTTTTAGTTTAGCGGGCTAGAATCTACTTTCTACTTTATTTTTTGAAAAAAAAACTTATTTTTACGGCACTTTCAATAACTAAAAAAGCTATAGATGACACAGATCAGAACTAAAATAGAGGGCTTAGGTTTTTTTGTACCTAAAAATATTGTTACCAATGATGATTTAACAAAAGTCATGGACACTAGTGATGAGTGGATTCGTGCTAGAACAGGAATCGAAGAGCGTCGTTACATCACTCGTTTTGAAGATACGCCTTCAACAATGGGGGCTGCTGCTGCTAGAATAGCAATGGAGCGAGCAGGTGTTAAGCCAGAGGACATTGATTTTGTTATTTTTGCAACTTTAAGCCCAGACTATTATTTTCCAGGTGGAGGTGTTTTGGTGCAACGTGAATTGGGATTAGGGCATTGTGGTTGTTTGGACGTTCGCAATCAGTGTTCAGGTTTTGTTTATGGCTTGTCAGTGGCAGATCAATATATTCGAACAGGAACCTATAAGAACATTTTGTTAATTGGTTCAGAAGTACATTCTGCGGGAATTGATTTCAGTACTAGAGGGCGTGATGTAACCGTTATTTTTGGAGATGGAGCAGGAGCAGCAGTTTTGCAACCTACTACCGAAGAAGGCAAAGGCGTTTTAACTACTCATTTGCATGCTGATGGGCGTTATGCAGAAAAACTAGCATTTAAAAACCCAGGGTCACATGCAGGAGTATTTACAGGCGAAACAGATGTCTTTCCAAAAGATGATCCTTATGCTTCTTTAATGATTACACCAAAAATGGTAGAGGATGGCGACCATTACCCTAATATGGACGGGCAGTTTGTCTTTAAGAATGCTGTGCGACGTTTTCCTGAGGTAATTGGAGAAGCACTTCAAGCAACGGGCTTATCTGTTAGTGATATAGATTTGTTGGTGCCTCATCAAGCCAATTTGAGAATAGCGCAATTTGTTCAGAAAACACTGCAATTGCCAGATGAAAAGGTATATAACAATATCCAAAAATATGGAAATACCACAGCGGCTTCTATTCCAATCGCTTTGACAGAAGCTTGGGAAAAAGGGCTAGTAAAAGATGGCGACCTAGTTTGTTTAGCTGCTTTTGGTAGTGGATTTACTTGGGCAAGTGCCTTAATTAGATGGTAGCGTTTGATTTTAACAAAATATTGACCTTGGGTTTAAAATCTTGTTAAATCATTTTTTTTGATAAATTCGGCATTGCTATTGAATTTAGGGATGTCGTAAGTAAGATAATCTTTACTTTGTCAAAAGCATTTCAGTTGTAGATTAACTGAATTAGATGTGGCAAAAACATTACTTAACAATAATAATTATTATTCAACAATTTAACAACAGTATGAAATTAAGAAATATTATATTTCCTGTTTGCTTAGTTGCTCATTCTCTTTTTGTAAACGCCCAAGACCAAGCTCCTGAGAATTGGTATAACTTGGATATGGGTACTGATAAAGTACAAGGTGTTAGCACAGAAAAGGCTTATAAAGAACTATTGAAAGATAAACAATCTTCAACAGTTGTTGTGGCTATTATTGATTCAGGGATTGATGAGGAGCATGAGGATCTAAAAGATGTAATGTGGATCAATAAGGGTGAAATTGCTGGTAATGGCATTGATGATGATAAAAATGGATACATTGATGATATTTATGGCTGGAACTTTATTGGTGGCAAAGATGGAAAGCATGTAGGAAAAGATAGCTATGAGTTAACTCGTTTATATGTTTATCTAAAAAATAAAAAGCGCAATAAAAAAGAAGAAGAGCAGTATAAGAAGATTAGAGAAGAGTACGATGCAAAGGTAACTGGCATGCAAAAAAACATGCAAGAAACACAGGCTATTCACGGTGTGGTTACTGCTTTGTTGGATGCGCTAGGTTCTAAGCCAATGACGGCTGAAAATGTAAAAGCTATTGAGGCGAAAGGTGAAAAAATCACCATGGCTAAGCAATTGTTTGAGGCTGTATTTGTTCCTCAATTGGCTGTTCAAGGAAAAACAGAACAAGACACCATTAACGGTAAAGAGATTGTTAAACAATTGGAAGGTGCCTTGGAATATTATGGTGGCGGATTGGAGCATGGATACAGTGAGGAATTTGATCCTAGAGATATTGTAGGAGATAACTACATGAAATCAAATGAAAAGTTCTATGGCAATAATGACATTACTGGTCCTGATGCAACTCACGGAACGCATGTTGCTGGAATCGTTGGTGCTGTTCGTACCAATGACCTAGGAAACAAAGGAGTTGCTGATAATGTACGTCTAATGGCTGTACGTGTAGTGCCTGATGGAGATGAGCGTGACAAAGATGTTGCTAATGGTATCATTTATGCCGTTGATAATGGAGCTAAAATCATCAACATGAGTTTTGGAAAAGGTTTCGCTTTTGACAAAAAAATCGTTGATAAAGCTGTAAAATACGCAGAAAGAAAAGGTGTATTATTGGTACATGCTGCTGGTAATAGTGCTTTGAATACAGATGTTGAGAGCAACTATCCTAATAAATATATGAAGGATAAGAAAAATAAGGTTTATAAAAACTGGTTAGAAGTTGGTGCTCTTTCTTGGAAAGGTGGTGCTGATGCTCCTGCTGTATTCTCTAACTATGGCAAAGACAATGTAGATTTGTTTGCTCCTGGTGTTGACATTTATGCTACAGTACCTGGTTCTAAATATGAAGCATTGAGTGGAACTAGTATGGCTTCTCCTGTAACTGCTGGTGTTGCTGCTTTGGTATGGTCTTATTACCCAGAGTTGACAATGAAAGAATTGAGAAAGTGTTTGGTAGAATCAACGGTTAAGGTTACAGATCATGTTAATCTACCTGGTTCTCATGGCGCTAAGCAAGTTGAATTCAAAGAATTGTGTAACACAAGTGGTGTTGTGAATGCTTATAACGCTTTGAAAATGGCTGAGAAAATAGTCGCTGGAAAGAAAAAATAATCATTGTATACCGCATATTCTTTATAGCCCTCTTCTAGTTTTTTACTAGAAGAGGGCTTTTTATTGGATAGATTAGGTACTTAAAAAAGTGCTTGGAAATAAGGGATTTTTTGAAAAAAGTAATATATTGATAGTCAGGTAGTTTGCTTGGGTCGAACAATTGTTTTAAAAAAAAGTATTATATCGTTTTTTAACTGTATATGATAAAAAAATAAGTGAATTGAATTTTGCAAAAGCTCTAATCTCCATTCTAAATACAGGAACTTTAGCCAAATTTTAAACCTAGGCATCAAAACTACTGAGTTGTAATTTATTATTCCCATTGTTAAACATAGTCTGTTATTGTAGTTTTTATCATCTTCTATGGTAACGAACTATTGAAAAAATGAATCACTATGAAATCAAATTTACCCTTATTGTATTGTTTTATTTTAATCCTCAGTTATTGCCAAACCTTACATAGTGCACCTTCTAATATGGAAAGCCATATAGATTATGTGCCAAAATACCGAAATCAAAACAAAAACTTTATTCTAGCAAAAATCGAATATACTGCTGATGAAATGATCTTGCATTTTCGATATGTTGCTAGTAGAGAAGAAGAGTCGCTTCGATTTTCTGGATCATTAACACCTTCTGCTTGGAGGTTGTATACAAGTGCTAGAAATACGACAGCATTTACGAAGTATGCAACGTTGCAGAATATAAAAATTAATGGAGAACTCAAATCCGAAATAATAGCTGCTAATGATGAATCTCAATTTGTTGCAAAGTACGGCGAAATTGTTTCAGGTGAAGCCCATTTTAGCAAGCTTCCTGGCAATATTCGTGCAATCAATTTTGAAGGAGGAGGTATTGCGCTCTGCAATGATATTTTGATCAAAGATGATAAAAGTCCAATGTTAGGAACGGTTAGCCAAATGACTGGAAATGTGGATCGGTTTTATAATATGCTAAGTAATTTTGGGGTTAATGTAATTCGAAAAAAAGAAACAATTGCAGAACCTAAGAATTTGAGCTTAACAAACGCTACTAATAGTAAGACTGAACAAGAGAAAGAGGCAGTTAAAATGCTTAAAGCAGCAGAACCCGTTAATTATATCCCTAAACAATTAACCTCCGCAAAAGACATGGGCTGCAATACAAGAGTTATTTTAAAAAATGTATACTTTGGTGATAACAGCGCTAACTATGCAGGAAGGGTTGAAGCCATGTCTACCATTCAGATTATTGTTGACTACATGAATTATTATCCAGAATCTACCATTATTTTACATGGGCATACGGATGTTCACGGAATCGCTGAGAAGAATATGGAACTATCTAGAAAACGAGTTTTGACGGTTCGAAATACCCTAGTTACAAAGGGAATTGATGCAGATAGGATTAAGATGATGCATCATGGAAGTACTCAACCTCTTCCTGGTTATTCTAAAGGAAGTCGAAAAAATAGAAGGGTGGAAGTAGAAGCTTTTTGCAAAGATTCTTAATGGACAAAATTACAAGGTTTAAATTTATAGCTAGAGTTGTCAGGGTTTTATCCTGATAACTCTTTTTTGTAGAAGGATTATTTTAAATGGCTTTGTCGTGTTATGAAAAATAATAACTAGGTGATTTTTTCTGATAAATTAATTTTTTTGTCATTGGCGAGTTTTATTTTTTGTTTTATCCTTGTAAAAGAAAGAATAAATAGAAGTTGGTTATGTATAATGTTCGCTTTGTAAAAGGTGTTTAAATTTGGCGCAAAAAAAGTTTATTGTGAGTAGTTTGCCCAAATGACTTTTACAGCAATAAGTAAGGAGATCTTTCTTTCTGAATTGGATTTGGTGGTTCGATATCTAATTCGTAAAAAAAAGAAAGATCACCTTGCTTTTTATTTTTTATGACGTTATGTAAGCATTACTCCGTTAAAAAATCGTATTCAACTGATTATTAGAATGATGTATTTTTATCGTTCAAAATATTAGTTATTTGATAATCAACGGAGTATTAGTAAGAATAATATACCTAAAATAGAGCCTTCTAAATGTCTTTGTTCCCCAATGTTAGTCATAAGTGAAATCCCCATAATTATGAGTTCCCCAATAGCAAAAAATACAAAGAATATCCTCGAAAGAGCCATTGTTAATTCACATCAAAAGCTATCCCACAATAAAAGAATTAATTATTTATCAGAGCTGTTTATTAAATTATTAGATGAATTAGCGATAGAAAAAGCAACCATTTTGGATATTGGTTGTGGCGATATGTCTATCGCAGAAAATTTAATGAATCAAAGAACAGAAGTTAAGATTACCTGCTTAGATACCTATCCACTCCCTGAAGATTTTAAAAATCATCAACGTTGGCAAAAATATGTGAGTTTTGACGGGCGTCAAATCCCTTTTGAAGCCAACCAATTTGACGTTGTTATTCTCTGCGACGTTTTGCATCATGATATTGAATATGCAGAAGTGATTTTAAAAGAGGCTTATAGAGTTGCTAAGTATGTAATTATTAAGGACCATTTTGAGTATGGTTTTGTTTCTAGACAAACCCTGCGTTTAATGGACTTTATTGGCAACTGGGGATATGGAGTCTCAGTGCCCAAACGGTATTTTTCGAAAGAAAATTATCAAAAATTGCTGCTTCAACAACCCTCTATAACCGAAATTAAGCAGATTTGTCCAATCCCTTTATACCAGCATAATTTTATGTTTAATCTTATCTGCCCAGGGAAACTACAATATATATCCATCCTACAAAAGATCAAATAGTACTGTAAAGCTACTTAACCATAAGCATCTGTCATAGTGTCGTCCGATAACTATGATAAAATAACCACATTCCCTAATTAAATTGTAAACTAATGACTACTGAATCTTTAGAGTTAACGATCTTGATGCCCTGCTTAAACGAGCATCTAACCTTAGGAACCTGCATAGAAAAAGCTCAAACTTCTCTCAAGGAGAATCATATCAATGGCGAAATTGTTATTGGAGATAACGGAAGTACAGACGGCTCGATTCAAATTGCAAAATCGATGGGAGCAAGGGTGATAAATATCAAAGAAAAAGGCTATGGAAGCGCCCTGATTGGAGGGATGAAAGCTGCCAAGGGTAAGTATATTATCATGGGGGATTCAGACGATAGCTATGATTTTTCTACCTTAATGCCTTATGTCAATAAATTGAGAGAAGGTTATGATTTGGTGATGGGTAATCGTTTTAGAGGAGGGATAGAAAAGGGAGCGATGCCTTTTTTGCATCGTTATTTGGGAAACCCTGTATTGTCCTTTATTGGACGTTTGTTTTTTAGAACAAAAATTAGGGATTTTCATTGTGGCCTAAGAGGATTTAATCGCACAAAAATGTTGTCAGTTGGATTGGAATGCTCAGGTATGGAATTTGCTTCGGAGATGGTCGTAAAATCTATTCTAAATGATTTTCGAGTAACGGAAGTGCCAACTACTTTAGCAAAAGATGGGAGAGATAGACCGCCTCACCTTAATACTTGGTCAGACGGTTGGCGGCACCTACGATTTTTGTTGCTGTACAGCCCTGTTTGGTTGTTTTTATATCCAGGTTTATTTTTGTTTGTATTTGGAGGCTTCCTAACGGGATTGTTATTGTTCAAGCCTATTCAAATTTTAGGAGTAGAATTGGATGTGCACACCTTAGCCTATAGTGCAACTAGTATGTTTATTGGATTTCAGTTGGTGTTTTTCTTTGCCTTTTCAAGAATTTATGCCAGTATGAATAGCTTGTTGCCCAAGGGCAAACTCTATCGATACTATAAAGCAAAATTTTCATTAGAAAAAGGATTGATAGGCGGCGTATTTTTTGTCTTGTTTGGCTTAGGTTTATTGGTGATAACTTGGATGGATTGGAGATCAGTAAGTTATGGTGAATTGTTGCCAAGGGAAACGCTAAGACTTGTTATCCCTTCTATCTTTTTTTTGATTGGAGGAATTCAAATTGCCCAAGGCAGCTTTTTTATGAGCATTTTAGGACTAAAGCAAAATAAATAAGATGTCAACTCAACAAAAATGGTTCTGCTTTTTTGTCAGCTCATTGGTTTTATGCATTCCTGCCTTTTATAATGGTTTTCCTTTTTTGTTTCCAGACACAGTAGGGTATATAGATTCGGGATTTGAAAACAGAGTAGGAAATGCAAGGACTTGGTTATATGCGGGGTTTCTGAGGCACAGTAGTTTGTGGGAGTCATTATGGATCGTTATTTTTGCACAGGGAATGCTTGTTTCTGGGACAGTTTATTTGATGTTTAAGTATTTTTTTGAGGAAAAAAAATTAGAGCTGTCTTTTATCAGTTATTTATTGATTGTAGGGACAACAACAGCCGTTTCTTTTCATGTGAGCATGATAATGCCAGATATTTTTACCCCTATTGTGATTTTGTGTTTTTGTCTTTTGATTTTTTCAGAGAATATGTCTCGAAGAGATTATTGGCTAGTGATTTTTTTGTTTTTGTTTTCTTCGGGAACACATAATTCTCACTTGGTTCTTAATTTAGGATTAGTTGGAGGGCTTGCAGTAGGGAAATTGATCAAAAAATGGCAACCCTTTTACATAAAGGCAGGGATAACAAGCCGAAAAATAGGTTTTATTACTGGTTTGATCGTTGTGACTCATTTTAGTGTTTGCGCCATTCACTATAGCAAAGGAGGCGATTTTGCTGCAACTAGAGGAGGGAGTATTTTTCTTTTTGCTCGATTGTGTGATTTTGGAATAGCTCAAAGTTATCTTAATGAAAACTGTGAAGAGTGGGGGCATGATATTTGCAATTATGTAGAGCGGATGACTTTGGGAAGGCACTATTTGTGGGCAGGAACGAGTTATTTTAATAAAACGGGGAATTGGACGGCGGAGAACGAAGCGTTTTATAAAGAATTAGTATGGAATATCTTAACGACACCTAAATACTTAAAAAAGTATATGATTAGCTGCATAGAGGCTACCTTTATGCAATTTTTCTCTTTTGAAAGTAGCCCCTTGTCGGAAATGGAAAATAGCAAAGAAAACGGTCCTATAGGACAGGTAAAAAACTACTTCCCCAATTATTACATAGCAGCATACCACAGTCGGCAAATACAGGGAAATTATGATACAATTCAAATAAATTTGAACAATATGGTGCAACAAATTGTACTATATCTAGCAGGCTTTGTTTTGGTCTTGTTGTTTTTTGATGAAAACTACGACAAAAAGCAAAAAATGCTGGCGCTGTTTATACTATTAGGGATGCTGATTAATGCTTTTATTGCAGGCGCAACATCAGGAGTCTATAGTCGTTATCAAAGCCGAGTCGCTTGGTTAATTACCCTACCTGCTTTTTGGTATCTTTTTGCGATATACCGTACAAAAATTAGCGACAAACTATTCAAAAAATAAACGATTTTTACCTTAAAATGCTGTAGAAGAAGGCTCGGTAAGAATGGAATGTTATAATGTGTTTTTATGTAGCGTGCCAATCAGCAAGACAAACCCTCGTCTTGCTGGTAGCACGCATTTTTTATTATAGCACAATAGTGCTAGCTTCTGGCTTATTTTGGGGAGGTATATAAAGGGGAAGTTCAACATAAAAATCAGTCCCTTTTCCTTCTTTAGATTTGAAATAAATTTGCCCCTTAGCCATTTCAACAATTGTTTTTGACATCGCTAAGCCAATTCCTGTGCCTGAGCTTTTGGTGGTGAAATTTGGAACAAAAATATCGTCCTCTTGAGCTTTGGGAATACCACAGCCATTGTCAGACACTTTTAAAATAACAATTGTACTTGTTGCAGAGAGCTGAACTTTTATAATACCAGGTTGGTCATCTGGAATTGCCTGTACGGCATTTTTTAGCAAATTATTGAGCACTCTCATAATTTGTGTTTTATCTGCAAACACCGTACAAACCTTGTCCGTCATATCTAGGTACAATTGGACATTTTCTTCTTCACTGAATAAGCTATATGCATTGGATACCAACTCATTGATGTTTAGGTATTCATTGTTGGCCGTGGGCATTTTGGCAAAGTTAGAGAACTCAGAAGCAATATGCGCCAAACTATCAATTTGTTCAATTAAGGTTTTGGATACCCTGTGCACCATTTTTTGTGCCTTATCAGGATTGGTATTAACAACCCGTTCCAAGAGTTGGATGTTGAGTTTCATCGGAGTAAGCGGATTTTTGATTTCATGAGCAATCTGTTTTGCCATTTCTCGCCAAGCACTTTCCCGTTGCGATCGAGCCAATTTTTTACTACTATCTTCCAATTCTCGAATCATATGATTGTAACGTTCTACCAACTCGCCAATTTCATCTTTGTTGTTCCAGATCAGGGGCTCATTTTTTTTGCCCAATTCTACTTCATCTAATTTTGCACCAATTACGGAGAGCGGATTTGTCACCGAGTTAGCAATAAAAAAAGCGGCACCACCTGCGATTAATAGAAAGATAACATAGACATTAAGCAAGGCACCTAAAAACTCTGCGACATCTTGTGAACCAATGTTGTTGGAGCCCGCCAAATCGTAAGGGAGATTAAGGTAAGCAATCGTTACTTCGTTTTTATCTTTGAGCGGAACATAAGCCGAGATATATTCAAAATTATTAATGATTTCTTCATGGGATACACGACTTAACTGCTCATTCCGTAGCCGCTGGAAGGCAATGGGGTTCATTTTACGACTAATCAGGTGTCGTTCAAAGATGACTTCTTCTGAGGAGCTTAATAAGTTGCCTCCCAAATCGTAAATGTTAACATCTATTTTGTGAATATCTGCCAAACTCCTTGCATTAGGAAGCGTTGCAACAGAATCCTGTCCTTCGTGAATTTGCCAAACAGCGGTTCGTGCTGTACTGCTTATTTTTCTTGACAGACGAGAGCGATGATAATCGTCATATTCACTGCTGTAATACCAGATGGTAATGATTGCAATAGCAACAAAAGAAGCTAGTGTTACCATAATGATTCCCCGTTGGATTTGTTCCCGTAGGGAGTTTTCAAATTGCAAATAAATAAAAGACCTTTTGGTAATTTTAGAGAAAATATAATTGACAAACTGTCCTGCAAGCAATAGAAAAATTCCAAAACAAAATATATAAGCAAAAATGGTAAAAACTTTAAATAAATTAAGCTTAGGAACCATCACAATAGAAATGCAAGAGCCATCAAAACGACTCCTATAAACTAAATAATTATCGTGGTTGTCTTTGCTTCTGTTTTTTAGCATTTTGTGTTTGCCTGGCTCTGGTCTAGGCAAGTTGTAAGCCAATTGAGCCTTAAATAAGGAACCATTCGTGGCAACTCTTTCTTCATATTTATAAACAGCATAGGTAAATTGAGAAAAAATGCTTTCCAGTCGGTCTTTATTTCTACTGAGTAGTTCAACGTAAATATTTGATTTTTTGAATTCTTTTTTGGGGGTAAACTCAATGATAATTATTCCTAATAAAGAGCCATTTTGTGAAATTGGCAGTTGGGCGAAATAAGAATATTGTCCATCTGGAATAGAATGAAACTGAAGGTATTTACAATTCGTTTTGCGAGTTTCTTTGATGGTGCTCATCAACTCTTCATAATCTCTTGTTTCGCCACGATAAGGCAATCCTTTATCGGTATAAATGTGCACGCTATAATCGTATCGCCCAAAGAAATAATTGTCCAAGTAACGATAGGTTAAGAGCTGTATTGCTTGGCTTCTTGGAGAGGGAGATAAAGGGTTGCTGATGAATAATTTTAGAAAACCGTCGCTTAGTATTTTAGGAACCAATGAGTTGAATGTACTTTCGGTTTCTAAGTCTCGTTCAAAGGCAAGTGCTTTTGAAAATTCCTTGCGGAGTAGAATCCCCTTATCTGTATTGGCATTTTCAATCATAATAGTGGCCAACACAGAAAATAACATTAGCCAGATGCTAATCCAGGCTAGGGAGGTTGCTGATCGTTGGACAAAAAAGTATAGTGTGAATGCATGCACAATAGCAGCAATACTAAAAACAAGGCGATCAATAAGGAGAAATTCAAAATAGTTACTCAGTGCAAAAATAATTAGCAAGCTGATACCAAATAACACCATATGGGTGCGTAAACGAAGATTAAATTGCCGAAAAAGTGCACAAAAACGATAGCTAATAAAGAAATAGGATAGCAGCATAACCCCAATTCCTGTTAGAGCCAATAAGGAGTATAAATCTAAGCGTGAAAAATCGTCAAACTCAAATGAAATAAAGGAAGACATAACAATGTCTCGCATGGCAAACTGAATGCCTGCCAAGCCTCCAATCAATGTGCTATAACCTATTAGTCCAAACAACGATTGCTGAAAGGAACCGTACTGTTTTATATCGGCAGGGCGGATGATTTTGGATACATAGATCGAAAACCAAAATAATAGGGCGGTATCAATCAAAAAATCCCCTAGAGAATAAAACCAAAAGGTATTGGCATTGGAAAGCCGTTCATTAAAAATGGCATACTCTTGTGCCAATAGTGGAAAGTCAAAGAATATGGTAAAGAGCCTAAATAAGAAAAAACTACCCAAAAATAGACAGATTCCACCAACTACATAGCCTTTCTTATTGAGCGTTTTAGCCATTAAATAGACTGCTAAAAGCAAAGAAAAACTACTGAAAAAATAAAGCAAGGTGCTAAAAATAACAAACCAATGGTAGGGGTAACTCTCTTGAGCTTTTATATAAATAATGGGATTGCCTCGTCGGTCTTTGACGCTAAACGCTGTTGCTTCTTCGCTAATGGTAACAAAGTCTGAAAAACTTTTGGGCATCAACGCAAAATGATCTTTTAAATAATCATTTTGGATCGAATAATGTCTGTAAAGAGGGATGAGCGCTTCAAGATTATAGTAATAATTAACCCCATCGATCAAAAAATCGTAGGGGCGTCGAATCTTAAGAAAAATGGATTCTCCTATTTTATCTTTTTTTATAGTGTCTAGCAGTGTGTATTTAATGTCAGACTGGAAGGGGAGAATCTTGTTGTTGTTCCAATATACGATAGAATCCTTATCGTTGTAAATAATGAAGGTATAAGGCTTGTTGATATACTTTTGGATGGTGTCTCCCAAGACATAGCCTTCAACAGCATTTAATAAAAAGGAACCATTGTTGAATAGTCCCTCTATTTCCTCTTCTGCTTGATGCAAGGCCTGTTCTAGATCTTGTGCATAGGTAGCAACATCAGGCGTCTGATGAGCATAATTTTCTATTGTTCTACCACTCAAAAAGCCGATGGCAGCTACCATTAAGCAGAATACAATACTATTTAAAAAGAAAGGTTTAAGTTGATTCATAGCGAAGCGTCCACATATTTTATACCATACTAATAAAAAGCTAGGCAAGAACCAAAAAAAAAACGTACTTTTTAAAGAATCATTACTCCGTTGAAAAATCGTATTCGATTGATTATTAAAACAATGTAATTCTACTGCTCAAAACATTAGTTACTTAATAATCAATCGAATACAAGATGTTTTTTTGCTTTTTTTTAGTTCGCTTTGCTCATGAGAACAGTTGTAAAAAAGTAAAAAACTATCTCACGAGTGTAACGAACCGACCTCAGGGAGCTCATAAGCGCTAGCGCACTAGCTAATTAACGGAGTATTAAAAGAATTAAACCTTTCCTTAAATTGGATACTTAAAGCGTTTCAGCTTTTGATTTTAAATATAAAAAAAGCGGAAAACCACCTGCAATGCCAAATAAAAAAGTCAAAATCCAAGTTACCCAATAATTGGCAATTTTGTACTTTTTGGCTTCTTGGTATGACCAAATCATAAACAGTAAAACCATATAAAATAAGTCTGTCATAAAAGCACTGGCAATATCATTGGCAAACATACTATTGAGGGTGGTCGGAATATCTGTCCAAAGCAAAATATTCCCCGTTTCTATGCCTACTTTTAAAACAAAAATATTGGGTAAAATAAAACCAATAATGGCTAGGGCTAGATATAGATTTTTCATTTGTTCTGTTGTTTTGAAAATAAGGGTTCAATAACAAGTTTTGTGCAAGACCAAAAGAAAAAGATTACCTTTTGCAATAGTGAGTGGGCTATAAGTTACAATTCCTATAGTTTTATATATTGTAAGTAATGGGGCAAAATTATTTATAGAATTTGCAGTAAAAGATTTTTGATATTAACAAGGCGAAAAACACAGTCATAGCCTTAGCTATGGCGAGTATTTTCAACACAGTTAAGATTAAAAAGATTGCTCGAATAAACTATCAATAATTTAGATTCATTACTTAGTTGTTAAGATCTTATCACAAAACTTGTCAAAGAGCCAAAAAAATTATTAAAACAAAGATAAACAGCAACAAGGCGGCAATCCATTGACTTAAGTTAAGATTTTTTAGTTTTGGTAGCAATTCTCTTTTTTATTCTACTCAACGATTCTGCGCTAACTCCTAAATAAGAAGCAATATAATGTTGTGGCAAACGGTTGATTAAACTGCCTTTTTGGGCGAGAAATTGCAGATAACGCTGTTCGGGGTTTAGGGTGATAAAAGCGGCGATCATATTTTGATAAGTAGATAGTTCTTCTTCCATAATGACCCTAGCTAAAAAGTCAAATTTGGGAGAATAAGCCAATAATTTATAAGCAGAATCGGCAGATATTACAATCACTTGGGTGCTTTCTGTTGCTTGAAAATTGTGTTTGGCAGGTGCTTGTTTGGTAAAACTTTCGTAAGAGCTAACAAACTCGTTTTCGGTATAAAAAAAAGCGGATTTTTCTATCCCATCAACGACATAGAACAAACGAATACAACCCTTGATAATGAAAAAAAAATGCTTCGAAATAGCCTCTTGTTGCAACAGAAAATCTCCTCTAGAAAAGGTCTTTATAGGCAATAGTTCGTCCATAAAAGCCATTTCTTTTGGATCAAGTTGGATGTGTTGCTGGACAAAATCAAAAAAAGCTTGTTTCATAGATAAAGAAATCTAAAAATGATTCTTTGACAACCCGTAGGCTCACGCAGTAAATCATGTGATAAACACTAAAAAGGGTAAGTTTATTACCTATAACTTATAACAAAAGCAGTAATAAGCAGGCAAGGTAGTTTACGATTTTACACCATTTACTTAGCTGCGCTGCTACTCTGTGGTCGTGATAGAGTTGTCAAAAAACCTTAAAAATTTTACGTTCAACGTCCTTCAACTCATTTTTGAGCTCATGAGCCATTTTATCATAATCCATAATCTGATTTTTTTCTGACTTTAGGTGATGGTCAAAATCGGTAAATTGATCGTTGATTTTGGTTTTGATTTGCTGAAAATAACTGCTTAAATTCTTAGTAAGGCTCTCTTCAAATGTCATTCGTTTCTGGGCAAGTGCTTCTTTGACCGCAGCAATGTATTTTCCTTTTTTGCTAAAGGCAATTCCACCCGCTAAAAGCAGTCCCAAACCAGTAGCGATCCCTCCTGTAATATCCAAGACCGAAATTTGGGTGATAAATGTTAGAGCACCGCCAACAGCTGCCACTCCACCAGCTACATTTACCCCTGTGTAATCAACGCCATTTCCTTTTGCAATTTTTTCTCCTTTAAAAACGTCAGATTTATCAATGAAATCGGTTAAGTTTTGTTTTAAAGAATGAACAATTTCATTGCGTTTTTGATCAATTTTATTGAACATTTCGGTAGGGTGGATGCGTAAATTTTCCAAGCTATCGAGTTCTTCTTTGACCCCGATGACCATATACGTAATATCACTTTTTAGGCTGTCAATTCCACCATCCAAAACCAGATTGGTATCTTTGTTGAGTTGCTGAACATGTTGCTTGTTAATGTTTTCCAACCAATCCTGAGTAGATTCTCCGCCAAACATAGAACGAATGGATTTGAAGGTAAAACTAAAAAAGCCAATCCCTTTGTTGAGTTCTTCCAGTGTTTTTTCGGTATTGGCATCATAGGCATTCATGCATTTTTGAGTCAAACCTTGGATATTTGCCAAGGTCAATGATTCTTTGCTGCTAATGATGCGATCAATACGTTCTCTAGTGCCAAAGTCAGTTTCATATTTGTTTTTGCGCAAATCAAATTCTTGGTTAATGTCCGCCATTAATTTTTTGATGATCTTGACATCTTCAATAATTTTATTGGTTGCAGCATCTTTTAACACATCCTTGTTGATGTATTCTCGAATTGGCTCAAAACCACTAGATTCAAGATTACCTTCGTCCTCAAGTTTAGATGAAGTAATATAAATAAGCGGCGATTCAACATGCTCATTCAAAGCATACTGGTGCAATATATTTTTGTAGTTTATTTTTTCTTCCTCAGTATAGCGATCTGCTTTAGTTAAAATAAAAACAACTTTTTTAGACCATTCGCCTTTTATTTTCTTAAATAAATCCCAAGCAGATTGCACATGGATATTATCCAGTTGGAAGACAAACAGAACTAAATTACACTTGGGGATAAAACGTTCGGTAATGATTTGGTGATCTAGTTCACGGCTATTGGTACCTGGGGTATCGACCACTGTAAGCTCTTTGAGAATCTCTGTTGGAAATTCACGAGTTGTGATTCGTTCATGACTGTTTTGGCTTAATTTTTCCGATTCCCCATAAATGATTTTCTGGACATCTTGAGTACAAATTTCGTGGCTAGTGGCACAAACGGGACTTCCCAACAATGCATTAACAAAACTACTTTTGCCCGCATTTACCTCCCCAACAATAACAAAAAGAAAATTTTCATTGATATTGTCAATTTGCCCTTTTAAAATGGTTCTAGTTTCTTTAGAGGCTCCAAATTGTCGAGCAGCTTCTAATAAATTAGAGCCCATTATTTTTAAAGAGGCTTTTAGTTCTTTTATTTTTTGGCTAACTTCTATTTTGCTCATGGTAACTGATTTGTGGTGCTTGGGGGGGTGTCGAAACACACTTTTATAAACTAAACTTTATGAGATAACATTACTCCGCTAGAAAATCGTATCAATTTGCTTTTTTATGTTTTTTACTTCGTGAGCGCTATGCTTTAGTTGTTAAAAGACTAAAAAATCAGCGGAGTATTAAGATAATATAAGGAAAGTCTAAGATTCTCCAAAGATCGTCAAGTATTATTGTTTGTATTTAGAAAGATTCTGTCTTATACCCTTAGGTAATAGTGGGATGTTGAGAATTTTGTTTAACAAAAGTTGGTCTTCTCCTTTGCTAACAAAGGATTGCACAATATCTGAAATAGAGCAATGGTAAGTAGACGTTTCTAGCAGTTGAATGTTATCTCCTGCCTCAATAATTCCTTCTTGAATCACTTTAAAATAGATGCCATAGCACTTCTTTTCGTAGAAAAGAGACAAAAGGTCATCCCGTTGAAAACGAAGATTAAGTTTAAAGCAAGGAATTCTAGGTTGTATGGCTTGAAAAATAAGCGTTCCTGCTTGATAGACATTGCCGATTTGAACCTGATGATCTGGCAGGCCTTCCGTTGTTA